>JAECRA010000007.1 GCA_015999985.1 Comamonadaceae bacterium
CTTCTCGCACACGAGAACAGGAGACTGGCCCATGACCTACAACATCGCGCTTAACTTCGAGGACGGGGCGACCCGCTTCATCGAATGTGAAGGGCACGAATCCGTCGTCGACACGGCCTACCGCGCCGGCATCAACATTGCGATGGACTGCCGCGAAGGCGCTTGCTCCGCCTGCAAGTGCCGTTCGAGTCGGGCGAGTATTCGCTGGGCGAATACAGAAAGAGCACGCCTAGCCCGGCGGCACTGGTCTTGCGCCCTGGCGATGCTGGACAAGCTCGCGCATGGCGGCGGCGCCATGCGACCCGATCCAATCGAACTACGGTGGCAACATCGACCGCGACATCCTGCAGCAAGACAAGCTCGAAGTCTTCACCAAGACGCTGACGCACATCAGCTACGCCGTGGTCGTGGTCGATGCCAACAGCGAGCAGCCGACGAAGGGTTACGTCCGACATCGCGCCCCAGCACTTGCGCGAGGGCAAAGTCGAAATCTACCTGTGTGGCCCTCCGCCCATGATCGATGACGTGGCCCAGTACTTGCGCGACATGAGGGGCGAGTCCAAACCCTTCCACTTCGAGAAGTTCAATGCCAGCATCAGTTGAACCACTGTTCGGCGGCGGCGCGGCCTGGCCTTTTCCTGACAGCCATCCCCACCCCACCGCTCCAAGGGAGGGACAACCCATGACGACTATTGCAAGAAGTGCCCAGGACTGGCGCAGCTTCATCTCGGGCAGTCTCGAATTCAGGCCCGAAGACAACGTGCTGGTCATCCAGCCGGTGCTGACCGGCGGCGAACTTGCACACGAGGGCCTGTACGTGAACCAGCACTCAGCCTGGCACGATGCCATGCAGCGCGGCCTGGACCAGAAGATCAAGCACGCACAAGGAGCACAGCTATGAGCGATGACCCGCAACTCTCCGTCGAGAGATTCCTTTACCGCAAGGCCGATCCATGCGACCGGCGGCAATGGGTGGACTACCGCGACTTCGGCACGCAAGCGTCGATCGACGCGCAATACGGTACCGCGACCTGGATGCAGGACCCCGCAGCCGAGGCGCGCCATTTCGTGGACCGCAGCCGCTACGCCCGGGAGAACCTGGCGTGCGAGTTGGACATCCACTACGGCCCCACGCTGGAGGAGACGCTCGACATTTTCCCGGCCGATGAGCTGGGCGCGCCTGTGTTCGTGTTCATCCATGGCGGTTACTGGCGTGCCAACACCGCCAAGGAATTCAGCTGTGTCGCGCTCGGTCTGCAACGACGCGGGATCACAACCGTGGTCGTCAACTACAGCCTGTGCCCCACGGTTACCATCGACGAGATCACTCGCCAGGTGCGCGCTGCTGTGGCCTGGGTGTTGCGCAACATCGGGCGCTACGGCGGCGACCCTTCGCGCGTGGCCCTGGGGGGGCACTCCGCTGGCGGGCATCTCACAGCTATGGCGCTGCAGACGCGCTGGCAGGAGGATTACGGGCTGCCTGCCGATCCTCTGGTCGCGGCGGTGCTGGTCAGTGGCATCTATGACCTGGCGCCTTTGCGATACAGCTACTTGCAGCCACTGATTCAGCTCGACGACGGCGTGGTCCGCCGTAACTCGCCGTTGTTCACCGTGCGTCCCTGCAGCACGCCGGCGCTGGTGACCTGGGGCGAGGCTGAATCGCCCGAGTTCGCCCGGCAGTCCGCCGCCTATCACCAAGCCTGGCGTGCGGCGGGCAACTCTTCCGAATTGGTGGCCGTGCTCGGGGCCCACCACTTCAGCGCCATCCATGGATTCGAAGACCCTCAGAGCCCGGTGTGCAGCTGGCTGCACCGCACACTCGCCCCGGACCGCTGATCACCGCTGCGACCGTAGCAGCGCAAAGCCCATACCACGATAAAAAGGAAACAAGCCATGCGTCAGATCGATGTCAACAAACTGGCCGACGAGGCCAAGTTCAACGGTTTTCATAAACTGGTGCTTTTCTGGTGCGCAATGGTCATCATCTTCGATGGCTACGACCTGGCCGTGGCCGGCATCGCGCTGCCGTCCATCATGAAGGATATGGGCGTGGACGCCACGCAGGCCGGCTTCATGGTCAGCTCGGCGCTGTTCGGCATGATGTTCGGCAACATCATCTTCGGCGCCTTGGCCGACCGCATCGGCCGCCGGCTGGTGATCGTGCTCTGCATCCTGCTGTTCAGCGTGTTCACGGCGGCGGCCGGCATGATGAAAGAGCCGATCGGCTTCTCTGCAATGCGCTTTCTGGCCGGCGTGGGCATCGGCGGCGTGATGCCGAATGTGATCGCGCAGATGACGGAGTACTCGCCGCTCAAGATGCGCGCCACGCTGGTCACGCTGATGTTTTCGGGCTATTCGGTCGGCGGTATGCTGGCGGCCGTGCTGGGTAAGGGGCTGATCGAGACCTACGGCTGGCAGGGCGTGTTCATTGCCGCCGCCGCGCCCGTGGTGCTGCTGCCGCTGGTGCTTAAGCAGATGCCAGAGTCCATGTCTTTCCTGATCAAGAAGGGGCGCACCGACGAGCTCAAGAGCATCGTCGCGCGCATGGCGCCCAGCTATGTGCCTCAGCCCGGGGACCAGTTCATCGTGAGGACCTCAGGCAAGACTGAGAACGGCGGCGACTCGTCGTTCGGCGCACTGTTTGCCGAAGGTCGTGGCTTCAGCACGGTGATGTTTTGGGTGACCTGCTTCATGTGTTTGTTCATGGTTTATGCGCTGAGCTCTTGGTTGACCAAGCTTATGGCGACAGCCGGCTACAGCCTGGGCTCGGCGCTCACATTCGTGCTGGTGTTGAACTTCGGCGCCATGATTGGTGCCATCGGCGGCGGCTGGCTGGCCGACCGCTTTCACATCAAGTATGTGCTGGCGGTCATGTACAGCCTGGGCGCCGTGTCCATCACGCTGCTGGGCTACAAGGTGCCGACCGAGTTGCTGTTCCTGCTCGTGGGCCTGGCCGGCGCATCGACCATCGGGACGCAGATCGTCACCAGTGCGTACTGCAGCCAGTTCTATCCCATGTCCTGCAGGTCCACCGGTGTGGGCATGATGCTGGGCGTGGGCCGGGTTGGCGCCATCGTGGCCCCAATTCTGATCGGTACCATCGTGGGCATGAATTTGCCGCTGGAGCAGAATTTTATGGCTATCTCCATCCCGGCTGCCATTGCGGCGGTCACCATTCTGTTCGTGAACCACAGCCGCTCGGACGCGGTGCGGCACCAGGCCACGCTGGATGCAGCCGTCGCCGGCCATTCCGTGGTGGGTCACACGGCCGGCTTGGCGCCCAAGTAAGCGATGAGCGGGTGGGCCAGCGGCCGGGTCGGCGCGGTGTTTTCGGGGTTCGACGCACCGTTGCCCCGCTGCCGTCGATGCCCGCAGCGTGGCCCTTGCCGCAACCGGGTGCTTCTATTGTCGGTCGGTTGGCCACTTGGCTTGCTTTACGCCAGTGAGTTTAGAGTGTCCTTAGGTCACTGAAATTCCAACGAAACTGGAGAAGCAATGAAACAAACTGCTCGGAACAAGCGTGCCGCCTTCAGGGCACTTCACGAAAACGGTTGCTTCGTATTGCCCAATCCGTGGGACGCAGGCAGTGCACTGCTGCTGCAAGGCATGGGCTTCAAGGCCTTGGCAACAACCAGTTCAGGCATGGCCTGGTCTCGGGGGCAAGCCGATGGTACGGTTTCTCGTGCCCTCGTTCTTGAGCATCTGCGCACAATGGTTGCAGCCACAGGTTTGCCGGTGAATGCAGATTTTGAGAGCGGCTTTGCGGCCACGCCGGAAGGGGTTGCCGAGAGCGTGCGTATGGCCATTGATACCGGTGTGGCTGGGCTCTCTATCGAGGACTCGACAGGAGACCCACATAGCCCGTTGCGCGAACTGGGCGAAGCGGTTGCACGTATCAAGGCGGCACGTGATGCCATCGATGAGGCAGGGGGCGAAACCTTGCTCGTGGGGCGCGCTGAGAACTTCTTTGTGGGTCGCCCGGACATCAACGACACCATTGCGCGCTTGCGGGCTTACGCGGAGGCTGGCGCTGATTGCCTGTATGCGCCGGGCATACGCAGCCGGGAACACATTGCTGCCGTAGTGGCCGCTGTGCATCCTAAACCAGTCAATCTGTTGATTGGCTCTGCCAGCGAATTTACGCTGCAGGACATTGCGTCCATGGGCGTCAGACGCGTCAGCGTGGGCGGGGCCTTGGCACGCGCCGCCTGGGGCGGTTTTCTTCGCGCTGCCCGTGCCATCGCGGACGATGGCCGCTTTGATGAATTCTCAAACGCGGCTTCAGGGTCAGAACTTAACGCTCACTTTCATCCATCTGCTAATTAAGAGGGAAGAGGGCGCTTGTGTGAACCACTCATCAACACTCACTTCATCAGAAGACTCTGTGTACGGACCTGAAGGATGGATGTTCCTTCAGGCGTAGTCGAGCGGGAGCGCTGTCGTGTATTTGAGCTGCTCCATCGCAAAGCTCGAACTCACATCAAATAGCTCAACATCCCGGATCAAGCGACGGTACACGGCGTCGTAGCCTTTGATGTCAGGCACCACCACACGCAGCAGGTAGTCGTTTTCACCGCTCATACGGTAGAACTCCACAATCTGGGGAATGGTGGACACCACGTCTGCAAACTTCTTGAACCACTTTTCGTTGTGCTGATTGGTCTTGATGGCGACAAACACCGTCACACCGACATTGAGCTTCTCCGGGTCTAGCAGAGCCACGCGGCGCTGGACGAAGCCGTCTTGCTCCAGTCGCTGAATTCGCCGCCAGCAGGGCGTGGAAGACAGGTTCACACGCTCTCCGATCTCGCTGACCGATAGCGTGCAATCCTTCTGCAGGAGCTCCAGGATGGCCCTATCGGTGTTGTCCAGCGTGTGTGTCATGTCTCCAGTCGTCCTTGGTTTTTTATAGATAGCTCTTTTTCTTCGTCGCTTTTTCGCTTCTTCAAGCTCGGAAGGATTTCTCCTTCCGTTAAGGCCCGGCTTCGCCTGTTAGCTCAGCACTTAAACCTCCACAGCAGCGCGTAAGGCGTCAAGATTTGCAGCTGATGTGCTGGCTACCTGAACCGAGCACCCGGGCCCGAGCAGGAAAGATTTGCCGTCCATTTCGTTAATCGCTGCGCGCGCCATGGATTTGACTTGCTCTGGCGTCCCCACGCGAAGGGTTTTTGCATCCACGCCTCCGCCCACGGCCTTGTCCAGTTCAGTATGGCCTGCGGCCAATGTGGGGTTATGCCCAGCGCTGCGGTCCCAGTGAAAGACCTGCACTGGGTAGTCGGCCATGGCCTCAAGACGAATGGAATCTTCGCAAAGGTGAAGCATGTTGCACCACATTGGCTTCGCCGCTTCAAGCACCTGCAAGTCGAAGGGCCGAACGAAACGTGCATATTGTTCGGCAGTCAGGCGCCCATCGTTGGCCCATTTGGTGGAAAAGAAGATGCCGTCAACGCCTTCGCCCACCAACTGCGTGACGAAGCGGGCAAACGTGTCTCCGAAGGCGCCCATGGCGCTTTCAACCGCTTGGGGGTTCTCCTCGATGTGTGCACGCAGCAGAGCACCATCGCGGTCCACCAACTTGTCCGCCACATCCAGGGGGGAGAAGACCGTCATGATGAGCGGAACCTCATGGCCTACGCGCTGACGCATGTAGCGAATGGCTTCGATCTGCTCATGCAGCGCAGGCGTGTCAAGCGGCAGGGGCTTCAGCGTGCCCCAGTCCGCGCTGGATTTGATGGGCATGGAGGTGCACTTGTGCAACTGTGCAGGGTCGGTGGAGGCTTCATACTGAAAGCCCCAGCCTTCCGCGTGGTAGCTGGCGCGTGCGTGTACCTTGAGGTAGTCCCAGTCATGGCGCTCAAAGAAATTCACCATGGTGTCTGCCAGCGAGCGCGCAGAGGTTTCCTGAGGATAGAAATGTCCCCAGGCACTCACCGGAACGCGGTCGGGTGTGCCACCTTGCACGGCAGCTTCTACACGGACACGCCGCGCATCTTTGGTCTGCACCGAGTTGGCTGCGCGTGTCATTCGATTTTCATCCCACTGTCTTTGACCACTTTTGACCAGCGCACCAAGTCTGCCTTGATCAGATCACCAAACTGCTGAGGAGTGTTGGTAGAGATGATGGCGCCTTCGGAGGCCAGCGCCTTGCGACTGCGCTCGGTGCCCATGACCTTCACGATGTCTGCATTGATCTTGGTGACCAGTTCAGCTGGCGTGCCTGCAGGTGCGAGGATGCCAAACCAGGGGGAAGGGTCGAAGTTGCGCACACCCGCTTCTGCCATGGTGGGAGCCTCAGGAAGTACTTCCAGTCGTTTGGGGCTGGCAACGGCCAATACTTTCAGACGACCGCTTTGGATATGAGGCAGTACAGTCGCAGCGCCCACCATCACCATGGACACCTGATTGCTGAGCAGATCGGTGACTGCGGGGGCCGTGCCTTTGTAGGGTACGTGGACGATGTTGGTCTTGGTGAGCAACTTGAAGTACTCCATCGCGAGGTGGTTGGCACTTCCGTTACCTGCAGAGCCATAGTTCAGCTTGCCTGGGTTGGCCTGGGTGTAGCTGATGATCTCGCCCACGGTCTTGGGCTCCAGCGTTGCATTGGCCACGAACACCAAGGGCAGCAGGGTGACGAGGGAAATGGGCTCGAAGCTCTTGACGGGGTCGTATGGCAGCTTGGGGTAGAGCAGAGGGTTCACCGACATGGTTCCGGTGTGGCCCAACAGCAGCGTATAGCCGTCGGCTGGTGACTTGGCCACAAAGTCGGCCCCAATGCTGCCACCCGCGCCGGGTCGGTTGTCCACGACCACCTGTTTGCCCCACAGGTCAGTCAGTTGCTGGGCAAGTGCGCGACCAATGATGTCGGTGGAGCCCCCTGGAGGAAAGGGGATCACCAGTTTGACGGGGCGATTGGGGTAGGAAGACTGCGCATGCACAGGCATGCCGGCAAGTGCAGCCACGGACAAAAGCGAGAGCAAAAAGGCACGAGACTTCATGGAGAGCTCCAGTAGGGGGTATTAATTAACCGCGCGGTTAGCGTCGGAATCTGTTATGGAGTCTACCAATGGCCTCTGGGGAATTCATTGCGATGTTGACCGATATTTCTCTAATTTAGGAATACTTTGCTATATAAATATAAATAACTGTAATTTCATTCTATTTATATCGTTTAGGAGGCAGGTTGCAACCACGGCTGTATCTGCCTGTCAAAGCTCGCCTTAACGTTCAAGCACCTGCCCCAGGCCGAGTTCCAGGGCTCGTTGATAGACCAGTACTGAAACGGCTGCGTCAGCAAGGCCGGAGCCCGCAAATACAAGCGCGCGCCGCCCGTTCCCGCACCAAGCCGTGAATTTGGACTGCGCAAGAACCTCAGATAACTCCCCGGCAAAGCGGCCTTTGTAATGCAGCTCTTCCAGAGGCTTCTGATCGGTGGGGTCGAGATCGTCCGTCACGACCATGTCCAATTTGTCGAATCCGGACGCGTCCCACGCACGTCCACCATCGACCATGGACACGAAAGTTCCAGGCGAGAGCCAGTCGATGTCGAGAAACGATGTATAGGAGGACAGCCGCGGCGTGCTGGTAATGACGATCTGGTGATTCGATACAGCGTCGCGCGCGCACTCTGCGACTTGGGCCTGCAAGCCAAGAGACTGCGCATAGGCCACGAAAGTCGAGGCCCCCTTGCCGCTCAAGCTGTAAGCCGTGACGCGTTCGATCGGGAACCGCGCGCGTAGCGCATCCAGGTGAGACCGTGCCTGAAGACCGGCTGCTATGAACCCGACGGACCGCGAGTCAGGATCTGCCAGAACTGTTGCCGCTGCGGCAGACAAGCCCGCAGTGCGCACGCCCGAAATCCAGTGCCCGTCCATGACGGCCACAGGCTCCCCGGCGGGCATGCGGTTGATCAGAATCATGGGAATGAAGTTGGGCAGGTTCAGTGCTGCGTTGCCTGCTGCGAAGCCGTACCACTTCATAGCCGCAAATCCTTGCGCGATGAGCACTCCGCCTTTGGCTTTGAAATCCAGTTCGGGGCTGGCCTTCATATATAGCGGGTGACCGGTGATGGCACGAAGGGCGTGCTTTTCGACAAACGCATGCCGGATTGATTCCGCTACTTCGTCGATGGAGATTGCGCACTGTTGGATCGCGGCGTCATTGAGGTAGAGCAGGTCTTGCATTGCGTGCTTAGAGAACCTTTTCCAGCAGATGTACGGGATGAAGAGGGGCGCAGGAAGTGGGCACTTCTGGGTTCGGCTTCACATCTCGAACTGCAGCCAGCGCTGCGGCTTCCAGTGCTTGGGCCATGTCGAGCTCAAGATCGCAGTAGGCTTCCAAGCCCACGTGCACGCGCACCAACGCACCCTTGCTGTCCCATGGAACAACGGCTCTCTTGGGCGCGTCCATAGGCAGGACCAGGCTCTCGTACCCACCCCAGGACAGGCCGATGCCAAACAAGCTGAACGAGTTGAAAAAGGCCTCGGTCTGCGCGCGCGTGATGGGCCTGAAGACAAATGCGAAGAGTCCGCTGGCACCCAGGAAATCGCGTTGCCAGAGGCCATGCCCTGGATCCTCGGGCAGGGCAGGGTGAAGGACTCGTTCAACCATGGGGTGTTGCTGAAGAAACTTGGCCAGGCGGACGCCACTTTCCCAATGCCGTTGCAGCCTCAAGGAGAGGGTTCTCAACCCGCGTAGCACCAGGAAGATGTCGTCAGGGCAGGTGGTTTGCCCGAAGTCCTGCGCTCCAGCTCGGAGTAACGGCCAGGCGCGTTCATTGGCGGTGGCGACACCCATCAAGGCGTCGGAGTGGCCAACGAGGTATTTGGTTGCAGCCTGTATCGATACATCTACGCCATGCTCAAAGGCTTTGAAAAACAGCGGGCTGGCCCAGGTGTTATCCATGACGACAAACGCATCGCGCTTGTGGGCCTGCTCCGCGATGGCTGGAATGTCTTGAACATCGAACGTCGCAGAACCGGGAGATTCCACAAACACCAGGCGGGTGTTGCTCCGCATCTGAGCCGCAATACCAGAGCCTATCGCGGGGTCATAAAACTCCACTTCCACGCCAAGACGAGTCAGCACATCTTCGGCAAAAGCTCTGGTTGGGCCGTACACGCTGTCGGTCAACAGCACGTGATCGCCCGAGCGCACGAATGCCAGGATCGAATGCGTGCATGCAGCCAGCCCAGAAGGAAACACCAACGAGCGGTGGCCTCCTTCCAGTTCGGCCATCATGTCCTGCAGTGATGCTGTGGTGGCTGTGCCAAAGCGTCCGTAAGAAGCGTAGGGGTTGCCGGGTGTCTTGCGAGCTTCCCATTCCTGAAGGGTGGGCGCCACGATGGTCGAGCCTCTGCAGATCGGGGTGTTGACCAGCCCTCCGTGGTTAGCGGGGTTTCTGCCGCTGTGAAGCAAACGGGTGTCGATGTTGAAATTGGAATCCACGGGTACGCCTATTGAGGTAGAGGAAAGCGCCTTGTTCTGAAGACGCGTTTCAAAAGCTGGGGTAAATGGGGCGCGCGCTTTAAACAATGGAAATGCGCGCGTCTGCAGGGCTTACTGATTGACTCGCGACAGCAGGCCCGTCACGGTTTCGCCCGCCAGATTCAGGGGTTCCAGCAAGTCGTTCTCTGCTACGAAGTCACGGTTTGTAATGAGGCTTGCGTTGCCGATGATGGCTTGCGTGGCAGACATGTCTACGCCGGCGATTCGACCCAGAGCGACGTTGAAAATCAATCCGAACGGAACGTCTTCTGCTAGGAATCGGGTCGCGACATCAGTGGGGCCGGGTGGCCCCCCGCGGCTGGCGTGAAGTTCGTCCGCGATCCCGCTCAAGTTGTCCGCAGAGGTGGAGAACGACTGGGCAAAGTGCTGTTCAATCGTCCGGACCTGCGTGCCGAATGCATTGGCCAAGGCGATGCGCTCGGCATCAAGCTTCTTGATGGCAGAGGACACCATTGAGGTCATGTAGTGGTATTGAGGCCAGTGCTCCCCACGCTCGATACGGGTCCAGTTGTAGAGTGCGAGCGGCCCATGCGCAACCGGGTTGATGTTGGTCAATGCGCTCGTCAACGCGTGGTCTTGCGGGGTGAACCGGTCACCAAAAAGTTCATTGCACAGGCTCACGACGGCAGCAGAGCGCTGCCTCGGAATGGACGAGACGCCCAAGGCCACGCGGCACGTCATGATCTTCACGTGGGTGTCGCTCTGCCTGCGTGCGGTGAGCACAGTCGTGCCAAAGCTGGCCACCGTGATGTCGCAATTTCGCTGACGTGTCTGCTCTGCAAGGTACAGGGCAGACAGTGAACTCATGGAACTGATGATGACAGTCTGGCCGTCGCGCAGATGAGGGATGAGATCGTCCATGACACGCTTGTGACCATTGACTATCACCGCGATAAGGAGGACATCAGCGTCCTGGGCCAATGCGGCTGCGCTATCGGCCACTTCAACGCGAACTTCGGCTGTCAGTACGCCCGAGGCGGTCAGCGGTGCATCGCGCAATGCGTCCGCGTTGTGTCCTGTGGGGGACCAGACTTTTATTTTGTGGCCGCGGTGGGCCAGCCAGGCGGCAGAAGCCAGGGCAACAGCGCCTGAACCTACGATTCCTATGTTCATGGTCGCTCCTTAGTTCACTTTGATGTTGCTTCGGCGGATAACAAGGCCCCAGCGATCGAAGTCTTCCGCGACCACCTTCTCCATTTCTGCCGGGCCGCCACAGGAGGGAAGGGCGCCCAAGCCGATGAACATCTCCTGTGTCTCAGGGAGTTTGCAGATGGCCTGGAGTTCATTGGACAGGGACTCGAGGCGTGCTGAAGGCGTTTTGGCCGGCGCCATGATGCCGACCCAGACGGGCACCTCCAGCCCGCTCAAGCCTGCACTTTCGTTCACTGTGGGTGCTCCACCGAGCGTGGATATGCGCTTGGAGGTGAAGCTGCCGAGTACGCGTGCAGTGCCCATCTTGACCGCGGGGTCGATAGATGCAGAACTAGCAACCATGACCTCTACCTGGCCGCCCATCAAATCCGTCATGGCCGGGCCTGCACCTCGATAGGGCACCGGCAAAATGGGCACACCAACGCGTTGTGCAAACAACTCACCCACCAAGTGAGAGATGGAACCTGTGCCGTTGGACGCAAAGCTCAAAGGTGCCGAGCGGACCTTCGCGTCTCGGATCAATTCGGCCATGGTGGTGTAGCGGCTCTGGGTGCGCACAGCCAGGGTCATGGGAGTATCTGCAAGGATCGCCAGAGGCACGAAGTCGCGCTTTGGGTCATAGGGCAGTTTGGGCTGCAGGTGAGGCGCTATGGTGATTGGACCTCCGGTCGCAATCAGCAAAGTGCTTCCATCCGGCATGGATTTGGCTACCTGGTCGGCCGCGATCACGCCGCCCGCGCCGCCCTTGTTTTCCACCACAACGGTCAGGTTCGCGCGGGTCGTCAACTTGTGAGCAAAGTACCGCGCGATGGCATCTTGAGCGCCTCCCGCTGCAAACGGCACGATGAAGCGCACGGGCTTTTGGGCGCTGACGGCCTGGGCCCATGCGGTGTTTGGCGCGGCACACAGCACTCCCGCGCTGCAAAGAATGATCGGCAGAATTTTTGACTTCACGCTATCTCCTGAGTTGGTGCGAGGTCATTCGGATGCCGCATCCGGTTCGTGAATGCCGTCAATTTCCTTGCGAATCAAGGACCGATGAACTCGCGTTTGCTCAGAAAATTGTCGCTAGAGGGAAGGAGTTATTTCCTGCGTAATTTGATGGAAATCGCCTGTTTCTTAGATCAGTTTTCTCGTTAATGGGCAAAATATGAAATCGTGTTTCATCCAGCTTTTTCTGATCTAAAACCGGGGGCTCCTTCCCAAGCCGGTAGATGTTCAAGCTCCCAAGAATGAGAATGACCGCTGCAGCCGTAGCTGGAGCGGTCATGAAGGAGATGGTGACTGAGGGTTTGGAAGTTCAGGTCGCCGCAAGAATGAACTGCTTGGTGCGTACCGCTGTGTTCAGCAGAGGCTCATATGGGTCTGGAAGCCAGTTATCACGAATTATTTAAGATTTGGTGAGGATTTCTAGATCACTATTGTTCAAAATAATCAGCAGACTTGTTGAACCAAAAGTCGGCAGATTTCTTATGGTGCTGCGCGGCGTTCTGTTTTGTCATTCGGTAACTTAAGGGACTTACTATGTTGATCCACACCCGAGACTCAGGATTTATCCATCCTCACGGCAGCGAGATTACATCGAAGTCGGTCTATTTACGCCGGCGTGAGATGCTGCAATGGGCGACGGTGGGCAGCCTCGGGGGTGTTCTGGGTGGACGCGCCGTGGCTCAAGACAAGCCTCAAACGGCCTTGCGTGCCATTCCTGCCGCTAAGTCGACGGTCGCTGGTGCCATGGCCAGCGATACGCTCACCTCTTTCAAGGATGCGTCGAGCTACAACAACTACTACGAGTTCGGCCTGGAGAAAAGCGATCCCGCGCGCAATGCGCATACGCTGCAAACCAGACCCTGGACGGTGCGAGTGGAGGGTCTGGTCAACAAGCCGCAGACCCTGGGTATCGAGCAGCTACTCAAGCTCAGCGCTCAGGAAGAGCGTATCTACCGCCTGCGATGTGTGGAAGGCTGGTCCATGGTGATCCCGTGGGTCGGTTATTCACTCTCGAAATTGCTTTCCCTGGTTGAGCCCATGGGCAGTGCCAAGTATGTAGAGTTTGTGACCTTGGCCGACCCCAAGACCATGCCCGGGTTGCGCGCCGGCGTGCTGGACTGGCCCTACACCGAAGGGTTGCGGCTGGACGAGGCCATGCACCCGCTCACGCTACTCGGCTTTGGAATGTATGGCAATGAACTTCCACCGCAAAACGGTGCGCCGGTGCGCCTTGTCGTGCCTTGGAAATACGGATTCAAGAGTGCCAAAAGCATTGTGGCTATCCGTCTTGTCGAACGCGAACCCAGCACAGCCTGGAATAAGGCCGCACGCAACGAGTATGGCTTTTATTCCAACGTGAATCCGGATGTGTCCCATCCACGCTGGAGCCAGGCTACCGAGCGCCGCATTGGCGAAGGCGGGCTATTTGCCAAAAGGCGCAAGACCCAACTGTTCAATGGCTATGAGGCCCAGGTAAGCCAACTGTACGCGGGCATGGACTTGCGCAAGAATTATTGAATGGCGGGCATGAGTTTCCTGCAAAAGCCGCTCACGCGTGTGGCGCTACACGGTCTGTGCCTCGTCCCGGCTTTATGGCTTACCTACCTCGCGCTGACCGACGGCTTAGGGGCCAATCCGGCTGAATCGCTGTTGCGGTCTTTGGGGGATTGGACCATCCGTTTTCTGTGTTTGGTGCTGGCCGTCACCCCGCTGCGCCAATGGCTGAAGTGGAATGCATTGGCATCTTATCGGCGCATGTTGGGGCTCTACACCTTCTTCTACGCCACCCTGCATTGGCTGGCTTACGTCGTTTTCGACATGGGACTTGATTGGCAAGCCATTGTGCAAGATTTGCCTAAGCGCCCCTTCATTTTGGTTGGCACTCTCGCATGGCTGATCTTGTTGGCGCTGGCCGTTACATCCATCCCCCGGCTTATCCGCCGCATGGGGGGCAAGCGCTGGCGGCTATTGCACCGCGGGATTTATGGCGTGGCTGCATTGGCGGTGTTGCACTTTTTTTGGATACGAGCCGGGAAAAACAATTTTGCAGAGGTGGGATGGTATGCGGCAATACTCTCGGGTTTACTGCTTGCCCGTTGGTGGTATCGACGCCAGAAGTTGAAGGAAAAATGAATTCGCTAGGTCGACTAGTTCATCGTAACTTTATGAAAATGACCGCTGCAGCCTAAGCTGGAGCGGTCATGAACGAGATAGTGGCTGAAGGTATGGAAGTTCAGTTCGCCTGAATATTGAACTGCTTGGTGCGCGCCGCCCAGCGTTCGCTTTCGGCCTGCGTGAACGCTGCGAACGCCTTGGGCGTGCTACCAACCACGGTGGCGCCTACCGCCTGAATCTGTTCCCGCACTTCAGGCATTTGAGATATCTTGACCATCGCAGCGCCCAGCTTGTCGATCACATCTTGCGGCGTTCCTTTAGGTGCCCAATAACCATGCCAAGTTTGAATGTCCATGTTAGATACACCTAGTTCTGCAAACGTGGGCACATCCGGAAGCATGGGTGATCTCACCGGGCCGGTGATGGCCACCACGCGGATCTTCCCTGACTTGACGTGGGAAGCTGCCGCAGCCACTGCGTCAAAAGTCATGGGAACACGACCGCCCGCCAAGTCCATCGCAGCGCCCGTACCCGCCTTATAGGGAATTTGCACGACGGGGATTCCGGTTGCTTCTGACCACATTTCGCCGGAGAAATTGCCTGCCGTGCCCCGCTGGCCACCATAGTTCATGGGCTCCTTCAAGCTCTTGGCCCACTTGAGGAACTCTGCATAATTTTTTGCAGGCAACTCCGAGCTGATCATCATGACCATCGGCATGGCGGTGATCTGGCTGATGGGCACGAAGTCTTTCACGGGGTCGTAGGGCACCGCTTTTTGAAAATTGGGTGTGATGACGTGTGCCGATGAACTTGCGAGCAATCGGTAGCCGTCCGGTGCCGAACGTTGAGCCGTCTGCGTTCCGATGACACCAGCCCCGCCGGCGAGGTTTTCAGTGACGACAGACTGGCCCAACTCAGCTTCAAGTTTGATGTTGATGATGCGAGCCACGATGTCGACATTGCCGGCTGGCGCATATGGCACAACGACTCGAATCGGTTTGTTGGGATAGGACTGCGCGTGAGTTACCGCTGAAAAGACGATAGGTAACGCAGCAAGAATTGAGATGACAAATTTCATGAGGACCTCAGGAACTGGTTTGCGAAGGGTGTACTTACCAAATACCGGTGTGCGCGCCGCCGTCGATGACCACTGCCTGGCCGGTCATGAAACCGGCATCGCGCGAGCAGAGGTAGGCACACAGAGCCGAGAATTCATCGGGTGATCCGAAGCGCCCAGCGGGCGTGGCAGTGGTTCGTTGGGCCACGATCTCCTGCCTCGATGCACCCGCCATGGCCATCAGCTGGTTGGTATTGGCAATCTGTGTTTCTGTTTCAAAGATGCCGGGCAAGATGGAATTGACCGTCACGTTGTGAACCGCAATGTCTCGGCTCAACGCCTTGATGTAGCCCGTGAGTCCCAGACGCGCCGCCGCTGGCATGGCAAGGCGAAGTTCCGGATCTTTGATCAGGCGCGAAGTCACGGCCACAATGCGTCCAAACTCGCGCTTCACCATGCCCTGACTAAGTGTGGAGATCATCTCCACCTGGGCCAGTAGCATGGCATCTATGGCAGCGCGCCAGGCTTCTGCTGGCCAGGCACCTGTGGTGGCCGGCACTTCGGGCCACCCTCCACACAAGACCAGAATGTCCGGTGCAGGACAGCCCGAGAGAATGGCGGCACGGCCTTGCGGCGTGGACATATCCGCCACGATGTAGTTGGCACGTACGGCATGGCGCTGGCGAATTTCTTCGCACGCTTGCTGGAGGCGGGACTCTTCCCTGGCGGACAGAGTGATGTGAACGCCCTCCGCAGCCAGGCGTTCGGCGCACGCTCGGCCCAGCCCTTTGCTTGCACCGCAGAGCAGGGCAGATCGGTTTGAAATATGCAGATCCATGGTTCAGGCCGCAACTGCTTGGAAGCGTTTCACGGTGTCCGCAATAACGTCCATGAGCTCGGGCGAGGTATTGGAGTTGATGGAGCAGTCCGGACCGAGTATGTGAAACCTCCCGTCCATCTCCTCAAGCGCTCGCTGCACGTGGGCGGCCAATTCAAACGGCTGCATGGTCGCGATCACGGGCTTGGCGGGCGCTCCTGACATTACTGTGCGACCAGTGATCTTGTGCATCTCCGTCAGCGTTGGATTGCCCGGAGTGGTGGCCCAGCTGAAGACGTTGGCTTCATGGTCTTTGAACCATGGCGCATGCACAGCCGGCCCGCACATGTGCAGAACCTTCATGGGGCAATGGCGGGCGGCGACGAGGATCTGGTCGTCAAAGGGCTTTTGGAAGCGTTCAAACTCTGCGTCGCTCACGTCGCCTGCGTTGCCAGTCGTCGTGGCGTAGTAGATGCCGTCGACACCGACGTCGATGCAGCGTTGCATGTATTCGGAAAGTGTGGACGTCATGTTGGCAATCGCCCGTTCCAGCGCTTCTGGTGCAGTGCTCTGCATGCGAAGCACCCCCGATTTTCCCTCAGGGTTCATGAGCGCCAAATTCATCATCGGCGCAAAAATGGTGGCAATGATGTGCACATCGTCACCCACAGATTCGCGGATGCAGCGATACGCTCTGACCTGCTCCTGCAGTGAACCTTGGTCGGCAGTGACCATGTCCACATTTCCCAGGTCTGCGTCGTTGTTGATCGCGAACTTTGCGACGACGGGGCGGTCGTCTCTGCCCTTGTGCGGCATCATGTCCTGGCCCCACATCTCGCCAAAGCAGTGGGCTCTGGTCTGCGGCTTGATGAAGTCAAAGTCAAAGCGCTGGTAGAGCCGTACCGTTTCCTTCGCCAACACTTCATCGGTGTGTTCTTCACAGAAATTGTGGAGCCACACCCCAAATGGAACCCGGTCCACCAGTTGGCCGGATATGGCGGCTTCGACGCGTTGTTTCTTGTTCAAGTACTGTCTCCTGTTTTTGTGTGTTGTTACGTTGAGTCGCTTGGCATGGCTGTTCAATCCGGGTCCTCCAGACTGCAGGCTCACACAGTAAGTTGCTGCTTGGCCCGGCCGAACGTCCATGTACGCAAGGAAAGTTTAGGAGCGCAGTGGTGGAAATAAACACCAAAACCAGTCTGCGAAAGTGTGGTTTGCAGGCGAAAATTTCCTCGGCAAGGCGCGATTGCGGAATTAACTTCCAATCGCTGATCTACCCTGCAGAGCTAAAGAGAATGCCCCGGGAGATCGATATGCAAAGGAGAACCGGCAGAGCACTGCCGGGGTCTTTGGTCAATCTCTCGCATGGAGACGTGAATCGAATTGAGCCCCCTTGACCCGAGGTTGCAACAGGGCTGTGGAGCGGAGTCGGGTTTTGGAAGAGCAAAAAAAAGCCCTCTGCAAGGGGGAGTCCCTTGCAGAGGGCTTTAGCCCTTAGCACCTGATCAGCGCTTGCGCCGGCGGGTAGTCCAGAACCCAGCTAAGCCAAGCAGCAAGACAAGGCTAGCCAAAGACTTGGCGTCGAGTGTTGGAATTGGCTCAAGTCCTCCTTTGACCGCCACCAGATTATTTTGAATGTTCACGCTATCAGCACCTGTGATGGTCACGGTAGTGCCTGGCATAAACATGGGTGCCTGGAACCCAAAGCCTATGTTGGCTGGGGGTTGGGTTTCAGTGATAACGCAGCTTGCGGCCAGGGGCACGGGAACGGTCTGGCTTGCATCAGCGACCAGGTTGAAGGACTGAGGGAATCCGCTCACTCCAGGCCCTGTGCAGTTGACTGTGACACCAAAGGCCTGACCACCGTAGCCTGCCACAAGACCGGTCACGGTAGGCGTCACGGTGAGTGATCCCATGACCAATGATAGTGGGTTGTCCACAGTTACAGCCGGCGCCGCGGAGCCACCAGCAGGCGCATTGAAGGATGCAGGGGTGATGACAGGAGTGCCATAGGCAAACCCTGCGGACACCGTTGCGGGTGTCGCGCCTTCCGTCACGGTGCAAGCGACAGTTTGCTGGCCCGTGGTCGGCGGTATCGGGATCACCTGCGCCACATTGGGTAGCAGGTTCACCGTCTGTGGCACCGTGGTCGCTGAGCCACCTGCAGTGGGTGTGACTGCACAGCTGACGGTCACCGGGAAGGTGCTTTCCGGTACATAGCCAGCGATGGCGCCCGACAGCGTCTTGGTTAGTGAAACGGTGGCTGGTGGAACGATGCCGAAGTTGACAATGCTGTCATTGTTAGTGGCCAGGGTGTCGTACCTGCCACTGCGTCCGCTGCCCGATGTCGCATTGGCGCTTGCGGTGTTGCTGAAACTGCCCGTGGTAGCAATCACGCCTGTCACAGAACACTGAACCGAAGCGCCACTGTCCATACGAGGTATCACGGCACTGAAAGTGTTGTTTGTGCCAGTGATGTTGGCTAGGGAGACGGTGGGCGCGTCGGCGCTTCCAGACGTTACGCTGCACGATGCTGCGGTCGGAGTGAAGTGGGAACCCAATACGTCTGTGACGGTGACATTGGTAGCTTGGTTGGCGACTCCAACCACAGCAAGGCTGTTATTGGTGAATTGCAGGTTGAAGGTGACTGGCACCCCCGCTGCAGGGTTCACTGGCGACACGCTCTTGTTTGTGGCGATATCCACGCATACGGGCACATCTGGATCGACGCTAACCTCTGGAGAGGTGGGGGAGGATGAGGGGACGCTGAAGTTCACATACGCGCCACCTGGCGGCATGACCAGAACTGAATCGACTTTGTTGGACACCCTTTTTCGGTCAGCCAGGCAAGTCAACGTATTGAGGCCAGTCCAGCGTTCCTCCAGCCTGATTTCAACAAACCCACCTGAGGCAATGCTGCCTGTGCCCAAGGGGGAAACCTGGTTTGCATACGACGTGGTGGGTGCTTGCAGCTGACGCGGGTATGGACCAGGTGGGCAGGCAGAGCCCGTGGCCAGTGAATCCACGGTACAACTCATCAACCAAACGGAGTGAGACGGAGCCGGGCCTGTGTTCGAACCGGCCGAGCCGTTCTCGTTGAAGTACTGAAATATGTCACCAAAATTGATTCCGGCCACCGGGACATGCGGGCTCGTGTACTGAGACCGAATCACATAACCAACCGCCTCGCCTTCGGTGTCTACGCGGGTATCAGAAGGGGTCGCTAGCGTTTTGGTGGTCACAAGCGTGTTGGTGGCGACCGGGCAGGGTCCCATACTGTTGAGTACCAACGTGGCCCTGCCTTGGTTGTTGGCGGGGTTGGAGTCGGACAGCAGAGTGCCTCCACCATTGGCATGCAGGCTCAGCTCTGCAAGATTGACTACGCGCAAGCCTCCACAAATGGGTGGGTTAAATACAACGTCCTGCTCGATGACCAAAGTGCTGCCTGCAGGCAGTGAGATCTTGGTCTGACTCAGCAACTGGCCACCGCTCATGGAAGCACCGCCTTGGGGTGTCACGGCTGGGGGCGAGCCAATGCAACCGGTAGCACCCCCTGTGGCTGCGCAACTGGCAATCGTACTGGTGTAGGGAACACCGCCGTTGCTGCCACCATCTGTACCGGTAACGCTTTGCCACCCATCAAAAGTGCGTGGATAGAAGCTCCCCAGGTTGGGTACAGAAATGAGAGGGTCGCCGTGAAAAGTGATGCGGTAGCGCACCGGCACGCCAAAGTTGGCAGGCGATGGCGTCAGCAACTCTTTGGTAACCCGCACGTCGTAGTTAGCCTGCGTGACACTGGTAGTCACCACCCCTGAATTGCTTCCCGGCATGGTCTCAGAATCGCTGGGAGCAGCATTCACACTGATGTTGTTGACATAGCTGCCTGGTGTGGTGGCTTTGGCAGAAATCGTGATTTCGCAGCGCGCGCCTTGAGGCAGACTGGGAATGGGAATCGAGATTGTCTGGCCTGCTGTCGATTCAGCGCTAGCCGGGCTGCGTATAGCAGCTGGGATGGCTGCGTTGACGTCGGCCACCGTTGGACAGGTGGCGGCACCAATAGGCACCACGTTGGTCGCGATCAGATCGTACAGGCGAGACGGCAGCGAATCGATGACGGTGCTGACGCCGGTAGTGGCGTTGCCTATGTTGCCGACTGTAATGGTGTAGTCGAACGCCGTCAGCGTGACTGCACTGTTGGGTGCAGCCTTGCTGACCGTCAAGTCGACATTGGCCGCGTGGGCCAGGCCGCTGCCTGCCAACAGAGAAAGGCCTAAAGCCAGGGTAACTGGTAGTTTGCGGGAGTTGATGCGACGACAGCTATCTGACAACGTCGCTCGGAAAGTGGATGAAATAGACACAGCTTCCTCCAGTTAGTCAAATGCGACAAGTCAGGCGCACAAGTAGCCTGATTGGACGAAAACTTCGGCCGATCTCATAGGCATTTGTTCACGAATTGCGAGGAAGATTCGACTGAGTCCCTCTCGGATATCAATCACTTGAAACTCAAGATAGCAGTTCGCCGCGCATTGAACTATCCCCTGCGGCTGGAGCATGACCGGTTTGTTGACCAGTTTCGGGACTGGTTGATCGCAGAATCCGGGCGTCCTTGATTTAACTACCGTCTCCAGCCCCCGCCGCGCAGTTCCCAGCCACCGCGCGGGCCGGGCGACCAACGGTGTGGCTGGTAGTGGTATCCAGTGCGCGGCCGCTCATAACGGCCAGGCACCCAGACGTGGCGCCCTCGTGACCAATTCCAATAACCACCCACCCATACAGCTCCAGCAAAAGGCATAACTGGAATAACTTCTGTGTAGGGAGCTGGTGGGGCCATGGGGGCGTAAACGCCCTCAGCCGGATAGGCTTGCCCGCCATATATCGGCGCTGGGCTCGGCGCCACTACGCAGCCGGTGAGTGCGGCACCTGCTGCCAGCACCACGGCAGCTGATTTCAGCATAGGTAGATAGTTATTCACGCAAGACTCCTTTTTAAGGTCGGAACACTCGCACCAACCACAGCTTTAACGGCTTTAGAAAGGGCTCGCTGACTTCAATGCTGCGTAGTTTGCGTTGCCTTGCGATCTTTACCATTGCTTCACGGTGCATGGGGCGGCGAGTGGGGGCCCCAATGATCCCCAAATGAGCAGTTCATGCAGGGCAGGGCGGGCAAATCCTGGCCGGAACCGTTAGAATTGCGCTATCTGTAACCCATAAGGGCGAGAAAGGCACATTCGGTTATGACACCGCGAACTACAACGGAGAGTTTCACCAGCCGCTAGGCTGGCCGTTCGCGCCTGCACGAGATTTATCCTTTCCCCTCGAAAAAAGCGCGGACGTGTTCCGCGCTTTTTTCTTTTTGAAGACAAGGATTCCCACATGATTCACATTACGCTCCCCGACGGCTCCCAGCGCGAGTTTCCCGGCCCGGTCACCGTAGCTGAAGTTGCTGCGTCCATTGGCGCAGGCCTGGCCAAAGCTGCGCTTGCCGGCAAGATCGATGGCAAAGTGGTCGACACCAGCTTCCAGATCACACAGGACAGCCCGCTGTCCATCATCACAGCCAAAGATGCAGATGGCCTGGAAGTCATTCGCCATTCCACCGCTCACTTGCTGGCCTACGCCGTAAAAGAGCTGTTCCCGGACGCGCAGGTCACCATTGGCCCAGTGATCGAGAACGGATTCTTCTACGATTTCTCGTACAAGCGCCCCTTCACACCTGAAGACCTGGTGGCCATCGAGAAGAAAATGTCCGAGTTGGCGGCCAAGGACGAGCCCGTGGTTCGTCGCGTGCTGCCGCGTGATGAGGCAGTTTCCTATTTCAAGGGAATTGGCGAAGCCTACAAGGCTGAGATTATTGCCAGTATTCCTTCCAACGAAGACGTTTCGCTGTACCGCGAAGGCGCTTTCGAAGACCTGTGCCGTGGCCCCCACGTCCCGTCTACCGGCAAGCTCAAGCACTTCAAGCTGATGAAGCTGGCTGGCGCCTACTGGCGCGGCGACCACCGCAACGAAATGCTGCAGCGCATTTATGGCACAGCATGGGCCAGCAAAGACGAGCTGCAGAACTATCTGCGCCTGCTGGAAGAAGCGGAAAAGCGCGATCACCGCAAACTGGGCCGGGAACTCGACTTTTTCCATATTGACGAGCACTCACCTGGCACTGTGTTCTGGCATCCCAAGGGCTGGACCCTTTGGCAGCAGGTAGAGCAATACATGCGCCGCGTGTATATCGACAACGGCTACCAGGAAGTCAAAGGCCCCCAAATTCTGGACCAATCCCTTTGGGAGAAAACTGGGCACTGGGAAAAATACCGGGACAACATGTTCGTCACGGAATCGGAAAAGCGGGACTACGCGCTTAAGCCGATGAACTGTCCCGGTCATATCCTTATCTTCAAGCAGGGCCTGAAAAGCTACCGCGACCTGCCACTGCGCTACGGCGAATTCGGCAATTGCCACCGCAATGAGCCCAGCGGCGGCCTGCACGGCATCATGCGCGTACGCGGGTTTACGCAAGATGACGGCCATATTTTCTGCACGCCTGAGCAAATCCAGGCCGAATGCACGGCCTACACCACCTTGCTCCAGAACGTTTACAAGGATTTCGGTTTTACCGAAATCATCTATAAGCTGGCTACACGGCCTGAGAAGCGCATAGGGACCGAAGAAAGCTGGGATCAAGCTGAAGAAGCCCTGGCGGCTGGCTTGCGTGCCTCAGGGTGCGAATTCGAGATCAGCCCCGGAGAGGGCGCCTTCTATGGTCCCAAGATCGAATACACGCTGAAAGACGCACTCGGCCGCGAATGGCAATGCGGGACCATGCAAGTGGACCCCAACATGACGGAGCGTCTGGACGCCGAATATGTAGGCGAAGACGGTGCGCGGCATCGCCCCATCATGCTGCACCGGGCCATCGTTGGCAGCCTGGAGCGCTTCATCGGCATGCTGATCGAACATTACGCTGGCGCACTGCCCGTCTGGCTGGCTCCGGTGCAGGTTGCGGTGCTCAATATCACCGATTCACAGGCCGATTACGCCCAAACCGTGGCTAAAACGCTGCGCGATCAAGGGGTTAGGGTAACGACAGATCTGCGTAATGAGAAGATAACGTATAAAATACGAGAGCATTCGTTGCAAAAGCTCCCTTTTATCCTTGTCGTGGGAGACAAGGAAAGAGATGCTGGTGCCGTGGCAGTGCGCGCCCGAGGCAATGTAGACCTCGGCGTAATGTCTCTTGATGCGTTTTCCAAGCGCGTTGCCGAAGACATTGCTTCCAAAGCCTGACTTTCTACCCGAAAACAGCTCTGGCCCGCGTGTAATGAGCGGCTTTCGCTACGTGTTCGTAGCATTATGTATTGAGGATTTTTGCCATAGCTACCAATTTTCGTGATCGCCGCCAACGGGAGGAGCGTGCCCACCGTCTGAATCGAGAAATCATGGCCCCTGAGGTTCGCCTCAACGGTCCAGAGAATGAGCCAATGGGCGTGGTGCCTATCCAGGAGGCTTTGCGCCTGGCTGGTGAGTACGACGTCGATCTGGTTGAAGTTGTCGCCAATGCCAATCCGCCGGTGTGCCGGCTGATGGATTACGGCAAGTTCAAATATATCGAGCAGAAGAAGGCCGCCGAAGCCAAGGCCAAGCAAACGGTTATTGAGATCAAGGAAGTCAAGTTCCGCCCTGGTACGGACGACGGTGACTACAACATCAAGATGCGCAACATTCGCCGCTTTTTGGGCGATGGCGACAAGGTGAAGGTTACCCTGCGTTTTCGTGGTCGTGAGATCACGCACCAGGAAATCGGCATGGCTTTGCTGAACCGCATTCGGGACGAACTGGCTGACCAGATTCTGGTCGAGCAGTTTCCCAAGTTGGAAGGCCGCCAGATGATCATGATGCTGGCTCCGGCGCGCAAGAAGCCCGGCGTGGGTGTTGCCAAGCCAGCAGTCCCTGGCCAAGCAGCTTCCGCACCAGCAGAAGGTTGATCTCCAATTGGTGAGATGGTGAAAAGAGGAATTTGCCAGCGTGCCCCGGCTCCATTGGAGATGAGGGCACAAAGGCAGATGAGTCAGCCGAAAGGCTGACTACAAGAAGTGTCTCGGGGCCAACAAGGCTGCAAGGAGTTTGCAGACGCCTCACGAGCACAACTTATAAGGAGCATTTAAATGCCCAAAATGAAAACCAAGAGCAGCGCGAAGAAACGTTTTCGCGTTCGTCCCGGTGGTACCGTCAAACGCGGTCAAGCCTTCAAACGTCACATTCTGACCAAGAAGACCACCAAGAACAAACGCCACCTGCGCGGTGCGGTGAATGTGCATGAGACCAATATGGGTCACATGGCACAAATGCTGCCATTCGCTGGCCTTTGATCAACTGACGAACAAGGAGAAATAACATGCCTCGCGTCAAACGTGGTGTAACAGCCCGAGCTCGCCATAAGAAAGTCCTCGCCCTTGCAAAGGGTTTCCGCGGTCGCCGCGGTAACGTCTATCGCGTCGCCAAACAGGCGGTGATGAAGGCCGGTCAATACGCATACCGTGACCGCCGTACCAAGAAGCGTGTATTCCGTCAGTTGTGGATCGCCCGTATCAACGCCGCTGCGCGTGAGTGCGGTATGACCTACAGCCAGTTTGCCAACGGCATCCGCAAGGCCGGCATCGAAATCGATCGCAAAGTCCTTGCTGACATCGCTGTGCATGACAAGGCGGCTTTTGCCGGCATCGTGGAGCAGGCCAAGGCTAAGCTGGCTGCCTGAAACCCTCTCTGCAAGCATCGCCTCCCATAGCGGAGTTTGCAGATTGCCTAAGGGGTTGAGGCCTGAACCGGCTTCAATCCCTTTTTCATTTCATCGTTGTTTTCCGCCTGCCATGAACGCATCCGCTTCCGCTGCCCCTGAACTCGATTCGATTGTTGAAAGCGCGCGCGCGGCTTTCGCCGAAGCAACCACCCCGGCTGATCTGGAAAACGCCAAAGCCCAGTACCTCGGCAAGACGGGTCGTCTTACTGAGTTGATGAAAGGGCTGGGCGCGCTGCCAGTGGAAGAGAAAAAAACACGCGGCGCAGCCATCAACGTAGTCAAACAGGCGGTTGAAGGCGCACTCAATGCACGCCGCCAAGCTTTGCAAGATGCTGAGCTGGACCGCCAACTTCGTGCGGAAGCGCTGGACGTTACTCTGCCTGGACGCCAACGTGGCATGGGTGGACTGCATCCTATTTCCCTGGCTTGGGAGCGCATTGAGGCTATCTTTGGCAGCATGGGCTTTGACGTGGCCGATGGCCCGGAAATCGAAAGTGATTGGTTCAACTTTACGGCGCTGAACAACCCGCCGAACCATCCCGCACGTTCCATGCAGGACACCTTCTACGTCGACATGAAAGACGCAGACGGCCAGCCTTACTGCCTGCGCACTCACACCAGTCCCATGCAGATTCGCTACGCCACGGCGCACGCCAAGGCGCAGGCGGAACGTCTGGCACGGGGCGAGATGAGCGAAATCCGCGTGATTGCACCCGGTCGCACCTACCGCGTCGACAATGACGCGACGCACTCACCCATGTTCCATCAGGTCGAAGGCCTTTGGTTGGGTGAAAACGTGAGCTTCAAGGATTTGAAGGTCACCTATCTCAATTTCTGCAAGGCGTTCTTTGAAACGGACGACTTGATCCTGCGGTTCCGACCCAGTTACTTTCCGTTTACCGAGCCTAGTGCTGAGATCGACATCCAGTTCCAAACTGGTCCGTTGGCTGGCAAGTGGCTGGAAGTGTCTGGCTCAGGCCAGGTGCATCCCCAGGTGGTGCGCAACATGGGCTTGGATCCTGAGCGCTTTATTGGTTTTGCCTTTGGTTCTGGCATCGACCGCCTGGCCATGTTGCGCTACGGCGTGAATGATTTGCGCCTGTTCTTTGAAGGCGATGTGCGCTTCCTGCGCCAGTTCAGCTAATCCGTTCGCCAGTTCCCACAGAGAGTATTTATGCAGTTTCCTGAATCCTGGCTGCGCCAATTCTGCAATCCACCGCTATCGACCCAGCAATTGGCTGATGCCCTTACGATGGCCGGCCTGGAAGTCGAAGAAGTGAGCGCCGTTGCGCCGCCTTTCTCCAAGATCGTCGTCGGTGAGATCAAACAAGCCGAACAGCACCCCAATGCCGACCGCCTGCGCGTATGCCAGGTGGATGTTGGCCAACCGGAGTTGCTGAACATTGTGTGCGGCGCACCCAATGCGCGTGTGGGCATCAAGGTACCTTGCGCGCTCGTCGGAGCCGAATTGCCGCCAGGCGAAGATGGCAAGCCCTTCCTCATCAAGACTGGCAAACTGCGCGGCGTTGAGAGCCAGGGCATGCTTTGCTCCGCCCGCGAACTGAAACTGTCCGAAGACCATGGCGGTTTGCTGGAACTCGCGGCCGACACGCCCGTAGGCAAGGACATTCGTGAAGTGCTTGCACTTGATGAAGCGCTGTTCACCCTCAAACTCACTCCTAACCTGGGGCATGCGCTCAGCGTGTACGGCATTGCCCGCGAGGTGTCTGCCATTACGGGCTCGCCCTTGTTGACGCCTGAGCATCCGCCGGTGGTGACGGGCTCCACTGAGGTGCTGCCTGTCAAGATCAGTGCGCCTGATCTATGTGGTCGTTTCTCGGGCCGCGTGGTTCGCAACGTCAACACCAAGGCTGCCACACCCCAGTGGATGATTGATCGGCTGGCACGCTGCGGTCAGCGCAGTGTGACTGCCCTGGTGGACATATCGAACTACGTCATGTTCGAGTATGGACGGCCCAGTCATATATTTGATCTTGAAAAAATCCATGGCGGCCTGGACGTTCGCTGGGGCAGGGCAGGGGAGCAGCTTAAGCTCTTGAACGGCAATACCGTCAGCCTGGATGAAACTGTAGGCGTCATCGCTGACGACCAAGAGGTTGAATCGTTGGCTGGCATCATGGGCGGCGACTCCACTGCAGTGTCGGATGACACGCAACACGTCTACGTCGAAGCCGCTTTCTGGTGGCCCGATGCGGTTGCAGGCCGTTCTCGCAGATTCAATTTCAGCACCGATGCCGGACACCGTTTCGAGCGAGGAGTCGACCCTGCGCTGACCGTTGCGCACATTGAGCGCATCACTCAGCTGATCATCGATATCTGCGGTACTCCGGCCACCGTGTGCGGGCCTGTGGATGACCTTCAGCCCAATATGCCCACCCCGCAGCCGGTCACGCTGCGAGTGGCTCGTGCATCCAAAGTGATTGGCATGCCGCTCACGCAGGCTGAATGTGCGGATGCGCTGGGTCGCCTCGGCCTGACCTTGCAAGAGGGTGAAGGCACGATCACGGTTGTACCACCCGCATACCGATTCGATCTGCGCATAGAAGAAGATCTGATCGAAGAAGTTGCTCGCCTGATCGGCTTTCAGCAATTGCCCACCACGCCACCTTTGGCGCCGATTGTTCCGAACGTTCGTTCTGAGTCACGTCGCAGCCCGTTTGCTGTACGGCGCATGCTCGCAGGCTTGGGTTACCTCGAAACCATCAATTTTAGTTTTGTAGAAGAAAGCTGGGAGAAGGATCTTGCCGGCAACTCGGACCCCATTCGCCTGCTTAATCCTATTGCCAGCCAGATGAGCGTCATGCGCTCTTCGTTGGTGGGGTCGTTACTACAGGTGGTCAAGCACAACACCAATCGCCGGGCCGATCGTGTGCGTGCTTTCGAAATAGGTCGTGCGTTCTTTCGTGATGCCTCTGTCAAGACGTCCGACACCGCTGTGCAAGGCATTCGTCAGCCGTTGCGGATCGGTGCTGTCGCTTACGGACCGGAAGGTCAGCAGGGCTGGGAAGGGCGGCAGGCTCCCGCAGATTTCTACGATGCCAAAGGTGACGTTGAGGCGCTGCTAGCACCTCGCCAGCCCGAATTTGAACCCGTTTCGCACCCTGCCTTGCATCCTGGCCGCTCGGCAGCCGTCCTGCTGGACGGCGTTGCAATCGGCTTCGTGGGTGAATTGCACCCGCGGTGGCGCCAAAGCTGGGAGTTTGCGCAAGCCCCTGTGGTGTTCGAGCTCGATCTTGAAGCTGTGTTGTCGCGTGCGATGCCACAAGCGCAGGCAGTGACACGGCACCAGCCCGCCGAACGGGATCTGGCCGTAGTTGTGCCTGAAGCGGTAACACATGCACAATTGATGCAAGTCATATGGAATGTGTCTACGGAGGGTTTGCTGCGGGATGCTGTCCTTTTCGACGTCTATCGCCCCAAGGCCGACTCCACTTCTGCAGGCGGGCTCTCAGCCGGAGAGAAGAGTCTGGCGGTGCGATTTACCCTCAGCAGCGCTGAAGCCACCTTGACCGATGAACGTATCGATGCGGTGATGCAGTCTTTATCGGCAGCGCTTCAACGCGAATTGGGCGGCAGGCTTCGGGCTTGAACGTCATTTTTTCGAATCCAATAAGAAGAGGGAGCGAGAGCGTCATGGAACTATCGGTTGAGAGCCTGGAAATATCGGCTTTGACCAAAGCGCAGCTTGCTGAAGTTCTGTTCGAGCAAATCGGACTGAACAAACGCGAGTCAAAAGACATGATCGATGCATTTTTCGATCTGATCAGCCAGCGTTTGATTTCCGGAGAGGAAGTCAAGTTGTCGGGCTTTGGAAACTTTCAGATCCGGGTGAAGGCGCCGCGCCCTGGTCGCAACCCTCGAACGGGCGAGCTCATTCCTATCGAGGCTCGGCGGGTCATCACGTTTCATGCCAGCCAGAAACTGAAGGACCAGGTGCAAGCAGATTTTGCGGCCAACCCCGAAACCTGATCGTTTCTTTTTGCCTCTCGCCAGCTGTGCGAGAGGCCGGTTTGGTCGATGTGTCTGTTGAAGCAGCGCATTCTCCCTGTCCAAGCCGTTTGCCTGAAGCGCCTGAACCCTATTGCATTCTGTATGTTTGCTACCAAACGCTCGCTCAGGACCGTTTCTGAGGGTGTTCATTTGTTTCGGTTGTTCAATACCTTGGCCATTTAGCCCCACGATACTGATTACAAAGTCACATCTTGGCTCTTTCCCTGTAGCGGTATTGCTCAACTTGCGCTACTCTTTCGGATGGTCGCGCAAGGTCTTGTAGGTCACTAGGTTAAATGGAGAACGCACTCCCCCCCATCCCGGCGAAGCGCTATTTCACTATTGGTGAGGTGGCGGAGTTGTGTGGCGTCAAGCCTCACGTGCTGCGCTATTGGGAACAGGAATTCACGCAGTTGCGCCCCATGAAGCGACGGGGCAACCGCCGCTATTACCAGCACCATGAAGTGCTGATGATCCGGCGTATTCGCGGCCTCCTGTATGACCAGGGCTTCACCATCAATGGTGCGCGCCACAAGCTTCAGGAACTCGCTCAGACCGAACGTGAGCGCAACAGGACAAATGGCTTCGGTATCCCCGTGATGAACGCTCTGGATCCGGAAGAGTCAGTGTCGGGTGAATCGCTCGATTTGTCTGAACAGGGCGATGGCGAAACTGATTTGGTGTTGGAAGAAGGTCTTGTGCCCGAGCAGATCCGCCAGGTCGAGCGGGAATTGAAAGCCATACGCGACCTGCTGACGGTTTTCTGAACTATTGACTTTCGCGAACCGGGTGTTTCACCTGGGACTGCCAAGCTCCAGCTTGGCATTGCAGCGTTCCCAGACCCCATCAGCTTTCCGACCTGAACCCACGCCTCTGAGGCGGTGCCACCCCAGAAACGCATCCAAACCTACTTACTAGCTGCAGGGCTGCCTCCAAGCAACGCGTCCGTGTGCTCACCCAGGGAAGGCGCACCAGCTTGCAAACCAGAGTCTTCCCCTGCCAGCCTGAAGCCAAGCCCAGGTGTGCGAACCGTGCGGTCCCCTTGCGCATAGCGCCGGATCGGAAGCGGCAACTTTGATCCGCCTTCAACTTCGTCCAGGAATTCTCCCAGCCGTCTCACCCGTGCCGCAGGAACACCTACCGCATTGAGCTGCTCTTCCATGTCCTTGGCAGAGCGCTGTGCAAACGCGGCGTTGAATTGCTGGCGTACATAGTCCATGTCCCTGGCAACCACAAATCCTCCCCCAGGGACGTTGAATGCCCCCAGGTCAAGCGCGTTACCGTCATCACACAGATGCTCCAGCCCAAGCACTCTGGTCAGTTTGCGAAACTGAGCAGGCGTGTTGGCTGCGGTAGATAACCAACCGTCATTGCAGCGGTAAGTGTCGGCTGTGGGGCTACCTGTGTAGCCCCGGTTGCCCACCCGCTGAGGTTCCACCCGCTGAGTCAGGAAAGCGCTCGCGTTCGGGTACATAAGCGTCATGGCTGCTTGCACCATGGACACATCAATGAGTGCGCCCGTGCCATCCCGGGAGCGCTGGTGCACGGCAGACACCACGGACAAGGCACCAAGCAGGCCCGCAGCGACGTCAATCACGGGAAACCCCACCTTGAGTGGCGGTGCGTCCGCCGAGTCGCCGGACATCATCATCATGCCCGTGAGCGCCTGCACCACATGATCGTATGCGCCGCGCCCTGACCATTCCCCCTCTTGCCCATAGCCAGAGATGGAGCAGTAGATGATGTCTGGCTTGACCGCTTTGATGCTCTCATAGTCCAAACCATACTTGGCGACCACACCTGGGCGGAAATTCTCGATGAAGACATCCGCGCTAGCTGCTAAGTTGCGTACAGCCTGATGGCCCTCGGGTGTTCGGATATCAATAGCCATTGATTTCTTACCGGCGTTGAAAGTCACAAACCCGGTAGGCGTATCTCCCTCCGCAGGATTGGCTTTGCTGGAGCGCATGACGTCCCCGCCAGCCGGTGTTTCTATCTTGATCACCTCGGCGCCGAACTGCGCAAGGTAGAAGGACGCCATGGGCCCGGCGATCACATGGGAAAGATCAAGAACCCGAATGCCTGCAAGTGGCAGCATGTTCGTCATGAGCTTCAACCTCCGGTTACGTTGCCTTTGCGGATGATCTCTGCCCATTTGGAGTTTTCCGCATGGACAAACTTGGAATAGGCCGCAGGGCTTTCACTCGTCTCCACCTCGCTGCCCCCATCGCGTGCCTTGGCCTGAACGGCTGGTGACTTCAAGGCTTTGTTGATGGCTGCATGCACCTGGTTGATGATGTCTGGCGGCGTCTTCGCGGGTGCCCAAAGACCGGACCATGATTCCTGAATGGTCAGTGGATCACCGGTCAACTCGTGCATCGTGGGTATGTCAGGTAGCTCAGGCAAGCGCTTGGTGCTTGTGACCGCCAGCGCGCGGACTTTTCCGCCTTTGACCTGAGGCACCGCGGTTCCAGCGGTAGGAAAGGCAAACTGCGTATCTCCACGCAGAAGAGATGCTGTGATCTCCACTGACCCACGCAGCGGAATGTGCATGACCTGCAAACCCTTGAGAGCGGCGAAGGTCGCCGCCGCCAGGTGTGCGCCGGTTCCTACACCGCCCGAACCATAGTTGAACCTGCCTGGCGCGGCCTTTGCAGCGGCAGCCAGTTGATCCAAGTTTTTGTATGGGGAGTCGCTAGGGACTATGAGAATCGAGGGCGAGGTCGACATGTTTCCTGCAAACGCGAAATCCTTCAATGGATCAAAGCCCAGCGAAGGTTGCAGTATCTTGAGAATGAGGTGCGTACTCGATCCCATGAGCAGCGTGTAGCCGTCTGCGGGCGCTGCGGCGACGAACTGGGCCGCCAGAACTCCTGCGGCTCCCACTTTGTTCTCCACCACGATCGACTGCCCTATAGCCTCCCCAAGCGCGGGCGCCATCTGCCGCATGAGCACATCCGGGCCGCCTCCCGCGGCGTAGGGAACGATCACCCGAACGGGGCGATTCGGGTAAGTAGATGCCCAGGCAGCCCCGGCGGGTAGCGCCAGGGCAGAGGCTGCCATGCAGAAGCTGCGTCGTTTCATGATGTCTCCTATGTGGTTTTTCACCACTGTAGGCTTGTTATCTGATTCCAGGAACTGATAAATTTCTATTTACTGATAGCTTTTTGGAATTGGCATGGAAAACCCTGACTCGATCAACACAGGCGATGAAGAGCGTTTAAGACGGCTGGTTCTAAGGCTTCGGTTCAGGCACTTGCAACTTTTGGCTGCGTTGCGAAAGGCCGCAAGCCTGCATGCCGCAGCCAAGCTGTTGCACCTGACCCAGCCATCGCTCAGCAAGATGCTTCACGAAGTGGAGCTGGCGTTTGGTCAACCTCTTTTCGAGCGCACCGCGAGGGGTTTGGATCCCACACCGGCGGGCAATTCGGCAATGCATGGCGCCGAGATGCTGCTGGGCGAGCTTGATCGCCTGTCCCGCGAGCTCAGTAGTCAGCCACCACAATTGTTGCTGCGGATTGGCATGCCCCCATTCGTCGCGCATTCGCTGATGCCCCTGGTCCTCGTCGAACTTCGAAGCATGTACAAGGAAGTCAGAGTGGAACTGACGGAAGGAGGCGTACCCGGTTTGCACCGAATGCTGCTCGATGGCAAGCTCGATGCGCTGGTCACCAGCTTTGCCAGCGACATGTCAGAGACGGAAGGGTTGAAATTCGAGCGTCTCAAAACCACTCGTATCTCGGTCGTGGCAGCTGCGTCTCATCCCTTGGCGAGCAAACGCCAGATCAGTTGGGCCATGCTCTCAGAAGAACCTTGGATTCTCCCGCCGCAGGACTCCCGGGTAAGGCGCTTTGTGAACGACATGTTCGCGCAGGCTGGTCGTATTACTCCCAACCCGATGATCGAGTCATCCAACCCCATCACCAACCTGCGGTTCGTGGCCGCAGGACTTGGGCTTGCGGCGGTCCCTCAGGAATGCTTGCGACTCGTGGAAAACCCTGATGCCATCGCCAGCCTTCAGCTTCGAAAGCGCTTGCCCGAGAGCATTCTCGCGCTTGTTCATAGAACTGACCTGCGTCATCCGCGCATGCAGATTTTTAGAGACGCTCTATGGAAGGCGGGCCAAAACAAGGCGGTTTTCTGACTGCCGAGAACGTCATGTCAAATTTCATCTGTTGAAAAGTACAGAAAATCAGCTTGTTCTGGCGGCCTTGCAGACGCATCATTCAGTACGGAGACAAATCCGCTTTACTGCTGCAAGCCACATCTATGCCAATAGACAGCGCCACCATCAAGGCGGTTACCGCTAATCTTTACGAGCGCTCGCTCAAGAAAATTCCTGACGACACGCGACGCGTGCTCGCTACGACCGAAGCGCGCGAAACAAACCCCACAGCCAAGCGCACCATCACCATGATGCTGGAAAGCGCGGACTCGGCTGCGGGCAATGGGCAGCTCATTTGCAGCGACGTAGGCATTCCCACTTACAGCATCAAGGTAGGCACTCGCGTGCAGTTTGCAGGGCCCGTGCGCCAGGCCATCACCGAAGGCTTTGCGGAACTGGCGGCCAACATGAATCCGCCCATCCTGAAGATGGTTACGCACCCCTTGACGCACGAGCGGAGCTACGCTGGCAAGGACATTCCCATCGTCAGTTTCGACATGGTCGATGACGTTGATTACATGGACATTGTCTGCGCCCCCAAAGCCATGGGAACCGGTCGTTGGGAGGCTGTCGAAGCCTTCGTCTATCCCACTGAGGAAGACGTGGAGAAATACGTGCTTGACGTGGTATTGCGCGCAGGCTCACAGCCTTGCCTGCCTATTGTCGTGGGTGTGGGCATAGGAGGCACGTTCGATCAAGCCACACGCCTGGCCAAGGAAGCGGTGCTCCGTCCGCACGGCAAGGCTCAAACTGATCCTCTGCTGGAGCGCATGGAAAAACGCCTGCTCAATGCCATCAATGAAATGGGATTTGGCGCAATGGGAACAGGTGGTGACACCAGTGCGATGGCCGTCAACGTGGACTATTCTGCAAGCCACGGATTCGTGCCGGTAGCAGTGTGCTTCAACTGCTGGATCAATCGCAGGACCGCCGCGCGCATACACGGTGACGGGCGCGTGGAAATGCTGTACGAATGAGCGCCGCGATGAGCCGTTTACACGAATTGAAGCTTCCTCTTTCAGACGCGCAAGTGCGCGAACTGAAAGTGGGCGATATGGTCACCGTCACGGGACCTGTGACTGTGAGCATTGGCATACCCACGCACAAGCGTATGGCCGAGGCTGCTCGAGCCAGAACACCTTTGCCCGTGGATATTCGCGGTGGAGCCTTCTTTCACCTGAGTACTTTCGTACGGGAACAAGATGGCATATCGACACCGCTGTATCTCAATCCCAGTACCAGCACACGCTACAACGCCTGGATGCCCAACATCGTCCGAGGCCTCGGTCCGCGTCTGGTGGGAGGCAAGGGCGGTTTGGATCAAAACAGCGTGGCTGCGTTGCGAGAGTGTGGCTGTGTGTATTTGTCGTTCCTCGGTGGCGGTAGTCCACTTCTTTCGCGTGCTCTTCGTGGTGTGCATAGCTCGCACTGGAATGAGTACATCTCGCAATTTCGCTTGCTGACGCTGGACGTCGAAGCACTCGGACCCGCGACGGTGTCAATTGATTCTCTGGGCAACAGCGCTTATGACGACCTGGCGATCCAGGCCCACTCCCGTCTGCCAGACATCCTTGAGCGTATGCGCAAGGCGCGGCAGACCGGCTGAGGGCTTGGGTGGATTGACAGGTTTACCTAAAAAATCAAAGGAGAACTGATGAAACGTAGAACATTCAAGATGACTCTGGCCTCGTTGGCAATGGGTCTGGCCATTGGCGCGCCAGCCTTTGCCCAGAGCAACTGGCCGAACAAGCCTGTGCGTATATTGGTACCGTTCCCGGCTGGTGGCAGTACTGACCTGGTGGCGCGCTACATCGCACAAGGCCTGTCGGACAAGCTGGGTCAGCAGTTCATAGTGGACAACCGCGGTGGCGCCGGCGGCAACATCGGCACTGATGCAGTCGCCAAAGCCGCACCGGATGGCTACACCATCGGCCTTTCCACGTCAGGGCCGCTGGTCAACAACAAGTTTCTCTACAAGAGCATGCCTTTCGATGCCGACAAGGATCTCGCGCCCATTGCCCTGGTGTGCGAAATTCCGCTGGTCATTGCGAGCAACCCCAAATTGCCAGCCAAAAACCTCAAAGAGTTTGTGCAACTGGCCAAAGCCAAGCCGCAGGATTATTCGGTTGGCCAGCCGGGTAACGGCACCATTGGTCACCTTGCGCTGGAGCAGCTTTCCATGGTGACCGGCGCCAAGTTGACCACGGTGCCTTACCGCGGTGACGTTCCCGCCATGACAGACCTGTTGGGTAACAGCATTCAAGCGCTTTCAGCTCCCATCACAGCGCTTATTCCCAATCTAAGCGCGAACAAGCTGAACGGCCTGGCTGTGACGTCTTCCGCCCGCTACCCTGGATTGCCCAATATTCCTACAGCCAAGGAGCAGGGGATCGATATGGTGGCGACGGTATGGTTTGCAGTCGTCGGGCCTGCTGGAACGCCGCCCGCCATCATTGAAAAACTCAATGCTGAGATCAACGCCATCTTGGCCACTGCCTACGGGAAGGCCAAGCTGCAGCAGTACGGCGCGGTGGTAAACACCGGCTCGCCGGATTTGCTTCGCAAGATGATGAACGAAGACTCCAAGCGCTGGCAAAAGGTAATTTCCACGGCTGGCATTTCCCTTAACTGATTACCCTCAGCTTCTGATCCAGGATTCTTTTCATGAGCCCTTCTTCCCGACCTCTGCTGTTTGATTCCCACGCCCACCTGGTTGCTGATGACCAGACAGCCTATCCGCGCAATCCCATGCAACGCGCTGCCAACGCGCCTCCACGTCTGCCTGGGGTGATTGGCAAACCTGGGGGCCACCATGGTCCCAATCCCATCAATGAGGTGCCGGACGTATCGCGCATGCTCGAGTGGATGAAAGAGGAGAACGTTGACGGTGCGGTAGCGGTGCAAAAGCGCATGATCTACCGTTACGACAACAGCTACATCCTGGATTCATCGGACAAACATCCAGACATCTTTTCCGCCGTGGTCATCCTCGATGCAGAAGATGCGGCAACCGCGCCACTGGTGCGCAGTTATATCGAAGATCATGGCTTGGCCGGAGTTCGCCTTTTCGGTGGCCGGCAACCCGACGGCAGCATGCCATGGCTCAATTCGCCTATGGCCCTCAAGACCTGGGAAGTGGCCAATGAGTTTGGCCTCGTCATGGACCTGGAGGTGCTGGCTATTGGGGGAGGCGGCCCCTCGATTCCCGCGCTGATAGCGTTGTCGGAGAAGTACCCGAATGTGCGCATCGTTCTGGACCATCTCCTCGAGCCAGAGATGGACGAAGGCGAGCACTTTGGCCTGGATGAGCGCTACGAGACCCTCTCTGCCGTAAAAAACATCTCGTTCAAGTGGACATCGATCAATCTCGACATCTGCCGCGAAATGGGTATTCCAGCTGACAAAGTGCTGCGCCGCGCGGTCGATCTCTACGGTGCTGATCGCCTTATGTGGGGATCAGATATTGGCACGTCGTCCGGCACCTACAAGGACATGGTGCAACGCGCCATCGATTCCACTGCGTTGCTGAGTGATGCAGAGAAGCGTGCGGTATTTCACGACACAGGACGCCGCATATTCGTAAAGGGCGGTGGTGGCCGCAGCGCTTGAAAACAAGAGCAGGAAATCCGCCTATACGTGCGAGGTTTTTCCGCGAGGATACGAATGACCCAACCTGATTCCAGCTTCACCACCTTGGACGCCACCACCATGGACACGGCCACAGCTTACCGCCTGCTGGTTGGCGCCGTGGTGCCACGTCCGGTGGCGTGGATTACCACGCGCAGTAAAGACGGCGTGGTGAATGCGGCGCCTTTCAGTTCATACAACTATGTGGCCCACAGTCCTCCCATGGTGGCGGTCAACATAGGCAGCCGAGAGGGGCAGCTCAAAGACACGGCGCGCAACATCACGGAAACAGGTGAGTTCGTGGTCAACGTTGCTACGTTCGAAGCCATGGAGCTGATGCATGGCAGCGCAGCAGAGTATCCACCCGAAGCCAGTGAGATAGAAGCTTTGGGAATCGAGCTCATCCCCAGCGAGCGTATTGCGCCGCCGCGTATCGCGATATCCCCCATACAGATGGAATGCCGACTTGAGCGGGCCATTACCTTGGGCCGTGGGCTCAATACGCTCTATATCGGGGAAGTGCTGCTATTTCATATTTCATCGACCGTGTTCGATGGGCGTTACATCGACAGCGTGAAGATGCGCCCAATCTCTCGCTTGGGTGGCCCTCTTTATGCAGAGCTTGGTGAGCTGCACAACCGCCCGCAATTGCAGAAACCTCCAAAGTGAAATGAACATGTCCAATTCCTTCAAATTAGGAACATTCGTCAAGACCGCGTCACCGCATGTCATAGAGGTGCTTGGTACCACTCGGCTCGATTTCGTGTGCATTGATGCGGAGCACGCCCCGATGGACCGCGCTGTGCTCGACATCATGGTGATGGCCGCTCGCACCACCAGGCTGCAGGCCTTTGTGCGTATTCCCGAAATCAATCCAGCCGTGGTGCTCTCCACGCTGGATATTGGCGCCACCGGCCTGTTGGTTCCTCATGTCGATAGTGCTGAGCAGGCTGCCGAAGTGGTTGCCATGGCCCGCTATAAGGGTGGTTTGCGCGGCTTTTCCAGTTCACCGCGTTTCGCTGGTTATGGCAGCTTGGGCATGAAGGAAGCGCTTCGAGCAGGAGACGAAGCGCAGATCATCTGCCAGATCGAATCTGAACAGGCACTCAACGCTGCAGCTGCCATAGCGGCGGTGCCCGGCGTTGCAGGCCTCTTTGTAGGCCGTGCCGATCTCGCGCTTTCAATGGGGCTTGATAACCCGCGCGACGAACGCGTTACCCAGGCCACACTCGACATACTCCGCGCCGCACGACACGCGGGAAAAATCGCGGGTGTGCACGTGGGCAATAACGCCGAACGCGACCAATTCGCCGCCGAGGGCGCCGATTGGTTCATTGTTTCTTCTGACCAGACCTTGCTGCGCCAGGCCGCGCAGGGCATAGCGCACGTTGACTGAACTCTGCAGGAGCCACCATGCCATTTCTTTCTTCCCAGCTTCCTACCTACGCACGCCATCACGAATATGCGCCACGTGAGGTGCCCGGTGACACATGTCTTGCCTGGATTACGCGCGGCGCTAACTTCAACGTGGTCATCTCGCGTGCTACAGACGGTGACACGTTGACCCGTGACAACATAGACGAGTATGTGCTCGTGGTGCCCCCAGACACTCCTGGCCTTTCCGTACACGTCGAAGCTGGTGGGGAAACCCTGCACGCCGGTTCAGACAGCCTGACCATTGTGCCGCCGGGTCCGAGCAAACTGCGAGTACAAGGATCCGGTTTGATTGTTCGCGTGTTCTCCAGCGATGTGACCGATCTGCTGGAAATGGCAGACAACCACGAAGCCTATCGAATCCCTAACCCTGATTGCGCTCCACTGGTGCCTTGGCCGGAACCCATCGGCGGATATAAGCTGCGCCACTATCGCTTGGCCGACTATGTGACAGAGGGCAGCCAGTTGCGTGTGTTCCGTACCCGCAAACTGATGATCAATCCTTTGCTCAAGCGCAACTCACCGCGCGACATCCATAAGCTCAGTCCGCATACACACTCAGATTTGGAGCAGGGCTCTCTAGCCTTGCAGGGGACCTATGTGCATCACTTGCGATACCCATGGGGCGTTGACATGGATCTCTGGCGCCCGGACGACGCTGTGCAAATAGGGAGCCCATCCTTGACGGTGATTCCACCCAAGGTACTGCATACCAGCCGCAATGTCGATGGGCCTGGCGTGTTGCTCGACATCTTTGCGCCCCCTCGCTGGGATTTTTCTCGCAAAGGACAGGTCTGCAACCAGGACGAATACCCCATGCCCGCGGATCCTGCCGCTGCGTGAGGACTTATAGATTGGCCAGCCTCGTGCCAATGAGATGAGAAAGCTCCTGTAGAGGATCCAGGTAGCGTGCGACGGCTTGTTCGTCGCTGATGGCCGACGCAATCCAGGTCATGCCCAACGAGGCTACCACTCGCTTGTCTTCCATGACAGGAACGGCAAGCGTGCGCGAAACCGGCCTGATGCCTGGTTCGCGCAAGGAATATCCGCGCTTGCGGGTCTGGCGCAGCATGTTCATGGTGGCTGCATGATCGTGGGCAATCAAGTCTTCTTCGTTAGTCGACAACTTGAGAATGTCCAGCAGCGCTTTGCGTTCCTGAACGCTGCAGAAAGCCAGGTAGGCGCGACCCAGCGCTCTGCCTGTGAGCGAAAGGCGCATATTGATCGTAGAGTGCAGCAGCGCCAGGGGCGAGTTGGGAATAGTGCTGTAACGCACTACGACCGCGTCATAGTCCAGCACAGCCACCGCCAGCGGCCACTTGATCTTGCGCGTCAATGCATCTGCAGGCTGCGCTGCTGCTTCAACGATTCGCGGCTCCCCGTGATAGCCCGCCGACAGCATTTTCACGCCTGAGGCAAGGCGGTACGCTCCATACTGCGGAGCATGGGTGACGAGATCCTTGCCTTGCAAGGTCTCCAGCAAGCGCACCAGCGTGGGCTTCGGTATGTGCGTTTGTTGGTAGAGCTGCTCCAGCGTGGACACTGGTGAACGGTTCAGGGCAAGCAGGACTTCTAGAGCACGCTCTACTGATCGGACGGGAGCAAATGACGGCATTGCAGGCTGTGTAGAGTGGGAATGCCTTGTGCCGACCTGTGTTCAATCGATAGACACTGTTCGGGCTGAGGTTCTATGGTTTCTGTCAAACGATGAGTGGCGTTGAAACAGAAAAATCCGTTCGGCCTGAGCCTGTCGAAGGTTTGCGTAACGCTTCGACAGGCGCGAACGGAATTTTTAGCCAGTCGAAGCCTCGCTCGGCGCTTCAATCCTTCGCCACCCGTATCAATTGCCAACCGGCAACCCGATCAGCTTTTCCAGTTCGGCATGGCTTAACCCGTCCACTTTATCAATCAGGCGTAGCCCATTTTCACCGCACTCCAGTGTCGCCAGGTCTGAATAGATGCGTTTGACGCAGCCCACCCCGGTCAGCGGATAGCTGCAGCTTTCCACAACCTTGCTCTGTCCCTGCTTGGTCAGCAGGTCCATCATGACCCATGTTTGTCTTGCGCCAACAGCCAAGTCCATGGCGCCGCCCACTGCGGGAATGGAGTCGGGTTCCCCGGTGCTCCAGTTGGCAAGATCGCCTGACGCCGACACCTGGAATGCGCCCAGGACACAGATGTCAATATGACCGCCGCGCATCATGCCGAAGCTGTCTGCGTGGTGGAAATAACAGCCGCCCGGCAACAAGGTGACTGGCTGCTTGCCTGCGTTGATGAGGTCGTAGTCTTCCTGGCCTGCGGCAGGAGCAGGGCCCATGCCCAGAATGCCGTTTTCACTGTGCAGGACCACTTCTACGCCAGAAGGCAGGTGATTGGCGACTTGGGTGGGCATGCCGATGCCCAGGTTGACATAGGCACCGTCATGAATGTCGCGTGCGACACGTTGGGCCAATTCTGTTTTGCTGCGGCGGGTGTAGCTCATGGGGTGTCCTTTCATGCGGCCTTGAAGCCACCTGCCTGCGTTTGGGTACGGGCGATGCGCACGATCTTGTTCACGTGAATGCCTGGGGTGACCACGGTTTCCGGGTCAATCTCGCCGAGTTCGACGATCTCATGAACCGTCGCCACCGTCTTGCGGGCCGCCATGGCCATCACAGGGCCAAAGTTACGGGCCGCCTTGCGGTAGGTGAGGTTGCCCCACCGGTCCCCGCGTTCGGCCTTGATCAGCGCAAGATCGCCGTGGATGGGCTCTTCCAGAACATAGCCTTTGCCGTTGATGATGCGGGTTTCCTTGCCTTTGGCCAGTTCAGTTCCATAACCGGTAGGTGTGAAGAAACCGCCAATTCCTGCGCCTGCAGCGCGAAGTCGCTCTGCCAGATTGCCTTGCGGCACGAGTTCCAGCTCTAATTTTCCGCTACGGTACAGACCGTCGAAAACCTGGCTATCTGCCTGGCGAGGGAAGCTGCAGACCACTTTGCGCACACGGCCCGCCTTGAGCAGCGCGGCCAAACCGGTCTCGCCGTTGCCTGCGTTGTTATTGACTACGGTCAGATCACGGGCTCCCTGCTCAATGAGCCCGTCAATGAGTTCACCTGGAATGCCAGAGGTCCCAAAACCACCGATCAGTACGGTGGCGCCATCTTGGGTATCTGCCAGTGCGGCGGCGATTGATTCAGCGATTTTGTTGATCACATGTCCCTTTTCTGTTCGTAATGCGAACATTTGTTCATAATGCGAATTATAAAGAACTTGTGATTCCAATTCAAATCCGTCATGAACAGCCCCAACGAACCCACCACGCCACGCCCGGGTGACAACTACGTGCAGTCGTTTGCGCGTGGCCTTCAGGTTCTGCGAAGCTTCAGTGCGCAAGCACCGCGCCAGACATTGAGCGAAGTGGCTGAACGGGCAGGGCTCACCCGCGCTGGCGCACGCCGCATTCTTCTGACTCTGCAGACCCTGGGATACGTGCTGTCGGACGGCAAGCTGTTTCGGCTGACACCCCGCGTGCTGGATTTGGGCTTCGCGTACCTGTCGTCCATGCCCATCTGGGACTTGGCAGAACCGGAGGTGGAGGCCCTGGTGAATCGAGTGAAGGAATCCAGTTCCGTCGCGGTTTTGGACGGTGCAGAAATCGTCTACGTGATGCGCGTGCCTACGCACAAGATCATGAAAATCTCCCTGGGCATAGGTTCACGTCTACCGGCGTTTTGCACTTCGCTTGGCCGTGTGCTGCTGTCTGACCTGGAAGACAGTGAGATCGTCAAGCGCCTGGAAAACGCGCCGCACGCGGCATTGACACGCCACACCGTGACCGATGTACCCAAGATCCTGAGCCGTATCCAGCAGGTGCGAAAGCAGGGTTGGTGTCTGGCCAATCAGGAACTTGAAGAAGGCTTGATCTCTGTAGCGGCGCCGCTGCGGGGCGCAGACGGGCGCATTGCTGCGGCGATCAATGTCAGTGGACAGGCCAATAGAACGAATGCACAAGAGATTCAGGAGAAGATCTTGCCGCCTTTGTTGGAAACCGCGCAAACCATCAGTCGTTTGCTGCGCCACAAGGGTGGGTGAGGGAACATTGCCATTGTCCGCGTTCTTAACGCGGGCTTGTAGTGGCATCCCTTTCAAGCTTGTCCGCGCGGACGGTTTTAACTCCCTCTCCCGCATGCGTGAGAGGGTCGGGGTGAGGGTAAGCGGCGGTTGATTTCGCAGTTCTTTTTAATCAGCCCCTGCTCCTGAACCAAGGTCGGACGCCGGAGCCTCCCACACCATCTCGCTCAATTCACTTCGCTCGCCGACCATACAACCGGAGCGAGTCAGAGCTGGAAGCAGAAACTTCTTGCAGCGCTCCGGCCTGCTCACGCCACGCGGTGAGGGCAGGATCTCGCGGCCCCGCCGTCCGCCAGGGCGCAAGCTTTGAGGAATGCCCTTCCCCTGCTTTGCGGCTCGTCCATCTGATACGAAAAATCAAGTCGAATCTGACGCTGTTCTTATAAAGGGATCAAAGCCATAGTTCCACGTTGAACGGAGTAATGGTGATAGCGCCATGTACCGTGTCTCGAGGTTTCTATGCCACATCCAGAACATCCATCCCGCGACAGCAAGCCCAAGAAAATCATACCAATCCGCTCGGAGTCGGCCCCCTTTTATGATCCGCGCAAAAAGATCCAACCGCGGTCCATCAGTGATGTCTTTTCCGCTTGGCGCTGGGTCATGGTGTGGGTCACCCAGCTAGTGTTCTACGTGCTTCCCTGGCTGGAGTGGGGGCAACGCCAAATGGTGCTATTTGATCTGGAAACCCGGCGCTTTTACCTTTTTGGCCTGGTGCTTTACCCCCAGGATTTCATCTACCTGACGGGCCTGCTCATCATCTCTGCGCTGGCCTTGTTTCTCTTTACGGCGTTGGCGGGGCGCCTCTGGTGCGGCTTCGCGTGTCCGCAGACCGTTTACACCGAGATATTCCTCTGGATTGAGCACAGGGTGGAAGGTGAGCGAAGTGCGCGCTTGCGCCTTGATGCGAGCCGCTGGACGTTCGAAAAGCTTTGGAAAAGAACGGTCAAGCACGGCGCTTGGATTGCGGTGGCGCTATGGACAGGTTTCACCTTTGTGGGCTTCTTTGTGCCCATTCGGCAGCTTGGCAGTGAGCTGCTGACGATGCAGGGTTCATGGCAGCTTTTCTGGGTGTTGTTTTATGCGCTAGCCACATATGGCAACGCTGGCTTTCTGCGTGAGCAGGTGTGCAAACACATGTGCCCTTATGCGCGGTTTCAGAGCGCCATGCTCGATAACGACACGCTTGTCGTCACGTACGATGCGAAACGCGGAGAGCCGCGTGGTGCACGCAGCAAAAATGCGGCCTCCGCGGGCCTGGGTAGCTGCATTGACTGCACCCTGTGCGTGCAGGTCTGCCCTGTGGGGATAGATATCCGGGATGGCCTGCAGTACGAGTGCATAGGCTGCGGTCTGTGCATTGACGCTTGCAACAGCGTCATGGACAAAGTGGGGCAACCACGTGGGCTGATCCGCTTGGCAACGACGAACAGCATGGCAGGTCAATGGAGCGCTGCTCGCATTTTGCGCCGGATGATACGCCCGCGTGTGCTGATCTACGCCGCCGTGCTTGTGGCGCTCGGCACCGCCATGATCATCAGTTTGGCCCTGCGTACGCCGTTCAAAGTGGATGTGGTGCGCGACCGGGCTGCATTGTCGAGAATTGTGCCAGGCGGAAAAATCGAAAACATCTATAGATTGCAGATAATGAATGCAACCGAGTCACCGCAGCGCTATCGGCTAAGCGCGCGGGGTATTGATGGGGTTGAAGTGGCGTCTGAGCGAGAGATCGACGTCGGTGCCACTGAGTCGCAGTGGGTCTCGGTGCGACTGCGCGTGCCTTATGAAGCCCTCCCATCAGGGGCGCACTCCGTGTACTTTGAAGTGGAATCGTTGAGCTTAGAACCTCACTTCGTATCGGAGAAGTCCTCATTCCTGATTCCGCGATGATTCCAGTGTTGAACGTTTGTTTGATCTATCGACGAAACTAAAGCAGAAATTAACCCAAGGAGCTTCCATGACCCGTGCCTTTTCCCCCAAGAACCAAGCCTTGTTTGATCAAGGCTTGTCCACCCGCCGCGATGTGCTTGGATCCGAGTATGTCGATGCCGCTATCAAGAATGCGACTGATTTCAACATCGATATGCAGGAGTTGGTAACGCAGTACTGCTGGGGAGATGTGTGGAACCGTCCTGGCCTTGACCGCAAGACACGTTCATTTCTTAACCTGGCCATGCTCACGGCATTGAACCGTCCACACGAACTCAAGCTTCATGTGCGTGGAGCCATCAACAACGGTTTGACCAAGGAAGAGGTCAAAGAGGTGTTTCTGCAGACGGCGATCTACTGTGGAGTGCCTGCTGCCATCGACTCCTTCCGAGTTGCATCGGAAGTGTTCAAGGAAATGGAGATCTAGGGATGCTCGGCATAACTCGACGCGAAGAGTTATGCCGCGAGCGTCCCTGGGGCCTAAGGCATGCTTTGCCCGGTGACGCGTACGCAACTAGCTCTCAAGAACGGTGAATTTACTGCGCACAATGAGCATGCCAACATCCAGCGAGTCCTGGATCGTTGCCAACCCCTCAAGACGTAACTGCTTTCCGTCTACGCTGAGGACCGATTGGTCAAACGCCACCGTCGTAATTTCGTCTGCAGAGCGTGCGTCAACCGCATGCACGGAAAACAAGATTTCATCGGAGGTGCTCATTCCAAGAACCAGTAGCGTGTGCGGCACGATCTCAGGCGGTGGGTTTAGATAGACCACGCAGGGTTTCACAGCAGGCCCCCGATCAGCGGGACCAGGATGCTGGTCATCAGGGCATTGAGACCCATCGCCAGTGCGGCGAACGCAACTGCTGTCTCGCTTAACTGAACCGCGCGTGCGGTTCCAATGGCGTGAGCCGCAGCACCTAACGCAAAGCCGCGCACCATGTCGCTCTTTATGCGGAGCAGGGAGAACAATCCAGCGGATAGAACGGCTGCGGATATGCCCGTCAATGCCACTGCTACGGCACTGAGTGAGGCCACCCCACCCATGCTTTCTGCAACAGGCATTGCCACTGGCATGGTGGCGGATTTAGGCGCGAGGGACATCATCACTTCCCATTGGGCGCCTAATAGCCATGCGATCCCGATAGCGGAAACCACAGCAGTGACTGATCCCGCCAGCACCGCCCCCAAGAGCGGCCACCAGATGCCTCGCAGCCGTTGACGTTGAGCGTAGAGTGGCAGCGCTAGCGCAACAGTAGCTGGGCCTGCAAGCCATGAGAGCAGGGCGGTACTCTCCTTGTACATACGGTACGGTACATCCATTGCCAGCAGCGTGATCGCCACCAGCGCGGTGCCCGTGAGAATCGGAAGCAGCAGCTCCCAGCCGATACGCTGGTACACCCACAGAGCCAGGCTATAGGCCGTCAGCGTGAGGAGAGTCGGGGCCAGCGCTACAGCCGGCGCGTAGGCATCGATCATTCAACAGCTTTCTGGCGCTTCATCAGCTTTTCTAGAGTGAGCGCGGTCACCACGAGGGTGAGCGCGGCGCCCGCAATACTGGCCACGACGAACGGCAGCCAACCAGACTTCAATGCTTGAAATTGCTCCATTACGCCCACGACAGCGGGAATAAAGAACAACATCATGTGCTTCAAGAGGGGTCTGCCCGCAACTTCAGCGGCGCAAGCCAATCGGCCGAAGCGTGTCAGCACGATGAGCAGAATCACCATGCCCATGATGGCTGGAGGTATTGGCAAGGCCAGCCACTGGGCGAGTTTCCCGCCTACGAATTGCATCGCCATCAGAGCAGCGAAACCCAGCGTGAACCGCGAAATTCTCGAAGCCATTTCCCCTGTGCGCGATGATCGTTCATCCATATATCAGTCAGTTCATCTTGCGGGTGGAAGCCTCTTGATTCGCACCCACCCAAGCTGGAGAGTCTGCACATCCTCCTGATGCGTTTCAATGCTCAGAATTGAAAGAAAGAATCAGCTCAGATCCGGCCGATATACTGAATAGAACGTTGGTAGAGTTCCAATCAGATAAGAGCGTGTTCACACTGGATTCACTCCGGGGCGGGGCTAAATTTAGTGTGGACACGCCCTGACCCCGCCATGGTGTATTTTCAGAAGATCAAAAGAAAGTGAAGCGCTACGAACAATTGGCCAGTGACATCGCAGAGTCCATAGCCAATGGAACGCTGCCCCTAGGTGCACGCCTGCCCTCCGTGCGCCAAACCTGCTCCAGCCGAGGCGTCAGCCCTTCCACCGTCTTCCAGGCCTATTACCTGCTTGAAGATCGCGGCTTGATTCAGGCGCGGCCCCGCTCGGGTTATTTCGTGGCCAGCAGCGCATCCACCGTGCCTGAGCCCGAGTCTTCCCGGCCTAGTGGGGAGCAGCAAGATGTAGAGGTCTCCGAACTGGTATTTCAGGTGCTGGAACACATGCGCGACCGCGATCTCGCACCCTTGGGCTCGGCCTTCCCTGATCCGTCGTTATTTCCGCTCGAAAAACTGGCCATGGCGCAAAGCAAGGCTATGCGCAGGCTCGATCCGTGGCGTACGGTGGAGCATCTTTCGCCGGGCAATCCTGAGCTGCGCCGGCAGATCACTCTGCGCTACCTGGCAACTGCTTTCGCTATCGACTCCAGTGAGCTGGTCATCACCAACGGCGCTATGGAGGCTCTGAATTTGAGCCTCGAAGTAGTGACCCAGCCCGGTGATCTAGTCGCCGTGGAGTCTCCCACTTTCTATGGCGCTTTGCAGGCATTGGAGCGGCTTAACTTGCGCGCCATAGAAGTTCCCACTCACCCTCGTACTGGAGTAGACGTGTCAGCGCTTGCCTCCATTTTGGAGCGGCACCCCGTAAAGGCATGTTGGTTCATGCCTAACTTCCAGAACCCCTTGGGCAGCCTGATGCCCGATGAAGCCAAGCAAGCCCTGGTGGAGCTGATTACAGAGCGCCAGATTCCGCTGATCGAAGATGATGTCTACGGAGAGTTGTACTTCGGAGCGCACAAGCCGCGGCCTGCCAAGGCTTGGGATACTCAAGGGCTTGTACTCCATTGCAGCTCATTTTCTAAAACGGTGGCGCCCGGTTATCGAATTGGCTGGGTGGCCGCAGGTCGGTTTGCTGCCACTTTGGCGCGCCGCAAGCTGATGAGCTCATTGGCGGCCGCTGTGCCTTCTCAGGAAGCGTTGTCCCGTTATCTGCAGCAAGGCGGATATGACAGGCATTTGCGGCGATTGCGGCTCACATTGCTTGGAAACCGAACCGCCGCATTGCGTGCCATTGCCAAACACTTTCCTCCAGGAACACGGGCTTCGCCGCCTGAAGGCGGATACTTCCTTTGGATCGAACTGCCGATGAACATAGACGCGTTGGCATTGCATCGCCTGGCTCTTGCGAACCAGGTCAGTAGTGCGCCAGGGCATTTGTTTTCTGCCGATCATCGTTTTTCTCATCATCTGCGCATCAATTTCGGTCAGGCAGATGCTTCGGAGCTGGAAGCGGCGCTAGCAGTGCTGGGCAAGCTCGCAAGCTCGTTGATATAGCGCCTGGACGCAGCGGTGAACTCTGCTGAACTTGGTCATTCCAATCACCTAGTCGACATCAAGTCCTCAGCTCTGATCCGGTAAAAAAAGCGGAATCTGCAGCTTTTCTTGGGAGCATGTGCTGTCCATAGTGAGGGTAGTCAGAACCGGCAGATACAGCCGTCAATGTTCACCCTCACTTCTTCGTAGAAAACGCATGTCCGGTGCCTCTGGGTTGTGGCCTCTTCAGTTCAAACCTACCTCGATCCAGGCAGGCGCGGTAGGCACCGGAGCGGGTGCAAAGTCTGCCGGTTGGCTAGCGCATTTTTCAGAGACGCTCGATCAAGGTACCCCGAGTATTGATCTGCTGAGAAAATTTGCATTTGAAGGGCTGACACGCACAGGTGTCCCTGAAGCACTAGGAGGCGATGGCAGATCCTGGGCGGATACCGTTGAATCCATCGCGGAGCTGGCCCAATACTCCTTGACGGCTTCTTTCGTCCTTTGGAGCCACCGCACTTATATCGAATGCGTGGTCCGCAGCAATAACCCCGCGTTGCGTGAGCGGGAACTGCCCAAACTGCTTTCAGGTGAATGGGCTGGAGCGGTGGGTCTTTCGAATGCGATGAAGTTTGTTTGCGGGCTTGAACCCATGGAAGTGATCGCCAAACCGATATCGCGAGCCGAATCGCCGGAACACAAATGGCGCGTTAATGGCGTCCTTTCCTGGGTCACAAACGTTCGCTCCAGTGGTTTCAGCATAGCGGCGGCTGCGCAGCCTTCGGCGCCTGGGCCTGTCCCGGTCTTCGCTTTCAGGTCAGACATGCCGGGCGTTCAGCGGGGAGAGGATCTGGCGTTGATTGGGCTACGAGGTAGCGACGTTGCAGCTGTTAGTCTGAATGATGTGCCCACGGCGGCGGAGCACCGGCTACATGACAACCTGACGGTCTGGCTTACGCAGGTTCGGCCTCAGTTCCTGGGGTTTCAGTGTGGAATGTCGATTGGTTTGGCGCGAGCCAGTATTGCAACGGCTCATGAGCGACCTGCCCGCCGAGCAATATCAGACCCTCATCTCGTCGGGCTAAGCCGTGATTTGGAAGCTGATACCGGGATCCTGTACGAGGGGTTGAACAATGGGCGGTTCAGTAGTGACCCGGCAGCCCTGTTTCGCTTGAGAATCGCTTTCGCCCGGCACGTGCAGCAAGCACTGCACCTTGAGTTGAAAGCCTGGGGCGGTCAGGCATATCTGGAAGATCAGGCCTCTGGATTCGCCCGTCGCTGGCGGGAGTCTGCATTGATCCCCGTTATCACCCCAAGTCTCGCGCAATTGGAAATCCAATTGAGCCTGCTCAAATAGAAGCGATGGCACGTTCAGCCTCAACGTGGCTGGTACCAACAAGGCCATCCGAGACCCCTTGTATGAACGCATCTTGAATCTGCGTGCCCGCAAATAGCCGCGCCATCGCCGTGGGCGACCACAAAGACACGTCAGGCCTTGGCGCTTTTTCTTTTTACCCACCGCCACACACCGGTCACGCAGATCAGTGCCACGAATATTCCGCTCAAACTGATCAATAAACGTCCGGGCACGCCCAGGAGTTTCCCGGAGTGAACAGGATAAAGCCACACCAGGAAGCGATCAGAAGCTGTACCGCTGGCATATCCAAAGCGGCTGAGCAAATTGCCGGATTCGACGTCAACGAATATCTGTTCATACCGAACGCGAAAGACGTGTTCACGCAGCCCGTTTTCCTTGAAGGCTACGCGATACAGACCTCGTGAAGCGTCATAACCCAAGTACCAATTATCATAGTCTCGCGCTTCATCTGGCAATAGCGCGCGTGCTCGTTTGAGCGCTTGCTCAGGAGAGAGTACTGGTGACTTGGCCAATGGCACTGGAGCCTTGGGTATCGTGGTGAAAGGGTGTGGCGTAATGGGGCCGAACAGGCTGACTACTGGTTTGAAAAGCTCGTTCCCGAGATTGAGGTAGATACCGGTGAATGCGGTGGACAAGGTAAGCGGCAGTACCCACAAACCGGCGGCTCTGTGCAGGTCATTGATTTTCCGAAAGCCTTTGGTTCTTCGCTTGATCTTCCACGCTGGCTTCCATCGGCTCCAGTAGCTGGCGCCCGGCTCTGATGTCTTGCTCGTTTTCAGTTTGACTGGCAGGGTGAGGTAGAGACCCGCTAAAGATAGGAGCAGCCACACCACTGCCACCGAGCCCAGCAGTTGATTTCCTATGCGGCCGGGCAGGGTAAGGCTGCGGTGAAAGCGGTTCATCCACGGCATCAGGTGAGCACGATCCCATTGCCATTCGCCCCACTGACGCGACCCAAGCACACGGCCAGTCGTGGGGTCCACGAACAGACGATCAAACCCGATGAATGCTCGGGTGGGGCCTCCAATGGATTTCGGCTCTACGTGTACCTCGCGCGCTTGCCCTGGCTGTGTATCTAACGGCATTTGCGTCACGCGAAGCCCTGGGTCTTGATCCTCTATTCTGGCAATCAACTCATCGAGCGGTAATGCTGCCCGGGTTGTTGCCGTATGGAAAAGCTCAGGATTGAGCCAGGAATCCAGTTCGTGTTCGAACGCTATCAAGCTGCCCGAAAGGCTGCTTGTCAACAGAAAGACCGCGACACTGAGGCCGCACCAGCGGTGCAGCCTGCGGAGCAGGGCGCGCACCCGATCACCAAACGTGCGTGTAGCTGATTTTCAGCACAGCGCCTGCCGCCGGGAGGCGGCTGGTGTTGTTATTGCTTCTGAGAAGTTGGCTGTAGAGTGGGTAATAGTGGCGATTGAACAAGTTTTCAATACCGAACGAAAGCCGGTTCTTTGAGTCGATCTTCCATTGGCTGATCAGGTCCACCGTGGTGTAGCCCTGGGTGTCGTATCGGCCGAAACTTGTTTTCCCGTCCAGGCGGTAATCCTTGGATGCGTAGGAAGTCGCCTGGACGCGATGGCTCCAACGTGCGTTCGGTCTGTATTCCACATATGCCGTCAATTTCAGCGGAGGAATCCGGAAGCCGGTCATGCTTTGGTAGTTGCTCGCGGTCTGCAACAGTTCGCGACCCTTCATCCAGGTGAGAGTACCCCCAAGACTCCAGTGATCGTCTGTGCTGAAGTAGTCCAGACCAGCTTCCAATCCGTGTATCTTTTCTTTGGTGCGCAGCAGCGTAAGTCCGTTATTGAAGCTTTGAACGGCTCCCAGAGTGGATTGAGATTGGAAGACGCTCAGGTTCGCCTGGACGTTGTTGAATTTCCCGCGCCAGCCGAGTTCGAAGGTGTTGGTCTTGATGGGTTGAAGATTGGAGTTGCCTAAGTCAAATCCAAGTGTGGCGTTGCGCACCACTACTCCAATATCGGGCAACTCGAAGCCTTGACTGTAGGAGGCATAGAACTCCTGGCGTTTGACTGGCGTGAACACGGTACCCAGGTTGAACGTCGATGAACCATACTTGACCGTACCTCCGGCGATGGACTGGGGATTAGGCAACTTCGATTGAGAGAGCGGCGTGAAGTCATTGAAGCGCGCTTCTGCCCGGTCATAGCGCGCGCCGCCTTCAAGAGACCATTTTTCGTTGAACTTATGCTGCAACTGCGCAAAGCCGCCAAAACTGCTGGTGGTAATGGGCGGCATGTAGATCAAGCGGCCTGTTTTGTTGAAGACGAGGCCACCGCTGGCGTCATATGCCTTGGGGTCGAACACGTCAATGGGCATGTCCGTGCGTTCATGGTTGAAGTCAGCGCCCCAGATGAGCAAGGTTTTCTTGTCTTGCCCCAGCGGAGTCTTGATGGTGAGTCGGCCGCCGAATACTTTTGAGTTCTGCATGGCCTGATCGATATTGGCGCCACGCACGGGAACCGCGCGCGCATCGAAAGGCGAAAACCGGGTGAAGAAATCCCTGTCATAGAGTTGCGCGGCGAGCGTGCTTCCTCCGATGTCTCGGTTCTCATAATCCAGACCAAGCAAAGTGTTCTTGATCTGATTCTGATCAGCAAGCTGCAGCCCTTTTATAGGGCGGGCTGCAGCGGTGCCCGCCGGCAAGCGAGCCACGGAGGGATCGGAGGCGTAGCGGGTGTCCTGATCGGCGTTGTAGTGGCTGGCAGAGAGTTGCAGCCGCTGGTTGGCATCCATCTTGAGGCCCACCTTTGCGGAGGCGTTATACACATTGGAGTCAAACAAATCGCCTTGGCTGGGCTCGGGTGCAATACGGTCGCCCTTGGCATCAAATGAGCCGCCAATTCGCCGGCCACCTACGCTGAACGAGTAGTCGAGCTTGTCGTTTCCACCTGAGAGATAGTGCTGAACTTCACCGCCAAGGCCCGAACCTCCCAGCCTGGAGAGTGGGCTCACGCCGGTCACAGTGGTTTCGGCCTTGGGCTCGCCTGAGGGCTTTTTCGTTTGAATGGCAATGATGCCGCCTGCTGCGCCACTGCCGTAGATGGCGCTACTGCCGCGCAACACTTCTATCTGCTCAATATCTGCAGGGTTGACGTTAGCCAGATTTCTGGATGAGTCACGGTTGGTGTTGAGGGGAATGCCATCGATCAGCACCAACATGTTGCGGCCGCGAAGCGTTTGCCCATAGTCGGTGATGGTATGGCTGGAGTCCGCCATACCTGGAACCATTTTGCTGAGCATGGTGGCAAGACTGTCTGAGCCTTGTCTGAGCTGCTGAATCTCCTCTTCCTCCAGGACGGTGACCTGTCTTGCAGGTGCTGTCAGGTTGTTCTGCGTACGCGCAGTAACCGTTACTGTGGCCAACTGCCCGACTTCACCCGGTTCGGTGATTGAGGACGATTCGTCATTGGCTACTTTTGATGCTGGTATTAGCCGCAGCCCGTATCCGCCGCCGCTCAAGGGGACAGCTTGCAAGCCCGTGCCTGCCAGGAGCGCGACCAAGCCACTGGCTACATTGAATTCGCCCTTCAACCCCGGGCTGGATTTGCCTTGGGCCAGGCTGCTCGAAGCCGCGAGATGAATACCTGATTCAGCCGAAAATCGCGTGAGTGCGAATGGGAGCGGCCCCGAGGGAATGTCATAGGTCCGCACGGTGGATGGAGCGGTCTGCGCATGCGCAGGAGACGTTATCGACAAGAATGAGCTGCTTGCCAGCGCGATGTGCAGGGCAGTTGCAATAGGTCGCAAGGCGAAGGCAACGCAGGAGTGAGAACCACGAAGCATGGTGATGGTCTTGATCAAGAAATGTGGAGAAATGGCGAGCGCCTCATTTCCTGCATCGAACTGGCTGCCTGCTATGCGGTGGCTGTCGCTCTTGGATGTGGCCCTCTCTCACTAGGTAAATCAGCCGAGATTAAAAAAGCGGAACCACTTCCGCATTTTTTTTCAAACTTTCCTTGGAGTTGGTTTCTTTGCCAACGTCCTCCATCCGTGGATGGGCCGGCGGTGAGACTGGCAGGCGGTAGCGCGGGAGCATCAAGTAAAGGTGAGACGCTCCCCGGAAGCGCGTACCCACGGGATCACAAAGGTTCCAACGTGACCCACCACGGCAGCGTGCGACGCACCCGCAAGGTGGCGGCGTCTGCCAGAAGATTCAGTGTGGTGTTTACATCGTGCAGAGGAAAAGAGCCAAATACCCGCTGCTGCGCGATGGCGGGGTCCACACCAATATGCTGGTGTGTGTAGCGGCGCAGTTCTTCCACCACCTCGATCAAGGGGGTGTCCAGCGCCACCAGATCGCCGCGGCTCCACGCGGCGCTTGATAGGTCGGTAGATGTCGGGGGCCTGATGCCTTGCGCGTTGAAGCGCGTTTGCTGGCCTGCGGGAATGGTTTTGACAGCACCACTCGCGGCGGTACGGATTTCAACCGCTCCTTGATACACCGCGAGCACGGTTTGCTCGTCTTCGCGCCGGACTGTAAAGCGGGTTCCAAGGGCACGCAGCCAGCCCTGCGGTGTCTCAACGATGAATGGGCGCTTGGAGTCGTCTGCAGCGGTGTCGATGAGGAATTCACCGGTCAACAGCTGCAACCGTCGGGAGTCGGTGCTGTATTGTTGGTTGAATGCGCTGGCGGTATTGAGCCAGACTCGGGTCCCGTCGGGCAGTTGAATCTCGCGTATTTCTCCTACGCCCGTGCGGTGATTGGCTCCCAAAGCCAGCACCAAGGGGCCGAGTGAACTGCGCCAGCCCATCCAGCCCAGCGCACCCGCGCTAGTGGCCACCACCGCGCTGGTGAGCACATGGCGGCGGCGCCAGGTGCGGGTGTTGGCAGAGTGAAGGTTCTCTGCGGTCAAATGGGGGTCCGTGGTCTCCTGCAGCGGTGCCAGTACGCGCTGACTGATTGCTTCCACGTAGCTCCAGGCTTGGCGATGTTCTGGATTGGTTACTAGCCACGCCTTCCAGCGAGCCCGGTCTCTGGGTGTTTCTTCGCCTGAAATCAGCAATGCGTACCACTCCGCCGCTTGCTGCATGGTGGCATGGGAAGGTGTGTGCATCAGGTGCGTATCAGGAGTCTTGAAGCAGACCGGCCACGGTTTGGCTGGCTTGTGCCTGCATGCAGCGCAGCATGATCTGCGCTACGTACTTGCGCACCATCCGCGTGGAAACGCCCAGTTCTGCGGCCACTTCCTGGGCGCTCATTTCGCACACAGAGGATAGAAGAAAAGCCCGAGCAGCCTTGGGCGGCGCGCCTAGCAAAAGGGTGCCAATTTCGTGCAGCGCTTCCAGAACAATGGCTTGCCGCTCTGCAGAGGGGGCGAAGGCCTGCGGGGATGCGGCCAGGGTATCCAGCCAGGCTTGCTCGATTTCGCGCCTATGCCAGAGGTTGATGCACATCCCTTGAGCCATGGTGCGCAGATACCCTCGCGCCTCTCCCTCGCTGGCAAACCCACGTGGAGCTGGCTTGACGATAAGCCGCAAGAACGCGTCATGCGCCAGATCGGCTGCATCTGCAGCGTTGCCCAGGCGTTTGCGTAACCAGCCCAGCAACCAGCTGTGATGATCGAGATAGAGTGTTTGCACGTCAGTGTGCAAGGGGAGGGTGGCGACAACCATGGATATAAATAGGAATGGTTCTTATTTATATCTGAAGTGTACTCTTCTGGCAGTAGCTCTCTTCTGCATAGGGTGCCGCTTCTCGTCGGCTGTCGGCAGGTTCCCCGCTGGGACCGCCGAGCTCCCGCTCGGCATACGCGCTTGCAGTCTTCCTGGCGTCCCTGATTCGAACTGCGCGGAGCAGCCTCTGGCAAGCCCAGTTAAGTGGATTTCCTTCTGTGGCGATGCACTACCGCGCGGAGGGTATTTTCCGATACCAGGGCGTGATCTCGAATTGAACCCACCCCTGGGGGTGGGGCGCTGTAGCACTTAACTTCCTAGACTGATGCCAGTCATACAGTCGGATTTAAGAGCAATGAGAACTTTCACAACAGCAAGCAGGTGGATACAGAGAGCCAAATGCGTTGCCGCCAGTATGGCTGCAACAGCCGCGCTCTGCGCGGTAGCGCTGCCAGCGCAAGCCGCCATTATTTATGGGCCGGCGGGTTTACAGGCCAATAGCGCAAGCAACGCTCCTAACGTGTCGACGGCCGCCGTCAGCGCGGACTTCAACAACGATGGTTACCCCGACTTGGCGGTTCTCAATGAAAACACCTCCCAGTTGCTCATCTATCTTGGCACGCCCATTGGCGGCCTGGCGCTCACGCGTGACTTCAATAACCTGGTATTCGGTTTGCAAGTGCCTAGGAGCATTTCTGCGGGAGACATCGATGGGGATGGCAAGGTTGACTTGGTTATTACTGATTCTCTAGGGGTGTCAATATTAAAAGGATCCGGTAACAATAACGCTGATTTTAGTTCATTTGGTATTCAGAGGCCTCCACTCGCGGATGCAGATACTGGCGCCTTTAATGCGAGCCTTGCTGATCTCAATCAAGACGGGAAATTGGATATTGTTGTTGGTGTGCATGAGTATGGTAATTTTGGCGGAACTGATTATTTTGAAGTTTTACAGAATGTGGGGTTCGGAAATTTTATATTGATTGGGCAATATGAAGTGAGTAGCAGTGGGTATGCGGCTGATGCCTCCATAAGAACATCACATCTGGCTGATATTGATGGCGATGGAAAAGCTGATCTGGTCTTTCGCGGCAGCTACATCGGAACGAATATTTCATGGCTAAAAGGATTAGGGAACGGCGGTTTTTTACCACAGGCAGATTTGCTTGGAGTAGGCGCTGGTGCCACTGACATTGAGGATATTGAGGTCGCTGATATAGACGGTGACGGAAAAATTGATATATTGATGCAAAATTCCAATGGCCAAGGTGTATGGATGGCTAAGGGCGTTGGGAATGGTATTTTCTTGCCGTCCACGAAGCTTTATGCTACAGGTGTATCTGGTAATAATCGTGACATGGGACGTATCATCATTGCCGATGTGAATGGCGATGGTCGGCTGGACGTTATATCTGATGGCAATGTAGGGCTGCAGCAAGCCAACCACAGCTTTGTTTTGAACGAGCATATTGGTTATTCGGTCACCCGCATGCTCGCTGCCATTGATGTCAACCGTGATGGTCGCCCGGATCTGGTGACCTCGGGCCCTGGCACCGGAACAATTGCTGTTTTCAAGACCATTGCCCTCGCTGCGGCTTCAGTGGGCACTACAGGCACGCCGCAGAGCACGGTTTTCAATACCAGTTTTGCGCAGCCCTTGACGATCAAGGTGCTCGACAGCAATGGCGTAGGTGTGCCTGGCATGGCGGTGAGCATTACCCCGGTGAATCCGGGGCCCAGCCTGCCAGTAGCGTCTACCGGCTCGGGCACCACCAACGCGCAAGGTATTTTTAGCTATACCCCGGTGGCCAATGGCGTGATGGGGTGTTATGACATGAAGGGAACCGTCGGCATCTTGGGCAATATGCCGATATTTTCTTTATGCAACACCAACACGAATACCCTGGCGGTGACGGCAGGCAACAACCAAACCACCTTGGTCAATACGGCCTTTGGCGCGCAACTGCAAGTGAGGTTAACGGACGCGTCGGACGATCCGAAGGCCGGTGTCACGGTGAGTTTTGGCGGTCCCAGCGTACCTTCACGTGTAACGCTTTCTTCGGCCACAGCGGTCACCGATGCGAATGGTTTCGCGGCGGTCACGGCCACGGCCACAGGCAAGTCTGGTGCCTATAGCGTCAGTGCCACAGCGCCTGGCGCGACGGGAACGTCGTTCCAGCTTTCGAACTCCGCGCCTGCCGGAGACGCTGCCGCCATTTCTTTTGGCGTGTCTACGCCGCAGTGGGCGTACGTCACACAGCCGTTCTCGGGACCCATCACAGCGCATGTGCAAGACTTTTTTGGCAATCCAGTGCAAGGCGCTACGGTTAATTTTGCAGTCACACCCGATCCCGTATCGGGTGCCACGGCGAGTTTCTCCGCACTGACGGGGGTGACCAATGCCGCAGGGGACGTGCAGATAAGCGCAACGGCCAACGGGTTTGTGGGGACCTACGCTGTGAAGGCCAGCGTGCAAGGCAGTACGCTAGTCAGCCCCCAAAGCCGCCAGCTGAGAAACATTGCGGATCTGCCCAAGTTCATGACGACGGCAAGTGGCACACCGCAAAGCACGCCAATCAACACCACTTTTGGCCAGGCACTGCGCGTGCAAGTCACGGGGTGGGATGGCAGCGTTACGCCGCAAGTCCGTGTCTATTTCATCGCGTCCGGCGGGGCGGTATTGTCTGCCGAAAGCGCGCTGGCCGATGCCAATGGTTTCGCGGAAGTCACGGCCACCGCCGATGCAACGGTTGGGTCGTACCAAGTCAGCGCCGTGGTGTATGACACCGTGCTTGAGGAGCCTATTACACAGACATTTGACTTGACGAACACTTCGGGGGCCATCCCGCCGGGCGGCTCCGGCAACACGGTGCCGGTGCCAACGAACAGTCCGCTGGCACTGCTGGCCCTGTCTTTGGCCATTCTGGCCTTCGTCCGGCGTCGAGCAGGGCGTTGACAGCCTCCTAACCGGGTCACGGAAGTTGCTAGGGTAGGTGGCGAGGGCGCGCGAGGCCAAGAGGTCTGGCTATGACGTGATGAAGGATTTGGTGTCTGCCTGACGTCTGGCGCTAGTCGTTCATCAGTCATACCCTGTTGTTGCCAGATCAAAACTCTCCACCCCACCCCCGGGGGTGGGGTGGAGAGTACGGTGTTGTGGTAAGTTGTTACAAAGCACGCTGCACACATACTGATCCTCAACATGTCTCTGTCCCGAATTCAGCAACAAGCCTTGGCGCGCTTACAGCACATGGCCTGCCTGGATTTCAACGGGCCGCAGCTGATTGAAGCCCTGTTGCATGAGTTGCATTCCTTGATCGGTTTTGACACCGGTGGTTATTTCTATCCCGGCAGCGACGGCGCCATGGATGCCTACATCGAGCCATCGCAGGCGCGCGAAGTGATGCATGTCTATTTCGACCCGCAAATCATGGCCAGTGAGCGCAAGGTGATTCGCCGCAGTGCACACGACTTTGCCGCTGCGGTGCGGGGCGACCATGGTCCGCAGATGATGGAGCAACTCATCACAGTGCCGATTGGCGAGCTTCTGCGCAGCGATTTCTACAACTTGGCACTGCGTCCGGCTGAGTTGTTGGACTGCTTGAGTCTGGTTCTGCGCACGCCTCAAGGCGCGGGGGTGGGGGCGCTCAAGCTGTATCGGGGGCCGCAGGCCCCGCGCTTCGGCCCTGACGACGTTGCCATGATGGCGAGGCTGGAGCCCTGGCTGGCGCGTGTGCTGCAGCTTGGCGATGTGGATACTGACGACAGCGTGGTACATGATCGCGCCATGTTGGTAGCCTCCCCGCAGGGGCAACTACTGTGGACGTCGCCCGAGGCTGACCGGTTGATGGCTCTGGCCTTCGAGCCGCGCTGGTATCGGCGCAGCGAGTTGCCTCCCGCGTTGCAAGCGCTGCTGCGTTGCCTGGAGTACACGTGCCAGGGCGGCAGCCTCCCGAAGCCGCCCCAACTGGATTTGCACAACGCCAGTGGCACGTTCTCGCTGCGTGCCACGCTAATGGAGTCGGCCGCCGGTCAGGGCCGGGCGGTGGGTATTGAAATCACGCAGCGCGTGCCGCGTGTGACCAAATTGCTGCCCGCGCTGCGCGCCCTGAGTCTGCCGCAGCGCCAGCACGAGCTCGCCTATTGGTTGGTGCGTGGCTTGCCCGAGGAGCAGATTGCCGCGCGTATGGGCATCAGTGCGAACACAGCCACATACCATCGCAGGCAGATCTACACGCGGCTAGGGGTTCAGAATAGGCAAGAGTTGCAGGCGTTTTTGTTTACACCGCATTGATGCGGCGCATTGCCCTATTACCCATGCAACGTTCCCACATCCATCAGCAGGCCATTGAGCGCCTGCAATTGATGGCCTGTCTGGATTTCAGCGGGCTGACGCTCATTGAGCCAGTGCTGCATGAGCTGCACCGCTTGATCGGCTTCGATACGGGTGTTTATTTCCACCCTGATGCCAGCGGCAACCTGGATGCTTACATTGAACCGTCGGTCGCGCGCGAGTGGATGCACCGCTATTTCGATCCGCAGATGGCGGCGCTGGAGCACGAAGTCGTCAATTACAGCTCGCATGACTTCGCTTCGGCAGTGCGCTATGAGCGTGGGGTGCTGGAGATGGAGCAGCTCATCTCGGTGCCCAGAAGCGCATTCATTCGCAGCGACTTCTACAATCAGGTAGCGCGACCGTCGGAGCTGCAGGACTTTTTGAGCCTTGTGTTGCGCACGCCGCAGGGGCAGGGCGTGGGCTCGCTCAAGCTGTGCCGCAAACCCGATGCGCCGCGCTTCACGCCGGCGGACATTGAACTGCTCGCAAGGCTTGAGCCCTGGCTAGCGCGCATCCTGCAGAACGGAGAGCTGAATACGCGGGAAAGCGTGGTGCACGACAACGCTATGTTGGTGGCCACACCGCAGGGTCGGCTGCTGTGGTCATCGCCCCAGGCCGACCGGCTGATGGCGTTGGCCTTTGGACTTCGATGGTACCGCCGTAGCGAGCTTCCACTAGCGTTGCAGGAATTGTTGACGCGGCTGCAATCGGTGCAACAACCTTCCTTAAAAAGCGCCAGAACCCCATCACTTGCATTGCCGCAATTGGAGTTGCACAACGCCAGCGGCACATTCACCGTGCGCTCCACACAGATGGCCGATGCCAAGGGTGAAGGCCGGGCAGTGGGCATTCATATCACGCAGCGGGTGCCGCGGGTGGCGCATCTACTCTCCGAGTTGCGCGCGCTGGGGCTGCCGCAACGCCAGCACGAGCTGGCTTACTGGCTGGTACGGGGGCTGTCCGAGGAGCAGATCGCCGCGCGCATGGGCATCAGTGCCAATACCGCCACTTATCACCGGCGGCAGATTTATACCCGGTTGGGCGTGAAGAGTCGCAAAGAGCTTCAGGGACTGCTGTTCCCCTCGTAGTGCAGCGATCTGGCTAACTTGTTGTCTTCGAATGGCATGATGTCATTGCATCGATTGGTGTCGCCAAAATCATGGACCTGATTCCCGTCGGCATGTTTCCTCTTATTGGCCCCGTCTTGTTGATTGCGCTGGGGGGCACTGCTGTTCTCACGTCCGCCTTGTTGGCGGAGCGAGTGGCGCGGTCAGAGAAGAATCCAGCCTTGAGCTGACCCAGAAGCATCAGGGGCCCCCGATCACTCTTGGCGTTTGCCCTGAATCGAGGGAGCTCATGCGAGCTGGGCCGTGAAGGACCACGCTTGCTTGGCGCGAACGCGGGGCCACGGCGTCCGCTAACATCGCCGGTATGACCCAATGTGCCTCGTGCCGGTTTGAATGATCTACCTACTATGGTCCATGCCGGCGCTCGTCATGGTGGCGGCGATCCGCAGCGGCCGAATCAGCATGACCAATGCTGCGGTCCTCGGCCTGCTCGCAGCCATTCCTATCGCGTCGGTCACGGGACCTACGGCATTCGGAATCGATCAATTGAGCCGTGCCCTCGCGCGCGGCCTCTGGATTGGCGCCACGATAGCGCCTTACATCCTGGGTGGGCTTTTTTTCTGGCGAATTGCAGCGCATCACCGGAATCCAGCAAGCAGTGCGGGTCCGGCAGCTCTGAACGAATCGCCTCTGGCAAGGCGCCGGCGGCTGTTCTTCGCCTGCTTCCTGGTGGGCCCATTCGCTGAGGCCGCCACCGGCTTCGGGGCAGGCATGTTGGGCACTGTGACCTTGATTCGCCCAATGGGCTTCGCTCCCCGGCACCTCATGGTCTTTGCGCTGCTGAGCCAGACCATGATTCCCTGGGGCGCCATGGGCAGCGGAACGCTGCTGGCCGCTGCCTATGCCCGCATTCCGGCCTCCGAGCTAGGGCTTTACTTGATGCTGCCCGTTGGCTTGTTCATGCTGATATGGCTGCCGTTGTTCTGGCGAACCATGCATGCCGCAGGCTGGGAGGTGGCAAAAGGGGAATGTGTCCGCGAAGCTGCGTGGATTGCCACAGGCTTGGTGCTGCTGGCTTTTGCCACCTGGCATCTCGGGCCGGAAACAGCTCTTCTTGCCGCCTATGGCCCTTTGATTTTGCTGCGTTACCTGATCGATGAAAAGCCTGACGTGGCCCAGGCCTGGAAGACCGCATTACGAGCCATGCCGTATGTGGCGCTGATCAGCGCGTTGGTGCTGACTCGTTTGCTACCAGGTTTCAAAGATGTTCTTGGCAGCTTCTTCAGGGTCGCACCGTTTGAAGACCTGCCTGCGTGGTCGCCGTTTTTTCATGCCGGCTCCTGGCTATTGGCCGGTGGAGTGGTCACCGCATTGATCCGCAGGCAGGGCCAGCTTATTCCTCTGGAAGCTACTGCGGCATGGGTGACGGGCAAACATGCGGTGTTGACCGTGTTCCTGTTTGCCATGATGGCGGAAGTCTTGTCTTCGGCAGGCATCTCGGGGGCTAGTGCGCAGGCTATGTTTGCTGCTCTGCATGAAAAGGCGGTTCTGGTCACGCCGTTGGTCTCCAGCGCGTTCGGTATTCTGACCAATAGCGGCAACGCGCCCAACAGCCTGTTCATGCCATCACAACTCGCTCTGGCTGCACAGGCGAGTCTGAGCGTGCCCGCCGTCGCCGCATTGCAGCACGTGTCAGGCACTGCCATGAGTATCTTCTCCCCTGTTCGGATGACCATTGCCGCAGGCCTGTCGCAAGGAATAGGGCAGGAGCGTCTGGTCTACAAGACCTTGCTTCCTTACGCTGCTTGCTGTCTTGCAGTGCTCATGTTGGGGGCTGTGTACATAGCGCTTTTCACATGATGTCTGTATTTCGCAGTGGAGTCATTTCTTCAACTCAGCAATCCGAAGACTTGCAGGCATTGAGCGCTGAGCGGATGCCTTAACCGTCTTTCATTCAGAGGTGGAAGTCGCCTGCAGCTTCCGGCTGGTAGAGCACTTTGCCAATCTGAATACGTCGGGTCCGGTCTGAAACTCGCCAGTCGATCGCATCGCCTTCCTTGTAGCCCAGGATTGCGGTGCCAACGCCGGAGCACACTGAAAGCTTATTGGCGCTGCCATCTGCATCTTGTGGGTAGACCAGATCCACTTCTATTTTCTCGTCGTCCAGATGCAGCACTGCCCTGGAATTCATGGTGACCACGTTCCCCGCCACTTGCCGCGGGTCGACGACGATGGCACGCTCAACCTCGTGCTCCAGATCAACAACCTCCGGGCCTTGCTCGAGCGCAAGCAAATGGCTGAGCCTGGCCTTGTCGATTTCCGTGATGTAGATACCAGAAGGGTCATCCGCTGAGCTTTCTCGCAAGAGCCGCAGATAGCGTTCTGAATGTATGGAAAACGCCTTCAAGGTGGGCGTCTCGCTCTCAAGCAGAAAGCCCGAGTGCAGGAAGGCGGTTAACGAGCGCGCATTGTCTGCATGGATTTTTGCAATGAGCTTTTCTGCCCGCATATCGAAGAACGCGAGCTTCATGCCTTCGCGAATGGCACTAGCGCCAAGCTTGCGACCCCAATTGTTCCTGTCGCCGATGACAAGGACCATTTCGCAGTCCGCGCCGGTCTTGACGAGGCGGACAAAGCCGACCGGCACGTCATGACGGTCGTAGGCCATGAAGAAGCGGCCGCCCTGGTTGAACAGATGAGTCAGGATCGGTAGTTGGACCCGACCAATGACTTGCTCGATGAACCGGGAGACATGGCGCGAATCGCTCAGATAGCGGGTGACGCCGTCGTCCTCCAGCCAGTCCATTAACGTCAGTGCATGAGCCCGAGTGATCTCTGGGCACAGGGAAATAAAAGGCTTGCTCATCTTCACCACCTTTGGTTGCAAGAATGAAAGCCTTTCATAGCTGCTGCCATGACGGTTCTTTCGGTAGAGCAGTGATTTTAAGCCAGCGCGAAACGGGGCTGGTTGCAATCCGTAAAGACGGCGTTCAGCGTGCTCACGTTTGTAGGTGCCCTAGCGGCTTCTTATTCCCAGCAGTGCTATGGCCATAAGTCCAACACCCACAAATTGCACCGTGTCCAGCGTTCTGCCGTAGACAACCCAATCTAGCAGGACAGCAGTAAGCGGGTAGACATACTGCAATACAGCCACGCGTCCCAAGGTCAGGCGAGTGATGCCTGCAAATAAAATTGCATACGCCAGGCCTGTATGCAGGATGCCCAGACCCGCCAACCAAGCCCATGTGGAATTCTGATGGGGCCACCCGTAGATGAGCGGTGCCCACGCCAACGCCCCTACGCCTACGGCACATTGCCACCACGCCATGGCGAAGGAGCTGACCACCTTCTCGCGCTTGGCAAGAATAGTCACCGCCGCATAGCACAGCGAACCTCCCAGGCAAAGTAGCAAGCCCACCAGATAGTCCGGGCCGGAACTTGCTTCAGTGGAGTTGCTGCTCCATAGCCCCGTCGTGAGGACAAGACCACCCAGCGCTGCTGCGGTGGCAAGCTGCTGTCGCCTGGGTACGGCTTCGTGCAAGACTACTGCGCTATAGACGATGAGCCAAACTGGTTGTATGTGGAATACGATAGTGGCGATGCCAATGGATGTCAGAGGAATGGCCGCAAAGAACAGTGCCCAGTTGATGATCATGAAGCCTCCGGTGGCGAGCACGATCCACCAACTTCTCCCTCGCACGCGCAGTTCGGCTGTCCGTCCAGTCGCGATGCCCCAGATCAGCAAAGCCAATGCGCCGAATACGCAGCGGAACCAGACGGTGAGCAGAGGGGGTTGATTTGCTTCCTCTACAAATACCCCCACAGTGCCCAATAGCAACCCGCCAGCGATGAGTAGCCATTGACCCTGCCTCTGTTGGCGCGGGTCTAAAAGGTTACCAGCTGAAGTGAGCGCCGTGCCCTGAACTCGGTTGTGCATGCCAGGATGCTCCTGCGCTTGGGCGGTTTGGTAAAGCAAATAAAGCGTAGATGTATTATTCGAAAATCGAATGTACAAATGAAGATGAATTACCCCGACTTGCAGATCGACTGGTTGCGTGCTCTGGTTGCTGTGGTAGATGCAGGCTCCCTTTCTGCGGCCGCTCCTTTGGTGTATCGCTCACAGGCCGCGGTCAGCATGCAGATCAAGAAGCTGGAGATGGCCCTGGGTAAGCCCGTCCTGCTGCGCGGGCCTCGCCACCTGCAACTGACCACTGCTGGCACAGAACTTCTTGGCTATGCGCGACGCATTCTCGCCTTGCAAAGCGAGGCGCAGACCGCGCTTTTCGGGCCGGACCTATCGGGCAGCGTGAGGTTGGGGGTTCCGGACGACTATGCCGTTCGCTACCTCACGCCCATGCTGCGCAGCTTCGCGGGGCGCTACCTGGGGGTAGAGATCGAGTTGACCTGTGAGCAATCTACATCGCTCATTCCCAAGGTGGTGCGCGGTGAGCTGGATCTGGCCTTGATTTCCAGAGACAAACCCCAGCGAGGACGCCTGCTGTTTCATGAACCTCTGGTATGGGTAGGATCACCTCAATACGAAGTCTGGCGCAAAAGTCCGTTGCCTATTGCGGTCTATGAAGCAGGGAGCATGGCCCGAACAGCCGCTCTATCCAGTCTGGCAGCCCAGGGCAGGGACCACCGGGTGGTGTATCACAGCTCCAGCCTGGCCGGGCAATTGGCTGCCGTGGAGAGCGGGCTTGCTGTGGCGGTGTTTACGCGTTGCAGCGTGCCACCTCATCTGCAGATACTGAGCAACCTGCCCGTGGGTTTTGAATTGCCTGAGCTCGTTTCAATGGAAGTGGCCGCGCTTCGTAGCAAGCAATCGCGAAGCTCAGCAGCGGTAGATGCCATGTATGAGCAGATGCTAAAAACCTTGAGCCATGCAGGTGGCGCGAGGGATGTTGAGTTGTAGCGGATAGCTCGGACGTATGCTTCATGCTCGGGTCCAGCTTTTTTCCAGTGGCTCGCTCAGTCAGAACCTGTGGCGGGCCCTGAACGTCAGCTTTAAGCCTTGTGCCTAAAATTCAGATGGCTGTCCAAGGGCGGCGGCTTGATTCAGAATCTTGAGAGTTGCAACGCGCCCGACCGAAAGATGACGAAATACCTGATCTCATTTCCTGCCAATGCAATGCAGGTTTCGCCTGCGGATCTTGCCGCCGTGAGCGAAGCTTCGCACGAGGTTATCCGAGAGGCCAAGACTGCTGGCGTGTACGTGTTCGGAGGCGGGATTGACGGAAATATCGCGCCCGTCATGGTCGCTGCAGACGGTTCCGTCACTATCGGTACCTATCCCCAAACGAGAGAGTTCGACGGCGGATTTTGCGTTCTGGAACTCCCCTCGCGCGAAGCCGCCGTTAAGTGGGCAGCCAAGATTGCCGAAGCATGTCGCTGCTCGCAGGAACTCCGCGAATTTGGGTACGACCCCGAAAGCTAAGGGGCAGAAGGGCCGAACCGGTTCGGTGAGCCACAGCGTCGGTTAATTGGTGAAGGATCGATTTCGCCAGAACGAGGGATCAGGAATCATGCCGCGCCCGGCCTTGGCGTTGTCTATCATGTGTTCGGGTCGGCTCGTTCCGGGGATAACGCAGGTCACTGCCGGATGTCTGAGTACAAACTTCAGAAGCACCTGCGCCCAGCTTGCGCAGTCGATTTCTTTGGCCCAGTCGGGTAACGGCTTGTTTCGCAGTTCCTTCAGCAGTGCGCCGCCACCAAATGGCTTGTTGATCAGCACGGCCACGCCTTTGTCTGCAGCCAGAGGTAGCAAAGTCTTGGCTGCGCTTTGATCATCAAAGGCGTAATTGATCTGCACGAAGTCTAATGGCTCACGCCTGATCACCTGCTCTACCTCTCGGAACGCTGAAGGGGTGTAGTGCGTGATGCCAATGTAGCGAATCTTTCCTTGTGATTTCCAATCGCGAAGCGTTTTGAGGTGCGTCTGCCAGTCCACTAAATTGTGAACCTGCATCAGGTCCAGCTTTTTCACGCCCAATAGGGACATGGACTCTTCCATCTGCGCAATTCCCGCCTCACGCCCGGAGGTCCAAACTTTGGTGGCTAGAAAAGCACTTTGCCGATGCTTCGATTTGGCCAGCAACTCCCCGGTGGTTTTCTCTGAACGGCCATACATGGGTGAGCTGTCCAATACCGTGCCTCCTGCTTCGAATAGCGCATCAACAACGCCAGGAAGGCGCAAATACTCCGCGCTACCTTCCGCGTGGCCAAAACCCTGCCAGGTACCACATCCCACTACGGGAAGAAGTTCGCCTGTGCTGGGAATCTTGCGTGTGATCATTTTGCCTGCCTGAGTATCTTGATTTGCGGCGAATGCTGCTTTCCCTAAGGTCGCGGCCACTGTCGCGGCGGCAGTGGCTCGCAAGAACTGCGCGCGATTGACACCGATGGTTGAATAGTCACGGGGTCCAGTCATGTCGTCTCCGAAGAAGTTGCACCAACCTTAGCACCGATGGCAGCTTAAATTTCGCGGACTTGTTGGGTGCCAAGTCAGGGGTGGGGTCAATAATTCCTTCACACGCGCCGTGAGCCGACGTCCAGCGTAAAGCTACGACCGCACTCAATTGGTGCACGTTTTAGGCGATATGGCAAAGCCGTGTCTGATCGCTGCAAAACAACGGGGTCTAGCTTCTTAACTTGGGTTAGCGTCGGTCTTGCGTGCTCGGGTGTACATTCGCGGACTTGCACTCGACTTGAGATTACGGACCCTTATGCCAATCAGTTATTTTCTGTACATCAGTCGATTGGCTCCGGACATGGACTGCGCCTGCGTGGGATCGATAGTCAAACAGGCGCGCATTTTGAACTCCAACGCGGGTATAACAGGCGTACTGGGGTTTGATGGAGAGAGGTTCGTCCAATATGCGGAAGGGCCGCCCGAGGCGATTGCGGCACTCATCTCCGCGCTCGCTTCAGATAAGCGTCACGTTGACTTTGAGGTCAAATCACAAGGCCATGAGATCCCGGACAGAAGGTTTTCGGATTGGCAAATGGGCTACGCGGATTTCGAGGATTTTCCCTTCAATATCTCTACTCTGGACACTCTGCGTGACCAGGCGGCACTCCAGTTCTTTCTCGATAACTCGCGTTCCATGGATTTCGCCTAGTGTCCTGAGTGGTACGTTCGTTAAATAAAAAAATTTGTCGAAATCGACGCCTGGCAAGGCGAAAAACGCAGTGATACCGAGTGGTAGCGCGAGGCTATGAATGCGGCCGGCTAGGTGCGGCCGGCTAGGTGCGGCCGGCTAGGCGCTGAATGGCTTCGATTGTCGGGAGATTCATGGAGCGAATCCTCGGGGCGATCGCCTTCGTACCAGCGGCTCCTACGATTTGAAGTCTCGCCATAGCGGAGGGATGGAGAGCAACAGCAGAAGAGTGGCAAGGGGAATCACACACACGAAACCGAAATACTTGAAGCCAAGAGCCCCCGCGATGCCGCCGAGAACGAACGCTAGAACCAGAGCGGCTGAAATCTTCGCACGGCTAACGCCCTTGAGCTCTTCGGCGGACAGGACTTTGGCGCGCCGCGCAAAAAACGCCTTGCCCAGCGCCATTCCGAAGTCGGTGATATTTCCGGTCATATGGGTGGTTCGAATACTTCCGCCTGAGGCTTTCGATCCCACGGCGTTCTGAAGGCCCATGATGAATGAAAGCAACAGAACGGTCAGCGGCACGGCAAAGGGCGTGGTCCAGTTAAGCATGACAGCGCCTAACAGGCCGAACAAAAGCATCAACAGCGCCTCAAGTGCTAACGGCAATGCAAAAACGCTGCTTAGTCCGCGTTCTCGCCCCCAGTTGACAAGCCCTGCACACACAGCCGCTCCAGCCACGAACGAAAGAATGGCCCCTAAGGCGTTGAGCAGCAGTCTTGAGTCGCTCAGCGCAAGTCCGTCTGCCATCTGAGAAGCAAAACCCGACATGTGCGATGTGTACATGTGCAGGACCAGAAATCCCCCCGCATTGATCGAACCAGCATTGAACGCCAGCAACACGCCGAGTGCGACATTCGTGGAAGGCGTACGGCGCCGGTTGGTAAGGTGACGAATTCTGCGCATGCAACAGTCTATGCTCAGTGGCGCCTGCGGCCTTCTGAGGCTCCCTGATATGTAGTCGGGCGATAATCGAGTACGCGGGTACACCATGCCCTCCACTCCGCGCTGAAGGCCCCCGCAGGGGTAGAAACCATGCTCCCTGAATCTGATTTGCCCGAGTTGCCTCCTTCCTCCAAGTCGCGATCATCCAGGGAGAAGACGTCCAAAACATCCCCTCTGTTCATCGCTTCAACAGAGAAGTCCTTCCAGGTTCTCGAGTCATTCGGTGGGAGCCAGCGACAAATGTCTCTTGCAGAAATAGCGCGCATCGCCGGGTTGGACCGCAGCGCGGCTCAACGCGTTGTTTTTACACTCGAAACACTGGGTTATCTGGCGCGCGTACCGGAGTCGCGCAGCTATGAGCTCACAGCCAAAGTACTTCACCTTTCATACGACTACCTCCGTGCAAACGAGATAGTCAACAAAGCGTCGCCTTACTTACTGGAGGTAAGCCGCAACACAGGAGAGACCAGCAACCTGCAAGGCCTGCAAGATTCGGAAATCGTATTCCTGGCTCGCTTTCACGGTCGGTATCTGGTCAATATCGATTTCGCCGTTGGAGCGCGTTTGCCGGCCATGTACACGGCTTCAGGAATCGCCATCATGGGTCGGTTGCCTGTGGAGCAGCGACAGGTAATTCTGAAGCAGACCGTGCTCACGCCGATGACACCGCAAACCGAAACCGATCCTGAACGCCTGCTGGCCCGGATCGCAGAAATGGCAGACCAGGGCTATGCGGTGGTTGCGAACGAAACTTTGATGGGGGACATAGCCGTTGCGGCTCCCATCACCGACCATCGCGGGAATGCAGTCGCGGCGATCAGCATCGCCGCGCCCACCACACGCTGGACAGTGGAACGCGCCATCGCCGAACTGGCGCCTCAGGTGGTGGTAGCAGCGACTTCCATCTCAGGCGTCAAATCCTCCAGGCTCTAAGAAGGTGTTTACGATCTAAAGCATAGCCATCGATGGGATTGTCAGTTCCTCTGTTGCCGATTCACCCTAGGGACTCGTACATAGCCAATTGAGTCTTCATTTCGGCGCGCAGTTTCTCTTGAAGTTCCGGTGCCGGTTCCACTAAAGGCGCAAGCATGGCGGGCGCTTGGACTCCGATGAGATCCATGACAGATTTCATGGGCCCCGGATTAGTCTCTGCGAAAGCCAGGTTCATCATCGGAATCAGCTTGCGGTGAAGCTTGATCGCTTCAGTGATATTGCCTGCCAGGACCAGTTCGTAGATCGTACGCCAGGCCCGCGGAAGCATGCTAGCGGTGACGACAATTCCCCCCTTCGCGCCTGCGGCTAAATGCAGCGGTAGCAACGTGTCTTCTCCGCTGAGTACCGCGAAGGAATCGTCAACACCGGCTGTCACCTGCAGGAAGTGATACATGTCTGTATTGCACGCCTTCATCCCAATGATCCGCTCGTGTTTCGAAAGCTCATGAAGGATGGAAGGCTCAATCGCGATGCGTGTGCGATAGGGAATCTCATAGATCAGGATCGGCAGAGGGGACTCATCTGCAAAGCGCAAGAAGTAGTCCCGAATGCCGGCCTGCGTTGGATTTGTGTAGTACGGTGTGAGCACCATGAGCGCGTCAGCCCCTACATCTGAGAATGACTTGCCTGCCTCTATCGCGTCGAAGTAGCCTGTGTCGAGAACGCCCGGTATGACGGGCACCTTACCCCCAACGGATTCCACACAGATGCTGGCCATTCGGACACGCTCAGCGCGAGACAGCGCGCCGTATTCGCCCGTTCCTCCCAGCGGAACCAGCCCGTCGATTTCTTGATGCAAGAGATAGGCAACATGTTTTTTCACAGCGTCCACATTGACCTTGCTGTCGGAGTGGACCGGGGTAGGAATAGCCGGCAGGATGCCGCGCAGATTTTCGGATTTCATCGGTGTATTTGAGATTGGCTGCGAACGCATCCGTGAAGATCAAGTCGAGGCAAGCAAGAGATTTACTTTTTCAGTTCCCGCTCAGCGATGGGGTTCCAGCGGTTGTATTCCTCCTTGAGGAAGCTCGTGAATTTGTCGCTCGGCATGGGTGTGTAAGTTGCTCCGCTCGCGTCCACCTTCGCCTTGAACGCCGCATAGTCTGGTGGGTTGTTGAGCGCATCCGAGACAAGCTTGATCACCTTGGGGTCCGTTCCCTTGGGTGCAAACAGACCAGTCCAATTCAGGGACTCGTATCCAGTGAGGCCCGGAGTTTCCGCAAGCGCTGGAACATTGGGATATTGCGGTAGCCGATTCTTGGCCGTCACAGCAATCATCCGCAGTCGGCCCCCATCGATGAGCGGTTTGACCGAAGACAAGATGTCGATCATGAAGTCGAGGCGACCGCTGACCAAATCCACATTCGCAGGAGAACTGCCCTTGTAGGGCACATGCGTCATCTTGGTTCCTGCCATTTCTCCAAAGAGAACAACCGATAGATGGGTTGCGGACCCGGCGCCCCCAGAGCCGTAGATAAGGCCTTTCTCAGTTTTTCCCGCCTTGATCAGATCTGCCACGGTCTTGAATGGTGAATCAGCGGCCACGACCACAGCGAGGGGCGTGCTCGAGAAGTTCGCGACAGGATCCAGGTCTTTCATGGGGTCAACGCCCAAGTCCGGAAATAGCGTACGGTTGGCAATCTGTGTGCCAATTCCACCGACAACGAGGGTGTACCCGTCAGGGGCTGCACGGGCGGCAGTCACCGTGGCAAGGCCACCACCAGCGCCAGGTCTGTTTTCAACGTAGACCGTGCTTTTTAGTTGATCCTGAATCCGCTGCGCCATCGCACGTCCTGCGACATCAGTGCCCCCACCCGGAGGGTAGCCGATCAGTATTTTGATGGGCTTGTTCGGATAGGCATCGCTCGCGTGCGCAAGCGGTAGAACTGCGGCGCAGAACAGTGAAAGACTCAAAGCCGTGAATGTACGTCGATGCATGTGAACCTCGCTGGTGAGCGTGAAAAGGAGCAAGAACGGGTGTGTCTCAGCGGACAACTCGTTTCAGTGAAAAGTAATTGCATATCACTCACTAATGGGTGATATGAGATTGAGTTTATATTAAAAATGATGTTTCTGGTATCCTTGCGATACAAGTTAATTGGCATGAGATTTCAAATACCTGTTTTTTTGGATGCCACCTGAGTGCAACTTCTTTTACGCCCCTCATGATCTATCTCACCGATGCTGACGTCATTGCTCTGGACATCGACCTTGAATTGGTTCGTCAAGTTGTAGGTAGCGCCTTTGCCGCCTATGGAAACGGAGAGTTGCTTACTTCGCCCAAGTCATCTATTCCCGTGGGGCTCGGACATGCGTTTCAGGTGCTATCTGCCGTCGATAAGTCGAGCGGCTACGCGGCTGTCAAATGGATTGGAATGGTTCCGCCTGGCGGCGCTGCGGCGGTCAACATCAACGCGACCATCATTCTTTCTGACGTTGCTACTGGACTCACGCTCGGCATCATGGACGCTCGGCATGCAACCGGGTTGCGCACCGCTGCCATGTCTGCCCAGGCAGTTCAGATCTTGGCGCGGGAGAATTGCTCAGTGCTTGGACTTGTTGGAGCTGGCACCCAAGCTCAAAGCCATCTTCTCGCGATCAAAAGGGTGCTGCCTAAGCTTGGCAGGGTCCTGATCAGCAGCCGTACCGCAGCTTCGGCGGAGCGGCTCGCGGAGCTATGTCGGGGTCTAGGGGTAGACGCTGAGGTGGGTTCTACCGAAGAAGTTGTAAAGGCGAGCGATGTCATTGTCTCCACTGTTCCTACTACTCCAGACTTCAAACCCATTATTGACCCTGCCTGGGTAAAGAGCGGCGGTTTGGCGATCTCCGTGGAGGTTGGCAGAGCGTGGATGCATGCTGGTTTAGCAGACATGGATCTCACCATCGTGGATGAGGAAAAGCTCAAGTACTACGCCCAGCCGGGCAACCTGGTGCCGAATCTTGAACACGCTCAGGCCACACTCACAGACCTGATTTGCAGGCGTCATCCCGGACGAACGAGCGATGACCAGCGAATCATGTTCGTCACTAGTGGATCTGCAGTTGCAGACCTTGCCATTGCGTCGCTTGTCTATGAGCAGGCGCGTGAAAGAGGCTCAGGCAAAGTCATCGTCGCCTGAAGCAGGCTATCGCATAGGGCAAGTGCGCTGAGAAGCGTTCAGGTGTGGTTTTCAGGGGCGCTTCGGCTCTGTTTCACTGGACTAGATCTTTAATTTCATCCGCCAACGGGCTCTTTTCCGCGAGAGAGGAAAGTCTCCAGGCCGGCGAGAAATATCTCCACATGGGCATTGAAGCTGCTGGTGAGCGGCACCTGGCTTCCATTTTGCCATCGCAGAATGAAGGCCCGGTTGGCCAGTAGGTGCAGATGCCGGGTGAGGGTGGGGTGCTCCAAGGGATCGATCGAACGTACCCTGCCTTCGAGTGCTGTGGCCCAGCCTTCGGGGTTATCGACTGGCATGGGTGCCAACTCCATGGTCATGAAACCTGCCAGCGACGAGATCACGCAGTTGTAGGCTTCGCGCAGGTTTTCATCGGTGGCACCGGCTTCCAGCAATACACCGATGACGCCCTCTATCAGATCGATGCTGAGGCTCGCATTCGAAACCAGCTGCGCGCCAACCAACTGAGCCACGTTGGGGTGCTTGAGCACGGCCTTTCTGTAGCGCTTGAAAAGATGGCGAATCCAGGTCTTCCAATCACCAGTGCCGCGCGGGGGGATGGCTCCTGTCATGACCAGGCCCACCACCTCCGCCAGCAAAGCTTCCTTGGATTCCACGTGCCAGTAGATCGTGCTGGGATACACCCCTAGCGAACGAGCCACGTCCCGCACGCTGAAGGCATGAGGTCCGACTCTGTCGAGTTGATTGAGCGCGACGTCCAGCAGGGCCTCGCGCGTGACGGCACTGCTGGAAGGGCGCCCTGCGGATCTACGAGCGGGTTTATCGGGGGCAGAAGGCGGCATGGTGGAAAGACGAACTGAGCGCATGGACGAAAACGATCCTGACTGATGTTACACGTTGATGTTGTGCGCCGTGTTGGTGCAAAAAGCCTCACTCATATGCACCATGCAACGTCGCCCGCATCTCAAACGCACAAGTTTGGTTGATGGAATTGGGGGTAATTCCCTAGAAATTGCTCCACTCCATCATGCAACAATTTAATTGTCCACTGAACAATTAAATTATCGACCATCGTGGCATATTGCTTGCATGTGTAGTGACGAAGGTCTTCCGATTTCTTTCAGTCCATTCATTCTTTGCCGCCCCGCGGTGCTGTCTCAAGGAGTACGTTCATGAAACCTACACGTCGCCTCGCAATTTCGTCCATCCTGGGAGTAACTCTGGCGTTAGCTGGGGTGCATGTTGGTGCTCAAGCACCCGCGGCGGCCGGTACTTTCCGCCTGGTTCCCACTTCTGAGCTCAAGGTCCTGGATCCAACGTGGACCACCGCTGTGGTCACCCGCAATCATGGCTACATGATTTACGACACGCTCTTCGGCACCGACGCCAAGGGGAAAATCCAGCCGCAGATGGTGGAATCATTCACCACGAGCAGCGACGGCAAAACCTGGACCTTCAAGCTGCGCCCAAGCCTGGCGTTCCATGATGGCAAGCCGGTCTCAGCTGAAGATGTTCTTGCCTCCCTGGCGCGCTGGGCCAAGCGCGATCCGATGGGGCAGCGCATGTACGCTGCCTTGGCCAAGGCAGAAGTGGTTTCGGCAAGCAGCTTCCGCTTCATCTTCAATGAGCCTTACGGCGCGGTGCTGGAATCCCTGGGTAAACCTTCGTCGCTGGTTCCGTTCATCATGCCCAAACGCATGGCCGAAACGCCGGCTGACCAGCAGGTTGCCGAGCACATTGGCTCCGGCCCCTACATGTTCAAGGCTGATGAATTCCGCCCAGGTGAACGAATTGTTTACCTGAAGAACGAAAAGTATGTTCCTCGCTCTGAAGCTCCGTCGGGCACCACGGGTGGCAAGGTGGTGAAGGTAGGGCGTGTCGAGTGGGTCGTGCTAAAGGACGCGCAGACCCAGGTCAATGCCTTGGTGAACGGCGAGGTGGACATGTTGGAAGGTGTGCCATTCGAGCACTACAACGCACTGAAGGCCAACAAACTCATCACGGTAGCGGAAGCAGCTGGCGGGCAGTATTTGCTTCGCTTTAACCACTTGGTGCCCCCGTTCAATGATGTCCGGGTGCGCCAGGCGGCGATGCTCTCCATGAACCAGGAGGCCCTGCTGAAAACCCAGGTCGGTATTCCTTCGCTGTACAAGACCTGTCTGTCGGTCTATCCCTGCGGCTCTCCGCTGGCTTCCAATAAAACTCCAGGCCTCAGCGAAAAGCCTCAGTTTGCCAAGGCGAAGGAGCTTTTGAAGGCAGCAGGCTACAAAGGCCAGCCGGTCGTTCTTCTGCACGCCACTGACAACAGCTCACTCGCGAAGCTTCCCCCGCTCGTGGCGCAGCTTCTTCGTCAGGGTGGTTTCGTCGTTGACATGAAGTCGATGGACTGGGGTTCTGTGGTCGCGCGCAGGGCCAAGAAAGAACCGGCTGATCAGGGCGGTTGGAATGCGTTCGTGACCTACTGGGGCTCTGAAGATGCACTTAGCCCGCTTAACTACGCACCCCTGTCGGCCAATGGCGAAGCCGGCTGGTTCGGTTGGGCCACGGACGAGCGTCTGGAGAAACTCCGCACGGCATTTTCCCAGGCTGGAACAGATGCAGAGCGCAAGCAACTGGGTGAAGACATTCAGTTCCGGGCTTATGAGATTGGCGCCTTTGCCCCCTTGGGCGAGATCATGCGCCCGGTAGCCTATAGAAAAGGTGCTGTCAGCGGCGTCCTCGCGGGTTCCACCAACGTCTACTGGAACATCAGCAAACCCTGAAGAGCGGCTTATGCATGCATTCATCCTTCGCCGGCTGCTGTCTACTGTGCCGGTACTCATCTTCGTCGCCGTCTTCGTTTTTTCGATTCTGCGCCTGACACCCGGAGATCCCGCCGCCCTCATTGTGGGAGACATGGGTACTGACGCTGACATAGCACGAGTACGCCAAAGCCTCGGCCTGGAGGGGTCCATGTTGACGCAGTTTTTCCACTGGGTGGGCGAGCTCTTTCAGGGCAATTTCGGCCAGTCGTATTACTTCAAGACGAGCGTGGTTGAACTGATAGGGCAGAGGCTGGAGCCCACGCTATCGCTGGCAGTGCTGACCATATTCATGGCGGTGCTCCTGGCGGTGCCATTGGGTGCAATAGCTGCAGCCCGGCATGGAGGCTGGATAGATCGGCTTCTGATGGGGTTCTCGGTGCTGGGATTTTCCGTGCCGGTATTCATCATCGGGTACGTGTTGATCTGGGTGTTCGCACTCAAAACCGGGTGGTTCCCGGTGCAGGGCTACAAGCGGATTTCCGCAGGGCTATTACCGTGGCTTTCGCACCTGATTCTTCCCGCCATCACGCTGTCTCTCGTCTATATCGCGCTGATTGCACGTGTGACCCGCGCCGCAGTCTCAGAGGCGCTTACTGACGACTACATACGAACTGCCAGGGCCAAAGGACTGCTTGAGCGTCACGTTCTTGTTCGGCATGCTCTGGCCAACGCCGCTGTACCCATCGTCACCGTGATTGGTATTGGCATTGCCTTGTTGATTGGCGGTGTGGTGGTCACTGAAACAGTGTTTGCTATTCCTGGCCTCGGCCAGCTCACCGTGGATGCCGTGCTTTCGCGGGATTTTCCTGTGATCCAGGGCGTGATCCTGCTGTTTTCAGTGGTCTACGTTGTTATCAACTTGCTGATCGATCTGAGCTATGTGCTACTCGATCCGCGCATTCGCTACTGAGCTGATTGTGATCATGGCTCTCAATTCTCAAGACTCCCCCGTTTCCGCACCCCAAGAGGCTTTGGCCACGGGCAGCAACCGGTCCTCAACGTGGCGCCTGGTCTGGGCGAATGGCGCGGTACGGATCGGCGCCTACACCCTGGCGCTTCTGACTTTTGTCGCTGTGGCCGCGCCTTGGCTGGGTACTGTAGATCCGTCGGCGATCGACCCCGCCAGCATCAATATCGCGCCGGGCACGCGTGCGCCGTTCACAGATCTCTCTGGGGACAGCGTAGATCATCTCTTCCTCATGGGAGCGGATGGGTTCGGCCGAGACATGTGGAGTCGTGTGGCCTACGGCGCTCGCGTCTCATTGTTCGTGGGGCTGGCCGTAGCCATTCTCGCCGTTCTAGGTGGCGGCTTGATCGGCTTGTTGGCGGGCTACTTTCGCAAGCTTGATGGCGTGCTGATGCGTTTGATGGATGGCTTTATGGCCATTCCCAACATCCTGCTGGCGATTGCCTTGGTTTCCATGTGGCGCGCCAGCCTCCTGACCATCATTTTGGCTATCACGATACCCGAGCTGCCGCGCGTAGCACGCCTGCTTCGCTCGATTGTGCTTTCCGTGCGTGAAGAGCCTTATGTGGAGGCTGCCATGGCGTTGAATACGCCTACCTGGAAGATTCTGTGGCGCCACATTCTGCCCAATGCGGTGGCCCCTCTCATCGTGCATGCCACCTATGTCTGTGGCTCAGCGATGCTGGTGGAGGCGATTCTTTCCTTTCTGGGCATTGGCTTGTCGCCGGAAATTCCAACCTGGGGCAACATCATGTCCGAGGGCAGGGTGAGCTTCAACGAGCATCCGGAGAGCGTGCTTTTTCCGGGGGTGCTGCTGGCCCTGACGGTGTTGGCGGTGAACATTCTGGGTGACGGATTGCGGGACACCCTGGATCCCAAACTCCGCAAGCGGGGAGTATGAAGATGAGTTCAATTCACTCCCAAGCCGCCAAGCCGGTGCTTTCGGTGCAAGACCTCACGGTGCGCCTGCCGGCCAACGCCGACCGGCCCAATGCCGTAGAGAACATTTCGTTTGAAGTGTTCGCGGGCCAGACCACCTGCCTGATTGGTGAATCCGGCTCTGGCAAATCCGTCATCGCGCAAACCGTGATGCGTTTGCTGCCGCCGCAAGTATCTCCGGCCAAGGGCGGTGTCCATCTGCTCGGGGAAGATGTGCTGGCCATGTCCATGCAGAGTCTGCGGCACGCCCGCGGTGAGCGCATGGCCATGATCTTCCAGGAGCCCATGACTGCGCTCAACCCGGTAATGACCTGCGGCCGGCAACTCGACGAGATGCTCGTGCAGCATACGGATATGGGGCGTGCGGAGCGCAGGGCGCGCATTCTGGAGATATTTGAGCGTACGCGCCTGCCCACACCACCTCGCATCTTCGATTCATATCCCCATCAACTTTCAGGCGGGCAACGTCAGCGCGTGATGATCGCCATGGCGCTGATCCTCAAACCGGCGCTGCTTATCTGCGATGAGCCCACCACTGCGCTGGATGTGACGACTCAGGCAGAGATTCTCAAGCTCATCCGTGAGCTGCAGAGCGAAAACGGCACCGCAGTTCTTTTCATCACACACGATTTTGGTGTCGTCGCCGATATCGCCGACCACGTGGTGGTGATGCACCTGGGCCAAATGATTGAGCAGGGTCCTAAGCTTGAGGTGCTGCAAGCGCCTCGTGAACCCTACACCCGCATGTTGTTGGCTGCGGTACCTGGCCTTGAGCCGGTGCAGCGCGCGGCCGTTGGAGAGGAGCAGCCTTTGATCGAGGTTCGTGGCCTCAGCAAGACTTACAGCTCGCGAAGAATGTTTGGTCGCCGCAAGGATGTCCAGGCTGCCAAAGATGTGTCTCTGGTGGTTCGCCCAGGTGAAACGGTGGGCATCGTCGGAGAGTCGGGTTCCGGTAAATCGACCGTAGCCCGTTGCATCGCAAGGCTGATCGATCCCACCAGTGGCATCGTTATTTCACAAGGGCAGGCGGTCGAACAGGCGAAGGGTGCTCGGTTACGGGCATTCCGCGAGCAGGTTCAGGTGGTTTTCCAGGATCCTTATCGATCACTGAACCCACGCCAGACCGTTGGCGAATCGATCATTGAAGGCGCTGTGAATGCAGGCGAATCTCGCCAGAAGGCTTGGGCGCGTGCAGAGGAGTTGATGACGCTCGTGCGTCTTCGCCCCGATGCGCTCAACCGATACCCGCACGAATTCTCCGGCGGCCAGAGGCAGCGAATCTGCATCGCGCGGGCGCTTGCTTGCAACCCCCGTCTGTTGATCGCAGACGAGGCCGTTTCTGCACTGGATGTCTCAGTGCAGGCGCAGATCCTGGAACTGCTGAGTGAAATTCAGCAGCGTTTGAAGATCGGGCTTTTGTTCATCACGCACGATTTGAGAGTTGCCAATCAGATTTGCGATCGCATCATCGTGATGCACCAGGGAGCCATCGTTGAGCAAGGACCTGCTCACGACGTGTTCACCGTTCCTGCGCACAGCTATACACGTTCGTTGCTAGACGCCGTGCCGGGCCGCGGGTTTTCATTTCACGGAGCGACAGCGTGATGACGTCTTTATCAATTTCAACCAAGGTTCTAGTCGCGAGGCTGAGTCACGAAAGTCACGCGTTCAGCTGCTTGCGCACTACTCTGGCGGAGTTTGGCCGGGAAGAGCTGCTGTTTGGCAACGAAATGCTCGAACGCATGGCGGGAACACGCACAGAACTGGGTGGCATCATCCAGTCAGCCCAGGAGTACGGCTGGGAGCTTGTGCCAGTGGTCAGTGCATGTGCCTCTACCTCCGGCCCCGTCACCCGCGCGGCCTACGATGCGTTGACCGAGCCCATTCTTCGGGCGTTGGTAGAGCACCGGGACATCAAAGCCGTCGTGCTTTCGCTGCACGGCGCCATGTATGTCGAGGGTTTGCCCGATCCCGAAGGGGATCTGCTTTTCAGGATCAGGCAGCAGACAGGCCGAAACGCGATCGTGGCCAGCAGTCTTGACTTGCATGCCAACGTCACCGATGCCATGGTTCGGTACGCAGACATTCTTACGAGCTATCGGACCACCCCACACACAGATCAGTTCGAGACCGGGCGACGCATGAGTGCATTGGTCCATCGGACCCTCCAAGGTGAGATCCGCCCCCACCTTTACGTGGCACGCAGCGCCACCATCGCCGCGATGGACCTGGGGCGTACCTTGGGCGATACCCCCATGACTCGGTTGCAATCACGGGCTCGCCAGCATGAAGCGCAAGGGACCGTGCTTGATGTCAGCCTCAATGCGGGCTATTACATGGGCGATGTCTTTGAGGCCGGTCCTTCCGTCCTGGTGCTTGGGAACGGGCCTGAAGCGGCTGAGCAATGCATCGCCGTGGCGAACGAGCTCATGGACGACGCTTACTCCTGGCGCGATCAGACAACCGTACAGCTGCAAACCATAGACGCCGCGATGGTGTTATGCCGTGAACCGGCTCAGCGCAGCGGCCCTTTGATTCTGGCCGACTACACCGATGGCCCAGGGGGCGGCGGCTACGGAGATGCAACGCACCTGCTTCAAGCACTGGTAGATGCCAATCTGCATGGCACATTGGTCGGTCTGCTATATGACCCCGAGAGTGCACGCCAAGCCGTTGCCGCGGGCGTGGGCAATGAAGTGGATTTGCGCATTGCCGGAAAGACCGACGCCAACTTCGGTGGTGGACCGGTTCCGCTGCGCGTGCGCGTAATGGCCGTATCGGATGGGCGCTTCAAACGCACTGGCCCCTTCAAAACCGGCACACCAGCTTCGATCGGAACGAGCGCGTTGTTGCAGCATGGCGAGGTGCAGATCATTGTGGCGAGCAATCGTGTGCAAGCCGAGGAACGAGGGCAATATCGCGTGCTGGGCGTGGACGTAGAGCAACTCAACATCCTGGCGCTCAAGGGAATCAACCATTTTCGCGCGGACCTTGAGTCCATTTCACGCGGGGTTGTTTTCGTTGAATCTGGCGGAATTCATGTCACGAATCTACGCACCTTGCCTTACCGAAACGTCCGGCGCCCCATATGGCCCCTGGATGACGAAGCGCTCCCCACCTCTTAACCCTCGAATCTTTTTTCAGCGATATGACTCTTGCAACAGAACTCAATCTCCTGCGAAACGCTTACACAGCGCGCAACCCCAAGAGCAGCGAGGCCTATCAAGCCGCCACCCAGGTGATGCCCGGTGGCAACACACGTTCGGTGCTTTTCTATGAGCCTTTTCCCTTGGCTATGGCTCGCGGTGAAGGATCTCGGCTTTGGGATGCAGACCATCACGAATACACCGATTTGCTTGGAGAGTTCACAGCAGGTCTGTATGGTCACAGTCACCCCGAGATCCGCAAGGCGATTGACACTGCACTCGATGGCGGGATCAACCTCACTGGCCACAACCTGCTGGAGCCTCGTTTGGCCCAGTTGATCTCGAATCGGTTTCCCTCTGTGCAAAAACTGCGCTTTGCCAATTCCGGTACTGAGGCCAACCTTCTTGCGATCGCCGCTGCCAAGCAGTTTACGCAGCGCAGCAAGGTGATGGTGTTCAAAGGCGGTTACCACGGTGGTGTGTTGACCTTTGCCGCGGGCCCTTCGCCCATTAACGTGCCCCATGACTTCGTGATAGGCAGCTACAACGACATTCCTGGCGCCACGGCGTTGGTGAATGAACACGCGGCAGATTTGGCTGCCATCGTGGTCGAGCCCATGCAAGGCGCTGGCGGCTGTATCGTGGGGCAGCCAGAATTCCTGGAGACTCTGCGTCAGCTAGCGACAGACGCAGGTGCGTTGCTGATTTTCGACGAGGTGATGACATCGCGCCTCGCGCCCGGCGGCAGGCAATCTCAGTTGGGCATCACGCCTGATTTGACCACCCTTGGCAAGTACATTGGCGGAGGTATGTCCTTTGGCGCCTTCGGTGGCCGCGAAGACATCATGGCGCTCTTCGACCCACGCAACCCCGGTCACCTGGGGCATGCCGGTACGTTCAATAACAACGTGCTTTCCATGTCTGCCGGTATCGCCGGCTTGAGTCAAATCTACACGCCAGAGGTGGCAGTGGAGCTGAATGCCAGAGGTGATGCACTGCGTGAGCGCCTCAACGCCAGCTGCCGCGCGCACGGCGCGCAGTTGCAGTTCACCGGCCTGGGTTCTCTTATGAATCTTCATGGCGTCAGCTCCGAAATTCTGCGGAGCGACGATATTCCCGCGTCAGAAGGCATCGTGAAGGATCTCTTTTTCTTCCACATGCTTGAGCATGGCTTCTATGTGGCTCGCCGTGGCTTTATTGTGCTGTCTCTGCCGCTGACCGATTCCGATCTGGACAGATTCTGCGCAGCCTTCGAGGAGTTTCTCAAGCGCTACGCCAAGGCTTTGACATCATGATGACCCGCGATGACTTGCGCGGGTGCGCTCAAACCGTGCTGGGCCTGGTGGAGCCTGCAACGCTGGGGCCCACGCTGATGCATGAGCATGTGTTCATCGACCTCACGCCCCCTCCGCTGCGTCTGAACCCGCCCACCGAGCAGGAAAGCGAGATTGATCTGTGCAACTGCTGGGGCATAGCCTACGGCCAGAAACTGTTCATGCGCAATTACCGACTAGATGAACCCGACGTGGCCATCGCCGAGATACAGGACATGAAGGCGGCGGGTGGCGCCTCGCTGGTTGATCTGACGGTGGGTGGGCTCAACCCCCAGCCGAATCGCTTGGCGGAAGTGGCACGTGCCACTGGCGTGAACATCGTCATGGGATGCGGGTATTACGTCAACGATTACCAGAGCCCGGCCAACCATACGCGCTCAGCCGACGATTTCGCACGAGAGATGATTGAGCAGATCACCGTGGGTGCATGGGGAACGCAGGTGCGAGCCGGCATCATTGGCGAGATTGGTTGCCAGGCCCCTTGGACCGATCTGGAAAAACGGGTCATGGATGGTGCTATCACCGCCATGCAGGCTACCGGCGCTGCGCTGAACATTCACCCCGGACGAGATGCCGATCAGCCCCTGGAAGTGACAGAATTCATCCGCGCGCGTGGCCAGTCACTGGAACGTGTGGTGATCAGCCACATTGACCGCACGATTTTTGACGACGACCGCCTCCTGCGTCTCGCAGACACAGGCTGCGTGGTGGAGTTCGACCTATTCGGCTGGGAGCAAACTGCGTACCCCATGTCTGACATCGATATGCCCAACGATGGCGCTCGCCTGAAAATGGTCAAGCTTCTGGTTGATAAGGGCTACCGAGATCAAATTTTGATCAGCCACGACATTTGCACCCGCACCAGGTTGAGTCGCTACGGTGGCCACGGCTATCAGCACATCTTCGCCAACATCGCGCCACGCATGTTGCGCCGGGGCTTTACCCAGGAGGATGTAGACACCATTCTGATCTCCACACCGCAACGATTATTGACTTTTGTGTGAATGGCGTTCCACTAATTCCCCGAACTTTGAATGGCGCTTGCGTATCGTCAGAGTACCGGGTGGGCGGCTGGGCAGCCCTTCGATGACGACACAATCAGTGAGTAATTTTCCAGGGCAAAAAAAACCGCCCGAAGGCGGTTGGCTAAGGCGGTGGGCTGAATTAGCTCCTGCGCTGGCGAACTCTGGCCATGCCAAACATAGCCAGCATGGATGCCAAGGCCATCAGTGCCCACTGACCCAGACTTGGTACAGCCGTGACGGCTGGCGGTGGGGGTGGCGTCACTACCGGCCCTGAAGCTACAGTACACACCTCCAATCCAGGAGACGCGCCAGTCAGCGCGGCAGGCGTAACGCAAAAATAAACGTAGTTGTTCAGATCTGACGGCAGCAAGGTGTAGGTCACGCTGCTGCTCGCACCGCCTGTCGAGCCAGTTGCAACAACGGTACCTTCGCTGGAGTTGGCAATGCTTGAATTTGGGCTGGTGACAAACTGGTATGTGGTACCGCTTGGGTTTTCAATATCTGAATTGTTGTCGAAATATGTATAAGTGCCCGTGACTGTAGATCCCACTCGGGGCGTTCCAGTAATCGTCGGTACCGCCGTTGGAACCATATTGGGTGGCGCCCGCTCAATCACAGCCACCATGGGTTGTAATGCAGGGTCCTGGTTGTTGAAAAGGTCCACCGTATAGGTGGTAGAGCGGAAGCCCGTGGGCAGCGTGGGCAATGCCGTTGCCATCGCTTGGTACAGCGTCTGGAAAGCAGTGATGAATGCGAGGTCGCCAGGGTAAATAACATCATGTGTATTGTTATCGGCACCTGGCTTTGACTGGCCCGAAATGGCGTTAATGCTGCCAGCGGTGCCATCGTAGTCGTTTCCAATTTCCCACAATGCATATTGCAGGGCCCGTTGCTGCTGACCTGTACCGTTCTTGAAATAGGTCAGATAGTAATTTTCCAGCAGCCAGTGAATCGCTGCAATGCCAGCATTCCCAGAGCCGCCCTTGATGGCAGTACCTCCTGCTTCCGTGAAGAAGCTGGTTATCTTGTCGAATGGCGGTTGAGTCGTGTGATCGATGCAAATCAGCGTCACCGGTAGGTCGCTATAAGGCGATCCATCGGAATACTGCAGATTGGTAGATTCAACGGCGTAGGCTGTGGTTTGGGTGAAAGCGACATAGCCTGTCACCGGGGCGGCTATGGAGAAGCCAGGCGCCGCAATGGCAAGAGCAACCGCGAGAGCTGAGAATAATTTATGCATCGTGTGTTCCTTAGCTATTCATTGGCCCAAGCACGCGCTTTAGCGCCAACAAGCCGCTATTGATACAAAAATCATCACTTGTGTCAATTAAACGTATTTTTTGAACGAATCTATACGTCATAGGTATGTAAATTTAGCAAATAAAAATGTAATTTAGCAAAGATCTGAGTTGAGGAAATTGATTCAAAACCAACACATGTTTGTCTTTTTGAAGCCAATCAAACAACTTATCCACGAACCCTGAAAATTAGTCGATCTGCCTCGGAAAAACAGCGTTCCGCTCGCACCGGTTGGCCCCTCGAACAACTTGGACGCAGCCTTACGCTGACGAAGATCTAGACTATTCAACACGCAGGCTTGGTGCACTGGCAGCTCACTCGTCGCCGCGTGAGTGACGGTTTCCTCCTACATGAGCGGGGTGCTTATGCTGCGCATACTGCGCCATGAATACGTCTGTCTCGCTTACTTCTGCCTCACGGCCCTGGTGGCCTCTGCCCCTTGTTTTTCTGGTTGCGGGCTGCTCCATTGCGGGAGCCGGGGCGCAGACCGCCACTTTGCCTGGGGTCGGGCCCACCCCCACGCTACCGCCGCCCGATACCAACCTGCTTATCCCCACGGTCAACATTGCACCAGCTGAGCCGTGGCCGAAAGGGGCGATGCCGGTTGCCACGGCGGGGTTCAAGGTGACTGCGCTGGCCACGGGTCTGGACCATCCGCGGTGGGTGTACACCTTGCCCAACGGCGACGTGCTGGTGGCCGAGAGCAACAAACCACAGCCAGAAGAAGGGGCCAAGAATGTACATTCCGATGGTCTTCGCGGTAAAGCCATGGGATTGGTCATGAAGCGAGCTGGCGCGGGCGCTCCCAGCGCCAACAGGATCACACTTCTGCGCGATGCCGACGGCGACGGCGTGGCCGAAACCAAAACAGTCTTTATGAAGGATCTCGTGTCGCCCTTCGGGATGGCGCTGGTGGGCAAGCAACTCTATGTCGCCAACGCCAACGCAATCGTCAAGGTGCCGTATGAAACGGGGCAAACCTCTATTGCATCGACCCCCACCAAGGTCACGGACCTTCCCGCGGGTGCCAACCACCACTGGACCAAGAACATCATCGCCAGCGCTGACGGCAGCAAGCTCTACGCGACGGTGGGCTCCAATAGCAACATCGGCGACAACGGAATGGAAGCCGAGCAAGGCCGCGCAGCCATCTGGGAAGTGGATCTGGCCTCCGGCAACAAGAGGCTATTTGCCACCGGTCTACGCAACCCTAACGGCCTGGGCTGGGAGCCTCAAAGCAAGGTGCTATGGACCGTCGTGAACGAGCGCGATGAAATTGGCAACGATCTCGCGCCTGACTACCTCACCTCCGTCAAAGACGGTGCCTTCTACGGCTGGCCATGGAGCTACTGGGGCAAGCATGTGGACGAAAGGGTCAAGCCCCCAAACCCAGACATGGTTGCCAAAGCAGTGGCACCGGACTATGGCCTGGGTGCCCACGTGGCGCCGTTGGGCCTGGCGTTTTCGGATGCCCGGATGCCCGCGCAGTTTGCGAGCGGTGCCTTCATTGGCCAGCACGGCTCTTGGAACCGCAAGGACCTCACGGGCTACAACGTCGTGTTCGTGCCGTTTAAAGAGGGGCGCCCTTCGGGAACGCCTGTGCCGTTTTTAACCGGTTTTCTGAGCGCGGACGGCAAGGCCTACGGTCGCCCCGTGGGCGTCGCGCTCGACGCTAAGGGTGCTCTGCTGGTGGCCGATGATGTCGGCAATGCCATCTGGCGTGTCGTCCGTACCGAATAAGGTCTGTACGATAGTTACGATGTGCCGGGGCTTGGTAACCCGCGCTCCGCTTAAGAACGTCGTGGGCAGCATTTCTGAAGCTGCCCTCTGCCACCTAGCCTTCGAGCTGCTCAGTTCGGTAGAAGCGGGAGAGTTCAGCTGTCGTTGCGAGTTTCACCTTGGGTAGGCGGACCTTCTCGTACAGCTCTGCAGAACGCCGTCGGTTGCGTGGGGTGACGACAGCTATGTGACGAATCATCTGCCACTTGATGGAATCCTGGCCACCCTCCAGTGCCCCGGGCCGGTCATGTTCGAACCAGGTTCGACGAAAGTATCGAAAGAGGCTGGTGGCCGTTGACACTTCGAGCAAGATGAGGCCTGTAGCCCGCTGCATACGTTGTTCGATGGTGCGCGTGTAATTACCCTCCATGACCCACTGATGCTGCTGTATCGCCTGGTCGTGCAGATGAATGAACTCTGCTTGGGGGCGGGGCTTCCAATCTGTGTGCGGCTGATGGAATAGTTGGTCGAGATGTATGACCGGCAGGCCACGCTGACGCGAAATGGCACAGGCGAGCGTGGACTTGCCGCTGTTCGAGGGGCCTAGTATGCAAATGCGGGGGCCAAGGTCGTCAAGGGAATCCATAGGTCGGCGTGTCGGATGCGGTAGTCGGGTTGAGAATTAGCACGGCAGGAGTTCTTTGATCACTTCGTGGCGCGACTTCATAAGGCCGCGCGCATTGTCGAGACCCAAGGCAACGGCTCGAATGTCTCGAATGTTCGTGACGAGGAACTCAACGCTATCAGAAGCGGAGATCATCCCCCGTTTTCAATTAATCTCGTGTGTTGCCGTTAACGCAATCACGCTGTACGCAGGTTCCAGCAGCGCTCTCCCCACTATTGAACAATGAAGCTTCTAGTTGTTAGACACGGGCAGACTCAAGCCAACGCCGAGCAAAGATATCTCGGTGCATTCGACCTTCCCTTGAACGAACTCGGTGTCCTTCAAGCTAAAGATATCGCGCGCACGCTCTCATCGGACATAAATGCCTTGTACTGCTCACCTTTGCTTCGCGCTCGGCAGACGAGTGCGCTCATCAGTGAAACCCTAGGAATTCCTTCGCGGATTGCACCTGCATTCCGAGAGCGAAACGTGGGTGTTTTTGAGGGTCTCACGCAGCTTGAAGCTGCCACTCAGTTCCCTCTGCTTTGGGCCAGGAATGCGACTAGACACTGGCGTGATGCTCCAGACGGAGGCGAAAGCATCGAGGAGGTCTTCTTGAGAGTTGCAGCTGGGCTCGCCCAACTGCGATGTGACCATGGGAGTAAAAGTATATTGCTCGTGGCTCATGGCTTTGTAGCCAAAGTGTTGAGAGCTCTTGTGTCCAACCAGAGTTCGGATTTCTTTGATTGGCAGCTTGGAAACGGACATACTTTAGAGTTGCAGATACCCGAGGGGTGGACGAACTGCGCTGCCAATTTTCAGTTCAACACTGGTCATTCAAACTCTGCAACTTGACTGATTGCTGTGACCACTGTCTGTAAAGTGCATGTCTTTCTACTCCGTTCGACTCTCTATGCCTAAACCTCAGCTTGTAGCTCTAGTCACAGGATCTACTTCCGGTATTGGAGAAGCGATCGCACGGCGGCTGTCTAAGGATGGCTATGCGGTCGTTCTGCATTCACGCAGCTCTGTGGATGTAGGCATCTCCATGGCGCGTGAGTTGGGGCTGGCTACTTACGTGCAAGCAGATCTCGCCGACGATGCGGACCGCGTACGACTGGTGCAAGAAGCGTTCGCTCAATGGGGTCGTCTGGACGTCGTCGTGAACAATGCGGGAATCAGCCGTGTGATTGCCCATGCCGATATGGCGGCAGCTACTCCCGACATATGGCGTGAGCTGCATGAGGTCAATGTCATTGCGCCGTTCCGTATCGTTGCAGAAGCCGAAGCCGCACTGCGGGCATCTGCTGCCGCCGGAGGGCCGGCGTGCGTGATCAATGTGAGTTCGCATGCAGGCGTTCGTCCGAAAGGGGCCTCTATCCCTTATGCCGCAACGAAAGCGGCGCTCAATCATGTCACGCGCTTGCTAGCGATCTCACTTGCTCCAGATATTCGTGTGAACGCCGTCGCTCCAGGGCTTGTGGATACTCCGTTGACCACTGACTGGACGCAGGCTCAGCAGCTGTGGAGAGAACGTTCGCCGATGCGACGTGCGGCGAGCCCTGAGGACATTGCACAAGCGGTGTCAATGCTCATTGAATCCAACTATCTGACGGGTGAAATCTTGCTCTGTGATGGTGGGTTGAATCTCACATAGCTCTGAAATCAATAGAGTTCCACCGTCTTCCTGCGCGATAAATCGGAACTGGTGTTTCCTGATCGGGTGCTGACGCAAGCCCGCTTGTATAGACTACGTGGAAATTGAAGCGCACGGATTTTGAAAGTAGGGTGTCTTAATGAAAAATAGGCTAAAAATCTCTCTTTTATTTTCCGCAACGATCCTTTTGGGCTGTGGCGGCGGTTCCGACTCACCCGCGCCGCCGCCTCCACCTCCGCCACCCCCAGCTCCCTCCGCTCAGTATTCGGGGACGCTGGTTGCTGGGGTTTCTTCAATTTCATACGGCCCTCAAGACCCAGAACCTGGCTGCATAGATGGCACTGCCATTGGTGCAAAGCTTAATTCCAGTCAGTACTCGCTTGCACGAGCCGGAGACGGTCGACTTTTGCTGCCAGAGACAGGCAGATGCGACGGGCGAACGCGCATTCGTTCAATCGACTTCTCCAGCAACACGGTTACCACTCTGGCGATTGGCTCTAGTCGGGCGATTGGACAGACTGATGCCCTCAGTACTTTCCTGACGCCGACATCCGTAGCAGCCTCAGCTACTAGGGATGTTTTTGTAGCAGACAGCGATATCTTTACTGGCCAGATCCCTAGCACGGAACGCCTGATAGCGGGGCGGGGGCCTGGAATTTGGAAGATTGCAGCTAATGGCACCGTAAGTCTCTTGGCCGGAGTGACGCTACCAGGGGTAGGGCAGACCGGAGACGGTGTCGATGGTCCAGGGGCTGCGGCTTCTTTTGGGTATCTCGGCGTGATGTGCGCAGGCTCGGATGGGCTTTTATATGTCACAGACAACCGGCAGGTGAGAACGGTAGACACAAATGGAACGGTTGGCACTATCGTCACGCCGAATGTCAATCAACAGCGAGTGCTGGCCTGTGGTCCAGACGGTAGCATTCTCATGCGCAGGTGGTTCCTGAACCCCGCAGAAAACGACTACTACGACCCTATCGCGCGCAAATCGATAGCTAAAGTGTCCTCTATCACTACAGATATTTTTTCCGTTTACGCATACTTTGGCACGTCGAACCCGAGGGTATTGGTGGAGAGTGGTAGCGTCTCTAGCTCTGTCGAGCTTATTAACTTGACTGACGGGACGTCCACGACGGTTGTCAAATCAGGGAGCCCGGCCAATCTACTAGGTTCACCACCCGTGATCGACGAAACGCCTCTTCGCGCAGGCACTGCTATCAATGCGAAGGACTTTTCGCTCTTGTCCAACCACGCCATTTATAAGTTTGCTCAAAAATAGAGTGGGGTATTTCGGAAGGTCGTCCAGTTTTGGCACTGAGAGCCTCTTCCAAACTCTGTTAATTAGACGACCAGACGATTTGTGGAAAAACGCAGAGTAGACACTAGGATGGCCGCGTTGGGCTTCGTTAGCTGACGCTGCGCAAGAGTCGAGAAGCGAAAGAGCTATTAACTTCAAAACGGAAAATCTCAGGTTTTCCCCATGATTACTAAGCTCAAAATCGTCATTTTTGACAAAAGAATCGCTGCTGAAGTGACCTCAGCAGCATCAGGTTCTTGGTAGGTACCCGTTGAGTGCCATCAGCCCTAGCAGGGTGCGCACTCAAGGCGTGACCGTGAGGTTGATTCGCTTCGCCACAACGGGGGCGCTCGGATCGTTGCTACTCACACATGCATATGCGGTATGAGAGCCTGAAGCCAGTGCCGCCGCGTTGAGGGGTACCTCGATGTTCGCACTGGCCGTCGGAGGCAATGTGCCTGTTGCGGGAGTTCCAGTGCCAATCCATGGCGCACCGCAGTTCACGAGGCCTGTAATTTGCATGGCCAATCCGCCAAACCCAGAGGATGCTGACCAGGTTCCTGTCCCCGCTGTCCCTGGGGTAATGGCTCTAAAGACTAAGTCGCCGGTATTGGAGGCAAACCAGACCCAACGATTAGCAAAAGTGGACTTGGAGTAAACCACCAACCAATAGCGTCCTGGATTCAAGGTCAAATCATTCCCTGAGGCTATCAAATCCAACTTGATGGTATTGCCCGCCGTTGAAACGCCGGGGTCGGAGGGCAGTGCTGAGTACGACCAGATCGCAGCAGCGGGCGAGGTCTGTGGATTCCCAGCGGGATTACCTCCGGAATCTGCATAGATCATCCATGTCAGGCCAGTGCTTGTCGCGTTCAATGCTGCGCCGTTCGACACGAACCCCTCGGCAACAAGACTCTTTAGCTTCACCGTATCGGTGAGGGTGAAATCATCGCTCGAATATTGCCCTGGACTTCCGGCATTTAAAGGGTCGAGGTATTGTGTACTGCGAAATCCTGAGGCCACGTTACCAGCCGACGCACTATAAAGCTGGATCTGCCCCATTCCAGTATTCGAGAGGGAATAGTGGAGAGGCATATCTCCGGTGTTCTGAGCAGTGAACGACACGGTGCCTTGACCACCCACTGGTAGAGACAGTGCAAGATCAACTGGTGAAGACGCAATGCGCGGCCCAACCATAATTTGCAGCGCAATGGTGTCAGTATCCGTCTTGGGGCCGCCATCCCCCGAGTTGCCCTGATCGCTGGTGGTCAAGGTGATGGTCTGACTCCCCACGACGCCCTCAGGTGGTGCGTAGGTAAGGCTTCCGAGTGGGCCGTTGAGCGCAGCATTGAGTGCAGCCAGTGTTCCGGTGGCCACCACCTGAAAAGAGCCGTTGCCTGTCAACGTGGTCAGTGCTCCGCCAGGGTTTGCCATCGACAGTGTTCCGTTGGTACTGGCACCCGTGCTCAGAGTCATTTCAAGCAACCCTGAGCCTGCATCTACATCCGCGACACTGACGGCATTTGCATTGGCGGTGCTAAACACCAGCGGTACATCTCTGATCACAGTTTGCGGGCCTGAAATTGTATGCACCGGGGCGCGGTTTTCAGGGTTCAGTGTCACTGCCACCGCGGCAGCTTCTGATACAGATATGCCGTCTGAAGCTGTGAAACTGAAACTGTCTGTTCCAGTCTGCCCAGGCCCACCGGTGTACGTGACGCTGGCAGATGTCGCGGTGAGCGGTGTAATGGAGCTCAGGTTTCCTAGTGCAGGCGATGCGGAGATGGTGAAGGTCAGAGGCGCGCCTTCCGGGTCGTTGCCCGACAAAGTGACGACAACGTTGCCACCTTCAGTGAGGGATACAGATTGACTATCTGCCGACGGCCGAAGGTTGTAGGCGTTCCGAACATCGGCACGTACAAACAGATTCCCACCCTCCACCTGTGCGAACACGGCCGTAAGATCAATGGCCGCCTCACCGCTGGTCGCGTCATTGACAGGATCTGTCGTTGCCGGCGAACGGCCAGCCCAGTCCGAAACGTTGCCGTCCGCGCTCAACGTGGCCGCCCAAACGATGGTAGTGGTGAACAGGATTAGAGCAAAGGGTGCAAAGCGTGCCGCATGATGGCGAGTCATCCAGGTAACCAGGCCCATGAGCAGCAGTAGTGCCGGCCAGCCCCACAATGGAACGGGGGCAGGAGACGCAGCCACACTTGCCATGGAGACGTTGTTCACCGATGCTGTATCTGCTCCTGAAGGAGAAATTGAAGCGATCATCAGACGCGCACCGCCTTGTATTGGAAGGCTGGCCAGAGAAGTCATGATCTCAATGGCATCGGCCCCGCCAACTCCGCCGGCCTGGGCCACAGGGTAGCCAGAACTTTGTGCCTGCGGATCGCCAAACGCAGAGCCATCACAGGTTTCGCGGATTACGGATGTCACAAGAGGAGGTGACCCTGCCACTACTGCGGTGATACGCGCCTCCATGCCTGCCACCACACCTGCCGCCGTGGTCACGCTGCAGCCACTGGCAGCGTTGTTGTCCAAGTCCAGGTAAACAGAATGGCTATATGTCTGCGCCAGCGCAGGGATACAAGCAAAGAGGGGCAGCAACAAAAGGGAGCGCAGACTCCACGAGAGGATTGAGTTGCCAAAGTTGCTGAGAAACTTCCACACTCGCGAGCATTGTTGAATGTTCATCTGTGCCTCACTTGGAAAAGTAATGGCAATGCAATTGACAGCGTCCCGCGCTTCAATCTGGCAGCCGTTCTCACACTTTCCAGGTTGAGACCTAGCTTTGCATGCACTAAGCCGTTGATTATGTTGTAGATTTAAACCGGAAAGTTGGAGAATTCAATTCTAGGTATTGGTCGGGGTAGAAGCTTCTTGAGCCACATTGCACCGCAACCTAGCTGAGGATTGCTCGCGTATGGCATTGACTGCCGACTCAAGTTTGCGCATGACGGTAATGGCTGCACCTTCAGACGGCCAAAAGAAAAAGGACTTGGCCCCTCTTGAAGCTAAGTCCCCGGCGCGCGTCTTTGCCGGACGAGAAGGGCGTGCGGATCAATACCGCGCGCCGTCCGGCAGCTTGCGGAACTCTTGCCAGACGGCCTGACCTTCTTCCTGCAGGATTTGCTGAGGCGCGAGCTGGCGCTGCGGGTACGGCTTGGCTAAATCCAGACCGATGTTGGAGTCGTCGAAGATGTCTTCGTAGTCGCGCCAGCCAGCGGCAAAAAAGATCTTGTCGATGCGGGCCCAGTAGGCTGTGGCGTAGCACATTGGGCAGCATTCGCAGCTCGTGTACAGCACCGCACCGGTCAGGTTAGCCGAACCGATGTTACGGCAGGCCATGCGGATAGCGTTGACCTCGGCATGGGCCGTAGGGTCCTTGTCCTTGACGACGCTGTTGCCACTGGCTGCGATGATTTTGCCATTGAGCACGATAACGGCGCCGAATGGACCACCCGTCTTGTCGACCACACCCACCTGGCGCATCAGACGGATCGCCTCGCGCATGTACTCGCGATCCTTGTCAGTAACGACAGCCATGCCGCCGCGCGCACCACCGGGTGGTCCAACGGCTGTTACCGCAGCTGCCTCGGCGTTACTGGCGCCCAGCAGAGCGCTGCCCGACGCGGCCAAGCCGGCGGCCGAGAGGAAATTCCGGCGGTTGATGACGGAATATTGCGCGTAGTTTTCGTCGAGTTGCTGGCCTTCGGACGGCGGATTGTGGGTCATGGAATCGCTTTCAAGTGTAGGGCTCAAGATCTAGGGGGTTATGCCGCGGTTTCGCGAGGCTAGGCCGAAGCGCGTGAGTAGCAACGCGCATCGACGCACAACATGTGCCAATTAAGTTTCATTTTGCAATGTAATTTTTCATTTAGCAATACATTTGTGGACGGAAGTATTGATAGCGCGCTAGAGGCTCATCTTCAAAAGCAACTGCGAGTTGAGGAAACGATTGAGCGCCTTGAGCAGCGGGCACGACCCGGCGCTCTAGCGGACCACCGTCAGTCGCCACCGAGGGAGAACGTTAGTTGCTTGACTGTCTTCTTTGGGTCGGTTGCGTGAGTCCACGCGATCCAGAAGCGGGCATCCGACGAGGGGCACTTCGACCCCGTCTCGGTGAACTGCAGCGAACGCGGCGGATCTGGCTCGCAGAGCGGCCGCTGAGACTTCGTTCCGGTTCACGCGCCGAGTGACTGCAATGAGCCCTTCACCGTGAGCACGATGCGCGGCGTCTAAGGACCGAGATCACTGCGGAGCGGCCATTGGCTTTACCCTGTTGAACTTCCGCTTTGGGTCGACAGCGCTAGGGCGTGTTAACACTAAATTCACCCCCGCGTGAGGTACTGGCTAGCCGCAATCAAGGCGCAAACCGCAGGCGGGTTGGACACCCGGCGAGGTTTGCGCGGCCGGCGTAGGCAACGCAGAGTGCGG
>JAECRA010000008.1 GCA_015999985.1 Comamonadaceae bacterium
GGCTCTTGATCAGTTCAGAAATTTCTGCGGGATTGAGTTGCATGACTCTTTCCTTGTCCTAAAGGGTTGTATCGAGGAGCCTGGCGCCTGATGCTTGCATCAGGCCGTCAGAGCCATCTTCATTTGTTCCAGGCGGGCTTTTACCGAGGTGTCCAGCACCTCGTCACCCACCGTGACGCGTACGCCACCGATCAGCGCCGGATCGATCTGCACCTGGGCTTGCAGCTTGCGGCCAAAACGCTTTTCGAGCGTAGTAACCAAGCTGTTCAGCTCAGAATCATCGATCGGGAATGCGCTTTGAATCAGTGCGTCCGAACTGCCGCTGACCGCATTGGCCAGATCACGGAACTGGCGTGCCACTTCGGGCAGCGCAGCAAGGCGTGCGTTGTCGATGATGGCGTGCAGGAAATTCGCGCCACGCTCGGGCAACGGATTCTTGAGCACGCCAGTGACGACGTCGAACACCTGACGGGCATTGACCCGAGGATCAGCGGCGAACTGCAGCAGCTCATCGCTGGCCGCCGCGCCCGCCAGCCCATCAAGCCAGGACTGTGTCGCGGCCAGATCGGCACGCGAGACCTGGAACAGGGCTTCGGCGTAGGGTCTTGCAATGGTGGCGAGTTCTGCCATAGACGTTTTCCTTTGGACGAGCTCTGAGGATCAGAGCTCGGTCTTCAGGCGTGTCAGCAGATCGGCATGGATAGTCGGATTGACTTCCTTGCGGAGAATCTGCTCGGCGCCTTTAACGGCCAAAACAGCCACTTGCTCGCGCAAAGCCTCACGGGCCCGCACCACCTGTTGCTCGGCATCGGCCTGGGCAGCAGCAACGATCTTGCTGGCTTCCTCATTGGCTCGAGCCTTGGCTTCTTCGATGATGTGCTGCGCACGGCGTTCGGCGTCAGCCAAACGTGCCGAAGTCTCATTGCGCGAACTGGCCAACTCCTGCTCGACGCGCGAATTGGCGGCGGCGAGTTCGGTTTTGGCTTTGTCGGCGGCAGCGAGGCCGTCGGCGATTTTCTGAGCCCGCTCGTCCAGTGCCTTCGTGATCGGTGGCCACACGAATTTCATCGTGAACCAAACCAGGATCGCGAAGACAACGGCCTGCAGGAACAGGGTCGCGTTGATATTCACGGTTCGACTCCTTTCAGTCTAGAAAGGCTAGCCGCTTAAGCAAGGGTGAAGGGGTTAGCGAATGCGAACAGCAAGGCAATAGCAACACCGATCAGGAAGGCGGCGTCGATCAGACCAGCCAAAACGAACATTTTGGTTTGCAGTTCGTTCATCAACTCAGGCTGACGTGCTGAAGATTCGAGAAATTTTCCGCCCATCAATGCGATACCGATGGAAGCGCCGATAGCGCCCAAGCCGACGATCAAACCACAAGCCAGTGCGACGAGGCCGAGAACGTTTTCCATGATTGCTCCTAGAGAAAAAAGAAAGATTAAAGGAAAAGAAAAATAACGAAACTAGATCACAAGACCAGACACGGACTCAGTGAGCGTCGTGCGACTGACCCACGTAAATCAGCGTCAGCATCATGAAGATGAACGCCTGCAGCGTAATGATCAGGATGTGGAAGATTGCCCACACAGAACCCGCAATCACGTGCCCGATACCCAGCCAGAAACCGCCCGTGAGGGGGTTGAATTGCCAGGCCCATACGCCGCCCATCAAGGCGATCAACATGAAGACGAGTTCGCCGGCAAACATGTTGCCGAACAATCGCATGCCGTGCGAGACGGTTTTGGCGACATATTCGATGATCTGCATCAACAGGTTGATGGGCCACAGCACAGGGTGCGCACCAAAAGGCGCCGTCACCAGCTCATGAGACCAGCCGCCCAGGCCTTTGATCTTGAGGTTGTAGAAAAGACACACCACCAGCACGCTCAGGGACAAGCCCAGCGTAGTGGAAAGATCCGCAGTAGGGACCACGCGATGATATGCATGGCTATCGCCGACAGCTGCCTGATAGCCCAAAGGCAACAGATCTACTGGCAGCAGATCCATGGCGTTCATCATGAAAATCCAGAAGAACACCGTCAATGCCAGAGGAGACACCAGCTTGCGGCTCTTGGCGTTGTGAATCACGCCTTTGGCCTGGTTTTCCACCAGCTCAGCCAGGATTTCCACCGCCGCCTGGAAGCGCCCAGGCACACCAGAAGTGGCCTTGCGAGCAGCCAGCCACAAGAGCCAACAACCCACGACACCCAGAAGAACAGACCAGAACACCGAGTCCGCGTTGAACAGGCTGAAGTCGATGATCGACTTCTGCTTCACGGGCTCGAGATTGAAATTTAACTGCAAGTGTTGCAGGTGATGCTGGATATATTCACCAGCAGTCTGCCCTTGCGCGCCTTCAGCAGCCATACGTTACCACTTATCCAAAGGTCAGTTCATCGGCACAGTTGACCGGCGTTTCACCGACATCAACCACATAGCCGCCCAAGCGGCCTTGATAGTCACCACAAATCCGGCCAGCAAAGCCAGCCATTGCACTTGCGCCAAGATCTTTGGCGCCGCCAGCAACAAAGCCAGCGTCAATACAATTTTGATCCCCTCCCACACCATCAGCGCCGTCAAGGCACTTGCAGCATTGGATTCGATTCGCATCCGGCGAGACACCATGCGGGCAAACAGCACCGCGGGCAACCACGCAGCCAAGACGCCATACCCAGCGGACCAAACCACGGACAGGGCACCCTTGGACACAAACCAGGCCACCACCACAACCATCAGACCCAACCCCGCCTGAACCCAGACCACTGGCCAGGGAGACAAAGGAGGATGCTCAGCACGCCATTGGCGAGCTTCTTCGGCACTCAGAGGCTTGAAATCCTCCGGGGTGACTCCATCTGCATTTTCTGCAGGCAGGGGCCGCGCCTTGACGGGTGCTATTGTGACCATTTCCGCTTTCGAGCAAATGACAGCCGATTTCTTGCGGTTACCCACAATTGACTGCAATCTTCCGCTGCGACTGCAAAGCCTCTTATTATAGGGTTAGTCCGAGGGTTATCCGTCGGTTTCCTGAAAAACGGTTAACTTGCCGCAACACTTGGGCTTGAGCCCAGCGGGTAGAGAGTGCGTTATCGATTCAAACTCCCCTCTGCAAGAGCTTTAGCCATGCCCAGTGATCGTCCCTCCCATTCACCAGAACTCTCACGCCATCTCTATATAGGGAGCTCCATTTGGAGAGCACCATTTTTGAGCGAGGCGACACCAATTCGAGGCATTGCGCGGGTAAGGACCAGCCTGGGCGCATGGTCAGCATCCGCAATTGGCGGCATGAGGCCATTTGGGGCGACACACTGTAAGACAATCGTCGTGCAGCTCAGCCTGCCATCCGCAGCTTGAGCCATTCTATCCTTCACGAAAGAAAGACATGACCAATCCTTCGTCCCCACCTCAAGAGAGCACCGGCCCATCAGCGGAGTTGCCACCGGAAGACATCAAACTGACGCCTGAAGCGCGCGAGTCGCTCATCGAATACCCGAGTGCATTCCCCATCAAAGTGGTGGGCGTCAATGAGAATGGCTTCGTGCACGCCGTCACACATATTGCCAAACAATTTGATCCGGCTTTCGACGCCACTACTATAGAACTCCGTGAAAGCGGCGGCGGCAAATATTTGGGCGTCACCATCACGGTCACCGCGACAAGCCGGGACCAACTTGATGAGCTATACCGCACATTGTCGACCCACCCTTCCGCCAAATGGGTGCTGTAAGGGGTACTGTGACACCGCATTCGCAATCCCAGAGGCTTGCTCCCTCAGCCGCCAGGCCATAGAACAGGCATTCACGCATGAACGTCACCTATCTGGGACGGGTTGAATACACCCCCACATTCGAAGCCATGAAGCAGTTCACGGCTTCGGCTGCCGATGCCCCATCCGACCAACTCTGGATTTGCGAGCATCCCGGTGTGTTCACGCTCGGCTTGGCGGGCAAACCCGAACATGTGCTGGCGCCAGGTGACATCCCGGTCGTGCCCACGGACCGGGGAGGCCAGGTGACCTATCATGGCCCCGGGCAAGTCGTGGCCTACCCACTGATTGACTTGAGATCACGCGCCATCTTTGTCAAGGAATACGTACACCGTCTGGAAGAAGCAGCGATCCGCACCTTGGCCAGCTTCGGAGTCACAGGGCATCGACTGGCGGGGGCTCCAGGCATTTATGTCCGTCTGGACGACCCTTTCAGCCACGCCATGCTCACCCAGCGCCCGCAGCATCGCGTTCCGGGCTCTCCCCCGCCGCAACCGGATTTCACCGGCCTGGGGAAAATCGCCGCTCTGGGGATCAAGGTGAGCAAACACCGCGCCTACCACGGCCTGTCTCTGAACGTAGGGATGGACCTGGAACCCTTTTCGCGTATCAACCCTTGCGGTTACTCCAGCTTGACCACCGTAGATCTTTCTACAATTGGCATATCTGTAAGCTGTGACGATGCCGCCCACGAACTGGTCAAGCAGCTCACCCGCCTATTGCAGGGTTAGAAAGAAAAGTCTCATGTCCACCACCACCCTCGGCCCCAACGCACCCGTCGTGCGTGAAGCACAGCCCGCTGGCGCCTATGACGCGACAGCCAAGCAAAAGGCGGGCGCCAAGCTTTCCCGCATTCCGATCAAGGTTCAGAACGACGGTCCAGCGCTGAAAAAACCTGACTGGATCCGCGTCAAGGCGGGTAGCCCGAGCACTCGCTTCTACGAGATCAAGGATATTTTGCGCAAGAACAATCTCGTGACGGTCTGCGAGGAAGCCAGTTGCCCGAATATCGGCGAGTGCTTCGGGCATGGCACGGCCACTTTCATGATCATGGGAGACAAATGCACGCGGCGGTGTCCGTTCTGCGATGTAGGTCACGGCAGGCCTGACCCGCTGGATGCCAATGAGCCGGCTAATCTGGGCAATACGATTGCGCAACTGCGGCTGAAATATGTCGTGATCACCAGCGTGGACCGTGATGACCTTCGAGACGGCGGCAGCCAGCACTTCGTAGACTGCATCCGCTCCACGCGTGAAAAATCACCGGGCACGCAGATCGAAATTCTCACGCCAGACTTCCGTGGCCGTGATGACCGAGCGCTGGAAATCCTGAAGGCGGCTCCGCCTGATGTGATGAACCATAACCTTGAAACGGTGCCACGCCTGTACAAACAGGCCCGCCCTGGCAGCGACTACGCGTTCTCACTCAATCTTCTCAAGAAGTTCAAGGCTCTTCACCCATCTGTTCCCACCAAGAGCGGCTTGATGGTGGGCCTTGGAGAAACTGACGAGGAAATTCTGCAGGCGATGCGCGACATGCGTGAACATGGCGTGGAAATGCTCACGATTGGGCAGTATCTCGCCCCGTCTTCAGCCCATATTCCGGTGCAGCGCTATGTGCATCCTGACACCTTCAAGATGTTCGAGGATGAGGCCTACAAAATGGGATTCACTCATGCGGCCGTGGGTGCTATGGTTCGATCGAGCTACCACGCGGACAAACAGGCACAAGCGGCCGGCCTGCCAACCAACTGAGCAAGGCTGACGCGGGCCATTAAACAGCCGCGGCAAACCGCCGCCTTGAACCGCCGTCTTAGCTGTGGCATTGCCGGCGCTGAATTCGCTACTGCTCACCTTCGGTATCGAGGCCAGCACAAGCTGACGAACTGCCGTTTTGAAGTCACGATGGCGCGCTTGAACTTGATCGCACCAGCGGTTGCAGACCTGCAACATGTGAGCGGCCTGTCACGCCTTCTCGTTAATGGTTTTCCCTAGCGATTGAAGCGCCTGCCTAGGTGAAACATGGGCTTGCAGATGTAGGGCTCATTTAGTTCTAGTATTGAGCATGCAAACGTGGCTGGAAGAGCGTACGATATATCTTTCGTCGCCAAAAAAATCTCTGGCAGGCTCCGTCGGGTCTGCAGATAGATGGCGGTTAAAAGTTTTCAATCTTCGACAGGTTTGTTATGTTTTGTTGCCAGATTGAATCTTTTGTTTCAGATCGCCTATATACTAAATTTACCGCGTCACCTTTAACCCCCCGTCTCTCCTGAGACCTCGATCTTCTGACATGCCATGTCTTTCTTGAAGCTCGGATCCCATTCACTCAACGCTACCGAAGTAGCGCTGATCCGGATGTTGTTGCGACTTTATGCACACGGGGGAAAATCCAGGTGGACCTATGTGGAAGCTCCGCCTTACGACGTTCTGTTAGTGGATGATTCCTCTAAGGACGTAGCCCTTCCACAAGAGAGTCCGGACCAGATCGCCAAGCGCGTGTTGCGGCTCACCCGCGACCAGATCGAAGAGGACAGGAAGGACGCACTTCCTCGGCCGCTGTGCTCCCAGAAGCTGCGTGAATGGCTGGATGGCGTGGAAAGCACTTTGGCTGCGCCCCTTGAAGCGGCTTCGGCGACAGAATCTAATACAAGTGAGGCATCTCCGGCAGAGATAGTCACGGTAAAGACAATCCTGGCAACGCCTTTACCAGATGCGCCCGCGCAAGCTCGTGAGGAATCAGGGCCTGAAGACCATTCCAGCTCGCGTCCCTTTCCTGAAGAGGCGCTCCCCTCAGAGAACGATCCACGCTTCCGGCTTCAACGTTGGCCCCGGCAAGGCATCTTACGGGGGGACCCCGGGCGCATCCGCATGGCTACCCTTTTGACACGCCGTGCACTTAACTCTCGTGACTTGGTCAATTTGACGGGGTTTTCTCCTCACGAATGCCAGGTCTTCATGCAAGTGCTGCACGCTTCGAGCTTGCTGCTTCCCTTGCAACCCGTGACAGCTCAAGGCAAGGCTGCCACGACGGCTCAATCTCCACCCGTGAAGCAAAGTTTCACGGCCAGCCTTATTTCCGGGCTTCGCAAGCGACTTGGCCTCTGATCCAGTGACTCAGAGAATTCAGCTGCGCTTGGCCCTCAGACCAGTCCACGCGAGTGTCTTGATTGACACTGCGCTTTAGTCACTTTTTCGCAATCAATGAACGAATATAAGATTCTTTTCACGGGAATGATGGGAGCGGGCAAGACCACCGCCATTGGGGCCGTGAGCGAAACTCCTCCGGTGGTCACCGACGTGGTGAACACCGACAACTCCCACAACAAAAGCCACACCACCGTAGGCCTGGATTTTGGCCAGCTCACCTTGCCAAACGGCGACCGGGTGCGCCTGTTCGGCACGCCTGGTCAGGCTCGATTTGATTTTCTATGGAAAATCCTCGCCAAAAATGCCCTCGGTCTGATCATCCTGGTCGACAACTCAAGTGCTGACCCGATTGCAGACCTGCGCGTGTATCTGAGCGGCTTCGAGGAAGAACTAAAGCAACTGCCCTGCGTGATCGGTGTAGGCAGATTGCCGACCCACCCTACGCCGGGTCTTGAAGACTATCTGGATGAGTTGGCCGCGCGCAATCTCATATTGCCGGTTCTGGAGGTGGACGTACGGCAGCGTGCGGACGTCGTCCTGTTGATCGACACGCTGCTTGCACAGCTCGAAGCCAATCTATACGGAGTTTGAAATTGGGAAAGACGTTTGAATTGCCATCCAGCGCCAAAGCGTTCATCTTGCAAGAGTCAGAGCGTCTACTCCAGGAGATCTCAGGGGTGAGCGCCGTCGTCGTTGCTACCGTTGATGGCTTTGATGTGGGCTCAGCCATGAAGCACGGAGACCCTACACGTGTGGCTGCCATGGCCAGCTCCATCTTTGCCATCAGCGGTGTCGTGTCAAGCGAGGCGCATCTGGGCCGCAGCCGAAGCGTGACGATCGATACAGACCAGGGATTCGTGATTGTCCACAGCATCTATCGTGACGATGCAGACCTCGTGATCAGCGTCATCGCTGGGGAAGACGCGATTCTTGGTCAGGTGGCCTACCAAGTCGCGCAGTTTGCCAGAAACCTGGCGGCCGCATGAAGGAAGCGCTTTTGCAGCAGGCCTTGGAAACCATGGCAAGCATGCCTGGTGTCGACGGTTGCGCCTTGGTGGAAATCGATGCTGGCATGGTCTGGGGCCACGCTGGCGCCATCGACGAAGTGCACACCTTTGCCGAAGCTGCCACAGACTACTGGCGCCTGTACAACCGACTCGCCCCTCAATTCGACACGCTGGGAAGTCTCAGAGCATCCGTCATGATCCACAAGAAGGGGCGCCTCACCTTGCTGCCTTGTGGCAAGGGCATGATGCTTCTCGCATTGACTGGTCACCACTCAAGCACTGACTGGAGTCAATGGCAAAAGCTGACCAGAGAGTTGGCGGTGCTGATGGAAAACCGCTAACTCCCACAAACATAAACCTCAGAGCTTTACCCGTGAACTGAGCGACGACATGTCGCGCGGCTCATTCTTACCTAACCAATTGGAGTATTAATACATGGCAAATATCAAGCAAACCCTTGATAGCTTGATGGAACTTGATGGAGCGTTGTGCGCCGCCGTAGTGGACTCAACCAGCGGCATGATGCTTGGTTCCATCGGCACTGGCGTAGATCTTGAGATTGCGGCCGCTGGCAACACCGAAGTGGTCCGCGCCAAGGTCAAGACGATGCGCGCGCTAGGCCTGAACGATGTGATCGACGACATGCTGATCACTCTCGGCAAGCAGTACCACATCATCCGCCCATCATCACGCAAGGAAGGCGTCTTCATCTACTACGTACTCGACAAGGGTCGCGCCAACCTGGCCATGGCTCGCCGCAAAGCGCAGGACGTGGATAAGGAAATGAATTTCTAAAATCCAAGGTAAAGAGGCTGCGGACTCAGCGGTCCAGGCGACAGAAGCTACGCAGTGCGCATGAGCCCATTACGCATAGATGCCTTCGCCTGCCGACACGGCCTCCGCTATGCGGCCGAGATGCTCAAATCGATCCCCCAGGCGGCGCTCAATACTCAAGAGGCGCTTAACCTGATGAGATAGGGCTAACTCTTCGGTCATGCCTATTCCGCCGTGAATTTGTACAGCATGCTCGCCCACCAGGCGGCATGCTGTACTTGTTTGTGCTTTACATGCAGATAACAACTGGCGACGGCGACGCGCGTGGGCATCGCGTGCCGGCCCGAATTGATCTGCTGCAAACCTTGCCACCGAGCGTGTCAATTCCACCTGCGTAAACATGTCCACGAGGCGGTGCGAAATCACCTGAAAACTCGAGAGCCGTTGACCAAACTGGTGCCTCGTTCGGGCGTAGGCGCAAGTGGAATCCAGCACAGACTTCAGCGTACCCACAGATTCAACACAAGCCAGTGCCAAAAGCAAGTCGTGCGCAGCTTCAATGGCCGGATAGGCGCGCCCATCTGATCCCAGTCGGGCTGCGGCGGGGACCACGACCCCGTCCAACACGATATCGACACAAGGCTCGCCGCAAATCCCTTCATGGCGCGCAAAGTGCACACCGGCTGAACCTGCTTCCACAATGAACAGCGATAGGCCTTCTGCATCTCCGCTCTCGTGACCAGTGCGCGCAGATACCAGCCAGCCGTCGGCCGAATCGCCAAATGGAACCGCGCACTTGGTGCCGTCCAGACGGTAGCCGCCGCCCTCGCTCTGCGCTCGTGTTCCGACGCAACGCAGGTCATAACCAGCGCCATGCTCGGCATGGGCGAGCAGCATCAGAGCACTCCCCTCTATCAAGGAAGGCAACCAATGCCCACGTTGTGTGCGATCGCCCTGCGTCAACAGCAGTTGCATCGCTGCCAAAGCTTCCTGATAGGGCTCTGTGACGAACTGCTGACCCATGGCCTCCACGATCGGCAGGGCATCAGCCACCTCATAGCCTAGTCCCCCGTCGGACTCAGGCAACAGCACGCCAAGCCAACCCATGTCCGCAAAGCGCGCCCACAGCGCACGGTCCAACGGAGCGATGGAACTCCTTTGGATGCGCAGATGTCGGGCAAAGCCACATTGCTCCGCCAGAAAGCGGGCCGCACTGTCATACAGCGCTAGATTGTCCTGGGTCTCAGTCTCCACCTGTTGTCTCCTCACCTATACGATTGAGTCAGCCTGCACTAGGGCGTGTCATCAATTAAACCCCCCACGCGCTGATTCGCCCTGAGGATGGATACGCGAAGGCAGGCGCAGGCCGTAGTGATCTACGGCCAAGGCTGCCGACAAAGTAGACGCCGCAGGGCGAGCCAGCCCGAAGGGTTGCCAAGCCATGGGGGGTTAATTGATGACACGCCCTAGAGTCCTAGCGCGAACTTGGCGATGATGTTGCGCTGCACCTCATTGGAGCCTCCATAGATGGAGAGCTTGCGCCAGTTCAAGTACTGCCGCAGCAGTGCCGCCGGCGGAGGCAAGAGGCCTCCAACGTCGCGAGCTTCTGCGCCGGGTTGATAAGGACCCAGCGCTTCTACCAGCAACGCCGACAGGTTTTGCGCGATCTCCGTACCTCGAATCTTCAAGATCGACGGCTCAACGCCTATCCCGACGCCTGCTTGAGCGGCTGCAATCAAGCGCAGTGTGGTTCGCTCCAATGCCAGGAGATCCACCTCTGCCGCTGCAATACGTTCAGCGAAGCGCGGGTCCTGCAGCAAGCACCTCCCCCGCATGTCACGCTGTGCCGCCAACCGTTTGAGCAGGGCGAGCTCCCGCAGCGATCGGCCAATTTTTCCTGCATTGAAGCGTTCATGGCCAAGCAAGGCCTTGGCATAAGTCCACCCCTGATGAAGCTCACCCACCACATTGGCAAGCGGCACACGCACTTGATCGAAAAAGACTTCGTTGACCTCGTGCGTGCCATCCAGCAAGATCAGAGGCCGAACCTTGATACCTGGGGTATCCATGTCGAGCAACACAAAGGAAATGCCCTCTTGCGGCTTGGCCGCAGGGTCCGTACGAACCAGACAGAACATGCGGTTAGCATAGTGGGCATAGGTCGTCCACGTCTTCTGGCCGTCAATGATCAGGTCATTGCCATCGATGACCCCCCGCGTTCTGAGGGAGGCCAGATCAGAACCAGAACCGGGCTCCGAATATCCCTGGCACCACCAGTCATCGCTGTTCAGGATGCGCGGCAAGAAAAACGACTGTTGCTCTGGCGAGCCGTGTTTCATCAATACGGGGGCGAGCATCTTGGGGCCGAAGGCAAAGACCTCCGGTGCGCCCGCCAACCAGCATTCTTCTTCAAACATATAGACCTGCTGAGGCGTCCAGCCCGTACCGCCATGAGCCACCGGCCAGCCTGGTGCCAGCCACCCCTTGGCGTTCAAGGTCTTCTGCCATCCGACCAAGTCCTCCTTGGTCAGCAGCTCATGCTCCAGCACCTTGCTGCGCAATTGCGCCGAGAGCGATTCGCTGAGAAATTTCCGTACTTCGGAGCGAAATTGCAACTCGCCCGCTTTATCCAAAATAGCCATATCGCGGCGCGATCAATCAATTGAAATATTGTGTTCGCGGATCAGGGCGCCCCAACGGTCGCGATCGGCTTTGACGTAGTCATCGACCTGGGCCGCATCCATGGGTGGCATCATGAGAATGCCGGCTTTGGTGAACGTGGCCCTGAATTTCTCGTCGCGCACAAAGCGCGCACTTGCTTGTTGGATTGCGGTGACCACTTCGGCTGGCGTACCTGCTGGCACGGCCAAGCCAAGCCAGCTGGCGGCGTGGAACTTCGAGTACCCAGCTTCTTGCAACGTGGGGGTATCCGGCAACCATTGAATGCGTTTATCCATGGGCACAGCCAGAGCCTTCAGCTTGCCGGCCTGAATGAATGGCAAGGCCCCAGGCAGCACGTCCACATACAACTGCACATCATTGCTCATGAGCGCAGTGAGCGCGGGCACGCTTCCTTTGTAAGGCACTTCGGTCATGCGTATGCCGAGTTCCGATTCAATTTTCTTACCCGTCAGGTAAGTCACATTGCCCTGGCCCAGGGAGGCGAAGTTGAGTTTTCCTTCGTTGGCTTTTCCAAATGCCGCCAGGCCACGCAGATCCGTGATGGGCGTCTGAAGATTGGTGACCACCACGGTCGGCACCTCGGCGACGATCGTGATCACGCGCAACTCCCGGATGGGGTCGTAGTTCAGCTTCTTGGTCACCAGCGGGGTCACGGTCATGTTCCCGTTGGAAGCCATCAACAGGGTATAGCCATCGGCAGGCGAGCGGGCAGCAGCGCCGGTGCCCACCATGGCTCCGGCGCCAGCGCGGTTATCCACGATGATGGGTTGCTTGAGTTCGCGGCCAATGCCGTCTGCCAGCGCGCGCGCCAGGTTGTCGGTAATACCCCCGGGGGCGTAAGGCACGATCAGCTTGATCGGCTTGTCTGGATAGTTCGCGAGGGCCGCCGTGGCCAGCAGCATCGCGCCGACAGCTGTGGCAGCGGCGCGCAAGACTTGAGTCAGTGCATGCATATCGTCTCCTTGGTTGTTTTGCAGTGAGAAAATCCAGGGCGTGCAGACCGATGTGTTCGCCCCTATCGTCCAGAAAAACGCGGCTTGCGTTTTTCCTGGAATGCGGTGACACCCTCGGCGAAGTCTTCTGTTCCGAAGACCACCGCCTGGGCCATGCTCTCCTTGAGCAGGAATTCGCCGAAGCTGTCTTTGTAGGCGCCCGCCATGAGCGCCCGCGCCAGACCGAACGAGACCGTTGGCCCCATGGCAATGCGCTGTGCCAGGGCCAAGGCCTGTTGCAAAAATCCTTCGCGGGGCAGAACCCTGCTCACCAACCCAAGCGACAGCGCCTCCTGTGCTTCGATGCGCCGATTGGTCAATAGGAGATCATTGGCCTGGACACGGCCCACCGTGCGCGGCAAGTTGTAGAGCAAACCCATATCGGGCAGCACCCCTACGTTGGCAAACCCGGCCATGAAGTAGGCGTCTTCGGCCGCCACCACCACGTCGCCGAACAAAGACAGAGACAGCCCCGCACCCACAGCAGGGCCATTGACTGCGGTCACGATGGGCTTCTCGCATTCGGCCAACAGCCGAATACTGGCGTGCGTCTTGGCCATTCGACGGCGCACACTCACCGTTCGGCGATCGTCCTGCATGGTGCGCAGGTCGCCGCCTGCGCAGAACACGCCTTCACTGCCGGTCAGCAGCAAGCACTTCAGGCTGTCATCGTCCGCAAAACGCCGCGCCTGATCGAGCAGCGCCTGTTTCATCTCGGCTCCAATGGCGTTGCGCACTTCTGGCATGCACATCTCCAGCACCAGAACCCCGTCTGCTACTTCGCTGCGGATAGCTTCCTTGTCCATGGATCACACTCCCGCGTTCGATGGGGCCGAGACGGTCTCTTCCACTGCATGATTTCGCGCACCGAGCAACGAGATGCCACCGTCTACCGGTATCAACGCCCCCGTGATGTAACTCGCATCGTCAGAACCGAGGAACAAGGCCATGGCCGCGATGTCTTGCAATGCGCCCAGCCTGCGCAAGGGCACGCGGCTGGCCATACTGGCCCGCGCACTGTCAGAGACCAACTTGGCCATGCCCGTCGTACCTTCTATAGGGCCCGGCACAATGGAATTGACGCGAATGCCCTGCTCACCCCACTCCAGCGCCAGAACACGCATGATCTGGTCCATGCCGGCCTTGGCAGCGCAGGCGTGGACCTGCATGGGGGCGGGGTTGTAAGACTGCGGTGCCGAGATATTGATAAGGGAAGCGCCAGGTTTTCTCAGGAACGGGTGCGAGGCATGCAGAACATGAAAGGTGCCGACCAAATCAATGTCCACGACCGCCTTGAAGCCATTGGGTGAAAGCTTCAGCGCGGAGGCCAGGAAATTTCCCGCCGCGCCGGACACCAGAACGTCAATGTCACCCCATTGAGCGTGCACGGCGCCCAGCACTTCTTGTACGCGAGCGTAGTCGCGGACATCACCGGTATGCCCCGAGACTTGCCCGCCATGCCGCGCCAGTTGCTCCTGCGCGGAGGCCACCCGCTCCGCGTTGCGGCTCATGACGGCCACGCGCGCGCCGGCTGCGGCATAGGCGTCTGCGATGCCCAGGTTGATTCCATTGGTGCCGCCGGACACAAACACCGTTTGGCCACTGAAGTCGTAGCGAGATTTCATTTTCCGGTCTCCTTGCCATGGTTTGAGCATGTCTGCACCAATGCATCCAGCGCGTAGGCGCCCTGGCCGAGAGGCAAGGCCAGCACCGGATTCAGATCGATACTCTCCAACTGATCGCCGGCGTGGTGGGCAAACACAGACAGACGTGACAGCATCCGAGCCAGGGCGGGCACATCCACAGGTGGACGATTGCGCAAGCCGTTCAGCACGCTCACGGAACGGATGGACCGCACCATGCGTTCAGCTTCCTCTTCATTGAACGGGCATCTTCGCAAAACAACGTCATTCAACAATTCAACAAAGATGCCGCCAAGTCCGAACACGGCCATGGGGCCAAATACCGGATCGCGTTGAATCCCCATCAGGCATTCGACGCCCCCTTGCATCTGCTTGGCCACCAGTACGCCTTCAATGAACGCATTCGGCACCTGAGCCTTGGCGCGCGACAAAAGCAGATCAAAACCTGAACGGACAGCCTCTTCATCGCCCACGCCTATCAGCACGCCGCCGATCTCCGTCTTGTGTGCGATATCGGGCGAGACGATCTTGAGCACCACAGGCCAACCGAATGACCGCGCAGCATGAACCGCCGATTCAGCATCTGCACAGAGCTGTTCAGGCGCAATGTCCACGCCGTGCCCTGCCAGCAGTTGCTTGGCCTGAGCCTCCGACATCGGCCCACTGGGCAGCGTGAGCACTTCTGGTTCGGGAAGCCAGGACGAGTTCGGTCGCGCAAACGCCTCCCCCAAGCGTCCCATGGCGGCAATCGCACGGGCGGCTCGCACCGGGTCCTCGAGCACCGCGAGACCCGCATCATCGTAGGCGCGCTGGCGTTCTTGCGACATGGTCCCGGAGACCACAAACAGCCGGTCAGGGTGCTCCTTCCTTAGCTCCGCCAGATCTTCCATCAGGCGATCGGCTACTGGTGGAACACCTGCCAGTTGCGCATAAAAACTAAGCAGTGACGTGTAGCCACCCTCTTCCACCATCGCGCGGGTGAAGCTGCGCACCAAGGTCGGATCATTCAGCGCCTGCGCCGTGCAATCGACAGGATTGACTGGCGACGCGTAGGGCAGCAGCTCAAGCAGCCGCTTCTGAGTGGCTTGCGGCATGGGCGGCATAGCCATGCCTTCATCTTCTGCGATGTCACTGATCAACACGCCGACGCCGCCACTGATGCTGGCCACGCCCAGGGTATTGCGAACCGGGTAGGTCTTGAGGGCGCCCATGTAGGCCACGTCCAGCAATTCATCGACCGAACGGACACGGACCACCCCAAACTCGCGAAGCACCGCGTCCGTGACGACATCGTTACCGGCGATCGAAGCGGTATGCGACTGCGCAGCACGATGCCCGATGGCGCTTCGTCCGACCTTGAGCATGACCACCGGCTTGCGTGCGCGTTTCGCAGCTGCCAAGGCATCTATAAAGACGTCGGCCCGGGTCACGCCCTCCACGTACGCCGCAATGACGTCGACTTCCGGGTCTTGTGCATACCAGCGGATGATCTCGCCCACGGTGATGTCGGCCTGGTTTCCAGTGGTCACACACATCGGGGTCCCCATGCCCCTGTCGCGTGCCAGGCACACCAGATGAGAACCGAAGGCCCCTGACTGGCTGACCACGCCAATGCGTCCGGCCCGAGGCCAACCGCTTTCGAATGCCGTGGTAAAGGTTGCATACCAGCCGACATTGGCATTGAAAAGCCCCAGGCAGTTAGGGCCCAGCATGCGCATGCCATGGCGGCGTGCGGTGTCGACCAGTTGTTGCTGCAGCGCAGCCCCCTCGCCTGGGACTTCCGCGAAGCCGGAACTCAACACCACCGCTGCCCGCACCCCTTTTGCGCCAAGAGCTTCCATCGTCTCGAGCACCTGGGGTGCCGGAACCGCCACGATGGCCGCATCTGGCACGTGGGGCAGCGCTGCCACTGAATCGTAGGAGCGCAATCCCTGGACCTCTGCGCGTGCCGGGTTGATAGGATAGATCTCTCCCTGATAGCCCGCGCGAAGCATCCAGTTGATGGGCCTGCCTCCGATGCGTCCTGGGTCTGAAGAAGCCCCCACCACGGCGACACTGGCAGGCGCCATCAAGGCGAGCAGGCCTGGATCACGAAGCGCTGCCCCGTCCATTGCGCGTGCGTTCATACCGGATCCCAGGTGAACACGTCACTGGAGCGTTGAACGCCAACAAAGCTCGAGCGCAAGGCAGGCATGGCGTGCTCGGCCACCGACTCGGGCGTCCAACCCTCACCTCGGTGCACAGAGCGCAACGGCCTCGGCTGGCTCATCAGAAATATCTCGTTGTTGCGCACTGCAAATACTTGCGCGTTGACGTCTTTGGCGGCGTCACTGGCCAGGTATACCGCCACCGGTGCAATCTTCTCTGGCGTCATCTGCTTGAGCTTTTCAACGCGTGCGGCTTTCTCTGGCGTGTCGGTCGGAACCGACCCTGTCATGCGGCTCCATGCAAAAGGAGAGATGCAGTTGGAGCGCACGTTGAAGCGCTCCATGTCCAAGGCGATTGACTTGGAGAGCGCCACAATGCCGAGCTTGGCCGCAGAATAGTTCGCTTGCCCCATGTTGCCGATCAAGCCGGACGTTGAGGTCATGTGAACGAGGGCGCCCGACTGCTGCTCTTTGAAATGCCTGGCAGCCGCACGGCTCATGTAGAAAGCGCCATGCAGATGCACCTGTATGACGGCCTCCCAGTCCGCCACGCTCATGTTGTGGAATATCCGGTCGCGCAGGATGCCGGCGTTATTGACCACGCAATCGATACGGCCAAAATGCTCTACCGCAGTTTGCACAATGCGTTCGGCCGAACTGGCTTCCGCCACACTGTCTTTGCTGGCCACCGCGCGCCCTCCGGCGGCCTGGATTTCCTGCACTACCAATTGACCGGGTGCGTCGTCAAGGCCGTCTCCCGTCAAACCGGTGCCTATGTCATTGACCACCACTGCAGCGCCCTGCGCCGCCATGGCCAACGCGATCGCTCGCCCAATGCCATTGCCCGCGCCGGTCACCACCGCCACTTTGTCCTGCAGCATTCCAGTTGTCGTCAAAATGTGTCTCCTGAATAGATTTCTTTGGAATCAAGTTTGAAAGTCCGTGGACCACTGAAGCGCCGTGCCGTGGTCACAACAGGTGCAACAGGTTCGGACTGTGGGAGCGGCCTGCGTTGTCATAGAGGTCAATAGGATTTGGGCAGGCCCAGCACGCGCTCGGCGATGTAGGAGAGGATCATTTCCCGGCTGACCGGCGCGATGCGCGCGATCATGACTTCGCGCAGGTAGCGCTCCACGTGATATTCCTTGGCGTAGCCAAATCCACCATGCGTCAGGATGGCGCGTTCGCAAGCATGAAAGCCGGCTTCTGCGCCCAGGTACTTGGCGGCGTTGGCCTCTGCTCCGCATTCACGGCCATGGTCATACAGCCAGGCAGCCTTGCGCATCATGAGGTCGGCAGCTTCAAGCTCCATCCAGTTCGCCGCCAGGGGGTGTTGAATACCCTGGTTCTTTCCAATGGGACGATCGAACACGATGCGTTCATTCGCATAAGCCGCCGCCTTGCGCAGCGCCGCACGGCCTATGCCGATGGCCTCAGCGCCCAGCAGCACCCGCTCGGGGTTCATGCCGTGCAGGATGTACTTGAAGCCCTGACCCTCCTCGCCAATCCGGTCTTCCACCGGAATTTCGAGGCCATCGATGAACAGCTCATTGGAGTCCACGGCCTTGCGCCCCATCTTGTCGATCAGGCGCACGTCAATCTTGCTTCGATCGAGGTCGGTGTAGAAAAGCGATAGGCCGTGGCTGTGGCTTTTGCACTCTTCTATCGGCGTGGTGCGCGCGAGCAGCAAAATCTTGTCGGCGACCTGAGCCGTAGAGATCCACACCTTCTGGCCGTGCACCACATAGCGGTCACCTTGGCGCACTGCCCGTGTCTTAAGCTGTGTGGTGTTCAAGCCGGTGTTGGGTTCGGTCACGCCGAAGCACGACTTGAGCTCGCCCTGCACAACCGGAGGCAGATGACGGCGCTTTTGTTCTTCGCTGCCAAACACCACGAGTGGCATCAAGCCAAAGATGTTGATGTGAAACGCGCCGCAGCCACTCATGCAGGCGCCGGTCTCGGCAACGCTCTGCATCATCAACGCAGCTTCCGTGACGCCCAGGCCCGATCCGCCATAAGCCTCAGGAATGGCAATGCCCAACCAACCGGCCTTGGCCATGGCGGCGTAGAAATCGTGGGGAAACTCGCCACTGCGGTCACGTTCCAACCAGTAATCTTCGCCAAAGGGCGCACACGATTGAGTGACGGCTTCGCGAATAGCCTGTTGCTCGGAGGTCAGTTCAAAAGACATGTACTTTGAGTTCCTCTGGTGTTTCTCTTGTCTTGATGGTGTTTGGGAGCTAGCCGAGCACACGCTGCGTTTGCAAGGCTTTGATCTCGTCGACACCGAACCCCGCCTCGCTCAAGACTTCTTCGCTGTGCTGTCCACATCGAGGAGCAGGCCGGGTTGAGGCCGGCTGGGTGCGCGACCAGGTCGCTGCATGCCGCATGGTGCGCAACCGCCCTTCGGTAGGGTGTTCCTCGTGGCCGAAGAATCCGGTGGCGACCAGGTGCGGGTCCTCGAATATCGAGTCGAGGGTGTTGACGGGAGTGGACGGAATGTCGGCTGTGTTCAAGCTTTCCAGCCAATCCGCCGTGCCGCGTGTACTCATGATGCGTCCGACTTCGGCGTACAGGGCATCGACGTGTTCAGTGCGCGTGGTGAGACTGGCCAGCCGTAGGTCGGTATCCATCTCCGACTCGCGCCCGAGCAGGCGCAGAAAATTGCGCCACTGCTTGTCGGTGTAGATCAGCGCACAGACGAAGCCATCCAGCGTGCGGTAGGGTTTGCGGCTACGCGAGAGCAGGCGCGCATAGCCTCCGCCATCCAGCGGCGGCTCGAAGCTAAGCCCGCCCAGGTGGTCTGACAGCACGAACCCGACCATGGTTTCGAACATCGGAATGTCGATGCGCTGCCCGCATCCGCTCCCGTGCCGCTCATACACAGCCGCCAGAATGGCGGCGACGGCCGACAGACCCGTGATGCGGTCAACAATGGCGGCCGGTACGTACTGCGGATCACCTCCATTCGCTCGCGCAAACATGGAAGACAGCGTGCAGGCGCCCTGGATCAGATCGTCATAAGCCGGTTTAGCGGCATAGGGACCATCTTGCCCGTAGCCAAACATGCCCGCGTAGATGATGCGCGGATTGACCTCCTGCAACGCGTCATAAGACAGGCCCAAACGCGCCATGGCCTGGGGCCGCACGTTGTAGACGAAGATATCTGCCGCCTCTACCAGGCGCAGCAGCGCGGCCCGGCCTGCTGGCTGCTTGACGTCCAGCACAAGGCTGCGTTTACTGCGGTTCGTATTCAGGAAGATCGGCCCCATGCCAGGGGAGCGCACCGGACCGATGCCGCGCACGACATCGCCATCGGGCGACTCGATCTTGATCACGTCAGCGCCCATGTCGCCCAACCACTGGGTGCCATAGGGACCCATCAACACCGCCGTCATGTCGATGACGCGAAGGCCTTTCAAAGGCCCGGTCAACCCGTCACTCATGCCACCCCGCCCTCAACTCGGCTGCCGCTAACGATTGGATTCACCCAGGCCCGTGCCTGAGCTGAGCTTTGAGGGGATCGGGTTTGTTCTGATACCGGAATACGTATTTCCATATAAGAATTATTTAAACCAAACCTCAACGCTGTCAACAGGATTGCGGGTAATCACCAAGTTCTCAGCAACGTCATCAGATAATTCGCAAAGCCATGCTCAACCATCCTCCCGAAGACGACGACCGTGCAGCCCCGCCCCGCGCCCCAGTGCGGGTCATGCAGGTCATAGCCACCCTGGCCAAGCACCGAAACGGCCTCTCACTGGCTCAGCTCAGCGAGGCGCTTCAACTGCCGAAAACCAGCCTGTTCAGCCTGCTGCGTTCACTGGAATCTGGCGGCTACGTGATCTCGGAAAGCGGCCACCATCGCTTGGGCCAGGAAACCCACAGCCTGGCGGCGCTCATTCAGCACACGGATGGCTTTCCAGGCAACGTGCGGCCCTGGTTGAATCAATTGCACAAGGCATGCGAGGAAACGGTCATGGTGGGCGTACCGGCCGACAACTGGCGCCACCTGGTGTACGTGGACGTGATCGAGGCCAGCAGCTGGCTGCGCTACTCAGCCAACATCGGCGCGCACCGCCCCCTCTACTCCACTTCCCTGGGCCTGACCTTGTTGGCCTTCGCTTTGCCGGAGCAGCAGCAACGCTATCTGGAAGCTTCTCAATTCGAACCGGTGACGGCGCACACCATCACAACCCGAGAAGGGTTGATGAAGGCTTTTCGCCAGATCCAGGAGGAAGGCTGCGTGTGCAGCGCTGGCTCCATCGAAGGCGCCACGGGTGTTTCGGCACCGATCTTTGACGCCGAAGGCGGGCTGTATGCGGCAGTAGGTATGGCTGGGCCCACTACGCGCTACGCGCGCAATGTGGAGCGCTTCGTTGATCTGGTGAGGCAATGTGGGGCGCAGATGTCACGGGCGCTGGGGTATGAGGGGAGGTATCCGGGGAAGGGCTGATGAATTGATAGGGATGGACTCGGTGCGGTGGATGGATGGTGTTTTTCTTCCTACTATTTTTTGGGAGTGCCATCCGGGGCGGAGCAAAAGGAGTAGGTGCGCCGCCGGGCGCATATCTCGGCATCCGACTTTCAAATCAAGAGCAGAAGGCAACTAACAAATGCCGCGAACAACTCAGCCGCCGCTTGCCCTCACCCCCGCCCTCTCCCGCGAGCGGGAGAGGGTGTAAAACACTCGCTTGCGACTGACACGTGTAGGGCCGAGCGCAGCAATGGCCCGAGTGGGTATCCCACCCCTTTGGCCGCGCTGAGAAGCGCAGGGCCAGGGGCGGGCAAGAGCACTGCAAGATGCTCTTGCTTCGTGATCTAGCTTGCCGCCGTTGTTTGAACGTAGAGAGCGAAGTGAACGAAGTGAGTTCGGCGGCACCGCCCCTGGACTGAGCATCGCAGGCTGCCCGGAGCGAAGCGCAGGGACGCGGACGGTGGGGCCGCCTTTCTTTTGCCTACTTTTCTTTGGCGGAGCAAAGAAGAAGTAGGTGCGCTGCCGGGCGCACTCCCCGGCCTCCGACCTCAAGAGACCAGCTGAAGGTAATTAGCAAGCGCAGCGCTAAATCGACCGCCGTATGCCCTCACCGGTTGGCCGGCCCCGCCCCACCCTCTCCCAGAGGGAGAGGGAGCATGAAGCAAGCCCGCCGTTGCGAAGGGAAGGGAGTCAGAATCCCCGCCCTCGCGCGACCTACTAAAGCCTTGAATCGGCAGCTCATCATCCAACCTCAATTCGCCTGAACCCCAACCCCCAACGCATCCTGATGATCAGCCAACCGCGGCATCGCCAACGGCACCAGATCATTCACCCCACGCAAATACAACCGCCATTCAGCCAATATTTGAGCCCGCCCCTCATCACCAACATAAGGAACCTGATACCCCACAAAAGGCGGCAACACCTGCATCCCCGTAAAGCCAAGAACACCTCTCTGAAGAGGCATCAAAATGTCGTTCATCTCACCATTCAGAGACTCTGGCCCATACGCCTGCGAAGGCGCCCCCGTGGTCACCGCGACAAGCGCCTTCTTCCCAGCGAGCCGCCCCAACTCAAACACTGCAGAGCGGCTATATACAACTCCAGACAGAAACACCCGATCAATCCACCCCTTCATGATGGCGGGCATACCGAACCACCACAGGGGAAACATCAGAACCAGCAGGTCCGCTTCGAGCAAGTGGTTCAGTTCGGCTTGAATATCCGCAGCCAGGCTCCCGTCTTTCCAGCTGCGGCGCTGCGCCAAAGAAACGTTCAAGGGTTCATCGGTCTCAAGCGTGGAAAAGTCGCTGTGATCCACCGTCGCCTTGAACTGCATGGCATAAAGGTCTGACACCTTCACCACGCAACCCTGACTTTCAAGCTCCTCGACGGCGGTCGCACGTAGCGTGGAATGAAAGGAGCGCGGCTCCGGGTGAGCACTCACGAGGAGCACGCGGCGCGGCAAAGGGTCACCCACGCAACAACTCATCGCTGATGATGATCTTGCGCACCTCTGTCGTTCCAGCCCCAATCTCCAGCAGCTTGATGGACCTGTACAAGCGATTGATCTCGGACTCCCACATATAGCCCATACCGCCGTGAATCTGAACCGCCTCATTCAGGACTTTGTTCATCGTCTCGGCGGCGTACATCACCGATGCCGCGGTGATCTTGTGCACGCTGCCCCGGCCACCGCCGCCAATCTCCAGATCGTTGGCCGCGCGAAGCGCCTGATAGGTGAACAGGCGCATGGATTCGATCCAGACGTACATGTCCGCAAGCTTGGCGCGGATCATCTGGAAATCTGCAATGGGCTTGCCAAACTGTATGCGGGTGCGAGCATAGTCCAGCGAAAGCTCGAGCGCACGCTCGCAAATGCCCAGGCAGATCGGTGAAATCATGGAGCGTTCCAGATCCAGACCGCTCATCACGACCTTGACTCCTTCATCCAGCCCGCCCACCAGATTGCGCACCGGAACGCGGCAATTTTCAAACACCAACTCGCCTGTCTGGCTGCCCCGAAAGCCCATCTTGATGAGCTTCTGTGCCACGCTGAAGCCAGGCATGTCCTTCTCGACAATGAACGCTGAAATGCCTTTGGCACCGCGCGCCTTGTCAGTCTTGGCGTAGATCAACAGCACATCCGCTACAGGACCGTTGGTGATGTAGATTTTCCTGCCATTGAGGACGTAAGCATCTCCGTCCAAGGTCGCCGTGGTAGCCATGGAGCCAAGCGCATCTGAGCCCGCTCCGGGTTCTGTCAGACCCAAGGCACCTGTGAGCTTGCCGCTGCACAAGCCAGGCACGTAGCGCTGGCGGATGTCTTCATTGGCGTTGCGAAAGATGTTGTAGAGACACAGGTTCTCGTGTGCCACCCAACTCAAGGCCAGCGCATGATTCCAACGCGAGAAAGCTTGCAGGACCAAACCACTGGTGAACAGATCCATGCCGGCGCCACCCAGCTCCTCGGGAACGGGAATACCGAAATAACCATTGGCACCGATCTTCGCAAAAGCTTCCGGTGGCCACCACTCCTCATCGTCCATGCGCTGAGACAAAGGATAGAGCTCGGCGCGAGCGAAGCGATCAGCTTGATCGAGAATCTCTTGCTCATCGTCAGAAAGGCCGGAAAAGCGCTGCGATGCGCTCATGGTGGAAGCAGTCGTGTTCATTGGAGTACTTGGAATAGTGAAAGGAAAAAATCAGTAGGGCACAAAGGACTCGCGAGTCCGCGGTTCTGGCTCTTGCCAAGCGAGGTGCTTTGCCAGGGATGAACGCTTGGCCACCTGACGCTCATGCCTTGCTCCTGGCAGCACTGCGTGATGCAAAAGCGGCGACTCTCCGCGCGAAATCCTCAGTTCCGGCGCAGCGCTGGAACGCCGCCTTCTCACGATCGAGTTGCGCCTGCAAGGCCTCACGGCTCTGCACTGCGATCAGTTGCTTGAACTCCGCTACAGCCTGCGGAGCCAGAGCTACCAGCTTGTGCGCCCAGAGCAGAGCCCCGGCATCAGCGCTTTCGGCATCGACCACGCCATTGATGAGCCCAAGCTCATGGGCTTGCTCTGCCGTGAGCGTGTCGTGCAATGTGAGCAACTCCAATGCGCGCGCGCTTCCCACGCGCTGCATCAAACGGAAACTCAGGCCCCCATCGGATGAAGCACCGAGCTGCGCATACGCGGTCACGAAACGCGTGCTACGCGCTGCCAGCACCAGGTCACACGCCAATGCCAAAGAAATACCTCCGCCTGCGATGGCGCCCTGCACGCTGGCGATCACCGGCACTTGCGCCCGGGAAATCACCATCACCGTGGTGTGAAAGCTCTCGATCATGCGACCGATAAAGCCTGGCAAGTCATCTGCATGGGCGTGCATGGCCATCACGTCGCCGCCGCCGGAAAAGGAGCGGCCTTCGCCACGCAACACGATGGCACGAACGCCCGGTGCAGCCACCGTCTGCTCGAACGCTTCGCGCAAGGCTTCGAGTGTGGCGTAGTCAAGCGAATTGAAAGCCTGCGGCCGCCTGAGCGTGATGGTGGCGATTCTTTGATCAAGGTCTACACGCACGGATGAATCGTTGCTCATAAGTCCCGCAAAAGGTTGTCGTGTGAGGAACGCCCAAACACGATATTGACCATGACTCAAAAACTGCGATCAAGGCCTTGAATTAGATATTTGATCAGGCTCATTTGGAAGAGTCTCATCCTTAGTGTTTACCCCTAAATTCCATATAAATCATGTGAATAAGCGCTCCCCCTTCTCTAGGAAGGAAGCCAAAAACACCATGAATTGGAAAATTGAGTCTTACTCATAAACTTATTGACACTGCCTTTTTGAGACCGTACTATCCATCTCGCAGTCCAAGTCACTGCCACGGAGACAACGGTTCACAAAGCCTCTCGAGGCCCGTGAGCCGGCCGACAAAAAGAGTACGCACAGGAGATACCGATGTCCGACAACGAGCACCCTGGAGCACAAGCAGACCCTGCTGCGCTCCATGCGCGCCTGACTCATAGGCTCAACGGGAGCAGCAGCCTCATCACTATGGCTGCCCGAGCCTTGAATGCGCATGCCGTGGTGCATCACCACGGCATGCCGTAAGCGCGCCGCCATGTTGACCATCACCAACTTGCAGGTCTACTACGACCGCGCCGTGGAGGCCTTGCGAGATGCGTCTTTCGAGGTGCAAGCTGGCCAGATCGTGGCGCTGCTCGGGAGCAATGGAGCAGGAAAGTCCACTGTGCTCAAGTCCATCTCTGGAGTGCTCTACCCCGAAGACGGGGAAATCCTGGGCGGAAGCATTGCCTACGAGGGCACTTCTCTGGCCGGCCTGGCACCGCACGAAATTGTGCGGCGCGGCATCGTACAGGTCCCGGAAGGGCGCCGCCTGTTCGACAAGCTGACCGTGGAAGAAAACCTGCTCATGGGCGGTTACTCGCGCCCACTCGGCGAGATCAATGCGGCACTGGACCAGGTGTTCACGCTGTTTCCTGATGTCAAGCAGCATCGCTCACGTGTCTCGGGATATCTATCGGGCGGCCAGCAGCAGATGGTGGCGATAGGCCGCGCGCTGATGTCGCGCCCCCGCTTGCTCCTGCTGGACGAACCCTCTCTCGGCCTGGCACCTCAGATCATTGCGGAAATATTCAGTGCCATCCGGCGCCTGCGTGACGAGCAAAAAATGACCGTGCTGCTGGTCGAACAGAACGCACAACTGGCCCTGTCGGTCGCTGACTACGGCTACATCATGGAAAGAGGCCGGGTGGTCCTCGATGGCGAGCCGTCCAAACTGCTCTCCAACGAAGACGTCAAGGAGTTCTATCTGGGCATGGGCGCAGGCATTGACCAGCGCCGCAGCATGCGCGATGTCAAGCACTACAAGCGCCGCAAGAGGTGGCTGTCATGAACCCCCTACTCGAACTCACCGGCGTATCCAAGCGCTTCGGCGGGCTGGACGCCCTCTCCGGCATCGACCTGAAAGTGATGCCGGGGCAGATCTACAGCGTCATCGGCCCCAACGGTGCAGGCAAGACCACGCTGTTCAACATGGCCTCCTGCCTATTGCATCCAAGTGCTGGGCAGATCCGCTTCGGCGGCGAGGACATCACTGGCAAGCCGGCGCACGCCATGCCTCGGATGGGCATGGCACGCACCTTTCAGAACCTGGCCGTGTTCAAGCATGAAACGGTCATAGACAACATCCTCACCGGCATGCACACCCACCTGAAGACCGGGATCTTGGGGGCTGCGCTTTTCTGGGGTCCCACCAGAAAAGCGGAGATCGCAGCGCGCGAGGCGGCAGAGGAGATTGTCGAGTTCCTGGAGATTGAAACCATTCGAGATGTGCCCGTGGGCACCCTCTCCTACGGATTGCAAAAGCGGGTGGAACTAGGTCGCGCGCTCGCCATGCGCCCTCGCCTGTTGCTGCTCGACGAAATGGTCTCCGGCATGAACCAGGAGGAAACCGAAGACATAGCGCGCTTCATCCTCGATATTCGCGAGGAACGCGGCATTACGGTGATGATGATCGAACACGACATGGGCATTGTCATGGACATCTCGGATCACGTGGCTGTGCTGAACTTCGGCCGCAAGATTGCCGATGGAACACCTGAAGAGGTATCTGCCCATCCTGCTGTGGTGGCAGCTTATCTGGGTGTGGCTGAGAACGCAGCAGGGGGTCAGCCATGAGCCGCCATGTGACTGACTCCGCCGATCGCGAGCTCCCGCCCGGCGTGCTCGAAGGGCACGCCACCTTGCCAGGGCTGTTGCGCTATCGCGCTCGCCTGACGCCAGAGCGCATCGCCTTGCGCGAGAAGGTTCGTGGCGTCTGGGTGGGCATCACCTGGGGCGAATACTTCGAGAAGGTGCAGGCCTTCGCGCTGTATCTTCGCTCACAGGGTTTTGGCGAAGGCGACAAGCTGGTCATCGCTTCTGATGGTACGCCTGACTGGTTCTATGCCGATCTGGCTGCCCAGGCCCTGGGAGGAGTGACAGTAGGCATCTATCCCACCAACCCCTGGCCTGAGCTTCAATACATTGTGCGCCACTGCCGCGCCAAGTTCGCCGTTTGCGGCGATCAGGAACAGACCGACAAAGTTCTGGAAGCCATGCGCCAAGGAGAGGGCTTGCCCGATCTTCAACGCGTGTTGACCGTAGACATGAAGGGGATGCGCCATTACCAAAACGACGTACTCACCTCGTTCGAGCAAGCCTTGGCCGAAGGGCGGGAACTGGCACGAGACGCCAAGCAGTTGGCCTTGCTCGATGCAACGCTTGATGCGCTGAAGCCGGAGCAAGATGCCCTCATCGTCTATACCTCCGGCACGACAGGCATGCCCAAAGGTGCGCGCATTGCCCACCGCGGCATCATTCATAACGCGACTCAGGTAGGCTTGGTACAGGGCTACGCTGGCCGCTCCATGTCGGTGGTGTGCTATCTGCCCTTGTGCCACGTGGCAGAGCGTTTGATGTCCCCCGTGGCTCAACTCGTGCATGGCAGCGTGGTCTATTTCGCCGAGTCCATAGACACCGTCACCCAGAACCTGCGTGAGATCGGCCCTGGCTTCTTCTTCGGCGTACCGCGCATTTGGGAAAAGCTGCAACAGCAGATCATGATCACCTCGCAAGAGGCCAGACCATGGGTGCGGCGGTGCTTCCGAAAAGCACTGGCCATCGCAGAACCCATCGCCGAGCGCACCATTGCCAACGGGGACAAACCAGTCAACTGGCGCGACGCGACCATCGCCAAGTTACTGCGCTGGCTGGTGTTCAGTAACTTGCTGGCCTCGGTGGGTTTAGACAGAACCTGGATGGCCATGACGGGAGGCGCCGCCATCTCGCCCAACGTGATCCTGTTTTTCCGGGCCATGGGATTGCCGATCTATCAGGTCTACGGCATGACCGAGAGCAGCGGTGTCACACATGCCCAATGCCACGGCCATGCGCGCCTGGGCTGGTGCGGCCCGCCGCTTCCCAAGGTGGTCGAGCAGCGTTTGGGTGATGACGGCGAACTGCTGGTACGCGGGCCTATCGTGTTCAACGGCTATCTGTACGACGAGGCTGCCAGCGAGAAAACCCTGGAGGGCGGATGGCTGCACACGGGGGACATCGTGGAGATTGACCCGACCACCAGCGAAGTGCAAATCCTCGACCGCAAGAAGGCTATTCTCATCACCAGCGGCGGCAAGAACATCACGCCCACCCTGATCGAGAACGCGCTGAAGGACAGCCTCTACATCAGTGAGGCGATCTTGCTGGGAGACGGGCGCCACTTCCTTGCTGCATTGATTCAGATCGATCTTGACTCTGTCGGCAAATGGGCCCAGGAGCGAGGAATCGCCTACACCACCTACGAATCCCTGGCGTCGCTCGATCAAGTGCGGGAACTCATTGACAAGGATGTACAGCACGTCAATGCCCAATTCTCCCGTGTCGAAAACATTCGCAAGTTCGTCATTTTGCGCAAGCAACTGGACCATGACGATGGCGAATTGACGGCCACCATGAAGGTACGGCGTAACGTCATCGAGAAGAAATTCTCTTCCGAAATCGCGCACATCTATGGCAAGGAGGCCACCGCATGAGCTACTTTCTGAACCTCCTGATGTCCGGTCTTGTGATCGGATCGCTCTATGGCCTCATCGCCATGGGGTTTGCCATGGTTTACCGCGCTACGGGCATGGTGAATTTTGCGGTAGGAGAGGTCATGATGATGACCGCCTACATCAGCTACAACCTGGCGCAGGTTCCGGGGCTGGGCTTTACGGGCGTGTTCTTGGCCATGCTGCCGATCTCCATGCTGCTGGGCTGGGTCATTGAGCGGGTGTTTATTCGGCCCATGCTGGGAGAGCCCATGTTCTCGCGCGTCATGGTCACCATAGGCCTGGCGGTGGTCATTCGCTCGACCGTCATCCTGATCTGGGGTGTAGAGCCGCAACCCTACCCTCGCCTGCTCGGCGACGAGGTGATCCGTCTGGGCGAGATGGCGCTCTACCCCAGCCAGATTTTTTCGGTCTGCATCATGGCACTGCTGTGCCTGGTGATGTGGGCATTCTTTCGCCACTCGCGGGTGGGCATCGCGATGCGAGCCACTTCCAACAATGAGACGACTGCTTTGCTCATGGGCATCAACGTCAATCGCATCAGCGGCATCGCCTGGGCACTTTCCTCATTCTTTTCAGCGATGGCGGGCCTGGCGTTTTGCCTCATGTTTGCACTGGAACCCGAGGTTTCCCAGATGGGCCTTCGCGGCTTTCCAGCCACCATCCTGGGCGGACTCGACTCCGTCGTAGGCGGCGCCTTCGGCGGGCTGGTCATCGGCGTGGCGGAGAACATGGCGGGCGGCTATCTGGGCCGCGGCCTCAAGGAAATTGCCGGCTTCGTTTTGATCATTGTGGTGCTGATGGTCAAGCCCTACGGCTTGTTCGGCCAGCGTGAAATTGAAAGAGTCTAGGAGCCAGGCATGCGTACACGTAGCTACAAGACGTCTTATTCCGACCTGGTGGCGCTCAGCCAATACCAGTCCACCTGGATCTGGGCCATTGCGGGACTGGTTGTGCTGGCACTCGCCCCCGTGGTGCTTGGCTCACACGGCCTGAGCATCCTGTCCGTCATTTTCGTGATGGGTATCGGCATACTCGGTCTGAATCTTCTGACCGGGGTGACCGGACTGATCTCGCTCGCCCACGCAGGCTTTCTACTGATTGGCGCCTACGCCCAGGCCATTCTCACGACGGACTATCACCTTCCAGTCTGGCTCGCGGTCTTTGCTTCAGGTCTGGTCGCAGCCATTGCCAGCCTGGTGGTGGGAGTGCCATCGCTGCGCCTGAAGGGCCTGTATCTGGCCATCACCACGCTGGCCTTCACCTTCATCGTGCGGCATGTGGTTCTGTTCGCCGAAGGCCTGACGCGTGGCTCCGAAGGCATGGCTGTCGAGCCTCTTGTCCTCATGGGCTATGCGGTCAAGAGCGACTTGTCATTTTTCTACGTGGCCCTGGCCATGGTGATTCTGTTTGTGGTGCTGACTTTGAACATCATGCGTTCACGCATCGGGCGCGCCTGGCTGGCGGTGCGCGACCACGACATCGCCGCGCGCGCCATGGGTATCAGCCTGATGCGATACAAGCTGCTCGCGTTCATGGTCTGCGCCTTCTACACCGGAGTGGCGGGCGCGCTCGTAGCACTTCAAACTCGCTACATCAATGTGGACACCTTCAGCATTCTGGTCAGCATCGAAGCCTTGGCCATGGTCATCGTGGGCGGACTGGGCCGAGTACACGGCGCACTGCTGGGCACCGCCTTGATTCTGGTGCTGCCAGAACTTCTGAGCTTCGGGTTCTCGCTGGCTGGCGACCGCTTCACGACACTGCTGTCCGATCGCATCTACGAGATCAAAGGGCTTCTCTACGGGGTCGTGATCCTGGCATTTCTCCGCCTCGAGCCCGAGGGTCTGGCGGGTATCTGGCGCAAGGTCAAACGCTTCTGGGTGCATTGGCCCCTGTCGCAATGAGCCAAGGCTCAGACAAGACAGGGATTGTGGTGGCAAGGTACGGAGCCGGAAACAACCCGGCCAGTACAAATTAGGAGACAAGCATGTTGAAGAATCGAAGACTATCTCAGCTCGCAGCCATTGCCCTGGCGGCAAGCATGGGCACCGCCTTGGCTCAGGATGTGGGCGTGACCGCTACCGAAATTCTCCTGGGTGAAGTCCAACCCATGTCCGGTCCCGCTTCATTGATTGGCAAGGCCGGCGCCGCCGGATCCAAGCTGGCGATTGCCGAGATCAATGCCAAGGGTGGCATCAATGGCCGAAAGCTGCGAGCCATCTATGAGGACGACGGTTATGTTCCAGCGCGTGCAGTGACTGCAGTCAAAAAGCTCATCGACTCCGAAAAAGTATTTGCGCTCACGGGCACCACCGGCAGCTCCCACATGGTGGCCATGCTGCCCACCATTGAAGAAGCCAAGATTCCCACCATCGTGCATATGGCACCCAACCCGGCAGTGGTCAGCCCCCGGCGCCCTACGGTCTTCATGATAGGCCCGGACTACGATCTGGCCGGCTTCGTGCCCATCAATTACATGGTGGAAAAGCTGGGGCAGAAAAGCGGAAAGTTCGGCATCCTCTACCAGGACGACGACTTCGGCAAGGCCTTGCTGGCCGGCTACCAGAAAGCCGTGAAGCAGCATGGCGTCACCAGCGTGGCAGAGATCCCGTTCAAACGTGGTGCGAAGGACTTTTCTGCCGAGGTGCTGTCTCTCAAGGAAAAGGGCATCACCGCCGTATACCTGGGCACCTTGACTACCGAGTCCGCCGCGGTCATGGCGGAATTTCGCCGCTTGGGAATGAAGCCGATTATCGGAACGCTCTGGGCTGGTCAATTGCCTGCCGCGGTCAAACTGGCTGCGCCTTCTGGTTTCGAATACCTGATCCCGGATTACTACGCGTCCAACTATGACCCGGCGGGCACCAAGCTCATGACTTTGGCCAAGCAGTACCTCAGCGCAGACGACTACGCCAACTTCAACCGTTATACGGTCAGTGGGTACGTTGGCACCCAGGTCCTGGCCGAAGGCATACGCCGTTGCGGCTCCAAAGTCACCCGCGTCTGCGTGGTGGAGCAACTGAACAAGCTCAAGGACTTCAACACCGGCGGCCTCACGGGCCCGGTCTCCTTCGACAACCCCAAAGCACAGGCGGTGTTGCCCATTAAGCTATTCCAGACCGATCCCAAAAATGCCACTGTCAGGTCTGTGACGGACTTCATCGCTTACTAAACCGCCAACAATATGTCGAAAGTTTCTCCATCTTCTTCCTCTGCCGGATCCGAGCGTTATCGCTCAGTGTTCCGGGCTGACCTGTTTGCAGGCCAGACCGTCGTGGTCACGGGCGGCGGAAGCGGCCTGGGCCGCTGCACCGCCCATGAGCTCGCCAGTCTGGGCGCGGGATTGGCCTTGGTAGGGCGAAAAATGGAGAAGCTGGAGGCCGTCCGCGCTGAATTGACGCAGGCCTACCCAGAAGCCGCAGCACGCGTGACATGTCATAGCTGCGACATCCGGGATGAAGAGGCTGTGCGCCAGACCGTGGCAGATATCGTGGCCGCCCATGGCGCCATTCACGGCCTGTTCAACTGCGCGGGCGGACAGTACCCGGCTTCATTGCGCGACATCAGCCTAAAGGGCTGGGATGCCGTCGTTCGGAACAACCTGCACGGCACCTTCCTCTTCTCGCGCGAATGCTATGTGCAATGGATGGAGCAGCACGGTGGCAGCATCGTCAACATCCTGGCCGACATATGGGGTGGACTTCCCGGCATGGGGCATTCAGGCGCAGCGCGTGGGGGAGTGCTGACGCTGACAGAGACGGCCGCCTGCGAGTGGGGACATGCAGGCGTGCGCGTCAATGCGGTCGCCCCTGGCTGGATTGCATCAGCGGGCATCGACACTTATGACGACAGCTACCAGGAGCTTCTGCGCGGCCTGCGCTCCAAGGTTCCACTGCAAAGATTCGGCACGGAGTCCGAGCTGTCTTCTGCCGTGGTGTACCTGCTTTCACCTGCGGCCGGATTCATCAGCGGCGCCGTGATGCGGGTCGATGGCGGGGTACCCACCGCACGCCATACCTGGAACCTGGAGCCCGCTCGGCAGGACTTTACCTACAACGGGTTCCCCCTGTATGAGCCTCCCCAGGCTCTCGCGAAGACCAAACCCGGAGCATCATCTTGAGCACTGATCTTCCGAATGTTCTGGTGGAACGTAAAGGCCTGGCCTGCTACGTAACCATTGACCGTGCCTCAGAGCACAACACCATGACGGACAGCGTCATGAACGAATTGCGCCAAGCCCTGCTCGACGCAGAAGCGATGGAAGGCGTTCGTGCCATCGTATTGACAGGCGCTGGTACTCAGACCTTCTGCGCTGGCGGCAAGCTGAAGCCGGGCGCCGACGGCTCCCCTTTCGCACTGGATCCTGGCCGGTTCGATAACCCCATTGCCGAGCTGTTCCGGGCCATGGACCGTTGCAATCTTCCCATCATCGCGCGCGTCAACGGCAGTGCCTTTGGCGGCGGCGTAGGCCTGATCTGCGCGTGCGACTTCGCCATTGGCGTGGACAGCGCCAAGTTCGGAACCACAGAAGCCCGTGTGGGCGTGTTTCCCATGATGATTCTGCCGCTGCTCATGCGCGTCATACCACGCCGGCGTCTGCAAGAAATGTGCTTCCTGGCCGAGCGCTTCCCTGCCAGCCAGGCAGTGGACTTCGGCATTCTGGGCCAGGCTGTCCCTGCTGCCGAACTGGACGCCGCGATAGACGCCCTTTTGACCAAACTCTCCGCCAACTCCCCTGTGGCGCTACGCATGGGCCGGCGCGCCTTTTCGGCCATGAACGACATGAGTCTGAACGAAGCGCTCAATCTCGCGCAGATGGTACTGCCAGTGATGTCGCAAAGTGAAGACGCAAGAGAAGGCATGCGCGCCTTCAGCGAGAAGCGTGCTCCCAACTGGATCAACCGGTGAACCTGGAAACGACATGGCTGCCACCTCCTCATCTTCTCCTCGCCGGACGCGAGCTCTGCGCATCGGCTGTGCCAGCGGCTTCTGGGGCGACTCCGAAGCAGGCGCTTCGCAATTGGTGCACAGTGGCCAGATCGACTACCTGGTGTTCGACTATCTGGCGGAGATCACCATGTCCCTGCTGGCACGGGCACGCGCCAAGTCACCGGATGCCGGATACGCCCCTGACTTCGTGAAGGTGATCTCCAGGCTCGCGCCCGAAATCAAGGCCCAGGGTATCCGCGTCGTAGCCAATGCAGGAGGGGTCAATCCCCGCGCTTGTGCCGATGCACTGGCCACAGCTCTCAAAGCCCAAGGCCTCGCCATGCACATCGCCGTGGTAGAGGGGGACGATCTGAGCGATCAGGTGCCTTCACTGCGCAGTGAAGGCACACGGGAAATGTTCACCCAGGAATCCATGCCCTCGGCTTTCCTCAGTGTGAATGCCTATCTTGGCGCACAGCCTATCGCCGCTGCGCTCGACGCCGGCGCGCAAGTGGTCATCACAGGCCGCGTGGTCGATAGTGCGGTCACGTTGGGGCCCCTGGTGCATGAGTTCGGTTGGGCCTGGAACGATTGGGACAAACTTTCCACCGGAAGCTTGGCGGGGCATGTCATTGAATGCGGCACCCAGTGCACCGGAGGACTGTTCACCGATTGGCGTCGCGTGCCCGGCTGGGATGACATGGGTTTTCCGATTGCCGAATGTGACGCAGACGGCGCCAGCTTCGTTCTCACCAAACCAGCCCATACGGGCGGCCTGGTGGAGCCCGCCACCATCGCAGAGCAGATCGTCTATGAAATTGCCGATCCATGCCACTACCTTCTTCCTGATGTGACGTGCGACTTCAGTCAGGTTCGTTTGGCGCAAGAGGGCCCGGACCGTGTGCGCGTCAGGGGGGCTCGGGGCAAGCCGGCGCCGTCGACGTACAAAGTCAGCGCTACCTGGAACGACGGCTGGCGAGTGCTGGGCACCTTGATGATCGGTGGCCGTGATGCAGCCGACAAGGCCCGCCGCGTGGGAGAGTCCATCTTGATGCGGTGCTCTCGTTTGCTGGCCGAGCGAGGTATCTCCGGCTTCACCGAAACCAGCCTGGAGGCGCTTGGATCGGAAGCCACCTACGGCCCGCATGCGCGCACAGGCGATGTCCGAGAAGTCGTGCTCAAGATTGCTGCCAAGCACCCCCAACGCGAGGCAGTGGAGTTGCTGGCGCGCGAATTCGCACCTTCTGCCACCGCCATGGCGCAAGGCATTACCGGTTTCGCAGCGGGCAGGCCCAGCCCTTCGCCTGTGGTGCGTCTGTTCTCGTTCCTGATTGCACAAGACCGGGTCACACCCTGCATTCAGCTTGATGCAACGACTCTGCCTTTCGAATCGTCGCGCCTTGGCCAGTCCTCCGATGCAAAGTCACCCGAAGGCACCGAAGCCTGCAGCGGAGCCGTTGACTCGGCAGCGGTCAGCCAGTCCACCGCCCGCGTGCCTCTGCTCAAGTTGGCCCATGGCCGCAGTGGAGACAAGGGCGACACTTCCAACATCGGTATCGTGGCGCGATCTGATGCGGCGTTCGCAGAACTCAAGCGCGTGTTGACAGAAGACGTTGTGCGGAGCTACTTCGACCATGTCACCCAGGAGCCGGTCCGCAGATACGAGCTACCCGGTTTCAATGCTCTTAATTTTGTACTCCAAAAAGCCCTGGGTGGAGGTGGGGTCGCATCCCTTCGCTACGACCCGCAAGGTAAGGCATTTGCGCAAATGCTGTTGGACCTGGAAGTCGAAGTTGACGCTTCTGTGCTGGACACTTTGCCATGACCCTATCAAAACAAACGTCTCCAACTACAGCTGCAAACGCCAAAGCGCCTGCTGACTTTGCCCAACCCGCTGGCGCATTGACACCGCGCCGTATGCGACGCGCCGCAGAAATCCTGGTGGCGGCAAGAGACGTATTTCTGGAGAAAGGCTTTGATCGCTCATCCGTGGGTGAGATAGCAGCCAAAGTAGGCGTGGTGGAAGGCTTGGTCTACTCCTACTATCCATCCAAGCGCGATCTTCTGAACGCCGTGCTGCGCGGCATGTACGAGCCCCTGATCGCGGACCTGGAAGACAAGTTTTCCCGCCTGCAAGGCGTGCGCAGCCGTATGCGCTTTCTCATATGGCGCCACCTGCGTGTGTATGTGGAAGAGCCCAACCTCTCTCGGCTGGTGCTGCATGAGGTGAGAACAGGCCCCGAATACTTCCAGTCTGTGCTGCACGACTTGCACGTGCGCTACACCGCATTTTTGCTGCGCACCGTGGAGGAAGGTATTGCTCACGGCGAGTTGCCGCCAGACACCGATGTTGAGCTGCTTCGCTCCATGGTCTACGGAGGTATTGAACACCGCATGTGGGGCACCCTGTTCGGGCGCGGCACCGTTGATGTGGAAGCCATGGCCGACCGCTACACCGCCATGGTGCTGGGCTCTGTACTGACTGGCAGCAGTGCGCAGGCCCCGGCGCCGGTGTTAGCCCCGGCAGCGACTTCCACTGAAAGAACCCACCTTGGCCAGGTACTGAATGAGGTGCGCGCGCGCCTGGACCAGATAGAGCAGGCTGTCATGGCCTCACCTGAAACTTCATCTGTACCCCTCAAGGCAGACAAGCCCAAAGCTCGCCTCGGCAAGAAAGCAAGCCAATGACCATCCGAAAACTGTTCATCGCGAACCGCGCAGAAATTGCGCTGCGGATCACCCGAACTGCTCAGCGCATGGGCATAGAAACGGTGGTGCCATGGCACGAAAAGGACCGACACGGCCCTGCGCTCAAAGTCGCTGACGAGACGATAGAGCTGCATGGCGAGCCTCCAGTGTCTGCATGGCTGAATGGCCCTGCACTCATTCGCGCTGCCCTGGAAAGCGGCTGTGACGCCATTCATCCTGGCTACGGCTTTCTTTCCGAGAATGGTGGCTTCGCTCAAGCCGTGGCCGATGCAGGCCTGACGTTTGTCGGACCGTCAGCGGAGGCCATCAGACTGATGGGCGACAAGATCACAGCACGCAGGTTTGCCCAACTCCATGACGTACCGGTCACTCCGTCCGCCGACGAAGCGGATGAACCTGAGAGCTTTGCCCAGCGGGCTGCGGCCGTGGGTTTCCCCCTGTTGGTGAAGGGCGCTGCTGGCGGCGGCGGCAAAGGCATGCAGATCGTGCGCAACGCTGAAGCGCTTGCCCAGGCCATCGCGGTAGCGCGTGCCGAGAGTGAAAGGTATTTTGGCGACGGACGCTTGCTGGCGGAGCGCTTTGTCGAACAGCCGCGTCATATTGAAGTTCAGGTCTTCGGCGATTCCCACGGGCAGGTCATCCATCTGGGTGAGCGCGAATGCTCCATCCAGCGGCGCTTTCAGAAGCTCATAGAGGAAAGCCCGGCACCCACACTCGCGCCGGAGCTCCGGCAACGCATCTGCGACGCTGCGGTACGTCTTGCCAGCGCCGCGGGCTATGTCAATGCCGGCACGGTGGAATGCATCGTCTCCCCCGGCGGCGAGTTCTTCTTCCTCGAAATGAACACGCGCCTTCAGGTCGAGCACCCTGTCACCGAGATGGTGACAGGCCTTGATCTCGTCGAATGGCAGTTGCGCGTCGCGCAAGGCGAACCACTGCCGCTCAAGCAGGAGCAAGTGCGCTGGCACGGCAGCGCCATCGAATGCCGAGTGCTCGCTGAAGATGCAGACGCAGGTTTTGTCCCTGACACCGGTCAGGTACTCATGCTGGGAGAGCCGCAGGGGCCTGGCATCCGCTTTGACAACGGTGTCACACAGGGCGCCAAAGTGACCGCTGATTTTGATTCCATGCTTGCCAAGCTGATTGCACACGCGGCCACCCGTGATCTGGCCATCGCTCGCCTGCGCCAGGCGCTGCGGGACACCTTGATGCTGGGCGTTACGGTCAACACGGATTTCCTGGGACGGGTACTGGCGCACCCTGCATTCCAGTCCGGCGCCACCGACACAGGCTTTCTGGAGCGGCACAAGACAGAGCTTCGTCCTCGCGAGTGGACGGACGACGAACGTCGCACACTGCTGGCGGTAGCCGCCTCGGCCAGCCGGGAAAGTCACCAGACCGATCTGCCGCAGGTATTCGCGGCCATGGGTGCCTGGCGCAATTGAATCCAAACTTTCGCAGAGAACCTCATGACGACCTTCGTCTTTCAATCCGACACCGCCACGCGCCACCAGGTGCACAAGCGAGGCAAGCACATCCAGGTGGACGGCACAGAGGTGCCGGTGCGCGAGCTGGACAGTACGCACTACGTCACCAAGAGCGATTCCGGTCCCCTGCATGCGCGGGTGGTCACTCACGGCGACACCATCTACCTTCAGTTGAACGGGCGCAGTTGCACCATAGAACGCATTGATCCTGCCCGCGGCAGTAGCGCCGGTGGCGGTGCAAGCCAGGGGGGCGCCACAGCCCCTATGCCCGGGGTCGTCATCAATTGGATTGCCCAACCCGGCACCCCTGTCAAGTCAGGCGATGCCTTGCTCGTGATCGAAAGCATGAAGCTACAGATGACCATTGAAGCTCCGCACGACGGCACGCTCGCCGAACTGCCTTTCCAACCGGGACAAACCTTTCAAAGAGGCGCCGTTCTGGCTCGAGTTCACGCCGAGGAGGCCGCCGTATGAGCCGCATCAACAGCCGCCTGGACACAGGCTCGGACACCTATCGACAAAATTTCACCGCGATGAAGCAACGCGTGGAGCAGTTGCACGAGCGTCTCCATACGGCGCGCCACGTCCGGCCACAGCGCGACATAGACCGCCTGCACCAACACAAGAAACTGACTGTGCGCGAACGGCTGGATCTTCTGCTGGATCCGGGTACGCCGTTCCTGGAACTCAGCGCCCTGGCCGCCAATCAATCGTACGGCGGAGATGTGCATGGTGCTGGACAGGTCTCGGGCATAGGCATCATCCATGGGCGCGAAGTCATCATCCACGCCGATGATCCCAGCATCAAGGGCGGTGCCTGGTATCCGCTGTCGGTCAAGAAAATCGTCCGGACACTGGATATAGCGATTGAAAACCGGCTCCCCGTGATCCATCTCTGCGACAGCGCGGGCGGCTTCCTTCCTTTGCAGGCGGATTTGTTTCCGGATCGCTATACGGCAGGCCGCATCTTCCGCAACCAATGCACCCTCTCCAAGATGGGGGTCCCGCAGATTGCCGTAGTTCTCGGCCATTGCACGGCGGGGGGAGCCTACATTCCGGCCTTGTGCGATTACAGCGTCATCGTGCGCGGCAACGGCGGTGTGTTTCTGGGCGGGCCACCTCTGGTGAAAGCAGCGACGGGGGAGATCGTCAGCGCGGAAGATCTGGGGGGCGCAGAGATGCACACCACCGTGTCGGGTACCTGCGACTACGCCGCCGATGACGAGCCTCATGCCTTCGCGATTGCGCGCGACATCTTTGCGCAGACGACGCCCGTGCAAAAGCAGCGCATTGACCGCATCGACCCCGAGCCGCCTCACTACGATGCCAAGGAACTCTACGGCATCATCCCGACCGACTGGAAAGCCGGATTCGATATGCGCGAGGTGATCGCCAGGATTGTGGACGGCAGCCACTTCCACGAATACCAGCCCGGCTACGGCACCACCCTGGTCTGCGGCTACGCGCGCATCTGGGGATGCAAGGTGGGGATACTGGCCAACAACGGCGTGCTTTTCAACGAAAGCTCACTCAAGGCCGCGCACTTCATGCGCCTGTGCGACCGCGACCGCACACCGCTGGTCTTCCTGCAAAACATCACAGGCTACATGGTAGGGCGCGAGTATGAGGAACGCGGCATCACCAAAGACGGTGCGAAGATGATCATGACGCAGGTGGGTTGTACTGTGCCCAAGTTCACCGTCATCGTGGGAGGCTCCTTTGGCGCAGGCAATTACGGCATGTGCGGGCGCGCATTCGACGGACGGTTCCTGTGGATGTGGCCTCAGTCTCAGATTGCCGTGATGGGTGCCGAGCAAGCAGCCAACACATTGGCAGACGTGAAGATCCGGCAGCTGCAACGCAAGGGCGAGCACCTCACGGAGGAACAGATCGCCGAGATCCGCCAGCCGGTGCTGGAGCGGTACCAGGCAGAGAGCGAGTCTTACTACTCCACCTCAGAGATGTGGGACGACGGCATTCTTGATCCTGTGGATACGCGAAACGCACTGGGAATGGCGATCATTGCGTCTCTTAATGCGCCGTTTGGGACAGAAGGCTACGGGGTGCTCAGGCTTTAGGAATACCCTCCTGAGCCGCCTCGGGCGCCTTCCCACCAGTACGAGTTGCGTTCATGGATATAAATCCGTTCACGCTGAGCCTGTCGAAGCGCTACACGAGGCCCTTCGACAGGCTCAGGACAGGCTTCGACAAGCTCTGCCCGAACGGTATTTATCAATCAAACGCAATATGAAATGAGAGAGACAACGCCAGTGGCCTGCTCCGCGGCCTTTTGTTCTATGGTTTGCGGTGTACCTGGCGCGCTGAACTAACTTGGAGCTTTCAGCATGTTGAATCCACAAGAGTCCGCAACGATTGGGCAAGTCCTGGCTGACGCAGCACAGCGTTGGGGTGACCGGCCGCTGCTGGCGGTGCCCGCCAATCCGGCTCGCTCATACGCTCCTCAAGGCTTGGAATGGTCTTATGCGGAAGTGGCTCGCAGGGTAGATGAGCTCAGCGCGGTGTACGCCCAGGCTGGTTATGGGGTGGGACACCGTGTAGGCCTCCTGCTTGAAAACCAGCCGGAGCACTTCATTCACAAGCTGGCCATGAACGCGCTCGGGGTGTGCTGCGTCCCACTCAACCCGGATCATCGGCCGATGGAAATGGCGTACGTGATTGAGCATGCACGGCTGGATCTGATCATTTCTCTGGATGCTCTGCTTCCCCTGGTTCAACAGTCTCTCGCCCATACGCCTTACCGCACTGGTGTTCTTTCTGTGCAGGCCGCTCAGGATCGCCTGCCAACGCCACACACAGCCCGCGAAGATCGCGAGGTGCGTGCGACTGACATCGCCAGCGTTCTCTACACATCGGGCACGACCGGGCGCCCCAAGGGTTGCCTGCTGTCGCACCGGTACGAACTCGCGACCGGACAGTGGTATGCAAGTACCGGCGGCCTAGTCAACTTTAGAGAAGGCCAGGAGCGCATCTACAACCCACTGCCCGTCTTTCACGTGAATGCCTTGGTGTTTTCGTTCTTCTGCGCCATGCTCACGGGCAATTGCCAGATTCAGACTGATCGCTTTCAGCCCACGAGGTGGTTCGAGGAAGTGCATTCGAGCCGCGCCACGGTAGTCCACTATCTTGGCGTGGTCGTGCCTATGCTGCTGAATCAACCAGTCCACCCGCTGGAGCGCGATCATCAGGTGCGATTCGCCATAGGCGCAGGCGTGGACCCACAGCGCCATGCAGAATTTGAAGCCCGCTTTGGCTACCCGTTGGTCGAAATCTGGGGCATGACCGAGATGGTGCGTGCAATATTTGACTCGCAGACACCCCGGCAGGTGGGTACGCGCGCCTTCGGCCGAACCCGGCACGGCCTGGAAGTACGCGTCGTAGACGATGCCGATCAGGATGTAGCAGATCAAACGCCTGGTGAAATGCTGTTGCGCTACTCGGCAGACACCCCGCGCAAAGACTGCTTCAGCGGCTATCTGGATGACGAAGCGGCGACCGAGCACGCCTGGAGAGGTGGATGGTTTCATACCGGTGACGTCGTGTCGCGCGACCCCGACGGCCTGCTTCACTTCCTGGAGCGGCGCAAGAACATCATCCGGCGCTCAGGTGAGAACATTGCCGCTGCAGAAGTCGAGGCTGTATTGCAGGCGCATCCAGCCGTCGCGCAGGCCGCCGTCCTTGGCGTGCGTGACGAAGTGCGTGAAGAAGAAGTGCTGGCGTGCGTGGTCCTGAAGCCCGGCCAGCAAGCCCATCCCAGCATCGATGATCCGCTGGTCCAGAGTCTGCTCACCTACTGCCGCGAGGCATTGGCCTATTACAAAGTTCCAGGGTGGCTGTGGTTCACGGAAGAAATCCCCACTACCGGAACGCAAAAGGTTCAAAAACACCAGTTGTTCCCCGTCGGGACCGATCCTCGTGAGACGCCAGGGATGTTGGACCTTCGTCTCCTCAAGAAACGAAAGCAGTTGCCCTCACCGTAATACACACCTTGCAACGCCGCCTGTAGTCGCACGATTTCATGGACAGGCATCAACCAGAAAACTCAAGACACCAGGAGAACTCTGTGGAGCTACAACCTTACGTCCTTGTTCGCCGCGAAGGTTCGGTGGGGGTAATGACCTTCAACCGCACAGAGCAAATGAATACCTTGGAGCCGGCCATGCTGGAAGCCATGGAGCGCGCTCTGCACGATCTGGAAACCGACGATCAGGTCCGCGTGCTGCTGATCACCGGCGGTGACAGCAAAGTCTTCATTGCCGGCGGCAACATCGCGGACTTGAATTCACGTGACGCTCTCACGCACTACCGGGATTTCTCGGTCCTGGTGCATCGCGTCTTTCGCCGCTTCGAGGAATGCACCAAGCCCACCGTTGCCGCGGTGAACGGCTGGGCTTTGGGCGGGGGAACCGAGTTCCTGCTCACCACAGATGTGCGCTTGATGTCCGAAGACGCCCAGCTAGGCCTGCCAGAAATCAAGCTGGGCCTGTTTCCAGGTGGCGGCGGCTCCCAACGCTTGATCAGACAGATATCGCCTTGTCAGGCCAAGCTGCTGATGTACACCGGTGACTTCATCTCTGCCCAGGAGGCGGTGCAGATGGGCTTGGTGAACCGGGCTGTGCCGAGCGACACGCTACAGCAAGATGCCATGGCCCTAGCTCAGCGAATTGCAGAAAAATCCCCCTGGGCCTTGCGCATGCTCAAGTCGTCTATGACACAGGGTGCTGAGATGCCCTTGAGCGCTGCCTTGCACCACGAAGCGGTTACCATCAGCTTGTTGCTGGACACCAAGGACGCCCACGAAGGGTGCAGCGCCTTCCTGGAAAAGCGCCAACCGAATTTCGTGGGCGAGTGACTTACTCGCGCATTTGAAAGTCGCGAGCAGCGTTCACGCCTGTGGTGCGCTCGAGCACATACCACTCAGGGAAACGAAACTCCTGCGAGCGCGTGCACCAAGGTCCCGCCGTTCTTGACGGAGATGGTGCTGATCTGTCCGTTGCTGGTGACTTGCTGGAACAACCAGAAAAAGCCCTTGGACGCCTGGGTGTTCATGTCTCTAACCATGTCATTGAGGCTAGCATTAGCTGAAAGGGCGTCCACCGCGTATTGAACGGCGCCGCTCTGAACTGAGCTTTTCTCGTAAATACTCATGAAAGACATGCTCACAGGCGAGCCCTTGCCGACCGAGCCGCGGACGAGCCAACCGTCAGCACCCTTGGCATCCAGCAAAGTCTGAAGTCCGGGCCGATCGGCCGCGGAATAAGCGCTGCCTTGAGCATCCACCGCGTACTGATAGGTGACACCGTCGCTGCGTTTGACATACAGGCTGAACATGGCACCGCCCACGATCATCGGTCCGATGAATCGGAACCCACGCGCGCCCTGGCGGTTGAGCTCTTCGGCGACGGCTTGCGGGGTCTGCGGATCGGTGGTGAGCGCCTCATAGCTGAACTGGTCGCTACGGCTGGTGTTCTTCACGTACAGGTGGCGAATATCCGTCGGGCTGGAAGGGAACACCATGCTGGATTTAAGCGCGTAGCCACCGGCACCTTGCCGGTTGAGCTGAGCCAGAAATCCCGCCAAGCTCGCCTCGTCAGGCTGCAGCAGATACTCCAGCTTGTGGCCGGCATGAGCGGTATCGCTCAGATAGAAGTCGCCGGCCACCACGGACAGACCAGAGGTGATCGCCAGCGGCGTCACCAGCGCGTACCCCTGGGCTCCCATGCGATTGGCATCAGCCAATGCCCCCCCATTCGTAGCCGCGCCGGGTTGCAGGCTGTAGGTTCCTGTGATGGTTGTACCGCCACCCGGGTTGCCAGTACCTGGATCGCCTCCGCCGGTATCACCTCCGCCTGGATTGGGCGTCTCGGAATCATCACCCCCGCCTCCGCCGCAGGCGGACAGGCCGGCCAGCATCCACAGGGCTGCACTCCTGCGGGTGATAGAAGTTGATGTCATTGTTGGCTCCCTCTTTCTTGGATGTTCAAACAAAACCGGAGCCAGACTCCGGTTTCACCGCCTCTCGCCAGAGCGCCCTGCCTTTCAGGGGCGGTAAGAGGCCAAAGGGGTTGCATCCTAGCGGGGAGCGCGTATTACATGTGTTGCCAATAGTATGAGCACTTACCATCTTCCCGCCATCTGTATCTCCAGCGGCGGTAAGGCTCTATTCGAGCAGCAATGTCGCTGGTTCTTCGCTGTCAAGCACCGCTTGCGCCCAAACCTCCAGCTTGCCCGCATCGGCCCGCAAGATCTCCTGCTTGACAGAGAGAATTTGCGAGGGATGCATGGAAAAGCTGCGCAAACCCAGGCCCAGCAACAGCCGGGTCATGGTCGGATCACCGGCCATTTCGCCGCACACGCTCACAGGTCGACCATGTGCCTGACCGGCGGCGATGGTATTGGCTATGAGGCGCAACACCGCTGGATGCAGTTGGTCGTAAAGGTGCGCAACGGACTCGTCCGCGCGATCAATCGCCAGTGTGTACTGGATCAGATCATTGGTACCGATGGAAAGAAAATCGAAGTACCTCAAAAAGAGCGGCAAACTCATGGCCGCTGCGGGCACTTCAATCATGGCGCCGATTTTCACCCGTCCATACGCCTGCGCGCGCTTGTCGAGTTGCTCGCGCGCCTTGTCGATCAGCTCCAGAGTCTGACGGATCTCATTGGCATGCGCCAGCATGGGAATCAGCAGATGCACCTGGCCGTACGCTGAGGCTCGCAGGATAGCTCGCAGTTGCGACAGGAACATGGCGGGCTCAGACAGACTCCATCGAATGGCCCGCAAACCCAGCGCGGGGTTCAGATGTGCGGCATCGTGGCGGTGGTCCAGGGGCTTGTCGGCACCCACATCCACTGTGCGGATGGTGACAGGCATGCCTTTCATACCTTCCACTGCCTGGCGGTAAGCGCGATACTGCTCCTCTTCGTCTGGCAAGCGTCCCTCGCGGCCCATGAACAGGAACTCGCTGCGAAACAGGCCCACCCCTACCGCACCAACCGCCAGTGCGCCCACCGTGTCTTCTGGCTGTTCAATGTTGACCAGGAGCTCGACCTTCTGGCCATCCAGCGTGACCGAGGGGGTGTTTTTCAGACGCGCGAGGCGGCCACGCTCGAGTTCACCCTGGCGCTGCTTGAATCCGTATTCAGCCAGGATGATGGGCGAGGGATCGACAATCATCACCCCTGCGTCGCCATCGATGATCACCCAATCGTCCTGGCGCACCAAAAAGCTGGCCGAACGGGCGCCCACCACAGCCGGGATGTCCATGCTGCGCGCAACAATGGCGGTATGACTGGTCTTGCCGCCCACATCCGTCACAAAGCCGGCAAACAAGCTTTTCTTGAACTGCAGCATGTCGGCAGGCGACAAATCGTGTGCCACGAGCACCAGGGGCACATCCAGCGTGTCGTCCAGCAGCAGATCCTGCTGACGTGGTGCGCGTGGTGGCGGCGCCGCCACCGGCTGCGCCGCCCCCTTCAGGTACCGCAGCACGCGCTCGACCACCTGCTCAAGATCGGCTTTGCGCTCGCGCAGGTAGGAATCTTCCATCTCGTCAAACTGACGCGAGATGATGTCCAGCTGCGTGGTCAGTGCCCACTCGGCGTTGTAGAGGCGCTCCGTTACCCACTGACGTACGCCCGCGCTGAGCGTCTCGTCCTGCAACAGCATCAGATGAACGTCGAGCAGCGCCGCCAGCTCAAGCGGTGCGTCCTTGGGCATGTCGGTTTGCAAACGCTGCAGTTCGTCGATCACGGCATCGCGCGCCACCCCGAGTCGCTTCAACTCACTTTGGATCTGATCTGCCTGGATGAAGTAGTGCGTGACATCCACCCGACTGGAGGCCACCAGCACCGCCCGCCCAATGGCAATGCCACGGGCAACGGCCAGACCATGGACGGCAAAGGTCATCTGGTGCTCTCCGTCATTGTCCTTCGCCGAATTTATCGGCTATCAGCGCCAGCAAGGCGTCCATCGCTTCCTGCTCCTGCGCACCGTCGGTTTCCACGGTGATGACACTGCCCACTCCGGCTGCCAGCATCATCACACCCATGATGCTTTTGGCATTGACACGGCGTTCGCCCTTGGAAAGCCATACTTCACACGGAAAGCTGCCTGCGAGCTTGGTCAGTTTGGCTGAGGCCCGGGCATGCAGGCCGAGCTTATTGCTGATGGTCGTAACGTTCTTGATCATTGGTTGCTCTTCGGGGCTGGTTCTGCGGTGCTGTGGTCGCCACAGACATGATGCCCTGCGTACCGCCGGCCTGTGCGCGTACCACCAGCGCATCGAGCGGCTCCTGGCGATAACACACGGCGCGCAGCAACATCGGTAGATTGACACCGACCATCAGCCGTACACCGATGCTGCCTTCAACCAATCGTTGCGCCACATTGCAGGGCGTGGCTCCGAACACGTCGGACAGAACCAGCGTACTGGGGGTTTGAAGCTGCTGCAGCATAAGGCGTGCAGCGGCCAGGGTTTCATCAGGGGGTGTATTGGGATGCACATCCAGCGCGGCAATGCTGGACTCCGCGTCAGGGAACACGTGGAGAGCACATTGCCGCAGGGCACTGGCCAACGGCGCGTGCGCAATCAACAGAATGCCGTTCATGCCGGGGCCGGGCGCCTACCGTGGCGGCTGAAAGGCAAAGTGAGGGAAAGCACGTGACTCATACAGCCGGATTATCCGCCGTGTCCGCCCATATCCGGCAAGACTTCGTACGCCAGTGGGAAAAAGCAACTTCCGCCGGCAAGCAAGCACGTCATTGAAGCTTGAGCCCGCTGAAGAAAGTAGCGGCAGCTTCGGGCATGGGCCGCTCCGAATACATCACCAGGTGAACCAGTTGCGCACTTTGGCCGCCAGGGCCAATCCGCGACAGCCAGACAGCTTGCGCCTGCACTGTCTCGCCGCCTGCACGATGCCCGCGCGCCGAGATACGCACCGATTCGGGCAAAGCCAACGCTCCGCGCGGCACGAACGCCTGTGTTTGAACGCCCTCGGCTTTCATATTGGCCAGCGTGGCACTGCGCCAGCCTGCCAGGAGTTCGTTGGCCTGCGATGCTGGAGCCTCGGCCAGCATGACGGCAAAAGTGGCACCCCCGGCTTCGCAGCCTGCCATGGTCAAATTCCTTGGCACCCCGCCAAGCGGTACGCTGCGCTGTGCGTGGTCCGGCTCGCAGGGCAGCAGCGCCACCACGGAAGATTCGCCCAGGCGGGTATCGCGCCAATTCAGAGCCGGGCTGCAAGCCACAGTCAACAGCGTCAACCAAAGTATTCCCGTCCGTCGATTCCGGAATGTACGCATAAACAGCAAAGACATGGTGGGGATTATCGATGCCCCGGCATTTCACTCAGTACAGAATGTGCGTGCACAATGGCGGAATGAACTCACTCGACGGCATTCGCGTTCTTGACCTTTCACGTGTTCTGGCTGGCCCCTGGTGCACGCAAACTTTGGCGGATTTAGGGGCTGACGTCATCAAGATTGAAAGGCCCGGCACCGGTGACGATACGCGGACCTGGGGACCCCCCTTCCTGACGGGAGACGATGGCAAGGAATCTCAGGAGGCTGCCTACTATCTTGGCGCCAACCGCAATAAGCGCTCCGTCACGTGCGATATCGCCAAACCTGAAGGCCAGGCGCTGATCCGGGAGTTGATCCAGCACTGCGACGTCTTCATAGAAAACTTCAAGGTCGGCGACATGGCTCGCTATGGCCTCGACTACGAGACTCTGAAGGAGATTAATCCCCGCCTGGTGTACTGTAGTCTTACTGGTTTCGGCCAGACAGGGCCGTATTCCGACCGCGCTGGTTACGACTATGCCATCCAGGGCATGGGTGGCCTCATGAGCGTGACTGGCGAGCGAGACGACTTGGGCGGAGGCCCGCAGAAAGTGGGCGTCGCAGTGTCGGACCTCTTCACCGGCATGTACGCCACAGTCGGCATTCTGGCGGCGCTACGGCATGCCGAGCGCCACGGTGAAGGCCAGTTTATCGATATGGCCCTGCTGGACACCCAAACAGCCATGTTGGCCAACCTGGGGGCCACCTACCTCGTGAGCGGCAAGCCGCCCGGAAGAATGGGCAACGCCCACCAGAACATCGTGCCTTACCAGGTCTTCGAAGTCGCCTCCAAGCCCGACGGCAGTGCGGACCACATCATCCTGGCGGTGGGCAACGACGGCCAGTACGCCAAGTTCTGCCAGGTGGCCGGCCGGCCGGACCTTGCTACCGATCCACGCTATGGCCGAAACCAGGACCGCGTGCGCCATCGGGCAGAGCTAGTGCCTATCCTCACAGAGATCATGAAGACACGTGCCAAGGCCGACTGGCTCACTGCGCTGGAAGCCGCCAAGGTTCCATGCGGTGCCATCAACAACTTGGCCGAAGTATTTGACGACCCCCACATTCAGGCGCGCGGCATGGTCACGCACTGGAAGCACCCGCTGCGCGGTGACTTACCCCTGGTCAGCAGCCCGCTGAAGCTGGAGAAAACTCCGGTTCGGACCGATCTGCCGCCTCCCCTGCTGGGTCAGCATACAGACCCCGTGCTGCGCGAGCTCCTGGCGTATGACGACGCAAGGATGCAACAGCTGCGTGAGGGCAAAGTAATCTGACGACCTGGTGACTGGGACCTGAGGCCTGAGGCCTGAGGCCTGAGGCCGGGGCCTCATCTTTCCACCCGCTGCCGACTGCGCTTGGCGGGGTCCAGGCGTCAAGCGCTGAAAAAATCAGCAGCCGGGCAAATCTGCCTTGAGGTAGTGTGCCCCGGCAATGGGGTTGTGATAGTACGGCGGGATTTCCATGAAGCCAAGCTCTTCGTAGAGCGCGCGCGCGGCTTCCATATCACTTAATGTGTCCAGCAGGACGCATGCATAGCCCAGGCGTTCAGCCATTTCCAGAATGGACTCCGCGAGTTGGCGCCCAAGTCCGAAACCGCGAAAAGCCTTGCGGACATACAGACGTTTCATTTCCGCGGCGTTGCTGTAATCCACATCGTCCAGGGGAGACAGAGCACAACAGCCTGCCGCTTCTCCATCGACCAGCGCCAGCAGCAGGACACCCCTGGGCTCGGCATATACGCCGGGCAGCTGCGCCAGCTCTTCTTTGAAGCCCTGAAAGTCCAGATCGACCTGAAGGTTCGATGCGTACTCTTGAAACAGCTCGCCAATGACCTTGATTTGATCCGGCGTGTGGGCGACGACGATTTCTATGGGAGGTGGAGTATCCAATGCAGTGTGCCGCGCGTGGCGCGAAATATGGTCACAGATTCAGTTTATCGCAGGACTGGCCAAGCCGATCACCGTATAAACGATGGCTACAGCCACTAGAAGGACCGCCAATGCTACCAAACGTGTCTTGGCGGAATCTCGTGTTGCAACCACTTCGGATGCAAGTGTCTTGTCACCGCCTAACATGGGCTTGATGAGATTGTTCTTCTTGGCGATCCAGTAAATCAGGACAGCCACGATGTGCAGGACGATCAAGGCAATGACCAGGAGTTGCCCCCAGTCCTTGTGGTAGCCGGAGGCCAGATTGACTGTGTCGCCCGACACCAAGGCGGTCAGAGGTCCGGAAAAGGCAATTTCGTCATCAGCGACCAGACCGCTTCCAACTTGTGCGCCCAGTACCGCCAGCATGGCAAAAACTGAGAGCGCGCCCAGCGGACTGTGGCCTGCTGTGTCTTGGGGCAGAGCTTTTCCACGTAGGTAGCGGCCCAGGCGAGCCGGCGTGGGGAAAAACGAGGCAAACCTGGACCAATGACCGCCCACCAGGCCCCACATCAATCGAAACACCAGCAACGCAAACACCACGTAGCCCAGGCGAATGTGCCAGTTCATCGCATTGCCTCCGACCTTGCCGGAAATCACAAGCCCAATGACCGCTGCCGCGAGCAACCAATGAAATATTCGGGTGGGAAGATCCCAGATGCGGGTGGTTTTCATAATGAACGATATCGTGGGGTTCAGTCACCGAACGTGCATTCGGCACACGCCGTACGGACATATTATTGGAGTTCAGGCAAGATACGCTCCGGAAGGGCGCATCGCCATGAACTGCAGTGTAGTAGCTTCACGGTCGGCGGCATCACGCGCCAAATTCCTTTTTTCAGTTTATCCCCACCAAAGAAAGAACCACGATGAAAAAGCTGATATCGATTGTTTTGGCATTCGGCGCCGTCAGCCTGGCCATGCCCGCCAGCGCCCAGTTCGCAAAACCCGAAGACGCGATCAAATACCGTCAAGCCGCGTTGACATTGCTCGGCAATCACTTTGGCCATTTGGGTGGTATGGCTCAAGGCCGCATTCCATTTGACGCCGCCGCTGCGTCCATGGATGCGGATGTCGTGGCACTGGCATCCAAACTGCCTTGGCATGCCTTCGGCCCAGGGACGGACAGTGGCCGCCCCAACGCTGCCAAACCGGAAATCTGGAAAGAGCAGGCCAAGTTCAAGGAATTGAGCGAAAAGATGCAAGCCGAGGTGACCAAGGTCGCCGCTGCGGCCAAAACCGGTAACCTGGACAACCTCAAAGGCGCCTTCGGCCCAGCAGCGCAAAGCTGCAAAGCCTGCCACGACGACTTCCGCAAGCGTTGATTCCGTTGACGTCGGGCGCCTTAGGCGCCTGGCGTCGTGCCTGCGATGAACTCTAGCTAATGAGCCTGGAACGCCATGCGCTCCAGGATGTCTCAGGCCTCAGCCAGCAACTTCTCGATCAGTTGGTGAAGCTCTGCAAAATCTGGCGCACCCACGTAGCGCTTCACAATCTCGCCCTTTTTGTTGACGATGTATGTCGTCGGGGTCAATTTGACTTCCCCCCATGCTTGGGCCACTGCACCCGTGTTGTCGATAGCTACCTTGAAAGGCAGTTTGCGAGTCTCGGCGAAGTTGACCACATAGTTCGGCGGGTCGTAGCTCATGGCCACGGCCAGGGTTTCATAGCCGCGTGATTTGAACTTGTCGTAGGTAGAGACGATTTGCGGCATCTCCGCCACGCAGGTGGTGCAGCTGGTGGCCCAGAAATTGACCAGGGTAACCTTGCCCTTCAGATCTTGTGTGGTGGTGCTGCTACCGTCCAATAAAACAAACGTGGACGCTGGAGCAACATCCTTGGCACAGCCGGCCAGCGCCAAAACGGCAGCGGTCAAGCCAGCAACAAGAAGTGTTCTAAAAGCGAATTTCATGGCAGTCTTGGATTGTAGGACCAATGAGCATTTGGCGCGGGACAGGTGCCTGCAGCCGGATAACAGCGACGGACCCAAGATAGACCGGATTCAAGCCTGCAAGTTCACGATGGTCGTGCGTTCTGCCTTCTTCTTTCTGACCTGCACAGGAATGGCCCCAAAATGGGCAAAGTGCCACTTAATCTGGCCATTCCCGGATGCGATTACCTGACTGCCGGGCATTCACATGGCGGTCAGGGACGCATCGTTGATTTATTTCGCTTGAGCCAGCATGGTCGCGCCGTCGCTGACCTCAAATTTGCCTGGGCCTTCCACATTGAGTGTGGCCACCTTGCCGTCTTTGACCAGCATGGAATAGCGATTACTGCGCACGCCCATGCCGCGACCGGTCAGATCCAGGGTCAGTCCCGCGGCCTTAGCGAATTCTGCGCTGCCATCGGCCAGGAAGCGGATCTTTCCAACGGCTTTCTGGTCACGCGCCCAAGCGCCCATAACGAAGGCGTCGTTCACGGACAAGCACCAGATCTCGTCAACGCCAGCCGCTTTAAGCGCGTCGGCGTTTTCAAGATAGCCAGGAACATGCTTGGCGGAGCAGGTAGGGGTAAAAGCGCCAGGAACAGCGAATACTGCGACGGTCTTGCCAGCAGTTGCCGACGCGACTTCTACCGGATTAGGGCCGATGCTGCAGCCATTGCCTTCGACTTCAGAATACTCAGTCAAGGTGACGGCAGGCAGGGTATCTCCAACTTTGATCATGGAACGAATCTCCTTTTAAAAGACAAAAAAAAGCGACTCACATTGTGAGTCGCTTTTCACTTTCACGCGCAGAACGCGGAAAAGTAGGCTTGGTGCCCGAGCGGGTTCTTAGAACAAGTTCTTAGACCACAGAGGCTTTTTGCACCAGTCGTGTCGCTACCCAGTTTTTAGTCTTGGACAGCGGACGGCTTTCGGTGATTTCGATCACGTCGCCCAGTTTGTACTCGCCATTTTCGTCATGAGCGTGGTACTTGCTGGTGCGCATCAAGATCTTGTCGTAGATCGGGTGCTTCACACGGCGCTCGATCAGCACCGTCACGGTCTTGGCGCGCTTGTCGCTGACGACCTTGCCGACCAGCGTGCGCTTGAGGGATGTTTTGGCTTCCGTCATGGTCACGTCCTTATTTGGCGGCTGATTGCTTTTCGGCAATCAGGGTCTTGGCGCGAGCGATCGCGCGGCGGGTCGAACGCAGCTGGCTGGTGTTATTCAGTTGCTGCGTGGCCTTTTGCATACGCAGGTTGAAGTGGGCCTTTTGCAGGTCCTTGACTTCAGCTTGCAGGCCGGCGACGTCTTTTTGGCGCAGTTCAGCGGTTTTCATTTTCTATGTTCCTCGCTTACTGGCCAATCATGCGTGTCACGAAGGTCGTGCGCAGTGGCAGCTTGGCCGCAGCCAGCTGGAACGCTTCACGAGCCAACGCTTCAGGCACGCCGACGATTTCGTACAGCACTTTACCCGGCTGAATTTCAGCCACGTAATACTCAGGGTTACCCTTACCGTTACCCATCCGGACTTCAGCCGGCTTGGTTGAAATCGGCTTGTCTGGGAACACACGGATCCAGATACGGCCACCACGCTTGACGTGACGCGAAATCGCGCGGCGTGCGGACTCGATCTGGCGCGCCGTGAGGCGGCCGCGGTCGGTAGATTTCAGACCGAAGTCGCCGAAGGCCACGGTATTGCCACGTGTGGCGATACCGGTGTTGCGGCCTTTCTGCTCCTTGCGGTATTTTCTGCGTGCAGGTTGCAGCATGTTTACTCTCCTTTAGCGCCGTCAGCTGCTGCAGCTGGCGCGGCTTTGCGAACGCGCTTAACGGCGGATTTAGCGTCGGCCCCTGCGGCCTCAGCGGGTTTGTCGCTTCCATCGGCTGGAGCTGCGTTGCTACCGCCAGCACCACGGCGCGGGGCACCACGGCCTGCGCCTGCACGGTCACCACCAGGGCCACCGCGACCGTCACGACGTGGACCACGTGGACCGCGACGCTCTTCGCCTTCTGGGCGTGGAGTGCTGTCCAGTGAAGGCGCGTCGTTGCGGCCAAGTGTGTCGCCTTTGTAGACCCAGACCTTGACACCGATGATGCCGTAGGTGGTCTTGGCTTCGCTGGTACCGTAGTCGATGTCAGCGCGCAATGTGTGCAGTGGCACACGGCCTTCACGGTACCACTCAGTACGAGCGATCTCGATGCCGTTCAGACGGCCTGCAGACATGATCTTGATGCCTTGAGCACCCAGACGCATGGCGTTCTGCATGGCGCGCTTCATGGCGCGGCGGAACATGATCCGCTTTTCGAGCTGCTGTGTGATCGAGTCAGCAATCAGTTGGGCATCGACTTCAGGCTTGCGCACTTCTTCGATGTTGACGGCCACTGGCACGCCCAACTTGTCTGCCAAGTCTTTCTTGAGCTTCTCGATGTCCTCGCCTTTTTTACCGATCACCACACCCGGACGAGCCGAGAAAATGGTGATGCGGGCGTTCTTGGCAGGACGCTCGATCAGAACGCGCGACACAGCGGCGTTCTTCAGCTTGGCCTTCAGGTACTCGCGCACCTTGATGTCTTCAGCCAGCATGCCGGCGAAGTCACGGTTACTGGCGTACCAGCGGCTGGACCAGTTACGGCTAACGGAAAGCCGAAAACCGGTAGGATGGATTTTCTGTCCCATAGTATTTCTCGGGCTTTCCGTATCAGTAGCCGACCGTCACGTACACATGGCACGTGGGCTTCGACAGGCGGGCACCACGGCCTTTGGCGCGGGCGGCTGAACGCTTGAGCGTCGTGCCTTGCTCGACGTAGATCGTCTTGACGCGGAGTTCGTCAATGTCTGCACCATCGTTGTGCTCAGCGTTGGCAACTGCCGACTCGAGCACCTTGCGCACGATTGGCGCGGCCTTCTTCTGTGTGAAGTTGAGGATGTTCAGGGCCTGGTCCACTTTTTTACCGCGGATCAGGTCGGCTACCAGACGGCCTTTGTCGACCGACAGGCGTACGCCACGAAGGACTGCACGTGTTTCCATGAGTCTTATCCTTATTTCTTGGCTTTTTTGTCCGCCGCGTGACCTTTGAAGGTACGCGTCAGGGCAAATTCACCCAACTTGTGGCCGACCATCTGGTCGGTCACGTACACAGGCACGTGTTGCTTGCCGTTGTGCACAGCAATGGTCAGGCCGATGAAATCGGGCAAGATCATCGAGCGACGCGACCAGGTCTTGACGGGCTTCTTGTCTTTAGTGGCCACGGCCTTGTCGACCTTGGCCAGCAGATGATGGTCAACAAACGGACCCTTTTTGAGAGAGCGAGTCATTTGTTAGTCCTTATTTCTTGCGACGCGACACAACCATTACCTGGGTGCGCTTGTTGTTGCGAGTGCGATAGCCCTTGGTCAGGTTGCCCCATGGATCGACAGGCGCGCGGCCTTCACCAGTGCGACCTTCACCACCACCGTGCGGGTGATCGACCGGGTTCATGGCAACGCCGCGAACCGTTGGGCGAATACCCATCCAGCGCTTGACACCAGCCTTGCCCAAACGGCGCAGGCTGTGCTCTTCGTTGGCAACTTCACCAATCGTGGCGCGGCACTCGATATGAATCTTGCGGACTTCACCAGAGCGCATACGCACTTGAGCGTAAGTACCTTCGCGCGCCAAAAGCGTAGCGGATGTACCAGCCGAGCGAACGATCTGAGCACCAGCACCTGCCTTGAGCTCGATGCAGTGAATTGTGGAACCCACTGGGATGTTGCGGATTGGCAGCGTGTTGCCAGCGCGGATAGGCGCTTCGGAACCGCTCATCAGTTGGCTACCAACTTCAACACCGCGAGGAGCGATGATGTAGCGGCGCTCGCCGTCAGCGTAGCAAACCAGAGCGATGTGTGCCGAACGGTTTGGATCGTATTCAATACGCTCGACCTTGGCAGGAATGCCGTCCTTGTTGCGACGGAAATCGACGACGCGGTAATGATGGCGATGACCGCCGCCACGATGGCGCGTAGTGATGTGACCGTTGTTGTTACGGCCGGCTTTCTGGAATTGTGGCTCCAGCAGCGGGGCGTAGCCTTCACCTTTGTGCAGGTGATCACGCGTGACTTTGACCTGACCGCGACGGCCGGGGGAAGTCGGTTTAATCTTGATGACAGCCATGACTTACGCGGCCTCCCCAGACAGGTTCAACTCCTGGCCTTCCTTGAGCATGACGTACGCTTTACGCACGTTGTCGCGACGACCGATTGCTCGGCCGAAACGCTTTGTCTTGCCCTTGGTATTGACCACGGAAACGCCTTTGACCTCGACCTTGAACAGCAGCTCAACCGCAGCTTTGATCTCTGGCTTGGTAGCGTTTTGCAGCACCTTGAAGGTGACAGCATTGGACTTTTCAGCCACCATGGTGGCCTTTTCCGAGATGATGGGTGCCAAGAGCACTTGCATCAACCGGCCTTCGTCGAATTTATTGGCGGCGGTGCTCATGCGAACATCTCCTTGAGCTTGTCGATGGCGCCCTTGGTTACGAGCACTTTCTTGTAGTGCACCAGAGACACCGGATCGGCGTAGCGCGGTTCGATGACCAGCACGTTGCCGAGGTTGCGCGAAGCCAGGTACAGGTTCTCATCGACTTCGTCGGAGATCACGAGCACGGAATTGAGCTTCATGGCTTTGAGCTTGTCAGCCAATTGCTTGGTCTTGGGAGAATCGACTTTGATCGATTCCACCACGGCCAGGCGGCCTTCGCGAGCCAGTTGCGAGAAGATGGACGCCATGCCGGCGCGATACATCTTCTTGTTGATTTTTTGGCTGAAGTTTTCGTCAGGGCTGTTCGGGAAAATCCGACCGCCCCCACGCCACAGAGGCGACGACGTCATACCAGCACGAGCGTTACCCGTACCCTTTTGACGGAAAGGCTTCTTGGTGGAGTGCTTGACCTGTTCGCGGTCTTTTTGTGCACGTGTTCCCTGGCGCGCATTGGCCTGATAGGCCACCATGAGCTGGTGAATCAGCGATTCGTTGTAGTCGCGACCGAAGACAGTCTCAGGTGCGTCCACTTTGGAAGCCGCCAGACCTTGGTCGTTTAGGAATTCAAGCTGCATTACTTAGCCCCTTCCTTCGCGGCCGTCTTTGGCTGGCCTTTGACTGCTGGATGCACGGTGACGAAGCCGCCACGCGAACCAGGCACAGCGCCTTTGATCAGCAACAACTGACGCGCTTCGTCTACACGAATGACGTCGAGGTTTTGCGTGGTCACGGTTTCGTCGCCCATGTGGCCGGTCATCTTCTTACCGGGGAACACACGGCCTGGATCTTGCGCCATCGAGATCGAGCCTGGCACGTTGTGCGAACGGCTGTTACCGTGCGACGCGCGCTGCGACTTGAAGTTGTGGCGTTTGATGGTACCGGCGAAGCCTTTACCAATGGAAGTGCCTTGCACGTCGACCTTTTGGCCGGCGGAGAACACGTCAGTCACGGGAACAGTGCTGCCTGCGGCGTATTTGCCAGCAACATCACTGTCCACACGGAACTCACGGAGGATTTCACCGGCTTCCACGCCCGCTTTAGCGAGGTGACCGGCTTCAGGCTTGGTAACACGCGAAGCTTTGCGTGTACCAAACGTGACCTGCAGGGCCACGTAGCCATCGTTTTCCTGGGTTTTGACCTGGGTGACGCGGTTGTTTGACACATCTACCACTGTGACAGGCACTGCATCGCCGTCATCAGTGAACAGACGCATCATGCCCACCTTGCGCCCCAGCAACCCCAATCGATTGCCTTGACTCATTTATTGCTCCAGTACTTTCACCGCGCCTGCTGCAATTGGCTTGCGCGTTTGGTGTATGAAAGAAGGGTTGATATAGAACTCACCTTTTTCGCTGGCTCTTCCGAGCCGCAAAAATAGGCAAGCCTGCGATTATAGATGCGACTTGGAATTTCGGCAAGCCACAAGTGAATGAGGGCTGATAGCGTTGCTTCTCAGCAGCTATCAGCCCCCTCCTCCCTGTTTTTCCTTAACCGAGCGCCCTTTGTCAGAGCGCTTTCCAAGGGACAGGGAATTGCTTCTTCGATCTACAAGGAAGCTCAGCTTCCTTGACTGCGTTTACTGCAGTTTGATTTCGACGTCCACGCCAGCTGGCAGATCGAGCTTCATCAGTGCATCAACAGTTTTGTCTGTTGGGTCAACGATGTCCATCAGGCGCTGGTGCGTACGGATTTCGAACTGGTCGCGGCTGGTCTTGTTGACGTGCGGCGAACGCAGGATGTCGAAACGCTTCATGCGTGTGGGCAGTGGCACTGGGCCTTTGACCACAGCGCCGGTGCGCTTGGCGGTGTCAACGATTTCAGCAGCAGACTGGTCGATCAGCTTGTAATCGAACGCTTTCAGGCGAATGCGGATTTTCTGTTTGTTAGCCATGATTCGCCTGCCTTACGCAATGATTTTTGCAACCACGCCAGCGCCGACGGTACGGCCACCTTCACGGATAGCGAAACGCAGACCTTCTTCCATGGCGATGGGAGCGATCAGCTTGACGGTGATGCTCACGTTGTCGCCAGGCATGACCATCTCTTTGCCTTCTGGCAGCTCGATGGAACCGGTCACGTCCGTGGTACGGAAGTAGAACTGAGGACGGTAGTTGTTGAAGAAAGGCGTGTGACGGCCACCTTCATCTTTGCTCAGAACATACACTTCGCCTGTGAAGTGTGTGTGTGGCTTGATGGAGCCTGGCTTGCACAGCACTTGGCCGCGCTCGACGTCTTCACGCTTGGTGCCGCGCAGCAAGATACCCACGTTGTCGCCTGCTTGACCTTGGTCGAGCAGCTTGCGGAACATTTCAACGCCCGTGCAAGTGGTCTTCTGGGTGTTCTTGATACCGACGATTTCGATTTCTTCGCCGACTTTGACAATACCGCGCTCGATACGGCCAGTCACCACAGTGCCGCGGCCAGAGATGGAGAACACGTCTTCCACAGGCATCAGGAACGCACCGTCAATCGCACGCTCAGGCGTAGGAATGTAGTTGTCCAGCGCGTCAGCCAGCTTCATGATGGCCTCTTCACCCAGCTCGCCAGTGTCGCCTTCGAGGGCCAACTTGGCAGAGCCTTTGATGATGGGAGTGTCATCGCCAGGGAATTCGTACTTGGACAGAAGCTCGCGAACTTCCATCTCAACCAGCTCGAGCAGCTCAGCATCATCCACCATGTCTGCCTTGTTCAGGAAAACGATGATGTAAGGCACGCCCACCTGACGCGACAGCAAGATGTGCTCACGCGTTTGGGGCATAGGGCCGTCAGCGGCCGAGCACACCAAGATAGCGCCGTCCATTTGGGCAGCACCGGTAATCATGTTTTTAACGTAGTCAGCGTGACCTGGGCAGTCCACGTGAGCGTAGTGGCGGTTAGCCGTTTCGTACTCAACGTGCGCAGTGTTGATCGTAATGCCGCGCGCTTTTTCTTCTGGCGCTGCATCAATCTGGTCATACGCTTTGGCTTCGCCGCCAAATTTCTTCGACAGCACCGTCGCAATAGCAGCTGTCAGCGTTGTCTTACCATGGTCAACGTGACCAATCGTGCCCACGTTCACGTGCGGTTTCGTCCGCTCGAATTTCTCTTTTCCCATTTCTTCGACTCCGAAAAAATAAACCGAACATCAAAAACGATAGCCGGATGCACATGCTTCGGCAAATCTTGGTGCCCTTGGCGGGAATCGGACCCGCGACCTCTCCCTTACCAAGGGAGTGCTCTACCACTGAGCCACAAGGGCAATAATCGCTTCACCAACCTGAGACCAACTGGAGCGGGAGACGGGAATCGAACCCGCGTCATTAGCTTGGAAGGCTAAGGTTCTACCATTGAACTACTCCCGCAAAAGGCTCCACAAGGCAAACCTGGACCCGCACAACAACTGATACGGAATTCCCATACACCCTGCGCAAGATTCTTTTGCTCGGAAAAAGCTTCCCAAACACTCTTGCTGCCAACCTGCGAACAGGCTTTCAACTTCAGTCGGCCGGCAAGCCGGCTTTCTCAATTTCGCTGGTGGAGAGGGCTGGATTCGAACCAGCGTACTCGTAAGAGGGCAGATTTACAGTCTGCTGCCATTAACCACTCGGCCACCTCTCCGGCGAAGAACTCACGATTATGCCACCACTTTTTGACAGTTGCCAAAAATTTATTTCTCGCCCAGCCAATCAATGGGGATCTGGCCGTTTTCGGCGAGAAATTGGTTGGCGCGTTTGAAGTGATCGCAACCCATGAATGGTACAGGAGGTCGTAAGGCCGAGAGCGGTGAAGGGTGGTTAGCCATCAACCACAGATGACCGCTCTGTTTGCTCAAAGACACGCCACTTCCACCCTCACGTTGCGGCAATCCAGGGAGATCTTCCGCTGCCGCTCTTATATCTTTTAGATTTTCAGGGGCCTTGGCTTGCGCATGCGCGCCCCACAGCATAAACACAAGTGGGCGCTCACTTTCAGCCAACTGATTGAAAATAGCGGTGGTTAGAGTTTGCCAACCCAGCTTGGCGTGGCTGGCGGGCTGGCCATCTTCCACCGTGAGGCACGTGTTGAGCAAGAGAACACCCTGGCGTGCCCAATGCTCAAGCAGGCCCTCTGCTTGGGGCGCCCTGCCGTATTCAAGCGCCAATTCCTTGTGAATGTTGCGCAAGCTGGGAGGAAATTTGATGCCCGGGCCGACATCGAACGCCAGGCCATTGGCCTGCCCGGGCCCGTGATAGGGGTCCTGACCAAGAATGACCACCCGTACAGATTCGGGCGGGGTCAGTGTCAACGCGCGCAGCGGTGTGGGAGGGTAGATACAGGCACCAGTCGCCACACGCGCCTTCAAGAACTCATCAAGACGCTGACCGGCTTCACTTTGCAGGAATTGATTCAATACGGGCTGCCAGCCAGACGCCACTTGCTCCATGCCCACAGGCCAGTGGCGCAGGCATTCCGGGCCGGCTGGAATTTCACCGAAAAGTGAAGGCGTCTGTGCTGTGCGTTGTCGTTCTGAGCCCGGCATCAGCGAAACAACTCGGCCAACGCTTCACCTGGCTCCGGTGCACGCATAAAGGTTTCACCCACCAGGAATGCATGCACGCCAGCCGCACGAAGACGCTGAACGTCTGCTGCAGTAGCAATGCCGCTTTCGGTGACCAGGAGACGATCAGAGGGGACTTCCGCGAGCAAGCTCAAGGTGGTGTCAAGCGACACCTCAAAGGTTCGCAGGTTACGGTTGTTGATGCCTACCAGCGGCGTCTTGAGCTTCAACGCCCGCTGCAGTTCAGCCTGGTCATGAACTTCTACCAGGACCGCCATATCCAGGCTATGGGCGATGGCCTCTAGCTCAGCCATCTGCTCATCGCCAAGGCACGCAGCGATCAAAAGAATGCAGTCTGCCCCCATGACGCGTGATTCATAGATCTGGTAGGGGTCGACCATGAAATCTTTGCGCAACACAGGAAGTGCACAACTGGCGCGCGCCTGCTTGAGAAAGTCGATGCTGCCCTGGAAGAACTGCCGGTCCGTCAGCACCGAAAGGCAGGCTGCACTGGTGTTGCCGTCGCCGAAGGCGTAGCTCTGAGCGATGTCAGCGGGGATGAAGTCCTCGCGAATCACGCCTTTGCTTGGGCTGGCTTTCTTGATCTCCGCAATGACGGCGGCTTGGCCCGTCGCTTGTTTGGCACGCAGGGCCCCAATGAAGTCACGCGTGAGCACGCGGCTTTCAGCGTCTTCGCGCATGACTGCCAGCGGTTTCACTTTCAGGCCTGCAGCGACTTCTTCGCGCTTGACGGCGACGATCTTGTTCAGGATGTCACTCATTTTTAAGTAGCTTTCCGCGCCGCTCAGCGATGGCGCTCTTGATGTTCAAAAAAGTAGGCGGGCTGAAATCAGGCTGCCAGCTTGGCGCTGAAGGCTGCCAGGCTATCCAGCTTGGCGCGGGCAGCACCTGAGTCGATGGCTTCACGTGCACGCGACACGCCGTCTTTCATGCTGGGCACCACGCCCGCCGCATACAGCGCCACGCCGGAGTTCAACAGGACGATATCGCGGGCAGCACCGGGCTGACCGTCCAGTACGCCTTTGAGCATGGCCATGGACTGCTCAGGTGTTTCCACCTTCAATGCCCGGTTGCTCACCATCTGCAGGCCAAAATCTTCGGGGTGGATTTCATATTCGCTGATTTCCCCGCCTTTTAGCTCGCCCACGACCGTGGCCGCGCCGAGGCTGACTTCGTCCATGCCGTCTCGGCCATACACGACCACAGCATGCTCGGCCCCCAGACGCTGCAAGGCACGCACCTGAATGCCGACCAGATCGGGGTGAAATACGCCCATCAGGATATTGGGTGCTCCAGCCGGATTGGTAAGTGGACCGAGAATGTTGAAGAAAGTCTTGACGCCCATCTCTTTGCGAACAGGTGCTACGTTCTTCATAGCAGGATGATGGTTGGGCGCGAACATGAAGCCCATGCCGATTTCTGCAATGCTCTGGGCAATCTGTTCCGGCTTGAGATTGATGTTGACCCCCAGTGCTTCCAGAACGTCGGCACTGCCTGATTTGCTGGAGACGCTACGTCCGCCATGCTTGGCACAGCGTGCGCCACCCGCGGCCGCCACGAACATGGAGCAGGTGCTGATGTTGAAGGTGTGTGAGCCATCACCCCCAGTGCCGACGATGTCAATCAGGTGCTTGGGATCTTGCACATGTACCTTCAAAGACAGCTCTCGCATCACCTGCGCGGCTGCAGTGATCTCACCAATCGTCTCTTTCTTGACGCGCAGGCCAGTGGTGATGGCTGCGACCATGAGAGGGGAGATTTCGCCCTTCATGATCAGCCGCATCAGATGCAGCATTTCGTCGTGGAATATTTCGCGGTGTTCGATGGTGCGCTGGAGCGCTTCCTGAGCGGTGATCATGCTTGTTCTCGATTCAACTTGGATGAAGAGTGCGCGCTGGCCCCGACTGCAACGAACCTGGGCGCTTTAAGAAGAAATGGGTGCGGTAGGGGCCGGCCGGAAGGAGCCCGGTCAGGTTGCCCGTACCAGAAAGTTCTTCAACATGGCATGGCCATGCTCTGTGAGGATGCTTTCGGGGTGGAATTGCACCCCTTCCACATCCAGCGACTGGTGCCGCACACCCATGATTTCACCGTCTTCCGTCCAAGCGGTGATTTCCAATTCTTTGGGAATCGTAGCGCGTTCGATGGAAAGCGAGTGGTAGCGGTTGACGGTGAATTGCTCAGGAAGCCCCGCGAAAACGCCCTTTTGCCGGGTGGTGATGACGCTGGTCTTGCCGTGCATCAACTCCTGGGCACGGATGATCTTGCCACCGAAAGCAGCGCCAATCGACTGGTGTCCGAGGCACACGCCCAGGATAGGCAGCTTGCCGGCGAAGTGTTGAATGGCTGCGACCGAGATGCCCGCCTCTGCTGGTGAGCACGGGCCGGGCGAGATGACCAGGCGGTCAGGCTTGCGTTCAGCGATGCCTTCAAGCGTGATTTCGTCGTTGCGAAAGACCTCGACATCGGCACCCAGTTCTCCAAAGTACTGGACGATGTTGTAGGTAAAGCTGTCGTAGTTGTCGACCATGAGGAGCTTCATAGATCCACCTCTGTGATTTCAAGAATTTTGAACGGGATCACGGCGTTGGCGTGATTCAACTGGCAAAAGACGCGCGTACGCCAACGCCCACTCGGAGAGGAAAGGCAAGCTACCAGATGTGATGGGATCAAGGGCATTGGACATCCTCCGTGAGGTTGGAGCCGCCGTGCCGGAAAGTCTCAGACCTTGCCCACCGGTACGGCGACAAGGTTGCGGTCTGCACCGCAGCGACATGCCGCTTCCTATTGGAAGCGCCACCACTGAAGTGGGTTGATCGAAGAAATGGGGGTCATAAAAACAGCCACGAGGCATTCTACATGGCTAGGCCCCCCACAGTCTTCGCCTGCGCTTTAGCTGAACCGAGGCGGACGCTTTTCGATAAAGGCCGTGACGGCTTCGCGGTGATCCGCTGTTTTATGGGCGATGGCCTGGTAGCCCGCAGACATCTCCAGAAGCGACTCCAGAGACGCGTGCTCGCCCTCACGCAGCAGCCGCTTGGTCATGCGCATGACGGCACCCGGGTTGGATGCGATCTTGCCCGCCAGTGCGCGAGCGGCGGGCAGCAGCTCACTGGCAGGCACCACGCGACTGACCAAGCCGAAGCTCATGGCTTCCTGGGCATTGATGGCCTCGCCGGTGAATGCCATTTCGCTCGCCTTGGCCATGCCCACGGCTCTTGGAAGCAGCCATGCACCGCCATCGCCGGGGACGATGCCTACCCTCACGAAGCTTTCTGCGAAGCTGGCCTCTTCGCTCGCAATGCGTATGTCGCACATGCAAACCAAATCCAGCCCTGCACCAATGGCCGGCCCGTTGACGGCGCAGATGGTGGGGACATCCAGGTTGTACAGGGCCCGCGGGATACGCTGGATGCCCTGCCGGTACTCTTCCCGGATCGCGTCGGGTGTCAAGGTTTCATCAAAGAAGCGTCGCATGTCCTTTACATTGCCGCCCGAACTGAAGACCGGTCCCTCGGCCGTGAGGATGAGGGCTTTGACAGAAGGGTCGCGGCGCACCTCGTCGCAGACCTGAACAAACTCGTCGGCGGCAGTGTTACCCGTCAAAGCGTTGCGCGTCTCTGGCTGGCTCATGGTGAGCGTCAGAATGGCGCCGTCGCGTTGGATGTTCAAAAAGGCCATGTAATTTTTCTCCAATCAATCAGTGACATCTCAATCATTGACATCTGTGGTTGCACGCAGAAGATCAAGCGTACAAGCTTGGTGCCCATCTACAAGCGCCGTGCCCGCCACAGCATGCCAATAAGACTCAGAGCCTGCGGTCTGTCGCCACGCGTGCAAGCGCCGCGTCATCAGTTGCAGGTCGTATTCTTCTGTGAAACCGATGGCGCCATGGATGGCGTGGCCTGATTCCGCCACCAGCAGTGCGGCCTGGCTGCAACGCGCCTTGGCCACGGCCACGCGCAACCAGTCAGGGAACATACCATTGCCCGCACATCCCAGTTGCGCAGCCATACGGGCCGCAAAGACATGTTCGCTCATGACGGCCAGTTGGTGCTGGATTGCCTGGAACTTGCCGATGGGCCGACCAAACTGGGTTCGCTCATTGGCAAAGTTCAATGTACGCTCAAAAGTATGCATGAGCGCTCCGGCGAGCTGTGCCGCTGTCAAGCAAGCTTGCATGGTTCGCAGATCAAGCCCATCCGGCAGGGCGATTTCCAGAGAAGGGGCGGCAGAGACCTGCGCAGCTATCCAACGCGAGCGGGTGTCCAGACAAAAGGCGGCGGGCTCAGAGGCCGCTTCGGCCATGTGCAGGAGTTGCCATCCGGCTTGATGCTGAACCAGCACGGCCTGGGCCACCTTCCCTAGTCGAACCACAGGGCAAGTCAGGGAACCGTCTTCCATTAGGCGGCCTTCTGCCAAAGCGATGGGACCAGCAGGATGCGCCCTACCCACCCGGGACACCAGAGCGCGTGCCACCATGGTTTCTGCCAGCGGCACTGGCAAGGCGTGCGAGCCACACAGCGACCACACGCCATACACCTGAGACAGGCTCAATCCGGCGCCTCCGTCCACCTCTTGCACCATGGCATCGGCAAAACCAGCGTTCTCCAGTTGGGCCCAGAGCGCTTCGGCCGGCTGGCCTGCTTCAATACTGCGCACGACCTTGGGGCTGCAGTGGCCTTTCAGCAGTTGGTCGACCGCATCGGCGAACAGATCTTCTTGCATTTCCATAACTCCTGACCACCACTTTCAGCGCAAGCCCAGGCCGCGAGCGATCATGCCGCGCAAGATGTCGCGCGTGCCGCCTCGAAGCGAAAACGAAGGCGCGACCTCGGTCGTGTAGTTCAAGGTCCGTAGTAGTTCCAGCGGCACATCTGTGATCTCACGTCCGGAGAGGTCGTCAGCAATGGCAGAAGGAATGAACTGCTCCAGGGTGGTGCCCAATTCCTTGACCAATGCGGCCTCGACGACAGGGCTCTCGCCACGCGTCAATTTTTCTTGTACGGAAACGGACATGGCGCGCAGCGGCGCTAGTTCCGTGAAGATGCGCCCTGCCAACCTTAAGGCGCTGTCGCTCCGGCCTTCTGAAGTACGCACCCAGGCCAGCCATTCGTCGAAAAGCACGATGCTGGAGAAAATTCGCTCAGGTCCGCTGCGCTCAAAAGCAAGTTCCGACATCACTTGTTCCCAGCCCTGCCCTTCTTTGCCAATAAGTGATTCCGGGGTGAGTTGCACGTTCTCAAAGAAGACTTCGCAAAAATGGCTGTCTCCTGAAAGATCCACAATAGGGCGGACCGTGACACCGGGCAGCGACAGGTCGACGATGACCTGAGACAAGCCTTTTTGCCGGTCCGCAGCCTCACCAGAGGTACGGACCAGCGCGATCATGTAGTGCGAGTGATGGGCGTTGGTCGTCCAGATTTTCTGGCCGTTCAAGACAAAGCCTTTGTCATTGGGCACGGCACGCGTCTTGACGCTGGCCAGGTCGGAGCCTGAATTGGGTTCGCTCATGCCTATGCAAAAAAACGCCTCGCCGCGGCATATGCGGGGCAAGTAGAACTGTTTCTGATCTTCGGTACCGTATTTGAGGATGAGCGGCCCGCTCTGGCGATCGGCGATCCAATGCGAGCCTACCGGTGCACCGGTGGCCAGGAATTCCTCTACCAACACATAGCGAGCAAAGGCGCTGCGGCCTCCCCCCCCATAGGCTTTGGGCAAGGTGATTCCAATCCAACCCTTGGCGCCGATCTGGCGGCTCAAGTCACTGCTGTACCCGCCCCAAGAGCGCGCCCTGACGTGGGCGGGCAAATCACGGATGGCCTGGGAGAGAAAGCTACGTACTTCCGCACGCAGTGCTTCATCTTCGGCTGGAATCCGAGTGAGAGAAAGAGAGTCAAGCGCACTCATCTGAATTTTTTCTTCTGAAAATTACCAAGCCGCACGCAATAGCGCCACGATGTCGGCATCTTTGACTTGCCTTGGATTGTTTTTAAGCGACCAGTCATTCATGGCATGTGCCGCAAGCGACTCGAAGCGCTCCGAGTTCACCCCTGTACTGCTCAATTTCGAGGGCGTGCCCAAGGTCCGCAACAGCGCTTCTACCGCAGCAATGGCTGAGTCAGCCGCACTCTGCTGACCAGCAGGCACCCAGGAGCGCAATGGCGCAGCGATGCGTTCGTACCGATGCGCCACCGCCTCTGCATTGAAGCGCATGGCATGCGGCAACAAGATCGCATTGACGATGCCATTGGCCACATTCGACTCTGGCCCCAGGCTATGGCTGACGGCAGTGACCACGCCGCCGCCTGCCAAATCCGTGCCCTGTCCACAAAGAATGGATGCGTGCACGAGGCGTTGCCGCATATCCAATGAGCCCGGGCCGAGCCGAAGGCTGGGAAGGTGCGTGGCCACCATCTCAACGGCGTGACGCAACAAAGCTTCTGACAGATCATTGTCATGATCCGATTCCAGGCCGCTGATGGCCATGGCCAGGGTATTGAGGCTAGCCGAGAGGAACAAATCGCCCGGCGCGGTGGCCAGCAGCGCCGGCTCCACGATGATGCAACTGGCCCGCGTCTTGGGATCAAACAAGGCTAGCCGGTCGCCGGTCTGCTCATCATGGACAGCACTGCCGGCCTTGGGCGTTGCCGTGGTCGGGGTGGTCGGCAAGACAAAGATGGGAATTTTCTCTTTCAACAGCCTTGGGCTCACCAGGCGCCCGGACTGATCCCGGTGTGTGGCCAGTTCCCTGGGGTGCCCCCCTTCGGCCAGCACGATGCTGGCCGCGCGTGCGGTGACGATGGCGGAACCGCCACCTAAAGCCACTATGGCATTGGCACCCTGCTCTCGCAACCAATCTGCCGCCTGAACAACGCTTTGGGAAGGGCTGTGCGCTTGCACCTTGTCGAAGACGCCGACGTAGGCGTCACCCAATGCCTCACGAACAAGGCCGAGCGCAGAGGGATGAGAAGCTACCGAACGACCACATAGGACGGCCACCCTGGAAGCACCGACCCTGCGGACTTCCGCCTGCAGTTGTTGCAAACTTCCTTCGCCGGCGTAGATACGATGAGATGCGAATACAGATACAGAAGACTTCATAGTGCGGGCGCCCGCTTAGCGATTGGTCCAACGAGGGGCCCGTTTCTCGTTGAAAGCGGCCCGGCCTTCCTTGGCGTCTTCCGTCTGGATCATCGGCGCACGCGCGGTTTCCGTGAAGGCCATCATTTGGTCGAAGGTCATGCCTTCTACCGCTCGCATCGCGTACTTGCCACGGCGGATGGCCATTGGCGACGCGGCCACGAGACTCGCGACCAAAGCGTCGACTGTGGCGTCCAGCTGATCTGCGGGCACCACCCGGTTCAAGAGACCCGCCGCCATGGCCGTGCGCGCGTCAATCGGCTCGCCCGTCATGCACATCTCGTTCATCAGGCGTGCGGGAATGAGATCTCGCAACTGGGTCAGGATCTGCATGGGAAAGAGGCCGCGTTTGACCTCTGGCATGCCGAAGGTCGCGTCCTCGGTAGCGACCACCAAGTCGCACAGGCCGAAAAGGCCCATGCCACCTGCCAGGCAAAAACCGTTGACTCGGCCAACGACAGGAACTCTGCATTCGCGCACCACGCGAGCGAGCACGCCCAGCGGGGTTTCCAGCATGGCGGCGTTGGGTTTGAAAGGTGTGTCGCCCGGCGTGAGATCGGCACCGGCTGAGAAAGCTTTGTCTCCTGCGCCGGTTATGACTATCACGCGCAGCTCGTCATCCTCTGCGCTATCGCGCACAGCCTGGGCCATGGCCAGCAAAAGCGGGCTCGTAAAGGCGTTGCGGCGGTGCGGGCGATTGATGGTCAACCGCAGGACCGGTCCTTGGCGATCGATGATGAGTTCGTTGTTTTCGGTCATGGCGTCTCTCCGCTTCAAAATCAAATGGATGGGTTGGGATGGTTTTCAGTCGTGCTTTTGCCTTGGAGCGTCTGCAAAACTGATCGCGGATGCCGGGCGCTGGCCACGGGATGGGCTGCAAGGCGAGTTTTGCAGCCAATAGCTCGTGCTATTGGCAAAAAAATCAACGCCGCAGACCGCCCGAGGGCAGTGATCCGGTGCCGTGAGGGGTTTTGCAGAGGCTCCTTAGTTCCAGCAGTGCAGCCATCACTCCTTTGAGGTCACGGGCGCACGGGAATCCGCGCTCAGCGAACAAGGCTTGGGCCTGTTGAAACGTCATTTCCCGCTCTGCAGCGCCTGCACACAGAATGCCGATGACCATGGGCTTGGGCGGTGGGTGCTGGTCCAGAATTTCCAACAATGTCCGCACGTGGCGAGCGATATTGCTGGCCGATACGGTCAGGTACAGCAAGATGGCCTTGACGTCGTCACGCTCGGCACGCGCGAACACGATCTGTGTGCGCGCGGCATAAACGGAAGCGGCGCTTCCGCCAGAGGTGTCCACGAAATTGGCGGCGGGCATTCCAGCATCGCCCAGCATGTCCAGCAGCGCCATGCCAAGCCCTGCCCCGCCGGAGACGACGGCGGTATCGCCTTCAAGCTCCAGAAATGTCAGTCCGGCGCGCTGGGCACGCTGCTCAAGATCGGTCAGCCCGGCGGAGGTGAGGCCAGCTGAATGAAGCTGGCTCCAGTCCAGATGGCGAGCGTCTGCGTTGTCATCGAGCACGATCTTGGCGTCCAACGCGATCACGTCGCCTTGGCGAGTGATGGCCAAGGGGTTGATTTCCACCAGATGTGCATCGTTTTGAATGAACGCACGCCAACTGCTCGCCGCAAAGCGTGAGAGCGAAGCCAGGGCTCGCCCTTTGACGCCGCAACTTTCAAAGAACTCAAGAAAATCATGCGCGCCCGGGATCTGCCGAGGATCAAAACGAAGTTCTTGCAAACCGCCTGCGTGGTTCTCGATTTCGACACCACCATTGAGCGAGAACGAGCAGACGTAGCACTGTCCGACATCGTCAATGCGCCAGGCAAGGTAGGTCTCGCGCGCCACCTCCAGTGGTTCTTCCAGCAGCAAAAGGGGTTCAAACTCAAGCTCACGCATGCGCTCACGAATCTCCGAGACCCGCGCCTGCACCTGGTCAGCGGTAGCCAAGGCCACCAGGCCTTGCTTACCGCGTCCGCCAAACGGCACCTGAGCCTTGACCACGCACGCTTTGTTCATAGGGACCGGGTCGTCAGGCCGTAGCAGCTGTGCGGGGGGTACAGGCAATCCTGCTCGCCGCAACAGGTCCTTGGCTTCGAATTCCACAAGGTTCATGCGGGCACCCCTTCTACTTGTTCCATGAGCGAAGGCGCTATCTCTTTGAGAAGCGGTGCCAGATCAAGAGGTGACCGCACGACATGCGCACCCGCTGCTCTCATGGCATCTGCCTTGGCAGTGGCTGTATCACGGTCGCCGCCAATGAGCGCGCCGGCGTGTCCCATCACCTTGCCGCGCGGAGCGTACCTGCCGACCATCAATCCTATGACGGGCTTGCGTGCACTGGCAATGAGGTCCAGCATGGCGTACTCTTTGGTGCCGCCAGGCTCGCCTGAATACAGAATGGCTTCGGTTTCTGGATCGTCCAGAAATTGCTGAAGCCATTCGTGGGGGTTGCGGCCGCAGATGACATCGCCCCCGGTGTGGACGATGGTGCTCTGGCCAAAACCGGCCGTGGTCAGAAGACGGCACAAGTTCAGAGTCAGTGTGCCGCTGCGGCCAATCATGCCTATCTTGCCGCGACGTACAAAGTCGCGCGGCACGGCACCGATGATGGCCTGACCAGGTGAGGCGATGCCCAGCGAATTCGGCCCGACCACCCACATGCCTCGTTCACGAGCTTCGGCCATAGCATAGGCCACGTCGTGCACGGGCACAAATTCGGCTGCCGTGAAGACCAGCTGCAAGCCGCAAGAAGCGGCCTCCAGCAAGGCATCTCGCACACCACCTGGCGGCGTGTAGATGGCTGCCGCAACGGCGCCGGTGGCTTCTACGGCTGCTCTCATGGACGAGAAGCGAGGCAAGCCGTCGATGGTGGCCTCTTCTCGCCCAGGCGCCACGTGGGCGACGATGTTTGTTCCGGACTCGATCATGTACCGAACCACCGAGCCCCCGTAGTCGCCCACGGCGTTGACCGCTAGCGTTTTCATTCCGGCCTTCAGCAATACAGCCATTCGGGACATCCCTCAAGAAAGTGGATAGGAAATAGTGAATCTCTGGACATTGCCAATCTCCATAAGATCAATAGGACTTGGGCAACCCCAGCATGGATTCAGCGATGTGGCACAGAACAAGTTCCTGACTCACAGGCGCTACGAGTGGATTGACGGACTCACGGAAGTAGCGCTCGACGTGGTATTCCTTGGCTTGGCCGTATCCGCCGTGTACCCGCACGGCCCGCGTGCAGGCATCAAAGAAGAGTTCGGCGGAGAGATATTTGCCGGCATTGACTTCAGCAGCGCAAGGCAAGTCCTGGTCATACAGCGTGGCTGCCGCCCACACGGTGAGTTCAGCCGCCGTCAACCGTGCCCAGATCTCTGCCAAGGGATGCTGCACGGCCTGGTTCATGCCAATAGGCCGACCGAACACCACACGCTCTTTTGCATATTTCACGGCCCGGTCCAGCACGCTGCGCGTTCCACCCAGCAGGCCAGCGGCCACCACAATCCGCTCCGCGTTCAGCCCGTGCAGCAGGTACTTGAAGCCTTTGCCCTCTTCACCTATGCGGTCTTCGACTGGCACTTCCAGGTTGTCGATAAACAGTTCGTTGGAGTCCACCGCGTTGCGGCCCATCTTCTCGATCTCTCTGACATCGATCCGGCTGCGGTCCAAATCCGTGTAGAACAGCGTGATGCCATCGGTGGGCTTCTTGCCTTCAGACTTGGCCGCCGTACGGGTGACCAGCAAGATCTTGTTGGCCACCTGGGCCGTAGAGATCCACACCTTGCGCCCGTTGACGATGTAGCGGTCTCCCTCACGGCGCGCAAAGGTCTTGATGTCTGTGGTGCTGGTGCCCGCATCAGGCTCCGTGACGGCAAAGCAGGTGCGGTCTTCTCCACTGATCAGGCGCGGCAAGGTGCGACGCTTAAGCTCTTCGCTGCCAAAGCGCACCACAGGGTGCGGGCCGAAGATGTTCACATGCACTGCAGTGGCCGCTGCGGCGCCACCCGTGCGCTTGATTTCATAGAGGATGAGTGCGGCCTCTCGCATGCCCAGGCCCGCACCGCCGTATTCCACGGGCAGCGTGGCCCCGGTCCAGCCGGCATCCACCATGGCCTGCACAAACTCAAAGGGAAACTTCTTCTCCCTGTCCTTGCGCAACCAGTAGTCGTCTCCAAAGCGCGAGCACACCGCCGCCACGCCTTCTCGAATCGCCTCTTGCTCTGACGTCAACTGAACTTTCATATGCCGTACTTCTTTCGCTTGGAGTGTTGGGAAAGTTGGGACTTTGGTCCGCCGATATGGCGGGGAAAGCTTGTCAGGCCAGCTCAGCCTCAAGCAGGATGTGTGCAAGCGTCTTTCCTAGAGGGTCATTGCGCAGGGATGCCATTCCACCGCCCCCCAAGGCCTCTCGCAGAACCAGGTTCATGCCGCCAGGGCCCGGCAATGCGTACCGCTCTATAGGCCCTTTCACCAGATGCCCCAGGTGAGATCGCACCCATTCGGGCGTGACCTTGCTCCAGAGCAGCCCAAGCTGCTGAGGATCTCGCGCCACCAGTACGATGTTGCTGGTATCTCCCTTGTCACCGCTTCTTCCGACCGCGAGATCGCGCAGCTTGACGCTCCCTGCGAGCGACTGTGGATGGGCTGCATCAGGCTTCCAATCGGCTTTTTTCGATTTCGATTCCGACGAGGCTTTAGGCAAGTTGAAGGGAACTTCAATGCGGCGCCCATCTGGCAAGGTCACTGTGGGAATCAGTTCTGACTTGTCCAACAGAAAAGAGAACAGACGCAGCACCGGCTGCGGGGAGGCGCGCCCTCCGCCAGAACCAGTGAACCCCGGAGGTCCGGCCGTGCCAAACGATGGGAATTCGGTAGCGAAGGTACGAAGTGCCGCGCGATTGGGATGTTTGACTGACAGCCTCAGGACCACTTCACGACTATTTTCCCCAGCCGCGTTGCTGCCGAAAGATGATTTCTCACTTCCCAGCACTTCGGCGCAGACCTCTGTGAAGGAACCCAGTCCATCTCTGGCATTCAGCGTTTCGCAGCGGCGGATGGCCTCCTCGGCAAGACGTTCGGCCTTGGCGACCGCTTCAAAGCCGACTACGGCGCGCTGAGCAGTGCATCTCCAGCCATCGGCGTACGTTGCGCTGACTTTGAGCGTCCGAGTGGGCGGCTTTCCGACGGCGCCATTAACCAGGACGCGGTGCGGACCTGTCTCGGTCAGCGTCACGCCTGAGAAATCGCACAGGACATCGGGCAATGCGTAGTTGCTGGGGTCATGCAGCTCATAGATCAGCTGTTCGCCTACAGTGAGGCGATTGACCAGCCCGCCCGTTCCGGGCGTCTTGGTCAAGACAAAGCTTCCGTCGGGTTCGCACTCCGCTATGGGGTAGCCGATGCCGGCCCAATCAGGCACATTGCGCCAATCGGTGTGCAAGCCGCCAGTGATCTGAGTGGAGCACTCCAGCAAATGTCCTGCCAGGCTTCCGGCTGCGAGCAAGTCGTAGTCCGTGTCGCGCCAGCCGAACTCATGGATCAGGGGGCCAAGCGCCAGTGCACTATCAACACCCCGCCCTGTGATCACGATTTGCGCCCCTTCATCCAAGGCCCGCGCAATCGGAAAGGCACCCAGATACGCGCTGGCACTGGCGACATTGGCCGGTAGTTCCTGACCGCTGAACATCTCCCGGACACCACTCGCTCGCAGGGCTTCGAGCTTGGGACCTACGTCGTCGCCCTCGACCACGGCGATCTTCACGCTCACGCCCAGTTCATCTGCCAGCGCCGTGAGCGCTCTTGCGCATGCTTGAGGGTTCACGCCCCCCGCGTTGGTGATGACGCGAATGCCCCTGACGACCACATCCTTCAGCGTACGCCGCATGGCAGCGACGATGAAGTCGGTTGCGTAGCCGAGCTCTGGGTCTTTCTTGCGTGCATTCACAAGAATGGACATGGTCAGCTCAGCCAGATATTCCAGCATGAGGTACTTGACCTCGCCCCGCTCCACCAATTGGATGGGCCCGGTGACGCTGTCGCCCCAGAAGGCTGAACCGCCCCCTATCCGAACCGTCTTCTTCTCTAACATCATCGTCGTCCTCTTAAGTTTGCGAGCGCCAGCAGCGGTAACTCCAGAGCGAAGGAAGCTGCAGGCGAGTTAGGCCGCATGGGGCTGCATGCAATCAAGCACTTCGCCCAGAAGTGACATGGGAGAGCCATACATGCGGAGCGCCGTACATGCCTAGCGTGACGATGCTGTCGCCTTCACGACGGCCGCAATGTCTTGCGCATCCTGCTCCATGAACTTGCGAAACTCATCTGGCCCCATGGGTTGCACGACCGCGTTGCGACTCACCACGCGCTGTTGAAACTCGGGTTTCTTGATCGCCGACAGGGCTTGGCCGTACAGCCGCTCCACCACCGCGGGTGGTGTGTTCTTTGGCGCAAACAAGCCCTGATAGTTGAGTGCCCGGAATGCGGGTAGCACTTCTCGCACCGTCGGAATGTCAGGAATTTCAGCGATGCGAGCAGGACTGGTCACGGCGAGGGCGCGAAGTTTTCCGCTTCGAATCTGCGGCATGACGATGTTGGCTGAACCAGCATAGAGATCAACGACGCCGGTGATGGTGTCCACCACACCAGGCGCGCCGCCTTTGTAGGGCACACGCATCAACTGAATTCCGGCCACCCGCATCAAGTGCGACATGGTCAACTCGCCATAGTCGGCGTAACTGATTCTTCCGGGTTCTTTCGCAGCCTCCTTGAGGAGATCGTCGAATGTCTTCAAGCGCGAATTGACCCCGGTGGCGATGATCCCCTCCGTCACGATGGTCCTGACCACGGGCACCAGGTCGGTCAATATATTGGGCGCATCTTTCAGGGTATGGACCAGGCCCAGGGAAAGATTGCCATAGGTGTATAGGAGCGTCCGCCCATCAGCAGGGGCCTGCACAACGCGGGAGATTCCGATGGCGCCACCTGCCCCGCCATGGTTTTCGACCACGAACTTCTCGTTGATCTCGTTGCCGAAGGCGTCGGTGAACATGCGCCCAAACGTGTCCGCTGCGCCACCCGGCACATAGGGAATGACCATGGTGGGCGGCCGCCCTTGGGCCCACGCCGAGCCTGCACCCGATAGCGGCAGGGAAATCGCGCCAAGAACGCCGACTGCTCGACGCCGCGAAATCATTCGATCATTCATGCTGGTCTCCTTTTTTTTTAAAGTTGGAACACGTTGAGTTGTGAGCCGCACACTGCCTGCGGCACACTTCGCGGCGCTTTTCGCGGCGCCTTTCGCAGCACTTGTCGCGGCGCCATTCAAGATTCATCACCCCGTTCGCCACCGATTCAGTAGGACTTGGGAAGCCCCAACATCTGTTCCGCGATGTGGCATAGCGCCAGTTCCTGACTGACCGGCCCCACCAAGGGACTGACTGACTCACGGAAGTAGCGCTCGACGTGGTATTCCTTGGCTTGGCCGTAGCCGCCATGCACGCGGACTGCACGCGTGCAGGCGTCGAAGAAAAGCTCGCCCGCCAAGAACTTGCCGGCGTTGACTTCTGCGGCGCAAGGCATGTCCTGGTCGTACAGCGTGGCTGCTGCCCACACCGTAAGCTCTGCCGCCGTCAACCGCGCCCAGATCTCTGCCAAGGGGTGCTGCACCGCCTGGTTCATGCCGATCGGCCTGCCGAACACCACCCGTTCCTTGGCATATTTCACCGCCCGATCCAGCACGCTGCGTGTTCCACCCAACAGCCCAGCGGCCACCACAATCCGTTCTGCGTTCAGCCCATGCAGCAGGTACTTGAAGCCCTTGCCCTCCTCGCCTATGCGGTCTTCGACCGGCACTTCCAGGTTGTCGATGAACAGTTCGTTGGAGTCCACCGCATTGCGGCCCATCTTCTCGATCTCTCTGACATCGATCCGGCTGCGGTCCAAGTCCGTGTAGAACAGCGTGATGCCATCGGTGGGCTTCTTACCCTCTGACTTGGGCGCCGTGCGGGTGACCAGCAAGATCTTGTTGGCCACTTGGGCAGTGGAGATCCATACCTTGCGCCCGTTGACGATGTAACGGTCTCCCTCGCGGCGCGCAAAGGTCTTGATGTCTGTGGTGCTGGTGCCCGCATCAGGCTCGGTGACGGCAAAGCAGGTGCGGTCTTCTCCCCTGATCAGGCGCGGCAAGGTGCGGCGCTTGAGCTCTTCGCTGCCAAAGCGCACCACCGGATGCGGGCCGAAGATGTTCACGTGCACCGCGGTGGCCGCCGCGGCACCGCCCGTGCGTTTGATCTCATAGAGGATGAGCGCAGCCTCTCGCATGCCCAGGCCCGCACCACCGTATTCCACGGGCAGTGTCGCCCCGGTCCAGCCCGCATCCACCATGGCCTGCACAAACTCGAAGGGAAACTTCTTCTCCCTGTCCTTGCGCAACCAGTAGTCGTCTCCAAAGCGCGAGCACACCGCCGCCACGCCTTCTCGAATCGCCTCTTGCTCTGACGTCAACTGAACTTTCATGCCATTTCCTGTGGAATCGGTAGCCTCTGAACACTCGCGAGCAATCCATCGTCGGGCGCTAAAAACACCGCAGGGCGCAAGCTAGGTCTAATAATAGATCTAGTAACTTATTTATGTCAACTACCCAATGACTTTTTGAAATAAAGTCAGCTTCAAACCTATGGCTTAGATGAAGGTCTATGATTAGCACTTATCGGCAGCTGTGCTTTTCATATGGGACTGGGCCACGCCCTGGAGGTAAATGCCAGGCGCGCGCAATGCCTCTGACGGTTGCAGAGAAGTCTTCACGCTGGAGGTAACGTGACAGGATTGGGTCGAGAGATCGGACATGCCGAGTGCTATATCCGCTATGTCTTCGTCCCATTGGCAAAGGTTTGCGCGAGTGCCCGCTTCCCATCGCGACATCGATGCAGGGTGCCGCTTTGTCCAACCCATCAGGCTAACTGGCCCCCTTATCATTCTGATCCATGAGTGACCACTTCCCACTTCAACCCTCCACAGGCGCCACGCTGTACTCACAATTGGCCAGTGTGCTGCGTGGGCGGATAACTCGCGGCGAGTGGAAAATTGGAGACCAGATTCCAACCCTTGACGAGCTGAGCGAGATCTATGGGGTTGCACGCGTAAGCGCCAAACAAGCGGTGCAGATGCTGGTAGGTGAGGGGCTGCTTTCAGCCCGGCGTGGGCGCCGCACTACCGTGGTCCACTCCGGGCTCTATGAACGCACGCTGTCGACAGGTGTCGCTGCTCCGCTGGAACAACTGCCAGGCTTTAACGCTCGCGTTCTCAGTGAAGTGAGAGATCTGTCATTGCCGAGCTTTGCTGAAGGCTTGGGTCAGCCCGAAAAGGCCTACGTCAGAATTACCAAAGTCGATTCTGATGGCCAGATTCCTTACGCCTTCTCAAGCATCCATGTTTCGCAGGATCTATTCGATCTCTTTCCTGCCACGGCAGCGGAGCGGTTGAAGGTTTCCAGGCTGGTTCGCTCCGTCAATAAGTCTCCGATCATCTCGGCTCGCGAGCGCATCAGTGTGTCTTCCGCAAACCCTGAGGAGGCTGCCGCCCTGAAGTGTCCTTTGGCCGCGCCTATAGCAGTGGTCCAGCGTGTGTATGTCGATGCCAGAGGCTATGTGGTTTATGCCGGATGGAGCACCTACAACAGCGACCGATTCCTGGTGGACCGGGAACTGCTGGAACTGGTGCACGGAGAGGTGCGTCTGCCCGTACCTGCTGGTGGGGCCAAAACTGCCCCAGTGAGTGGAAAATCCGCGCAAGCCAGCGCTTCAACTGACCCTGCCCCTGCCCCTGCCCCTGCACGCGGACGCAGGTCCTGAAGCCGGTCAATTAGATTTCAGTATGCGGCCCGGTAGATCGCCAGGGCGTCTGCCTCGGTCACATCCTTAGGATTGTTCATAAGCAGGCGCTGCTGAAGCATGGCGTCAGCGGCCAGGCGTTCGAGCATGCTCTCAGACACCTTGTGATCGCGAAGGCGCATGGACAAGCCCGTTTCCGCCACCAATGCATCTATGGCTGAAATGAAAGCGACTGCCCTGGCTTCGACACTGCCGGTAACGCCTGGCGCAACGACTTCTGCCAATTCTGCGTAGTGCGGCGCCGCAGCTTGCGCATTGAAGCGCAGGACGTGCCCAAGTACCAAGGCGTTGCTCAGGCCATGGGGAATATGGAAATGTCCGCCCAAGGGGTAAGCCAAGGCGTGAACAGCAGCGACCGGCGAGTTGGCAAAAGCTTGCCCTGCGAGCATGGACCCCAGCAGCATGTTCTCGCGTGCTTGCAGGTCGCTCCCGTTTTTCACGACGGTGAGCAAGTTGCGGGAAAGCAGCGCGAGCGCTCTGGTCGCTGCCAGATCGGACAAGGGGTTCTTCTTGTGTTTGCTGGTGTACGCTTCAATCGCGTGCACCATGGCGTCTATGCCCGTGGCGGCAGTCACCGCAGGAGGCAGGCCAGTGGTCAGGGAAGCATCCAGCAGCACCATATCCGCATACAACTGACTGGCAACAATACCGCTCTTGGTTGTCTCACCGGTCGTGACAATGGAAACGGGCGTGACTTCAGAGCCAGTACCTGCCGTGGTGGGGATTTGTATGAGCGGAACGCGATGGCCCTTGACCTGATCGATGCCGTACATGCTCTCCAGGGGCTGGGACGAATCTACGAGTACTGCTACAAGCTTCGCGACGTCCATGGAAGAGCCACCGCCAAATCCCAGCACAACCTGAGCGCCAAACGCTCGGCCCTTATCGGCTGCAGCACGGACCACATGATCGGGAGGGTCTGCCTGAACCTCGTCATAGACCATGACTTGCCAGCCAGCTTCTTCCAATGACCGCAGCGCTGGAGCGATCAGTCCGCTGGTCACCAGAAACCTGTCGGTGACCAGCATCAAGCGGCCCGGAGTAAATCGCTGGGCCAGAAGTTGCCCCAACTGGGCGTTGGCTCCAGCGTGGATGGTGATTTGGGGAACAGTCTGGAATGTGTAGGGCATCTGCAGGCTTGAATATTCAGTAGAGAAAGTTTGATCACCGGTTGGGGTGATCAAGTCCAAAGCAAATACAGCGGTAAAGAACCTTAGCGCATTTTGAACCAAGGTGGCGCCCGCGAGGTTGCGGGCGCTGACTCAGTCAAGATGCGATCAAGACGTGACGGGCAAAGCTTGGGCGATTTCTTCCTTGCGCCCTTCTGCACACAAGCGCGCAAACTCGCGGTGCTCATAAGCGATGTAAGCTTCCATCATGCCTCTGTAGATGGCCTCGATCACGTCGGGCTGACCGCCTTCGGCTTCAGCACGCGCGCGCACACGTCGCACAATGGTCTCGATGCGTGCTTCGTCTCGAACCAAGGCTGCACGGGGCTTGTTGATTGCAGCCTGGGTCATGTAGCCGCCACGCTCGACCAGCAAGGGCACCAGAATGTCGTCCATGGCGTCCACGTGCGCACGCACCTCGGTCATACTGGCGCAGGGCTTGGTTTTGTCTATTGCTCGAATGGTCATTCAAGTCCTTCTTCCACGAGTTCTGCGGCACGCATCAGGGCTCTTGCCTTGTGTTCAGTTTCTCTCCATTCCATTTCAGGAACGGAATCTGCCACCACGCCCGCGGCAGCCTGTACATGCAGTTGCTGGTCTTTGACGATGGCGGTGCGGATGGCAATGGCCACGTCCATGTCGCCCGCATAGCTGATGTAGCCACAGGCACCGCCATAGATGCCACGCTTGATGGGCTCCAGCTGATCGATCACTTCCATGGCATGCACCTTGGGGGCGCCCGAGAGGGTGCCAGCAGGGAAAGTGGCTTTGAGAACGTCCATGCTGGTCATGCCATCTTTGAGAATGCCCTCGACGTTGCTGACGATGTGCATCACATGGCTATAGCGCTCCACAGCGAATGCTTCCGTGACTTTTACGCTGCCGGTCTTGGCGATACGGCCGATGTCATTGCGCGCGAGGTCGATCAGCATCACATGTTCCGCACGCTCCTTGGGGTCGTTGACCAATTCCAGCTCTGTGGCTTTATCGATCTCAGGCGTAGCACCGCGTGGACGCGTGCCGGCCAAGGGACGAATGGTGATCTTTTGGCCCTCAGGCGTATTTTCCTGGCGCACCAGGATTTCGGGGCTGGCGCTGACCACGTGGAAGTCACCGAAATCGTAATAGATCATGTACGGCGAGGGGTTCAGCGAACGCAACGCGCGGTACAGTGAAAGCGGTGATTCGGTATAGCGCTTGGTGATGCGCTGCCCCACCTGGACCTGCATGAAATCACCCGCGGCAATGAGGTCCTTGGCTTTTTCCACCGCATTGATGTAATCTGCCTTGGCAAAACTTCTTTCAGGCGGGTGATTTTGCGTGGGCTTGACGACAGGCGCACTGACCGAATACTTCAGCTGTTCGCGCAGATTCTTCAGGCGCTTCTTGGCTTTGGCGTACGCCTCCGGCTGCGCCGGATCAGCGTAGACGATGAGATACAGCTTGCCCGAGAGGTTGTCGATCACCGCCAGCTCTTCGCAGTGCATCAGCAGAATGTCGGGGGTGCCCAGGGTGTCCGGAGGGCAGGTTTTTTCGAGCTTTTTCTCGATATAACGGACGGTGTCATACCCGAAGTAACCCACCAGGCCGCCGCAGAATCGCGGCAGGCCGGGGCGCAGTGCAACCTTGAAGCGCTGGTGGTAGGCCGCGACGGCATCCAAAGGGTTGCCTTGCAGGGTTTCGACCACCTGGCCGTCCGTTACCACTTCGGTGCGAGCCTCGTCACCAAATCCGCTGGCACGAACAATGGTGCGGGCGGGAAGGCCAATGAAGCTGTAGCGGCCAAAGCGTTCACCGCCTATGACAGATTCAAGCAAAAACGTGTATTTGCCCCCGCCTTGGCCCCCGGCGAGCTTCAGATACAGGGAAAGAGGGGTCTCCAGATCGGCAAAGGCTTCTGCCATCAAGGGAATGCGGTTGTAGCCCTGCGAAGTCAGGCTTTTAAATTCAAGTTCAGTTATCACGGTGAGAGCCTCCAAGCTCAGTGGCAGCGTGTTCTGCCGTTCATTCCTACCTTGGCGTCTGGTTGTGTACCAGAGGCGCCACCTTGCACCCGTTGCAGGTGCGATTCGACAAGTCAGCGTGCAGGCTTACGCCAGGGCCACGCCCCCTGGGCAGCATTGCCCAGTGGTGAAACGACATTGCGGTGAATGAACATGCCCAATAGTTTAGCAAAGCGGCGCAAGGGGTTCCTGACATGAACTCAAGCCCTTCTCCTGCATCTTGCTGGCGAATATAGGTATTCAATAGACGAACCCGCAAATTACTTCCCCTCTTTTTCTTCCTACCAGGCCAGCTTTCCCCATGCACATCCAGATCGGCTACGACATTGAACTGAACGTCAATGCGCCCACCATGCTGCTGGGTGCGCTCAATGTGCACCCCTCACGTCAACATGACCTGTTAGCTCCAGAGGTTCTTCGAACCGAACCGGCGCTACCTATCGAGCAATATCGAGATTCCTTCGACAACGTGATCACGCGGATCGTTGTTCCTTTTGGTACGCCCAGCATCCGCATAACCAATAGCGCGGTGGTGCGTGACAGCGGTGAACTCGACGAGATCAACCCGCAGGCTCGGCAAGTCCCCTTGAGCGAATTACCTGCAGAGACGCTTCAGTTCCTCCTGCCCAGCCGCTACTGCGAGGTTGATAGTGAGCTGCTCGGGTTTGCATGGAATCAGTTTGGCCACATCGAATCTGGCTGGGAGCGCGTGCGTGCAATTTGTACCTATGTGAATCAGCATATTCGCTTCGACTACATGCAGGCCCGCGCCAATCGCACGGCATTGGAAGGCTGGCGGGAACGGGTTGGCGTTTGCAGAGACTTTTCGCACCTCGCCATCACGCTCTGCCGAGCCATGAACCTTCCTGCCCGCTACTCAACGGGCTATCTTGGGGACATTGGGATCCCTGCCATGCCCCCCATGGATTTCAGCGCATGGTTTCAGGTGTACCTGGGCGACAAGTGGTACACCTTCGATGCACGGCATAACCGCACTCGCATCGGACGCATCGTCATGGCCATTGGCCGCGATGCAGCCGACGTGCCCATCACTATGGTTTTCGGCCCCAACTCGCTAGCAAGATTCGAAGTGATATCGGACGAGTTGCCGGAAGTTCAGGTCTAGGGACGCTGAGTCCCCACGGACCAGATCGCTGTTCTGCCGGGGTGCCTTACTGCTGTCTCCGGCGTTCATTTTTTTGCCGATGCCCAAGCCACTGGCTAGTCAATTTGCCTCAGCTCGGCTCTGCCAGGTAAAACCATTCTTGACCCACGTCCGCTTCAGGATGAGGGAACAGCACAGTGCCATCGTAGGGAGCTCTTAGCTCGCGACCATCTGCACGGCGGGCGATCAATTCACCCACTTTCACCACATCGAAGCTGTGCCAGTCAGCGGCCAGCTCATCGCTCAGAGACTCACGCAGAACCACATCCTTGAGCCTGGCGGCAGGCCCAGAATAGCGAGACGGTGCAGGCACATCAGCCATACCCAACATGGCCAGGGCGCCACGGATGGCGCGCTCGGCCACCCTGATGGCTTCCGGATCCTTGTGTTGACCGCATTCGATGGTGACCGCGTAGCCCCCCTGGCTGCGCATATATTCATTGGTGCCTATGCCTTCTTCGTCCAGCGGTTCACCCCGCGCAATTGCCGCGCGGTCGTAGACCTCCAGCCAGCCTTCGACTACCTTACTGACACCCAGGGCTCGTGCCAGCTCAGCCTCTTCTGACGCGCGTTTGAATGGTTCGCGCGCACCGTCGTTGTTGCGCGGGCCGACCATGGCGAACGGATCTCCAGGTGTATGGAAAGAATGCAGATCCAGAAGAGCATCATGAGTGGCGAGCAGCGGCGCCAACTGACCGGTAATGCGATCCTCATAATCCTGAGGCTCTCTACGAGGAACAAAGCGGCGATTCAGGTTGCGATCGCCTTCACGCGTGTCGGTACCAAACGCAAGGGGGTTGGCGATGGGTACCAGCGTCAGCCGCCCTCGCCGCAGCAGGAGCCTCCCGTGCTCCAAGTCATCAATGGCACGAACGATAGCGTGCGTGCCGCAAGTCTCATTGCCGTGCACGGCACCTAACACCACCAGCGAAGGACCAGCGGTCAACGACGCCCAGGTGTGCCACTGCAGCACCTGTGGGTTCGCTGCTGCGCGCCTTATCAACTCATTTCCACCATCCATGTTGACAGGTCTCCTTTCGCGTCCGTTTATAAATCCGTTAGCCATTGTGCCTGCAAGCCAAGCAGCGTGGCAGTGTGCGCGACGCACGATGCGTGCGCTGAAACCGAAGAGCCCGCCCCCTGGTAGCCTTTACTCACTTGTTGCCAATCCAGGCTTCAATATCGACAAGTGAGGACACAAACCCATCGGCATCGACCGCCTCAATGGGTTCGCCATGGTTGTAGCCGTACGTGGTCAGCACCACAGGGCAACCAGCTGCACGTGCGGCTTGGGCATCGTTGGCAGAATCCCCGATCATTAAAGTCTGGGAAGGTGCAATGGCCAAGGCTTTGCAGGTTTCGATGAGGGGAAGAGGGTCTGGCTTCTTGCGAGGAAAGCTGTCTCCACCAAAGACGTGGGTGAAGTAGCTTGAAAGGCCTTTGGCTTCCAGCAGGGGTAGCGCAAAGTCTCTGGGCTTGTTGGTCAAGCAGGCCAGCGGCAAGCCTCTTGCTTTCAATGCAGCCAAACCTTCCGTCGCTCCAGCGAACACCGTGCTGTGCTGCCCGTTGATGCGCAGATAGCTCGCCTGGTAATGCTTCCATGCCTCCGGCATCAGCTTTTCCACTGCTGCATCGTCGAGCGCTTTGGCGCCTGTAGCACTGCTCTGGAGGACGGTTTTGATCAGATGCTCAGACCCCTTGCCTACCCAGCGTGCGATATCGCTTGACCTGACGCCGGGCCGTCCGAGCTCGGCCAGCATGGCATTGAGGGCCACCTCGAAATCGCCCAGTGTGTCGATCAGGGTGCCATCAAGATCAACGATACAGGCACGGATGTCTTGACGGAGAATGGGCATAGAGCCTTGAACAGTGAAATGGTGATCTGAATGAAGTGAGGTCATGACGCAATTGCGGCGAAATGGATTTCCTGACGTATTTTGTTTGGATTTTGCGGGCACGCACGGCCAAGTCTCCGAGTTAACAAGCACGCATGGTGAAAAAAGTACTTGACCTTCCCACGATGTCAATCTTTAAGATTTGCTTCAACAACACTCAAAAGGTCGTTCCATGGCTTCCGTTACACCTCAAAAAGGCGTCAGTTCTTCCAATTCTCCGGCCCATCGTCTGAGCCTTCCGGTCGAGGGTATGACCTGCGCATCGTGCGTCGGCCGCGTGGAGCGCGCGCTGAAGGCGGTCCCGGGTGTACAGACGGCGGCCGTCAATCTAGCGACCGAGCGCGCCGACGTCACCTTCACTGGCGCGGCCAATCCCCAAGCGGCCATCAGCGCTATCGAAGGTGCCGGTTACACCGTACGCGAAGAGATCATCGAATTGGCGATCGAGGACATGACTTGCGCGTCGTGCGTGGGGAGGGTCGAGAAGGCGCTCGCACAAGTCCCGGGCGTGATCGAAGCTACGGTCAATCTGGCGACCGAGCGCGCTAGGGTGCGCCACCTCGCGGGGGTCGTTTCGACGTCCGACCTTGAAGCCGCGGTTGAACGAGCGGGGTACAAATCGCGCCGCCTGTCCGCTGAAACGACCAATGCGGACGACCAGGACGCCGAGCGCCGTGAGAGCGCGGCGCGAGATTTGCGCCGCTCCTTGTTCATTGCAGCGGCCCTCACCTTGCCAGTCTTCGTGCTCGAAATGGGCTCGCACCTGATTCCCGCCATGCACCATTGGGTGATGCGGGTCCTGGGAGAACAAACAAACTGGTATGTGCAGTTCGTGCTGGCCACTCTTGTTCTGTTTGGCCCAGGTTTACGCTTTTTCCGCCAGGGTGTCCCGGCGTTGCTGCGCGGCGCACCCGATATGAACTCGCTGGTTTCGGTAGGCACGGCGGCGGCTTACGGCTATTCGGTGGTCGCGACCTTCATACCCGAAGTGCTGCCACCGGGTACTGCCAACGTCTATTTCGAAGCCTCCGTGGTGATTGTGACCTTGATCCTGCTCGGGCGCGTGCTGGAGGCGCGCGCCAAAGGGCGGACTTCACAGGCGATCAAGCGGCTCGTTGGACTTCAGGCCAAGACCGCCCGCGTCGAGCGCAACGGTGCTACTGTGGAAATTCCACTCGACCAGGTGACGACCGGTGACATCGTGCTCGTTCGCCCAGGCGAGAAGATTCCGGTCGATGGCGAGGTGGTCAATGGCTCCTCCTATGTGGACGAAAGCATGATCACTGGCGAGCCGGTGCCCGTTTCAAAGGCAGTCGGAGCCGAAGTCGTAGGCGGCACGATCAACAAGACGGGAGCATTCAGCTTTCGCGTTACCCAAGTCGGCGCCAACACGGTGCTTGCGCAGATCATTCGTCTGGTAGAAGAAGCGCAAGGCTCCAAGCTGCCGATCCAGGCGCTGGTCGACAAGGTGACCATGTGGTTCGTCCCGGCGGTGATGGCAGCGGCCGCGCTGACCTTTGCGGTCTGGCTGATCTTCGGCCCGGACCCAGCACTGACTTTCGCGCTCGTCAATGCGGTTGCGGTTCTTATCATTGCCTGCCCTTGCGCCATGGGACTGGCCACGCCGACCTCAATCATGGTGGGCACAGGCCGCGCGGCCGAGCTGGGCATCCTTTTCCGAAAAGGCGAAGCCTTGCAGGAGCTGCGTGATGTGAGCATCGTCGCGCTCGACAAGACGGGCACGTTGACCAAAGGACGTCCCGAGCTGACAGACCTTGTTCCTGCAGATGGCTTCGAATATGAAGAGATTCTGGCGCTTGTCGCGGCAGTCGAGACACGCTCCGAGCACCCTATTGCAGAGGCTATCGTTGCAGCCGCCAAGCAACGCGGCATAAGCCTGGCACCCATCGAGAGCTTCGACGCCACACCCGGCTTCGGTGTGTCTGCCCAAGTCGCTGGCCGAACCGTTGCAGTTGGCGCGGACCGGTTCATGAAACAACTCGGCCTGAACATGGAGCACTTTGTGCCCACTGCGCAGCGCCTCGGCGCGGAAGGCAAGAGCCCGCTCTACGCGGCCATCGACGGCCGCTTGGCTGCCGTGATTGCGGTCGCTGACCCGATCAAGGAGACGACACCTGAGGCCATCAAGGCGCTGCACGCGCTCGGACTGAGAGTCGCGATGATCACGGGCGACAATGCCGCGACGGCTGCAGCCATTGCAAAGCAGCTTGGCATCGATGAAGTCGCTGCTGAGGTCCTCCCCGACGGGAAGGTTGCTGCGCTGAAAAAATTCCGCAGCAATGGGGCGCGCGTCGCCTTCGTCGGTGACGGCATCAACGACGCCCCGGCACTCGCCGAAGCGGATGTCGGGCTCGCCATCGGGACAGGGACGGACGTGGCCATCGAAGCGGCTGACGTGGTTCTGATCTCTGGTGACCTGCGTGGTGTGCCCAACGCCATTGCACTCAGCCAGGCAACGATCCGAAACATCAAGCAGAACCTGTTTTGGGCCTTCGCCTATAACGCCGTGCTGATCCCGGTCGCGGCAGGCGCCCTTTATCCAGTGAACGGCACCTTGCTCTCGCCCATCTTCGCTGCGGCTGCAATGGCGCTCTCCAGCATCTTTGTGCTCGGCAACGCGCTTCGGCTAAAGCGCTTTCGCGCGCCCATGGCGGTCGAAGCTGGTACTGGTACGACGGGAAGGGCGGCTGCATTGCCCAAGCCAAGCCTGGCGAATGAGCATTGACGTCACCTTCCGACTCTTCCAAACATGACCTGTGGGGGCTGCGCCAAGTACGTCACGAAAGCAGTGCTGAGCGTCGACCCGCAAGCCCTCATTGAAACCGACGCGCCTGCGCGTGAGGTTCGGGTCAAAAGCGCATTAGATGAAAGTGCATTGCTCACGGCACTCCGCGAAGCCGGATACCCGGACAGGCAATGACCCGCAGGGAACCTCCAGGTGCCGGCCTACATGCTCATCTCTCTTACGCATCGCCCCGGCGGTTCAGGCATACGGTCAGCGCGCGCGCTGCCTTGCCTTGCCTTGCCTTGCCTTGCCAGCACCTGAACACTATCGACCGGTACATAAGATACGCATGACCACTGCCGGATCAAAGTTGGGGAGAGGTATTTACTCTGCCTTGATCTGGCGGTCTGCAATGATTTTCGTCCAGCGGCGCTGATCAGCCTGCATGAAGCTGCCAAATTCTGCGGGCGTTCCGCCCATAAACTCAGCGCCTTCTCCGGTCAGAGTTTTCATGAATTCGGGCTCTTTGGCCAGCGCCAGAATTTCCTTGTTCAGTCGTTCAATGATGGCGGACGACGTTTTGGCGGGCGCGACCACCCCAAACCAGGTACCCGCTACCAAGTCAACGCCCTGCTCCTTGAATGTGGGTACACCAGGCATCAGGGCAGTAGGCTTGGCAGAGCCGATAGCCAAGACCTTCAGCTTGCCGGAGGCCACATGGGCGCGCACCGGCAAGATGGTAGGAAAGAGCATGTCGGTCTCTCCCATCAGGGTGGAAAGAACGGCAGGGCCACCTCCCTTGTAGGGCACATTCAGAAATTTCACGCCAGTCATCTGCTGGAACAATTCAGACACCAGATGCGGAGCCGATCCGTTGCCATAGGTCGCCGAAGTGAATTTGCCCGGCTCGCTCTTGGCAGATTGAACAATCTCCGCCACGTTAGTTGCCTTGATCTTAGGGCTGACTGCCAGTACAACGGGCGAATTGGCCAACAAGGCGACAGGGGCAAAGTCCTTGTCAATTTGGTAGGCCAACGAGGGGTAGAGTCCGGTGGCTGCGGTGAAGGAAGAGCTGGCCATGAGCAGGGTGTAGCCATCTGGCGCAGAACGCGCGACCGCCAGGCTGCCAATGGTTGTGCCCGCGCCAGGCCGGTTGTCGATGACAAAAGGCTGGCCCAGGCGCCGCGACAGGTGTTCGCCCATTAGGCGCGCAAGCGTGTCGACGCCGCCCGAAGGAGCAAAGGGCACGATGAGTTTGATGGGGCGATTAGGGTAATCAGACTGCGCGATGGCGGCGCCCGATGGAATAAGCGCCAGGGGAAGGAGCAAACCGCCCAACACGGTGCGGGTGAGTCCAGGACGTGACCGAGATGTGAACATGACAGCTTCCTTTACGGTTCTCGCGATGATCATCCTTCGGTCTTGGGCAGATCGGCAATATGAACGCCTGAATCAATAGCCTGGCACTTGATTTCTTCCGCGGCGGCGATTCTCTCGGCCATGGCCAGCACCTCTGCCGCCCGGGCAATAGGCACGAAACACACCCCTGTATCGTCTGCATAGACCAGATCACCGCAGGACACTCTCACCCCCGCAATTTCCACGTCACCATTGATCTCCATGGTCTCTATCCGCCACTTGCCCGTACGCGGAGTAATCTCGGATGCCCAGACTGGATAGTCCACAGCACGCGAGTGAGCGACATCGCGAATACCGCCCATGATGATGGCGCCGACTTCGCCGTGGCGCTTGCCCGTCTGCGCCGAAATCCCCCCCATATTGGAAATGCCAGCAACGCCCTGGATCACCAGGACATCACCAGGTTGCGCCAGGTTGTGCGCTTCAAACTCGGCCATGCGATTGGCGACCTTCTTTGCCGCCTCGTATTCATGACCGTGCTGCAGGACGTTGCGCACCGTAAGTGCAGTGCCCACGATTGACTTTCCGCCAATCGTGGGCTTGAGCACCGAGGCACCCACCACACCGGGAATTCCGAGCCGGTCCATAACATCAGAGATCACGCCGCTCGCATCCTGAAGCGCTCGGTAACCTGCCAGAACTTCCTCTGGCGCCCGGGGAACTCTCATGTGCCGGATGCGGGATTTATCAATCTTGCCAGTAAGTCGAATGTCCATCAAATGTCTCCTGAAACTTTAACCTGACCGAATTCTGGACGTTCAAAGAAAGCTGCTCAAGCGACTAAAATTCCGTTTCGATTGCATTAAATTCACTCCAACCTCCGCACGTACAAAATGAGCTTGCCCCCACTGAATGCCATCCGCGTTTTTGAGGCTATTGGCCGCACGGGTAGCGTGAAAGCGGCAGCAGACGAGTTGTTCGTCACGCCGGGTGCCGCCAGCCGGCAGTTGGCCAAGCTGGAGCAAAGCCTGGAGGTACCGCTTTTCAAGCGGTCTCATAGGCAAATCACCCTGACACCCGCAGGATTGAGGTATTTCGAAACGGTCAGCGAACTGCTGGTGCAGCTTTCGGATGTCACAGACGAAATCCGGACCTCCAAGGGTCGGCGACCTTTGCATATCTGGTGCCCCATGACTTTCGGCCAGCGCTGGCTGGTGCCGCGCCTGCAGGCGTTTCGCAAGCAACATCCGGATCGGGTGGTGATTTTCACCACGTCCCTTGGCCCCATCGACCGCAATTCGACCACCACCGATGTGGCCATTCGCATTGGCCGAGGATCGTGGCCAGGCTGCGTCAGCCACCGCTTGATGCCGATCCGACTGACCCCTGTTTGTAGCCCGGCGCTTCTGGAGCAGGTGGGTCCGTTCAACAACGCCCGCGACTTGCTGCGCACCACTTTGCTCCAGTCTTCTGCCCGGCCCGGGTACTGGCGCATCTGGCTTGATGCCGCAGGCGCGAAAGATATTGATCCAGACCAGGGCATCACCTTTGAAAGCGTGAGCCTGGCCTATCAGATGGCCATTTCGGGGGCGGGCGTTTCCATGGGCCAAGCCGTGTTGGTGGCAGACGATCTAAGCGCCAAGCGCCTGGTTGCGCCGTTTCCACTGGTGGCGGACTCGATGGACGCCTTCTATCTCATCTATCCCAATCGCCTGGCGCAAGATCCATTTGTCTGCCAGTTCAGGGATTGGATACTTGAAGAGGCGACGGACCGCGGACTGCATACTCCGCCTTAAACACGGGAGCGCGTGGAAAGGCGGAAGGAGCAGTCTATGAACCTTCGACGACCTTGCACTCCGAACGCACCACGCCAGCCAGATTCATCCCTTCAATGCGGATCAGCCTTGTGCTGCTCACCCGGCTGGGACTGTGTACCGCGCCTTCGTTGTAGACGTGTACGTCGCCAGGGCGCATGAGGTAGCTTCGCTCTTCGCGTACCTGACCAGGGGCTACCAGCGTGTAGTCACGCATGAGTGTTTCGCCCGCGGCCTGCCCATAAATGGCCCAGGACGGCCCATGATCGTGCGGACCGCTGCTTTTCGCACCCTGGTACTCATGGGCGACTATGCAAAAGCCCAGGGTTGGATCTTCATACATTACCTTGCGTTGCCCGACCTCACTTACAAACTGCGACGCGATGAATTCCTGGTTGCGCAACGCACTCTTGAGCAAGCCAGCCACCTGCTCCCGGCTGACGGGACTGTTTTCGCGAACAAGGACTTCGCGGATCTGCGCCGCGAGAAGTTCAAGGGTCATCATCTAAGGCTCCTGGGTTTTAGGGCTTATGCAATTGAGCATGGTAGCGGAGCTTTCAGTCCAGTGAGGCCAGGCACCGCGGCGCCTTCGAACAAGTGAGGGGGAAATCTGGTCAGCGAAACTGCTTGCCTGCGCTTGCTGTGGTAGCGTTGCGCCCTGCATTGATCACTAAGGAGATGGACATGTTGAAAACGATTCGCGGCTGGCTGGGCGCTGCAGCCATTGCACTGACTGCCCTGACGGTGTCTGGCCACGCGCTGGCACAGGACAAGGTGGTCTACCACATAGACAACGCTGAGATGCAAGCTACCAAGGGGCTGCGCAATATCCGCAATCATCTGGACGTGTCGCCCAAGACCAAGATCGTGGTGGTCGCGCACGCCGAAGGCATCGACTTCCTGATGGAAGGCGCCAAGGACAAGAAAAACCCGAATATCGACTACGCGTCACTGGTGAGCGCCCTGAAGGCGCGCGGGGTGACGTTTGAGATCTGCGAGATCACGCTCAAGAGTCGCGACCTGAAAAAGGACCGGTTCAATATGGATGCTGATTTCACACCTTCCGGGGTGGTGCGGATTGCGGAATTGCAGACGCGAGAGCAGTACGCGTATATCAAACCTTAGGGGTTTGGGGGTTCGGTGTGAGGTGGGGATCGGACCGAAGGGGCACTGGTTCCCAACGGTAGTGGCCTCATTTGACGGCGATGGGTTTTGGTACTGCTGGGGGTGGTTTAGGCGCTGTTTGCCCTCACCCCCACCCTCTCCCGCAAGCGGGAGAGGGGGAAAAGCCGTACCTCGCACCTTGCACCGCTATGCGTCGGCGGGGCGAGAGTCTTGGTTACTTGCGCAATTCTTCGCGCATTGAATTGATGACGGCTGCGTAATCTTTTTGGCCAAAAATAGCGCTGCCGGCCACGAAAGTATCGGCGCCGGCGTCTGCCACCTGACGGATGTTGGCAGCTTTGATGCCACCATCTACTTCCAGACGGATGTCTTTGCCTGAGGCGATGATGCGTTTGCGGACGGCTTCCGTTTTACGCAAGGCGCTGTCTATGAAGGCCTGGCCACCGAAGCCTGGGTTGACGCTCATGATGAGGATGAGGTCGATGTCGTCGATCAACCAATCCAGCACGTCCAGCGGCGCGGCCGGGTTAAACACCAAGCCTGCCTGGCAACCTGCGGCTTTGATGGCTTGCACGCTTCTGTGCGGATGTGCGCTGGCTTCCGGGTGGAAGCTGATCAGATCAGCGCCCGCCTGCGCAAAAGCTTGTGCCAATGCATCTACCGGCTGCACCATCATGTGCACGTCCATGGGCACAGGCTGGCCGTCTGGGCGCACGGCATGAGGCTTGATGGCCTGGCAGATCATGGGACCGAATGTCAGATTGGGGACATAGTGGTTGTCCATGACATCGAAATGGATCCAGTCGGCGCCAGCGGCGATGACGTTCTTAACCTCCTCCCCCAGCCGAGCAAAGTCAGCTGAAAGTATGGATGGGGCGATGCGATAGGTCGTGCTCATGGGATGCGATTGTCGCAGTTACTGGCCGCGCAGTTACCATAGGCGCTATGCCTAAATATCAGTTCAGCGTGGAGGTAGAGCCGCAATACCTGCCCGATCAATCGGAGCCGGGGAGTGAAATGTATGGTTTTTCATACACCATTACCGTACACAACACTGGTGAAGTACCGGCGCAACTGATTTCCCGGCACTGGATCATCAACGACGCCAAAGGCCATACGGAAGAGGTTCGCGGCCTGGGAGTGGTGGGACAGCAGCCTCTGCTCAAGCCCGGTGAAGCCTTTCAGTACACCAGCGGCTGCCGCCTGCGCACTGCCAACGGCACCATGCACGGCAGCTATTTCTGTGTGGCCGCGGACGGCGAGCGTTTTGAAGTCGAAATACCTCTTTTCGTGCTGGATGCCTCGACTGGCGGAAACGCCGGTCCCCGCGTGCTCCATTAATTCGCCTTTTCTCTCGTCATGTCCACCACTCAGCTTGAGCTGATTCATATACTGCGCGCGATCGATCCTGACGCACCATTGCCGCAGCGCCATTTATGGCTGATTGGACTGCTCGATTGGGTCCGTGGTGAGTCAGAAGATCCCCAGGCAGCGGTGGCGCGTGTCCGTTCCCTGCTGGATGCAGCCGAATTGCGCCCTGACTGGCTCAAACTCTGGCATTTCTGGTGGGCCAAGTTTCTTTCCACCACGGACGCCACCCCGCTTCTGGCGGATCTGGGCTTTGCTCCACGGGCAGCGTTTCTAAGCGAATTCGTCAACCGCGTGAGGCGCAAGCTACTGCCGGCCACGCCCGAGACGACTGACTTGGGAGAACTGTTTGACCTTTTGTTCCCCAGCGAATTCGACGCCCGCTGGCTGCGGGCGCTGGACACGGACACGCTTCGCCGCCTGCGTTCGCTTTTGTTCAAGGCAGACACCCAAGGCCAGACAACTGCTGCGGACTACGCCCAACGCGTATTGCTTGACGCGCTGACTTACTCGTTGGGTCAGATCAATGCCATAGGCCTGTCGCCAGATATCCGCACCCGGATGTCACCGGAAGCCCGGCATGCTCGGCCATTCCACGCCTTGCCTACAACTTTTGAGAAGGTACGCGTCGCTGTGCTGGAGTTTGGCAGGGAAAGCGAGCCGTCGCTGCTGGCCATCAGTCAACTTCGCGAACAGCTCGACGCCTGCCGTGCCGCCGCTTACTCTGTGTACGCGCACTTGCAGGAACACGGCATATCCGTGCACATTGAGTTCCAGCTGCGCCAGCTTCGCCAGCGCATTCTCCGCGTGAAAGCCCTGCTGCTCTGCCTGGAAACGGATGCGCCAGCCCTCGCCACCGCTCAACTGCTTTCTCATCTCGTACGCGTAAACCGTGATACCCGTAGTGTGCGCTCACTTATGCGAACCAGCACGGAATTGCTGGCCGCCAAAGTGACAGAGCGCAATGCCGAGACCGGTGAACACTACATTACCCGCACGCCTAGAGACTACGCCCGCATGCTGCGCAATGCCGCGGGTGGCGGATTTGTTCTGGCTTTTACGACCTGGGCCAAGCTGCTGATCGTCTCACTCGGCCTTTCGGCTTTCTGGGGCGGCTTGATGTCCGGGATGAACTACGCAGCGTCGTTTGTCATCATCATGTTGCTGCACTGGACCGTAGCCACCAAGCAACCTGCCATGACCGCGCCAGCTTTGGCGGCCAAGCTCAAAAACATGGATGCGCCGGAAGCGGTAGAAAACTTCGTGACCGAAGTGGTCTACCTGCTGCGCTCACAATTTGCGGCCATCATGGGCAACGTCGGGGTGGTGATACCCATGGCGATGCTCATCACCTATGGCCTGCACCACATGGGTTGGGATGGCGTACTGGACACGCACCATTCTGAAAAAATCCTGACCGACCACCACATGCTGGGCCCCACCGTGCTGTTCGCCGCCGCCACAGGTGGACTGCTTTTTGCCTCCAGCGTGATTGCCGGGTGGATAGAGAACTGGTTTGTATTCAACAGGCTAGATTCCATCATTGCCTATCACCCTAGAAGTACGCGCGCGCTGGGCGCCGAGCGAGCTGAGCGTTGGGGGCGGTATTGGCGAACCCACGTTTCCAGCTACACCGCCAATATTTCTCTGGGGCTGATGCTGGGGCTGGTGCCACCAATATTGATCTTCTTCGGTATTGGCTTCGAGGTGCGGCACGTGACGCTGGTCTCGGGCCAAGTGGCAGCGGCGGGAG
>JAECRA010000060.1 GCA_015999985.1 Comamonadaceae bacterium
CAGGTCTTCATCGAGAAAGAAAGGTCCTTTAGAGGTTCCTCCCCTCATGAGCACGCATCGCACTTTGTACTGATCAGATTCCCTGGACACCGGATGGCGGACGAGAGCGGTTTGAGAAGTCATGTCGCTGATTGTTCATGGGGCGAACACGGGGAGCAATCAATGAATTGGACAGACCGGTTATCCAATTTATTGAGACTGCAGCGCGCTTAACAGAAGAAACTCGCACCATGGAAACAAAGCCTGATTTATTGTGGTCCGCGCCACCGCGTCTTCCTGACGCACGAACCATCAGCCAACTGGTCAATACCGGAAAAATGCCGATTGGAGAATTTGCACGGCAATCTATGGCGCGTATGGCCGAGCTTGAGCCAGGCTTGCGCGCCTGGAGCTTCATGAGCACAGCATCTGCTGCGGAGGCGCCTATTACCCATACCTTTCCGACAGGACATTTGCCGTTGGCAGGCGTGCCCTTCGGTGTCAAGGATGTCATTGACGTGGCGGGTATGCCTACAGGTTGTGGTACCCCTTTACATGGGCATAACGAGGCACCGTACGATGCAGTTTGCGTGGCGCTGCTACGCAATGCCGGTGCGATTCCTGTTGGTAAAACAGTCACTGCGGAGTTTGCTTATGCGTTCCCGGGTCCCACACGAAACCCGTGGAATTCAGGTCACACCCCGGGAGGATCGTCAAGCGGTTCTGCCGCAGCGGTCGCATCAGGTAGCGTGCCGCTGGCCTTGGGCACGCAAACAGGCGGATCGATCATTCGTCCAGCGGCTTACTGCGGCGTGGTGGGTTTCAAGCCAACTTTGAAGCGAGTTAATCCAGGCGGTATCAAGGTGCTCAGTCCGTCGCTGGACACACCCGGATGCTTTGCCCGCACCGTGGAGGATGCCTTGCTGGCAGCCACTGTGATTGTTCCAGGATTCTTAAGTGCAGCACCGAAAGTTTTAGCTCCGGCAACCCTGTACGTTGCAGCCATGCGATGTGAGCCGTTGGGATCACTCCAGAGCGACGCTGGGAGGGTTTTTGAATCTGCTGCTAACACGTTGCGGCAGTTAGGTGCAACCGTACGTGATCTGAGTCACGATCACGACTTTCAAGCGCTAAGCCGATTGCATGGCGTTGTGATGAAGTATGAGATGGCTCGCTCCCTGTTGCCAGAGTGGTCCGTTTCACCCGGTGCATTCAGCCCGGTTCTCACGGCACTTATAGAGCAGGGCTGGCAGATCAGCGACGAAGAGTACCAAAAGGCCCTTGCGCAAGCGGATGAGCTCAAGCTTGGTTTGCAGGACAAACTGAAGGACTTCGATTGTGTGCTGACCCCTTCGGCAGAGGGCCCGGCTCCGGTAGGCCTGTCTTCGACAGGACAGTCCACATTCAATCGCGTCTGGACGCTCTTGGGTTGGCCCGCGCTTCACTTGCCATTGGACTTATCAGGAAATGGATTGCCGTTAGGAGTTCAACTGGTCGGCAAACACGGTCAGGATTTCGACCTGTTGCAACTGGGGGCTTTACTTCACCCTTTGCTAAAGCATCGACCGTCGAAAGAGCACATTTCTCAGGTCCTTTAACCATGTTTTCACAATGGGAGACCTAACGCTTCGTCGAAGCGAAGCATCTCTTCTTCCAGAGTGCCGCGCTGCCGAAAGCGTCGTCCAGCCCGGTCATACCAGTTCTCTGCGTCTTCAAGGTCGCCCTCTTGCAAGTGAAGCAGGCCATGCAGCCAGGCGGCAAGCAGGCCTTCGTGGTGCTGCACGCGATCATGCGCAGCATTCCATTGCCCTGCCCGCATGAGGGCGAGGATGTCGCGCAGATCCGCGTTGGCGTTGCTCATATTGGCTTCCTCTTCGGTCACGGCAGCGGAGCCTGCTGCACGTGGTAGCTGTTCGCGTATTACGCCATGCCCAGAATCTGGCCGTCAATCATTACAAGGTAATGCCGCAACATCAGCGCCATACGGTTGCACCACGACCGAACCTTAGTCTACTTTGCGTACGCGCGCTGGATCTCCTCACCGACCAAGGACACCAGTTGCTCGACCCCGAACACCTTCAAAGGTCGGCCGTTGACAAAGAAGCCGGGCGTCCGAGTGACCTTCAATTCATTGGCATCGGCGATGTCCTGATTGACTGCCGCCACCACTTCAGGTGACACCATGTCTGCCCTGGCCTTGGGCACATCCAGGCCAGTCCCTTCCAGAAAGCTCCAGATCAGCTCAGGCTGAGGTGCATGGTGAGACGCCCACTGCGGTTGGCCACCAAGCGTTGCTTCCACCACCGGCCAGAACTTGCCTTGCAGTCTGGCTGCTTCGAGAATTTTGACTGCGACGTCAGACCCCTGGTGCAACGGGGTGTAGCGCACGACCAGTTGGACTTTGCCATCGGAGGCATCGACCAAGGTTTTCACTATTGGGTAAAAAGCCCGACAGGTCTCGCAAGCAGGATCGAAAAATTCAACGATGCGAACCTTGGCGTCTTTGGAGCCATAGGTGGGCGAATGCGGCCGGTTAAAGACTGAGTTGGACTCGCTGGCCAAACGGGTGAGCGCTTGGTCTTGCTGATTGAAATGGCGGTAAATCCCAAAGGCAAAGCCCATGAATACCATGAGGCCGCAGAGGATGAGAATCAGTTTCTTGTTGATCATTTTTGAGGTTCCTTGCTTGCCGCCCACAGCAGCAGCAAGATGATTGAAAACGCGGCGAGGGACATCAGCGGAATCGTGATGAAGCCCACCAACTCAAGCTTTTGTTCTGCGCATGAAGCCCCCTTGCCGCAAGGCTGGATGCTCTTGGGGATGAACCCTGCATAAAGAAGGCAGTGATAAAGGGCAATCAGCCACCCCACCGCTGCCAGCGGCAGTGCGTACCTCACACCACGGGCATCTTGCGTATAGGCAGCGATGCCCAAAATGAGCACCAGGGGGAACATGGCAATGCGCTGGTACCAGCACAGCACACACGGCTCAAGGCCCATGACTTCTCCGAGGTAGAGCGCCCCCAAGGTAGAGATCAGAGCCACCAGCCAGCTCAGCAACAAGTAAAGCCACTGGCGTTCAGACGCAGTGTATGAAATCAACGCAGAAGACTTATTCATTGGACCCTCCACGCATTTGAAACGCCGACCACACCAGCAGACCTGCACCGCACACGATGCCGATATCTGCGACGTTGAACGCTGGCCAATGCCAACGGCCCACGTAGAAGTCCAGAAAATCGACCACATAGCCACGGGTGACGCGGTCGATGCCATTGCCAAGCGCACCACCCAGGATGAGGGCATAGCCCCATCGCTCACGCGAGGGGAGCGGCTTGCGGAGCGCCCAGATGATCCAGACGGAGACGACCAACGCAATGACGCCAAAGAAGACGCGTTGCCAACCTCCTGCATCAGCCAGAAAGCTAAACGCCGCGCCGTAGTTCCAGACGTGCACAAGATTGAAGAAAGGCGTCACGACCTGACGCCAGCCATACGGGGTGAAGTCATGCACCCAGTATTTGATGCCCTGGTCCAGAAGCAAGATAACCAAGGCCACGCCATAGGCAATCTGGCGAGGAGAAAGGCAGGAACAGGGGGTCCCTGCATTCGACTGCCGAGTAAAAGAAAACATGGCTCAGGCCCAAAAGTTTGAAGTCCGGACAGCAGCGCTGCCCTGCGTGACAACGCCGGCCCACACAGGTCGGCGATAGCAGGACTTAAACGATTGGAGGCTTGAAAACAGGTGCCGACTCAGCACTGGCGAAACGAGTGCTCAACCAGATGAAGCGGTTGCCTTGAGCTGTGCCCACTGCACGCCCCGACACGTCGTCAGCAATCGCCACTTGCTGACAGGTATGGCAGCTGTCGCAAGACATGCAGGGCGAAAAGGACATGTCGCAGGTCAGGGGGTGATCAGCCTCCATGGCATGGGAGCTTCCATGCCCTGACAATGCCTTGTTAGCGGCAGCCGCCACGAGGTCGTCTTGTCCTGCCGTAACGACGTGCACAGCAGTTGCCGGCAGGCCCGCGAGGGCGAGCTGAACAGAGGTCAACAGCAAAAACAAGACAATGAAAAGGCGGCGCATGCAATCATGTGTCCGAGTGAGGAAGCCCACTTACGGACAAGATGATTCTAATGGTCTGGGCCTTCGGCCGGGCGTTTTGACGCAAGACATAGGACTTGTTTGGTGAGCTTTGCTTCCCGCTGGGTAGGTTTGTCTTTTTGTAACGTGCGTTGAGCTTGCTGTTCGTCTTCATTTGACAGTAGCCGACAAACTCCTGGCGCTGTTGGACCGAGGTTGCGTAAGGGTCACTGCACGAAGGTGGCCCTCAGTTCAGACGACATGCACACCCAGGCCGCTGAGAAGTTGCTGCGCCTGGTCGCTGGAGATCGTGGCGCCCTTGAACACCAACGCCAGATCTTGCACAGTAATGCTGCCGAGCCTGGCTTCGCGCAGATCGGCGCCGTCGAACTTGGCGACTTTCAGGTTCGCATCCGTCAGACTCCCGCCTTCAAACACGGCGTCTCTGAAGTCGCAGCCCGAGAGATCAGCGCCGGACAGGTCTAAACCCTCCAAGCGCTGTTTACGGAAGGATAGACCCCGCAAATCGGCGCCGACCAAACGACATTGCCGCAGGGTCAGGCCTAGCGTTTGCGCCTCGCGGAAGAAGGCACCGTCTAGTTTGCAGTCGGTATAGGTCACCGAAGGCATCCTCGCGCGCAGCCAAGTGGTCATGTGCAGGTCGCACGCGTCAAAGCTGGCGCCAGTCAAGTCAGCCAGCGCAAAATCAGCTCTGCCAAGGCGGCAACTCTCCCACCTGGTGTCAGAAAGCCAAGCGCGGGTGAGCGATGTCCCCGCCAGACTGCAGGCTGTGAACCGCAGACCACTCAATTCCAGCGAGGAAAGGTCTTCTCCATCGAAGGTGCATTGCTCGAACTGTGTGGCGCGTTCGGGGCTGGAAAGATGGTGCGTGAGCTCGTCACGGGTAATCGTACTTTGGCGAATAATCATTGCGATCTATTGGGATTGTGCGCGGCCCGTCGGCTCGTATGCAGGCGGTGGCGTAACCGCCCACACTCTTAAGGTCATTGTGCAGCGCTTACGATGCCATCGCGCGGCCAGCCCCCGTATATGAATCCAAAAGCCATTTAATTGCGTATGGACTACATGCCTCCATTTTCTAAACTTTCCACACCTATTAAGCGCCGCCTAGGCCTCATGGGTATCGGTTCCGCCATCGCGGCCCTGGTGTCCGGCTGTTCTGGTGCCCAGGTGTTGAACCAGTTGGTGGCCCGTGACACCTACCACGGCCCCATCGGCGTGCGCTACGGGCCCGATCCGCGGCATCTGCTGGATGTGTACCAGCCAAACACCGGCACGGTGCCCGGCAATGCGCCGGTGGTGCTATTTTTATACGGTGGCAACTGGACGAGGGGCGAGAGGACCGATTATCGTTTCGTGGGCGAAGCCCTGGCAGCTAACGGCATCATCGCTGTGGTGGCTGACTACCGCCTAAGCCCCCAAGTGAACTACGAAGGCCTTCTGGGCGATTGCGCATTGGCCCTGCAATGGACGCTGTTGCATGCAGCCAGCCTGGGAGGCGACCCTGCGCGCGTGATGGTGATGGGCCATTCCGCCGGGGCTTACAACGCCGCTATGCTAGCACTGGACCCGCGTTGGCTGGCGCCTCTAGGCTTGACACCTAATCGTCTTGCGGGCTGGATGGGTCTGGCCGGACCGTACGACTTTTTGCCGATTGTCGACCCGGAGGTACGGGTTGCTTTCGGCTGGCCGCAAACCCCGGCTGATTCCCAGCCCATCTTCTACGCCAACGCCAAAGCCCCCCGCACCTTGCTGCTGGCCGCGCGCAACGACACGGTGGTGGATGCGCAACGCAACACCGTCGGCCTGGCGAACCGGTTGCGGGCTGGGGGTACCGAAGTGGATATGCGGGTCTTTGACAACATTGGCCACGTGACGACCGTCGCCGCCCTGGCCCGGCCCCTGGACTGGTTAGCTCCGATACTGCCGACCGTCGTGGCCTTTGCGCGCGGGGAGCCAATGCCTAAGGCGGACTAGGGCGGGCAAGACTCCGAGCCAACGACCAAGTTCGACCGGTCGCTATTTCGCCGGGCCATGCACAAACTCCCGGCACCCTCGGAGTCCGTTGAAGGTCTTAAGGCCCTTTGCTCTGAGATGAAGGAGATCCAACGCATGTTCTGAATAGTTGGTGACTTTTAAGCTGGCATGAGCGCCGAGGTCGGGGCAAGCCTCCCAATTAGCGGAACGGCCGTTCATCATCTTGTAGGGCGCCATTGAATCAATCGTGCACATCGATGTCTTGGCCCACCGCCACACGTCGATGTTTTTTTCCAGATCGTTCGGATTGTCGATCCGCAACAGCGCTTCCGAATCCGGCAGACGAATGAGAGCCCACTTGAAACTGATTGGATGGGCTATCGAGCCCTGATAGATGGGACGGCCAGTGAGAGTTAATCCTATGAGATCCAGGCCAGAGCCGCCGCTAACCGAGGTCTCTGAGATAGAACTTAGCTGAAGACGCTTTGGAGCACTTGAGTCCAGTCCATCGAAGCATAGTTGTATCAAGGTCGTATCGCTACGGCGCCATGGGGCCTGTGAGGTGGCGTCCCAAGCCTGCGCTAAAGCAGTTGAACAGATAGAGAAAAGTAAGAAAGCTAATGCTGACGTTCGCATGAGATTTAACAATGTGTCGTGCAGAAGTTGGGATATAGGCTAGTCACCGATTTCAGGAACGCTGGCACCAAGAAAAAAGCCCCAAGTGACGAACACTCAGGGCCTGATTGCGGGACCTTGAAAAAGGTCTGACTTCAGAACGGAATGTCGTCGTCCATGTCGTCGAAGCCCGACGATGGCCTGGAGGCAGGTGCTGGAGCACGTGGTGCCGGTGCAGGTGCCTGACGTGGTGGGGGTGCAGCACGGCGCGGAGCTTCGTAACCACCGTCGCCACCGCCTTGGTCATTGCCGCCGCCGTAGCCACCACCGCCGCCGCCGTAACTACCTTCGTCGCCACCGCCACCGCCGCCGCCCATACCCTGGCGGCTGCCCAGCATTTGCATCTGGTCTACGCGCACTTCAGTGCTGTAACGCTCCTGGCCGCTCTGCGCGTCTTGCCATTTGCGGGTGCGAATACTTCCTTCGACGTAAATCTGCGAACCTTTGCGCAGATACTGACCGACGATTTCGGCCAAGCGGCCGTTGAACACCAGGCGGTGCCATTCGGTGTGTTCGCGCTGTTCGCCGCTTGCCTTGTCTTTCCATTTGTCAGTGGTGGCCAATGTCACATTGGCCACCTGGTCGCCGCTAGGAAAGCTGCGCATCTCAGGGTCGCGCCCGAGATTGCCGACGAGAATGACTTTATTGACCGATGCCATGACTTGAATTCCTGCGCGAAAAAAAACGAAAACGACTAGTGTCGTGGGTTGGAAGTTCGTGGATAAAACAAATTCGTCGAAATCAGTGTCAGGCTAGGAGCGAACCGCAGTGATACCAAGTGGTATCGCGAGGAGTTGTGACGACGCATGGCGCTGATTCTCGGCGGATTTGTTCCGCGAACTTCTGATTCACGACACTATTGATTGTGCCAGTAAGTGCCATGCCAAAATCAACTATATGAAGGGCGAACCGGATTTCCTGCGCAGCGTGCGCGATGAGATGACTGATGCAAGGGTCTGGATTGACCGCTTGGTGATCGGCATATTCGCCTTGCTGGCCGGCCTGACTGTGGTGCTGTTCACTCTCTTGACGGATGCAGCGTCGCAGTTTTTTGCGGCCATTTCGGCCAGTGGCTGGTGGTGGCCGCTTTTGTGGACCCCCGCTCTGACGGCCCTGGTGGTGTGGGCTTTGCGCTGGGCGCCGGGAGCGGGCGGATCAGGCCCACCCCAGGTGATGGCGGCTCTGGACCCCCATCTGGATGCCCAGGGGCGCTCCGCTTGGGTGTCGCTCAAAATCTCCATGGCAAAGGTTTTGGCCGTGACAGGGGGCATTCTGGCGGGCCTTTCCGTCGGTCGCCAGGGCCCTTCCGTGCAGATTGCAGCCGGTGTCATGTATGCAGCGCGCCGGTTTCTGTCTCCTCGCTCAGGCATTACCGCCAGAGAACTCATCGTGGCTGGAGGCGCCGCCGGCCTCGCGGCAGCCTTCAACACGCCCTTGGGAGGAGTCGTATTCGCCATCGAGGAACTCTCGCGCAAGCTGGAAACACGCTCTTCAGGCCTCATGTTGGGCGCGATCGTGGTTTCTGGTCTGGTGGGGGTGGCGGCCTTCGGCAACCTCTCCTACTTTGGCCGTATCCGCATTGAGCGCGTGGGCTGGGGCGTCTTCATGCCAGGCATGCTGCTTGCGCTCAGTTGCGGACTTGCGGGCGGCTTGTTTGCGCGTCTTCTGCTCGCATCCATCAAAGGCTTGCCGGACCGCTTTTGCGCTTACCGCCGCAAGTGGCCCATACGTTTTGCAGCGGCTTGTGGACTGGCTGTGGCGGTCATTGGCATTCTGACCAGCGGCACCACGGCCGGTGGCGGCCATGACCATACCCGGGCGCTTCTGAGCGGCGAGGAAAACGGTATTCCGCTCCTCTGGACCGTGTTGAAGTTCATCTCTACCTGGCTGACGGTATGGTCCGGTGCGCCAGGAGGCCTGTTTTCACCAGCCTTGTCCATCGGCGCGAGCCTGGGCCACGACGTGGCAACCCTCATGGCGCCGGAGTACCACATGGTGCTCATGGCGCTCGGCATGGCGGGATTTCTCGCAGCGCTGACTCAGACGCCCATCACAGCGATGATCATCGTGATGGAAATGGTCGATGGTTACGCCATGGTGCTGGGGCTGATGTCATGCGCCATGGTGGCCAGCCTGGTCTCGCGCATGGTGAGCCAACCGCTTTTCACGACGCTGGCAGAACATATGGTGGAGCAACTGATGGGAAGAACGCCTGAACAGCCGTCCCAACCGACGTCCCCTCCGCCCTCTGCAACCGCACCGCCCTCTGGTGCTTCACCGCCCGCACCTTAGAACGTGTTTACGATCTATCCGGGGTCGCGCAAGTGCCAGTGCGGGATGGGATGCAAGGCGCAGGGCGCAGCCAATAGCCCGTGCTATTGGCAAGCGTTGCAACGCCGCAGACCGCTCGCAATGGCACTTGCCCTTCGGGTTGGGGCGAAATCGGGCGATTTCTTTGGCCATCCGCTTGCATGGGCACTAGCCCGTGCAGCGCAAATGGCCTTCGAACTCATCCCGATTGCGGCCCAACGCGGCCCCGGATAGATCGTAAACACGTTCTAAGAGCGTGTTCATAAGCTTAAAGCTTGCCGAGCGTCTGGGTCACTTCCTCCCGCAGCCATCGATGGGCTGGAGAGCTCTCGGCACGCGCATGCCAGTGAACCCGCACCTCAAAATCTGGTAGCGCGACGGGTATTTCCACTTTTTTTAGCCTTCTCTGGCTGGTGAACAGGCTGGCGACGCGCTCCGGCAAGATAACCATCAGATCGCTGCCTTCAACCAGGCTCGGCAGCACCGAGAACTGAGGCACCAGCGCCACGATGTTGCGCCGAATGCCGCGTTGCGCGAGAGCTCCCTCAATGAGGGCATGCCCGGAGTTCGGCGAAGACACCATCACATGGCGCGCCCGCATGAAATCTGCAAGTGCAAGGGTGCCATGCGCCATGGGATGGTCGTCAGAGACCAGACAGACGTAGCGCTCAGTGAAGACATAGGCTTCCCGAGTGTGCTGGTGCAGATCCGGAAGATTTCCGAGGGCGAGGTCCAGAGCGCCGGTCGAAAGCTCGTCCATCACGGTGTCAGACAGCTGCACAAACTCGGCCTGAAGCCTGGGCGCCACGGTCTGAAAACGCCTCAGCAGCGGAGGAATGAAGAACAGCGCGCCAATGTCGGACGTCGCTATACGGAACCGCCGCGTGGAACTGCCAGGCTCAAAGACCTGCTGAGCCTCCAAGGTGCCTTCTATGGTGGAAAGCGCGACGTTGACCTGCTCGAACAGCCTTTCTGCGGCAGCCGACGGGATCAAGCCATGCGCACCCCGTGCAAACAGCCGGTCACCGTAGGACTGGCGCAACCGAGAAAGTGCGTGGCTCACGGTCGGCTGAGTCAGGCCCAGCCGCTCCGCCGCCTGCGTCACGCTTTTGGTCTCGTAGATGGCGACGAAGGCGCGAATGAGGTTGAGATCAAAGAGTGACGCAGATTCTTTCATAGATTCTATCTATATGTAACAGACATTGTATCGATAGGAAGAATGAAAGGTCAAACATAGCATTCGCTTAAACCTAGAAACGACAGTTGGACGCGCCCTGCCGTTTCTAGGTTCAACCCACGAATTAGAAGCAGGAGACAAAAAATGGAGCGCTCATTTGCCGGAGAGGTCCGGTCGCTCGCACTCGGACGCGGCCAGACCTTCCATGGAGAAGGCATTCTGGCGGTGACCAAGGCGCTGCTGCAATCCGGTGTCAGTTACATAGGTGGCTACCAGGGCGCGCCCGTTTCCCACCTCATTGATGTGCTGGGCGATTCGCGCGACCTGCTCAGCGATCTAGGCATCTATTTCGAGGCCAACGCCTCTGAAGCCGGCGCCGCGGCCATGCTGGGCGCTTCCATCAACTACCCCGTGCGCGGTGCCGTGACCTGGAAAAGCACCGTGGGCACCAACGTCGCGTCAGACGCGCTGTCGAACTTGGCCTCCGCAGGCGTGCAGGGCGGAGCGCTGGTCATTCTGGGTGAGGACTATGGCGAAGGCTCCAGCATCATCCAGGAGCGCACGCATGCGTTTGCGATGAAGTCGCAAATGTGGCTGATGGACCCTCGCCCAAACCTCACATCCATAGTGAACTCGGTAGAGCAAAGCTTCGAACTCTCCGAAGCCAGCCATACGCCGGTGATGCTGCAACTGCGCATCCGCGCCTGCCACGTACACGGCACCTTCGAATGCAAGGACAACCGCGGACCCAAAATCTCCACGCATGCCCCTATTGAGTCGCCGACCTTCGATTACGCACGCATCAACCTTCCCCCTTCGATTTACGAACACGAGCGCCAGAAGGTGGAAGAGCGCTGGCCCGCAGCGGTGAAATTCATTCGCGAGCGCAAGCTCAATGAGCAGTTCGATGGCGATCTGAGTGATGTGGGCATTGTTGTCCAGGGCGGGCTCTACAACGGTGTCATTCGCTCACTTCAACAGCTGGGCCTGGCTGACTCCTTCGGGGTTTCGCGTGTGCCGCTTTACGTACTGAACGTGGTGTACCCGCTCGTGCCAGATGAATTCCTGGAGTTTTGCAGCGGAAAACGGGCGGTCTTGATGGTGGAAGAAGGCCAGCCCAACTACATCGAAGACTCGCTGCAGTCAGCACTGCGCCGCGCGGACGCAACCACCATCATGCACGGTAAAGACATTCTTCCGATGGCTGGCGAGTACACCGGCGAAGTCCTGGTGCCAGCCATTGCCCGATTTCTGGAAAAGCTTGAGCCCGAAGGTTTTGATGCGCGTCGGGCCATGGCCTTCGCCAACGCGATGAAAGACGCCAAGGAACGTTCGAAAGAAGCGCTGGGCTCCCCGGTGCCCACTCGCCCCCCAGGTTTTTGCATCGGCTGCCCGGAGCGCCCGGTTTTCTCGGCCATCAAGCAGTTGCAGACGGAAATCGGCAAGGTGCACGTCAATGCCGACATCGGCTGCCATACCTTCGGCACGCTGCCGCCGTTCAACGTGGGGAGCAGCGTTCTAGGTTATGGCCTGGGCCTTGCAAGCTCTTCAGGTATTGCGCCCCTGCTGCCCAACCGCACCATCAGCATCATGGGTGACGGTGGTTTCTGGCATAACGGCTTCACCAGTGGTGTCGTCAATGCGGTCTACAACGGACAGGATTCCGTGCTGGTGATCCTGAAGAACGGCTATACCTCCGCCACCGGCACTCAGGCCATTCCTTCGTCACCGACACAGCCAGCCGCTCGTCCGCTGACGCTAGACATTGAGAAAGCCATGCGAGGCGTGGGCGTGAAATGGATTCGCACTGTGAGCAGCTACCGCGTGGAAGAAATGGTCGAGACGTTGCGCGAAGCGATGACCACGTCCGAAGGCGGCTTGAAGGTCATTCTGGCGGATGGGGAATGCCAACTGGAGCGCCAGCGCCGAACCAAGCCTCAGGTCGCCAAGGCACTGAAAAACGGTGAGCGCGTAGTGCGAACTCGGTTCGGCATTGATGATGACGTGTGCACGGGCGACCACTCTTGCATCCGCCTCTCAGGCTGCCCTTCCCTGACCATCAAGCCTAACCCAAGCCCACTTCGCCAGGATCCCGTGGCCACGGTGAACAACGGCTGTGTGGGTTGCGGGCTTTGCGGTGAAAACGCGCACGCTGCCGTGCTGTGTCCCTCGTTCTATAAGGCAGAGGTGGTGCAGAACGCCACGCGGTTCGAGCGCTTCATGGCGCGCGTACGCGGTGCCGTACTTGAGAGGCTTGCGGCATGACGCGTCCCGTTTGCATTCTGGTGGCCGCATTGGGTGGTGAAGGCGGCGGCGTGCTGGCCGACTGGCTGATAGATGCCGCCACCCACGCCGGCTATCCCGTGCAGAGCACCTCCGTTCCAGGGGTGGCTCAGCGGACCGGCGCCACCACCTACTACGTGGAGATCTACCCGCGCCCGCGCCACGAGCTGGGGGGCCGAGAGCCGGTGATGTCGCTGACACCCACACCTGGCCAGCTGGATCTTGTAGCTGCATCCGAACTCGTAGAGGCCGGTCGCTCCATTCAGGCAGGCTATGTAGACCCCGAGCGGACCACGCTGGTGACCTCTACGCACCGCGAGTACGCAGTCTCCGAGAAGTCTGCCATGGGCGATGGCCGCTACGACAGCGACCGCATCATCGACGCAGCGACCCAGCGCAGCCGCCGGGCCGTCATCTTTGATATGCGCACCATCGCACAAAGCAATGGCACAGTCATCAATACGGTGATGTTTGGCGCCATGGCGAGCTCAGGTGTTCTGCCTTTCGATCGAGCTGCATGCGAAGAGGCCATTCGGCGGTCCGGCAAAGCAGTCGATGCCAGCCTGCGCGGCTTCTCAGCTGGGTTCGATGCCGCGCAAGGGCGTTTTGCCGCTGCCGACAGACTCGATGCCACCGTGCAGGCCAGGCCAGCGGTCTCACCACGGGTCGCGAAGTTGCCACGCGCCTTGCACGAAGTGGCTACCGCTGGTGTCGACCTGACCACGGATTTCCAGGACGCACGCTATGCCGACTTCTATCTGGATCGCGTGCAGCAACTTGTCAACAAGGCCGATGGAGCTGACCTTGGCCTGGAGGCAGCCGTGGAAGCTGCCCGGTATTTGGCACTGTGGATGTCGTACGAGGATGTGATTCGCGTCGCCCAGCTCAAGACCCGGCGTGAACGGCTGCAGCGGGTAAGACGCGAAGTAGGCGCCCGAGTCGGTGAACCCATCCGGATGACCGAGTTTTTGAAACCAGGTCTTGACGAGATCGCATCCGTTTTGCCACCCAAGCTAGCGGATTGGCTGCGGCGCAAGGCAGCGGGTCGCCAGTGGCACCGGGGCATGTACATCCGCACCGACACCATTCGAGGCTTTCTCATGCTTTGCGGACTGCGAAGCCTGCGCCCACTGCGCCGGCACATGTCCCGCTACGTGGAGGAGCAGGCCGCCATCGAACGCTGGCTCGCTGCAGTGGAAGCCGCCATGCCTGGCCCCCTGGGGCTTGAAATTGCGCTGTGCGGCAATCTCGTCAAGGGCTATGGCGAGACCAGCCGCCGAGGCCACCGAAATCTTGAAGTGATCCTGCAGCAGGTCTCCGAAGGCGTCACGGCAGAGAAAGTCAAAGCAGCACGCGTCGCGGCACTGGCCGACCCCGAAGGCCGTCAGCTCTCGGCGGCCGTGGGGCAGCCGATCGTTCGACCCATTCAGATCATCAGAAGAAAGCCTTCCGAAAAGCCTTCCAACTAGTTCCCCACCCTCACGATTCAAAGGAGACAAGCATGAAAAACAACCGCAGAACATTCATCGCCGGCATCGCACTGGCATCCCTGGCCACAGCGGCGACATCGGCCATGGCAGCAGACGGCCCCATCAAGATCGGGGCGATCGTGTCTGCCACCGGCCCGGCCTCTTTCCTGGGTGATCCCCAGCAGAAGACGCTGGAGCAATACGTGGCCAAGATCAATGCCGAGGGCGGCGTGCTGGGCCGCAAGCTGAGCCTTGTGTTGTACGACGATGCCAGTGATGCGAACAAGGCCAACGCCTTCGCGCGCCGGCTGATCATCCAGGACGAAGTGGACATCATCCTGGGCGCTTCGAGCACGGGCTCCACCATGGCGATGGTGCCGCAGATCGATGCCGCCAAGATCCCCAACATCTCTCTGGCAGCCGCTTCTGTGATCGTGGAGCCGGTAAAGCCCTTCGTGTTCAAGATGCCTCACTCGGACCGCATGGCAGCCTATAAGGTGCTGGAGGACATGAAAAAGCGCGGCTACACACAGTTGGCTCTGCTCTCCGACACAGGGGGCTTCGGCAAATCAGGCCGCACCGAAACACTGAAGGCCGCAGAAGCCCTGGGCATGAAGGTGGTGGAAGACCAGACCTACGGCGAAAAAGACACGGACATGACGCCACAATTGACGCGCGCAAAGTCTTCGCCTGCACAAGCCATCTTGCTCTTTGGCACCGGCCAGGCTCCTGCGATCATTGCGCGCAACTACCAGCAGCTTGCGATCAAGCAACCGCTCTACACCACCCACGGCCAGGCGTCGCTCGAGTTTGTGCGCATTGCAGGCAAGGCGTCGGAAGGTATACGCATGCCCTCGCCCGCGCTGCTGATTGCCAAGGCCCTACCCGCCAGCGATCCACAGCGCAAGGTGAGCGTGGACTACGCCACCAACTACGAAACCAAATTCAAATCGGATGTCTCCACCTTCGGCGGGTACGCGCATGACGCGCTCTACCTGGCCGTAGATGCCATCAAGCGCGCAGGGGGCACTGACAAGGCCAAAGTCCGGGCGGCGATCGAAGCCACCAAGGGTTTTGTCGGAGTGAGCGGCATCTATACGATGACTGCGCAGGACCACATGGGTCTGGACAACTCAGCCTTCCGAATGGTGGAGATCGTGAACGGCGCCTTCAAAGAAGTCCGCTGATTTCCCATGATGCTCCGGACTGCTGATTTCCGGACGCGCGCGCGCTCCCGGCTGCCCCGCTTCGTCTTCGACTATGTGGACGGGGCAGCCGAGGACGAGCAATGCATCGTCCGCAACGAGACAGACCTGCGCTCGCTTCACCTGCTGCCTACCTGCCTGCGCGATACGACGGAGCAGGACATGTCCATCGAGGTCTTTGGCCAACGGTGGGCCGCGCCAGTGGGCATCGCGCCAGTGGGCTTTGCCGGGCTCGTGCGGCCCCGTGGGGACAGCGTGCTTGCCAGTGCAGCCGCTTCTGCGGGACTTCCGTTCGTGCTGTCCACGGCATCGAATGAGCGCCTGGAACATGTACGCTCTGCCGCCAACGGTGGAGCGCAGTGGCTTCAGCTCTACGTCATGTCAGACCGCGCGATTGCGGAGCAGATGGTGCGCCGCGCAAAGAGCGCGGGCTATGGCGCGCTGGTGCTGACCGTGGACGTACCTGTGAGCGGCATGCGCGAGCGTGACATGCGAAACGGCTTCAAGCTGCCGTTTCGCCCCGGCGTGCGAACGCTGACTGATCTGGTGACTCACCCCGCATGGTCGCTCTCCATGGCATTCGCGGGATCGCCTGGCTTTGTCAATCTCTCGGACGGCACGGGGGCCACATCGCCTCAGTTGCAAGCTGCGTTGCTCGCGCGAACGATGGACCGGAGCTTGACCTGGGAATCCCTGAAGTGGCTACGCAGCCTCTGGGATGGCCCACTGCTTGTGAAGGGGCTTTTGCACCCGGAAGATGCGAGGCGTGCGCTCACGCATGGGGTGGATGGCATCGTGGTCTCCAACCACGGAGGGCGGCAACTCGACTGCGCACCTTCAACCATCTCCGCACTTCCCGCGATCGCGCAAGCTGTGGACGCACGAGTACCCATCTTCATTGACGGTGGATTCCGCAGGGGAAGCGACGTCGTCAAAGCAATCGCGCTCGGCGCCACAGCCGCCTTCATCGGTCGGCCTGCCATCTGGGGCCTTGCCGCGAATGGCGAAGCCGGCGTGGCAGCCACCTTGCGAATTTTCGCCGAGGAAATCAGCAGAACGATGACGCTCCTTGGGGTGTCACGCGTTTCCGAGATTCAACCGCACCACGTACAAAAAAATGTCTGACCTCCCACAGTTTCTCTTCTCAGGCCTGACGACAGGCGCGGTCTACGCGCTAGCAGCCTTGGGCTTCTCCTTGATCTACAACGCCAGCGGCGTCATCAACTTCGCGCAAGGCGACTTTCTGATGCTCTCGGCCATGATCACAGCCACACTGCTCACCAAAGGTATGGCCCTCAGCGGCTCCATTGCCATCGGCATCGCTGTGACGGTGCTGGTGGGAGTATTGCTTTACCGACTAGCGATACAGCCGGCTGGCAATGCCGATGTGGTGACGCTCATCATCATCACCATTGGGGCGTCGATCTTCATACAAGGTGTGGTTCAGGTCACCTTGGGCAAGAACCAGCAGGTGCTTCCTCCCTGGACGGGCGATGCCCCCCTGCAGATCCTGGGCGCCTACGTGTTGCCGCAGGCGCTCTGGGTGCTCGGCACGGCAGCGGTGCTCGTCGCTGGTTGTGCCATCTTCTTCAAGCGCACGTTGACGGGCAAAGCCATGCTGGCGGTGGCCGCCAACCGCATGGCGGCCATGGCGGTGGGCATCCCCGCCAAGCGCGTGCTCCAACTCTCTTTCGGCCTCTCCGCACTGCTGGGCGCGGTCGCCGGGGTGGTGTCGGCACCTATCACCACCACGGTGTATGACATCGGCCTCATGCTGGGCATGAAGGGCTTTGTGGCTGCCACATTGGGAGGCCTGGGCAGCGGCGTGGGCGCCGTGGTGGGCGGGCTTCTCGTAGGCATTCTCGAAGCTCTGGTGGCGGGCTACATCTCATCGGCTTACAAGGATGCAGTGCCTTTCGTGCTCATCATCTTGCTGCTGCTCGTGATGCCTCATGGCCTGTTCGGATCACGGAAAACGGACCGCGTATGAACCAGCGCATCCCCCTCATTCTGACGGCGCTGGCGCTGATCGCCCTGCCCTTCGCCCTGCCGAACAACTTCATGCTCGACATCGCGATCAGGATTGGCTTGGCAGCCATTGCCGTGATCGGTCTGAACCTGCTGATGGGATTTGCAGGGCAGATCAGTATCGGGCATGCGGCCTTCGTGGCCATTGGGGCATATGGAAGCGCCATCGTGGCAACCCGCTTCGGCTGGCCGCCCTTGCTTTCCATCCCCGCCTCTGCTGTGGGTGCAGCCATCGTCGCCTGGTTGATCGCCAAGCCCATTCTCAGGCTGAAGGGCCACTCACTGACCATGGCCACGCTGGGCCTGGGAGTGATTGTCAACATCGTGCTCATCAACGAAGTGGACTGGACAGGCGGGCCCGATGGAATGCCTGTACCGCCGCTGGCTTTCGGCAGCTTCGCGCTGGTGAAACTTGGCCACTGGTACATCCTGGTGGCAGCCCTGCTGTTCGTCGCCATCGTGCTCTCTCTCAACCTCTTCGGCTCGCCCGCTGGCCGAGCCTTGCGCGGACTTCACGGTTCTGAGTACGCTGCGCGAGTGGTGGGAGTCGACGTGAGCGCATTCAAGGTGCGCGTGTTCATAGCCTCGGCCGTCTTCGCCACCGTATCGGGCAGTCTCACCGGGCACTACCTGGCGTTCATCAGCCCGTCAATTGCATCGTTTGCCCACTCGGTCGAGTTGGCCACCATGGTGGTGCTGGGCGGAATGTCGAGCACCTTCGGTGCGGTGCTGGGAGCAGCGCTGCTGACCATGCTTCCGCAACTCGTGGGAGGTCTGCATGGCTACGAAGCCATCGTGTTCGGGCTGGTGCTGATGCTCACCATGATGTTCATGCCCAAGGGCCTGGTCCCATCGATTGCCCTGCGCCTAAAGAAGAACAAGGGGAAATAAGTGCTCTCTATCAAATCCCTCTCCAGGAGCTTTGGCGGAGTCGCTGCCGTTGACAATGTTTCCTTTGATGTGCAAAGCGGCCATGTGCACTCTGTCATTGGTCCCAACGGCGCTGGCAAGACCACCTTGTTCAATCTGATCAGCGGCGTCTATGAGCCCAGTTCGGGCGAAGTACTGCTGGACAACACGCCCATCAACGGCCTGCCGCCGGAAGAGCTGGCGCGCCGCGGCATGTGCAGAACGTTCCAGAACCTGCAGGTCTGCATGAACATGACTGCGTGTGAGAACGTCATGCTTGGCGCGCACCTGCACGCCAACACGGGACTTTGGTCAGGCTTTCTCGGCTTGACGCGTGCGGCGGACCGCAAGCTCGAAGCGCGCGCGTACGAACTGATGGACTACGTGGGCGTGGAAAGCGCCCGCCACGCCCATGCCACGCAGTTGTCCTTTGGCGTGCTCAAGCGACTGGAAATCGCACGCGCACTGGCTGCGAACCCTCGACTTTTGCTTTTGGACGAGCCAGCCGCCGGTTTGAATGACAGCGAGACCCACGCTGTGGGCGAACTCATCCGCAAGATCGCCACGGGGGGCACCACGGTGCTCCTGGTAGAGCACGACATGAAGATGGTGATGGCCATATCGGACCACATCGTCGTGATGGATCAGGGCAAGAAGCTTGCTGAAGGCACCGCACAGGAGGTGCGTGCCAATCCTGCCGTGGTCGCTGCCTACCTGGGAGTCGACGCATGAGCACCGACACCGTACTTAAAGTTGCCGGTCTGAGCTCAGGCTATGGACGCATAGAAGCCTTGCGAGGGGTCGATCTGGAATTGAAGGCTGGGCAACTGGTCGCGTTGGTAGGAGCCAACGGTGCCGGAAAGACCACACTGCTGCGAACGCTCTCCGGTTTGATCACGGCGCGAAGCGGCACCGTCGAACTCCTTGGGCAGGACATCACGCGCCTGGCTGCCGAGACCCGGGTGCGCCGCGGATTGGCCCAGGTGCTGGAAGGTCGCCAGGTGTTCGGGCCGCTATCGGTAATCGACAACCTGCGTCTGGGCGGCTATACCCACAAGCCCGATCCTGATCGCATTGAGGAAATGTTCAATCTCTTCCCCGTGTTGCGGATGAAGAAGGAGCAAGCGGCCTGGCAGCTTTCAGGGGGCCAGCAACAGATGCTGGCGATGGGCCGCGCGCTCATGAGCCGGCCCAAGGTGCTGCTGCTCGATGAGCCCTCGATGGGCCTGGCTCCTCTTCTTGTGAAAGAGGTGTTCGAGGTCATCAAGCGCTTGAAGGACAGTGGGGTACCTATTTTGCTGGTGGAGCAGAACGCACGAGCCGCGCTCGCCATCGCGGACCACGGCTATGTGCTCGAGACCGGGCGTATAGCCCTGTCCGGCCCGGCCGGTGAGCTGTCGGCCGACGAACGCGTCCGCTCGGCCTATCTCGGAATATGAAGCGCCCAACGGCCCCACATGCCCCACATCACGGAGAACTGATATGAACGCCCCTTGCATTCAATCCATCGAAGCACGCGCAGTCAACGTACCGCTGGAGTTTCCAGTCAGGACCAGCGTGGGAATCGTAGACACGGCCCCTCTCGTCCTCATCGACTTGAAAACCAATGCGGGCATAGTGGGTCGCAGCTATGTGTTCACCTACACGCCGCTTGCACTCAAGGCCACCCTGGAAATGGTGCACTCACTGGGAGGCCTGGTAACGGGCCTGCCATTGGCTCCTGCCGATCTGGACACCCTCCTTTCGTCTCGCCTCCGGCTGATCGGCAAGACCGGGCTGACTCAGATTGCCTGCGCCGGCCTGGATATGGCCGTATGGGATGCCCACGCCCAGTTCCTTGGACGCCCGCTCGTGGAAGTCTTGGGCGGCACGCGCAGACCCATTCCAGCCTATGACAGCCACAGCATGGACGGCATAGAGCTGGGTTGCCAGCGTGCCGAGGGGTCAGTGAAGGCGGGCTTCAAGGCGATCAAGACAAAGCTCGGTCACGCCACGCTGGACGAAGACCTCAAAGCAATTCGTGCACTGCGCAAGACGGTGGGACCGAGCGTTCAAATCCTTGCCGACTACAACCAGGGCCTCACGGTCCCCGAAGCCATTCGGCGCATCCATGTTCTGGAAGCAGAGGACCTCGGATGGATTGAGGAGCCCGTCATTCAGGAAAACTTGCGTGGCTACACAGAAATTCGGAGTCGCACACGTACACCCATCCAGATGGGTGAAAACTGGTGGGGGCCGGGGGATATGCAAAACGCGCTGGAAGCAGGCGCCTGCGATCTTGCGATGCCCGACGCCATGAAGATCGGCGGAGTGACCGGATGGATGAAAGCAGCTGCACTGGCGCAGGTCTATGGCATTCCCATGTCCAGCCACGTCTTCGAGGAATTCAGCGCCCACCTGATGCTGGTGACACCCACCGCGCACATATTTGAACGCATGGACCTGGCGGGTCCGATTCTGGCCAGGTCCGTTCAGTACGAGAACGGCCATGCCGTCCTCGACGACACACCGGGTGTCGGTATCCAATGGGACGAGAGCGCCGTGGCCAGGTACGCGGCCTGAGAAGCTGGGTGCCAATGAGACTTTTTTGGCATTGCGGCAGTGGTTTGACATCTCATTTGAGAAATCCTCACGTGAGCAATACCGGATCAAGGGGCGTTGCGAAGTTTGGAACCTAGAATCGTCTCCATCATTCCGAGATAGAGGCGATGTGAACTTCTCTAGCGCAAACACTGAACGTGGGTTCGGCCGGAGCTGCGGTCAATGGGGTCGATCAGCATTGATAGCCTGCGTCCTGGCTGGAGTCCCCGGCATGGGGGCGTTTGCGCAACAGCCCTCTGCGCTGCTTAACGCGTTGCAGCCTTTGCAGAACGACAGCATGATGGTGGTGCAATTCTGGCCCACCCTCACCGAGCAGGTACGTCGCGCGGCGGTGCTGTCCAAGTGTGATCTGCACAAGCAAGAACTCACCCAGATCGAATGGGATGCCACGTTCCAGACTCTCATCGCCGAGGACGCACGTGGCGTTCAACAGATTCCACTGTTCAACCGATTTTTCATTCAACCCTGGGTACGGTCCGTCGAATCCGACTGGACGGCACTTTCTGCGCAGGAAAAAAAGCGCTGGATCGACTGGCTGGCCAAACCCGAGGCCAAACCGGTTCTGCAGAGCCTGCGCGCAGAGCAATTGATTGAAATCATCGCCAAAGACAACTGGGCTGTGGACGATCGCACAGGCAAGTGGATTGCGACCGCGCCCATTCTGGTGGCACAGGCGCTGAGTGACATGGACATGAAGGAAGTCTTTGACCGCGCAGTGGTCCAGACAAATAGCGCACTAGGCAAGCAATGGAGCCGCGTAAAACCTTTTGCGGTCATGAGCCGGGAAGATGCCAAGTGGCTCACGCCGCTCTCAAAGGCGCTGCATGAGAATGCGCAGCATATCTACGACAACTTCGAGAAGCTCGCCACACGCCGCTGGCCAGAGCGCGAGACCTGGTTGAACGGCGAGTTGGGCAAGGTTACTGCTCTGTACGAATTCTCAATCAAAGGAGAAGCGGCCAAGGAATTCCAGAACGCCGCGTTCAGCTTCAACATCCGCGACTACGCGCCTGCCACGTTTACGCATTACTGCGGCAAGCGCGGTTAAGATTTAGTTTGAACGAGAGCGCTCAAGCCCGCGCTCAACCTGACAAGCTGGACTTCAGCCGATTCAGCATGGACGGGGCCAGCGTACCCAGCCCCTGGGGGGGCCCATACCCAGACCCCAATCCCACGGACCGGGGAAAACTGGGGAGCAAACGCCACCTCATCACGGACCGCCAAGGCCTCCCGGTGATGTTCTGCGTTACCGGGAAAATCGGCATGACTCGGTGGTTTTTTACGAGTGGGTCGACGCCCTGCCAGCGGTCGCGGGCAAGCGTGGAAGGCCCCGCCGCTGGCCCGGCAAGCTGCATGCGGACAAGGGTTACGACTACACGCGATGCCGCGCGCACTTCAAGCGCCGTGGCATCAAGGAGCGCATCGCCCGCAAAGGCATTGAACGCAACGACCGACTAAGGCGCCATCGCTGGGTCGTCGAGCGCACACACGCGGGGCTGGCCGCCTACGGCGAGCTTTGCACTCGCTTCGAGCGCTACATCGACATTCATGTCGCGTTGCTTTCTCTGGCGTGCTGCGTCATCCGTCTGCGGTCGCTCCCGTCGTTTTGTTAGCCACTCTTAGATGCTTCGGCTTGCGTCGGCATTCACGTCCGAAGACGCGACGCGACGCACCGTGAAGTCCTCCAGCGAGGCGTTGCGCGCCTGGTGCCAGGTGTCGTCGTTGCGGAACGGGGTTGTTACCACGACCCGGCCGTGCTGGTTGCGATACCAGTTGCTCATGCCCCGGTGGCTCCAGATCATGCGGTCATGTGCTGCCTGGACCCGCTCGTTGAACGCCGTGTTGACCTCCGGCTTCACCGCGATCTCGAAGTCACCGCCGTGTTCCTCCAAGACCTTCTGCAGAATTGCCATGACGTAGTTGACCTGCGTCTCTATAGTGCCGACCACGCTGCCGCCATGACCCAGGCCTGTGTTCGGCCCCGCGAACATGAAGAAGTTGGGGAAGCCCGGGATCGTCATGCCCATGAAGGCCTCGGGCCCACCCTGCGACCAGGCCTGGCGGATCGATACTCCGCCCGCACCGTACAGCTCGAACGAGGCGAGCATGTTCACCGCATCGAAGCCTGTGGCAATCACCAGCACGTCGGCGGGATAGCGTTCACCGTCACCAGAGACAATCGTGTCTTCCTGCACCTCGGCGGCACCGGTGGTCACCAACTGCACGTTCTCTCTGCGCAGCGTGCGGTACCAGCCGTTGTCCAGCAGCATGCGCTTTCCGAACGGCGGGTAGTCCGGTAGCACCTTGGACAGCAGATCCTGTCTGGGCCCCAACTCGGCATTGACGTATTCTGTGAAGTACTCGCGATGCTTGTCGTTCTGAACATTGATGGCGCGCTCTGGGTGCGGCCAATCAGGGTCGATCTGCAGCGATCCATGCACACGGTCATTGAAAATCCAGGCCAGCCGCTGCCGATACCACTCCTGGTAGAAAGGCACCTCAGTGAGCAGGAACCTCGCCGCGTCCGAGATCGGCATGCGGAACTGTGCGAACGGCGCCACCCACTGTTTGGAGCGCTGAAAGACCGTCAGCGAAGCAACTTGCGTTGCAATCGCGGGCACCACCTGCATCGCCGTGGCCCCGTTTCCGATCACGGCGACCCGCTTGCTCCTGAGGTCAAGATCCCGGGGCCACCGCGCAGTGTGGAAGCACACTCCCTTGAAAGTGTCCAAACCCGGAATGTGTGGCAGCTTGGGGTTGTTCAGATACCCGACGGCACCAATCAGCACCTTGGCTTCGATCTCCCGCACGCCTTCGGCCGACTCGGTGAGCACTCGCCAGCGCGCGGTCCGCTCGTCGTATCTGGCATTGCGCACCTTGGTGTTGAAGCGGATGTGCTGGCGGACACCAAAGCGATCGGCCACGCCTTCGAAATACGCCTGGATCTCCTCCTGCAAGGCGAAATGCATGCTCCAATCGTGCTTGGCGAAGGAGTAGGAATAGATGTGGCTCGGTGTGTCCACCCCACAGCCGGGGTAGTGGTTCTCGTACCAGGTGCCGCCCACGTTGTCATTCTTCTCTACGACTACGTAGGGAACGCCGGCCAAGTGTAGGCGGATTGCGGCGCACAGCCCCGCTACCCCGGCGCCGATGATGACGACCTTGAAGCCCTGGGGCACGTCAAATGCCTGGCGCTGGTCCAGTTCGAACGACTGATCCAGCCCAAGTCCTGCCGCCACGATGTCACCATAGCCATCCGGCACGTGCTCGCCAGTACTCAGGCGTGTCATGCGCGTCAGCGTCTCAGCGTCGGGCGCAGGGTATTGCGGCGAGGTTCCGCGACGCCAAGCTAGAACAGCCTCATGAGCGGCCGCCAGGATCTCGCTGCGACGGCTCTCGTCCAGTCCACCGGAGTCCAGAGGTTCGAGGCCCGGTGAACGGGCGCATCGGTAGTGATCCGACAGCCATCGTTGATCGCCGGTCAAATGGACCAGCACCATCAAGAGCGTGGGCAGGTTCGCAGAAGGCAAGGCATCGGCAAGCCGCTTCTCCCACGCGCCTTCATCGATCACGGTATCTATGGCTTTTTCACGTGTGGTCATTCGTATTCTTCTTTGGTGCTGGGTATCCAATGAGGGCTCAGGCGCGTCAACGCCTGGAGTTGAGGTTCGTGAGCAACTGGTAGGTGGCATTGATCAGCGCCTGACCACGGTCATTCACTAGAACACCGCCACCCATCCGATTCATCGTGTAGCCAAAGCTCAACCGCAACGTCGGGTCTACGAATCCCACGGAACCACCGGAGCCACAATGCCCGAAGGCCTGCTCGCCAAAGACGACGCTGCTGCGATCAGCATTTGAGGTGCGGTTGTCCATGCGCAGCATGAATCCGGAATCAAATCGGGTGGGCAGCAGCAGTGTTCTGTCCATGCGCGCCTGGCGCCGTGCGGTCGCGTCGCGCATGTAGCTCAGCAACGGCTCGAACTCCAACGTCACACCGGGAAGCAATAAGGCATAGAGACCACTCAACCCTCGAGCATTGGTCACGCCATTGGCTGAGGCTATCTCGGCTTCCCGTCCTGAGCGGGTGTTCATGCCTCGACGCGCCCAATCGCCGGAGTTGTAGATGAACAGATTCGGGATGCTGCTCTTGTCGGCCAGGGCCAGGGAGAACGGTGTCTGCGGGATTTCAGAGGCCAGCGGAGGGATGATGGTCGCCGTTCTGGGCTCCACCAGCCGCGGCAGGCCGATCCAGAAATCGATCCCGCCCGGGCTTGCGATCTGACTATCAAAGAACTGACCGATGGTTCGACCCGTGATGCGCCGAATCAATTCACTGAGCACCACGCCGAACGTGATCGCGTGGTAGCCCTGCGCCGTCCCTGGTTGCCAGAAGGGCGTCTCTCTGGCCACCTGGTCGGCCATGTAGTCTGCATCTTCCACGCAGTCGGATTTGAGGGGCTGACGCAGCACGGGAACCCCCGCAGTGTGGTCCAACAACATCCTCACCGTGATGTCGTGCTTGCCCGATGCCTCGAACTCGGGCCAGTAGTGGGAGACGCGTTCGTCGATGCGGATTAGCCCTTTGGCCGAGAGCCAGTGGATGCACAGCGCCGCCGCCGCCTTGGTACAGGAAAAGACGACCGACACTGTATCCTCATCCCATGGCTCACCTGTCGAGGCGTTTGCCGTTCCTCCCCAGAGATCGACAACCACATCGCCATCGACACGGATACACAGCGATGCTCCGACTTCTCCACGGTCGAGGAACCCCTGTACGAAAACCTCGGCAACCTCTCCGAAGCCCTCGGCAATGGTTCCCTGAACCAGACTGCCCGATGGAAGATGCCGGCGCAACGGCCATACTGCCCGCCCAGTGAAATTCACCTTACTCGTCACAGTCATCATTCGACCGAATAGGTCTCCAGATGCGCCGCCCGCAGTAGCGCCTTCTGAATCTTTGCAGTGCATGTCATGGGCAGCGCGTCGACGATCACGATTTTCTTGGGCCGCTCAAAGACGCCCAGGATGTCATGGCAATGGCGATGAAGTTCGTCCGCCACGGCCTCCGACCAGTGCGCATAGGGCAATCCAAACACGTCAGCGTTGGCCGCTCGTTCGCTCAACGGTGTCACAACGATTCGGAAATCAACTGCCAGCGGCCGTCCCTGACCTGCCCCATGCGCACAGTGCGCAGGCCCAGGTGGTTGCTGCTATCAAAGTGAATCCTGGGCACACCGAACATCTCTCCGTCGGTGTAGCTGAAGTTGCCCATGACCTTGACGAACGCCTCCGTGGTCAGCGCTTTGCCGGTTTGCTCAAGCGCTTTGACAAACATGTCGCCCTTGATGTAACCGGCCGTGGCAAACGGCGACGGATCGGCCTTGTAGCGTTCCTTGTAGGCTTTGATCCAGGTGGCGAGTTTGGGGTTAGCGCCGTCTGCGTACGGGTGAGGCCAGGCAACGGTCGAGTACAGGCCGTTCACGACCGGTCCGCCCAACACGTGCAGCTGCGCGGAGTAGGCCGACGACGTCACCATGAACCCGGGTGACCAGTCGAGCTTGCGTGCCTCACCCATGATGCCAATGGTTTCACGGGTCGAGCCACCGATCACCACCAGGTCGCACCCGGCTTGCTTCATGCGGGCCACCTGAGAGGCGAAGTCGGTGGAGCCGCGCCGGAAGGACGATTTTTCGCAAATGGGTTGCCCCAGTTCCTTGGTGATCTCCGTGAGGCCTTTCACCACGTCCTTGCCAAAATCATCGTCCTGGTAGATGACGCCGACCTTTTTGTACCCCGCCATCTTGGTCAGGTAGCGCACGCCGATCGGCACCTGCATGTCGTAGGGCATTTCGGTGGCGTACTTCAAGGGACTGATAGGCTTGAAGGCCACGTCCACCGGTGCGGCGGGGAACAGGTTGGGCACACCCTTTTCTAGTGCCAGTGGTGTGGTCGCGACGGCGATCGACGAACCCAACACGTTGATAAGCGCAAACACGTCGTCCTTGTCGAGCAACTTGCGCGTCGCGAGCACGGCCTTCTTGGTGTCCCAGCCTGAGTCCTCGGTGATCATGCGGATCTTTCGCCCAAACACCCCGCCAGCCGCATTCACTTCGTCGTAACGCATTTGCATGCCTTGGCGGTAGTGTTCGCCGAGCATGGCGACGGGGCCAGACAGATCGAGGATGGTGCCAACGACCACCTCGGTGTTGCTGATGCCACCCGCCATGCTGTTGCCGCCACAGGCCGTGGACAAGACCATCGCGGCAGCGGCGGTCATACGGATTGCTTTCCAGGTGCTAAGTGGTTTCACTTAATTTCTCCTATTGGATTTTCGAACTACATGCCAGGGGAATTGGGATGGCCGCTGCTTGTGCGCCGCACTGCGTCGTGGTTAGCTCAAGCGCTATACATGGTGTTGATCAGGCCCTCGTACTTGGTGTTGACGAGCTTGCGCTTGAGCTTCATGGTGGGCGTGAGTTCCTCATCGTCCACGGACAGCTTGCGTTCGATCAACCGGAATTTCTTGATCTGCTCCACGCGGGCGAACTGGGCATTGGTGGCCTGCACCACGCTTTCAATCAACGCCAGAATTTCGGGCGCGCGACACAAGCTGCTGTAGTCAGAGAAAGCGATGCCATTGGACTGCGCGTACTTCTCCACGTTCTCGTGGTCGATCATGATCAGACACACCAGATAGGGTCGGCAGTCGCCGATAACCACAGCGTCTGTCACATAGGGAGAAAACTTCAGCTCGTTTTCGATCTCCGTCGGCGTGATGTTCTTGCCGCCAGAGGTGAT
>JAECRA010000061.1 GCA_015999985.1 Comamonadaceae bacterium
GATGAGCGGTGTTGTGGATGCGGAGCACGCCAGCTTGATCATCCAGGGCGCGCTCACCCAGGGTTTCGGCTGGGTCATGCTGTACGGTGGTGTAACGGCATGGATCACAGCAGCACTCAGCTGGGGGGTATTTCGAGGAACGCGTACAGTACCTGCTACTGGCGGTGCATAAGGCTGCCTGAGTCTTCGGCCGAATGCCGTGTACGGGATCTAGCGAGTCATGGTGGACTCAGTGAACGAGGTGTCGTACGAAGTGCCGAATCAACAACTTCGATTGCGGCGCCGACGAGCGCACCGCGTGGCACGTCGTCGTGAAAAAGCGCGGCAAGCGCCGGCAGTTGTTTTGCAAGCGGTATCGCCATGACCCAGTGATCAGCGTTAATGTATCCAAGTAACGCGCTGCCTGGCACGACTGCATCATCGGCGAGCAGTTGGCTGTCGTTATGGACGTCGCGCTCCGCCAGCCGGCTGTGGTTAAGGCGTAGCAATGGTGAGACACGCTCGGGCAGCGGCGCGCCAACGAGCGAAAAAAACGGTACGCGCGTGTCACGCAGCTCCCGGTGGTGAGCAGCCCACCATGCGTGCCGCACGCCAGGTCGCAGCGCTTCGAGTTCAGCACCATTGCCGACTGCGCAACCGCCTATAGGCAGGCGCGTGACAAACGCGTCATAGATGCCACGCAACTCGTCCGCCAAAGGGCTGCCATGCACGGCACCCGCATAGCTGACAACAGCAGCGACGCGCTGCCGCACGGGTGGGTGACGGACCAGCAGGTCAAATACATCGGGCAAGCCCTTCGAGTACGCGAACACGATAAGCCGCTTGCCGTCGTGCGGGAGTTTGGCGATCTCGCCTGCGAGTTGCGCGGCATTCTGTTCAGTGCCCGCGCGACCTTGCACACGCAGAAGATTAATCTCGAAGCCCGCAGCACTCAATTCGTCGGCCACGTCGGCGAACGGTACGAACCTCTTCTCGGCGCAATCAGAGAACAAGCCCGGAACAAAAGCAATGCGGTAACGCGCTGCGAGGGATGCTGCGTTGCTGACCACATGGTGGCGCGCTACGGATTCACCTGGAAAGCGCAAAAGCACATCTTCACAGGCGGATTGGCCAGTGAGACGCGAGCACAACGCTTGCCGATACTCACCGCGCAGATCGCGGACGTGCCCCTGTTTAGCGCGTGCGATGAGCTGCAAATTATCGTTCATGGTTGCCGTTTGCACTGGGGCGCACCCCGCGAGCACCAAGGCGGCAAGTCCGACGGAAAAACGCGCTGCGCTGCGCTCGATCCCACCCAGCACTCCCGCCAGATCCATCCCCAGCGACACCCATGTTTTCACAGGTTCGGCACTGATTTTCCCCGAATGAATTGCGCGTGCCATCTCAAAGATACGACCGTGAAAAAATTGATCGGGTGTTCTGTTTTGCACCATCATACCCATGCGCTAGTGGGTCAATTCACACGCGAACACACATAGGGCGAGCATGAGCTTGCGCCGTCGGGCTTAGAGGGGCCACGTTTGTGTTCTACGCATGCGACCTGTTCCTTCCGCGCCGCGGTCCTTTGAACTTCAGTCCAATAAGGCGAAATCCCTGGTTCTGCTCAGACGCAAGGCTCAATGCATGAATATCCAACCCACCCCGGCCGCAAGCGCCACGACCAACGCAGGCGACACGCGGCCGTAGACCAATAGACCAAAGGCTGCCAGCGCCAATCCAAAATCAGCCCGGGAATGAATGGCGCTGGTCCATACCGGATCATACAAAGCGGCTGCCAGGACGCCCACCACGGCCGCATTGATACCGGCCATGGCACGTTGCACGCCATCACGCTGTCGCAGCGTTTCCCAGAATGGCAATGTCCCGGCTACGATCAGAAACGCGGGAATAAAGATGACGACGAGCAGCGTCAGGCCGCCCAACCAGCCTGAAAATGGCTCCGTCATCACCGCCCCCAGATAGGCTGCGAAAGTAAACAAGGGTCCGGGCACGGCTTGAGCCGCGCCGTAACCGGCCAGGAAGGCATCGTTGGTGACCAGCCCGTTAGGCACAACGCTTGTTTGTAGAAGGGGAAGCACCACGTGCCCTCCTCCGAAAACGAGTGCACCCGCCTGGTAGAACGAAGAAATGATAGTCAGCGTTGGCTGCCGGGCCATGGCAGCCAGCACGGGCAACACCACGAGTAACAAGCCAAACAGCAGCAACATCAGCGCCCCCACCCGCTTGCTGATGCCATAGGAATGGTGCTCCGCACCTGGAAAAGGGCCGAGCCGCAAGAACCACCTCCCCGCAATGGCGCCCGCAACGATAGCGCCCACCTGGCTCAAGGTCGACGGCGCTGCAAGCATCAGCAGGGCTGCGACGATAGCGATACCTGCTCTTGATCGATCTGGACAAAGCGACTTGGACATGCCCCAGACGGCCTGTGCCACTATGGCTACCGCGACCACCTTGAGCCCATGAATCGCACCAGACTGCACCAGTCCCGCCCATTGCGCGACACCGAGACCGAAGAGAATGAGAACGATGGCCGACGGAAGCGTAAAACCAAGCCATGCGCCAAGCGCGCCTGACCAACCAGCACGTCCCAGCCCCAAAGCCATCCCCACCTGGCTGCTCGCCGGGCCTGGCAAAAACTGGCAAAGTGCGACCAGATCTGAATAGCTCTTGTCGTCCAGCCAGGCCCGTCGCTCCACAAACTCTGTGCGGAAGTAGCCAAGGTGGGCGATAGGGCCACCGAATGAGGTGAGGCCGAGCTTCAAAAAAGCCAGAAAGACCTCCATGAAGGAACCCGTCGGTGCAGATGCACTTGCACTGGCCGAGAGCTTTTCAAGCCTGACACTGGCTTGATCGTCTCGCTCGTTTCTTTGGCTCATCGGATCGCAGAGTAAATGCTGGTAGTGAAGCGGCATCTTAACCAGGGGCTCTTACAGAGGCTCTTAGAGGGCCTCATGGCTTAAGAAGTTTTTCGGCACCTGCCCACAGGCACCCGCTATCAACTCATGGTCAACGATTAATCTTAATTTCTGTCTTGACAGAAATTTATGGAATAGAATTCATCTTATGGAACTGAGCACGATTCAACGGCAATTTGTCCTGCACTGGGGGGAGATGGGTTCGCGCTGGGGCGTCAATCGCACCGTCGCGCAGATTCACGCCTTGCTGTTCGTTCACGGGCAGCCGCTCAACGCGGAGCAACTGAGCGAAACCCTTGGAGTAGCTCGCTCCAATGTGAGCAATAGCCTGAAGGAATTGCAGGCATGGGACTTGATCCGCGTAACGCATGTCCTGGGCGACAGGCGTGACTTCTTTGAGACCAGCGTGGACGTATGGGAGCTTTTTCGTACCATAGTGCGTGAGCGCAAAGAGCGGGAATTCGACCCTACCATCCGCATGCTGTCTACTCTGGTGAAAACCCCCGAGTTCGATCGCGAAACCGCTGACGCGCAAGACCGAATCCGCTCCACCTTGGATCTGATGAACAAGCTTGGCGCCTGGGCAGATGAAATGCTGCGCCTGTCGCCCGGCACGCTAGACAAGATCCTGGGCCTCGGCGCCAGTGTGCAGCGCTTTGTGCGCGGCACATCGCCGTCCTCTGAGAAAGAAAAACACCCCGCACAAAAACCTTGAGTGTCCACGCCAGGCAGGGCTTTTCCTGCTTCTTTTTTTAGCGTCAATTTCTGTTTATACAGAAATAACAAATCAAAAGGAATCGCAATGAGCAACGCCATCACCTCATTCCCTCTCACCCTTTACTACGACGCCAGTTGCCGTTTCTGCAATGCCGAAATGACCAACTTGATGCTGCGTAACACGCACGAACGCCTTCGTTTCATCAACTGCGTCGAACCCGGCTTTAAAGGCGGCCCAGCGCCGCGAGAGGAGTTGATGCGTTCCATTCACGGGGTGGATGCGCAGGATAAGGTCTTTGTCGGTGTGGACTGCCTGACTCGCGCATATGAAGGCATTGGCTGGACCTGGGTGCCTGGTGTGTTCAGGTGGCCGTTGATTCACAGCTTGGCCAACCGCATGTACCCTGTGATTGCGCGCAACCGCTACCGCATGCCGAAATGGCCGGTGGTTTGGATTCTTGAATCAGCCGCTCGGCGCGCCGCTGAACGCACTGCACGCCACAGTGCCCGTTGCCAAGACGGACGCTGTGAAATCGATGACCACATCGCTCACCATTGAGACAGCTTGAAGGAATCATCATGACGGACCACACCTCTTCTCCCGGCCGCACTGTCTTGTTGTGCGGTGCCCAAGGCTTCGTTGGGCAAGCCTTGCGCAAACGGCTGAAAGCACAAGGCTGGAACGTACGCTCTGGTAGCCGCCGAAGCCAGCCACCGGTGGACTACGCTCGTCAGCTCAAGCCAGCCGATTGGTTTGCTCACCTTCAAGGGGTTCATGCGGTCATCAATGCAGTCGGGCATCTGCGCGGAAGCGCGCAGGCCCCTCTGGAGAGCATTCATGCACAAGCCCCCATGGCCTTGTTCGATGCTTGCGCCGAGTTGGGGATCCGCCAGGTCATGCAACTCTCAGCCTTGGGAGTGGACGGCAACGAAACGCCCTATGCACGCACCAAGCGCGCCGCTGACCAGCATCTGCAGGGCCTGACGGATGCCGGTCGATTGGATGGTGTCATCGTACGGCCGAGTGTGGTGATAGGTGCAGGAGGCGCCAGCACACAACTGTTCATGCGGCTCTCTGTGCTGCCCGTGCTGACCCTTCCCAAACCCATGTTTGATCACCTCATTCAGCCTTTGCTGGTCGATGACCTCGCCGACGCCATGCTGGCTCTGATGCAATCAGGCCAGACTGGGATCGTGGAATTGGGGGGCTCCCAGCGCTTGAGCATGGCCGACACGATTGCCAGCCTCAGAGCTCAACGCGGCCTGCGCCCTGCCTTCGTGAGAGCCTTGCCCGACTGGGTGAGCCATGCCAGCGCACGGCTTGGCGATGCCGTACCGGCATCCCCCTGGTGCAGCGCCTCCCTTGTTCTGGCCTCGCATGACAACTGCTGTGATCCATCGGTGCTGCCGACTTGGTTAGGTCGTGATCCTGTCACTGTGGAACATATGCTGCGCCATATCAAAACGCAGTCCTGAAAGGATTGAGCAGTGAATCAAACGCTGCCCCAACTTCCGGAAGAAGATCGTTCGCAAGGAGGGCCGCAGAACGAGGCACGCCCCGGCCGATTGACAAGTAGAGAGGAGCACGCTCTTCCTGCCTTGAAATGGGTTCGCTGGAGTCTAGTGTTTGTATGGCTATTGACTGCAGTGGTCAGCATTCACCAATGGAATGGGCAAAGCAGTGATCTATTGCACTCCGCAGGCGTTCCGGCAGGATCCTGGCAGGACTGGTTGATAGGTGCGGGCGCCGCGCTGGATCTTGTGATCGGGTTCTGGCTGTGGCTTCGCCCGTCGAAGATGGCCTATGCCATGGCCCTGACGGGCATGCTCGTGATGACGCTTGCGGCCACCGCGCTGCTGCCCGCCTTGTGGCTGCATCCCTTGGGCCCCTTGAGCAAGAACCTTCCCATCGCGGCGGCACTGCTGCTGCTGATGCAGGCACACACCGGTAAGAAGTAAACACCATGAACACCTATCTAGTTCTCAAGACCATCCATATTCTCTCCAGTGTTCTGCTGGTGGGCACAGGCTTTGGCTCTGCTTTTTATATGTTCTTTGCCAACCGCAGTGGCTCAGTGCAAGCGCAAGCGGTGGTCAGCCGATTGGTGGTGCGCGCTGACTGGTGGTTTACCACGCCGGCTGTGATCATTCAGCCGCTGTCTGGCTTGGCGATGATGCATATGGCAGGTTGGGCTTGGAACACGCCGTGGCTATTGGTCTCCGTGGCGTTGTATTTTCTCGCAGGCGCGTGCTGGGTCCCCGTGGTGCTGATGCAGGTTCGGATGGCGCGGTTGGCGAGTGTCGCTGCGGCAGAGGGCACTGCCCTGCCGCTTGCCTATATGCAGCTCGCCCGTCGATGGGAAGCGCTGGGATATCCTGCGTTCATTGCAATGATGACCGTGTACGCACTGATGGTGAACAAGCCAGTGCTTTGGGGTTGAAAGCCTTCTTGGGCAGGCGCCTGCGGAGCAGCAGAGCAGCGTGGCACCCACGCACCACGCACCACGCAGTACGCAGGCTTGATGTGCAATCAAGATAAAAGGGCACTGCTGCATTTACACACTTGCTCCATGGAAGCAGCTAACGTCACAGGCGTGTCACCTGGCTTTGGCAAGCTCTCGGCTTTCATTCTCTGGATCTCGTATGCGACGCCCTCCTCTCGCAGCAGCCATGGCTTCTCTGCTGTGCTTTTCAATGCCGTCGACCTTTGCAGCGGACAGCCTCGCCCTCTCGGGAACTCAACAAGCTCGCACTTCAGGTGCGAGCCTGGCAAAAGCGGGACCAACGGATCAAGTCTATCTGGACCAATCCTTCACGAATGCGGCTGTGACCAGCCTGCCTACGGGCTGGCGCCTGCCGGGCTGGAATCGTGGCACGGTAGGGCTCGAGGCAGCAACGGGCAACCTGATGATCGATGGCCGGGCCAGTTCCTCAGCGATGACAGCGCTGATGCTGCCAAGCACGTTGGAGACGCTCTCCAACTATCGCATCGATATGGAGTTCACGATTGACGCGGCTCTGAACAACGATGCCACCCGCTGGATCAGCGTGATGTACCGGGCATCCGCAGCCACTGGGACGGTCGCCTTCGAGCCCTACCATCAGTTCGCCATTCGACAAAACGCTACGGCCAACAACGGCACTGAATTTGCGCTCCGCAGGGCAGCCGCCTGGACTGTGAGTAGCACCAAGTCATTTACAGAAGCGATAGATAAAGCCAAAACATACAAAGCCACTGTGGTTGTACATGGCAACCGCGTGCGCCAGTATCTGAATGGCGTGCTTCTTCATGACACTGTGATGGCGTCTGACTTGACGTCAGGCGGCGTAGGCATCCAGACTGCTGGCGCATTGTTGCGTGTCAAAAACATCAAGGTGACTGAGCAGAGCGTGCCTTTGCCGGATCTGGACATGCCTGTGGCCGTTCAAGAAACAGAAACTCTGGCCTCCATGGCACCGACACTTGCGCAAACAGTGAAAAACGGAGTTTCATTGAATGGATCAGGCGTTAGCAATGCCTTGCTGGTGCTCGACAGCTCCCTCAACCTGACAGACGCTGACGGTGCTTCGGCCGGAACCTTAAAGGCATTGTTCGAGCAAAGCTCTCGCAACACCATTCCGCTCCTTCGCATTCAGGATGCCGCCACGGTGGCGGCCCTGGTGGACTTCTCTGAAAACACTCACAGCCTGGCGGACCTGACACTGCTTTCTGCCGACGTTCCGCTATTGAAGCAAGCTCGCGTTTTGCTGCCGAAAGTGCGTACAGCGGTGGATTTCACACAAAGGGGGCTCACTGATTCCACCCAGGATCTGCTCGTGATCAGCGGTGACACCAACCGCGCAGGTGCAAAGATCGCGCTGTTGCCTGCCGCATTGACTACCCGTGGATTTGTGTCTCGACTGCAGCGCTTGCTCATCACAGTCTGGAGCCATGCAGAGGCCGCGAATGCGGTGCAGGCGGCACAGCTTCTTGGGACTGGCGTCAACGGTGTGGTTTCTCGCGATGTATCGCACTATTCAGAGGTCCTGGTCAAACTGCCCGCGAACACCTTGCTGCGCAAGCCCCTGGTTATCGGACATCGGGGCATGCCCAGCAGGGCTGACGAAAACACTTTGGAAAGCGCGAAACTGGCGGTTGACGCGGGTGCAGATGCAGTAGAGAACGACATCTACATCACGTCCGACGGCCACTTGGTGATCATGCATGACACTACCGTCAATCGCACGACCAATGGTACCGGGCCTGTGGAAAGCATGACCTTGGCGCAGCTGAAAGCTCTGAGCACCAAGGGCAACGGCTACAAAGTACCGACCATGCGCGAGTATTTTCAGGCGTTCAAGGCCAAGCCCATCACGCATGTGATCGAGCTCAAGAGCAGCAATCCTTTGATCATCTCTCAACTCAAAACAGAGATTGCAGAAGAAGGCGTTGCCGAGCAATCGGTAGCCATCTCTTTCCTTTCTGATCAACTGAAACGAAGCGCTGAACAGATGCCCGAACTGACGGGAGGCTTTCTGAACAGCATTGGGGACAGCGCTGACCTCTCCAACAGTGTGCGACAGATACTGGATGCCACTCAGGCCAATTCTTCCACTTTCAATCCCAGCTACGCCGCCATACGCAAAACCACCATGGAGGCAGCCAAACACCGGGGCGTCACCTTCTGGCCATGGACCATCAACGATGCCGCTACGTTCTACAAATACTACAGCTGGGGCACCCACGGCATCACAACCGACCACGCGTATCTGGCCAGTAACTTTCCAGTAGAGGCCCGGGGCACTGCACCGACTTCCGCGCTGGATCTGAATCGGCCTGTCAACCTGCAAGTGGAGTTAACAACTCAGACCCAGCAAACCCAGACAGCCACGGCCAATGAGCTCATCCATCTGGGAGGCACCGCCACAGCAGTAAGGGGCAGCGATGGATCGCTGAGCTTCTCCACCGCAGGGACTGCGTTCGTCATGCCTGGGTACCGGCACCAGATGGACGCCACGTACAGCTACGTGATCATGGGTCAACCCCTCTCGCTGGTGGTGGGTGATGGCACCAACGGAGTGATTGGCACACCCAACGCATCGGCCGCAGGCGGCATCACGTGCAGCAGCGCTGTGCCGGGGCAGTCCAGCACCTGTGAAGTGGTAGTTCAACCTGGCTATCAACTCGTCGGCTTGTCTGAGGGCAGCAACTGCCCTGCAGGGGCCTGGAACGAACAAAGGACGGCCTACACCACCGGGCCTATCGCCACTCCGTGCGAAGTAAGGTTTGACTTTGCACCCCTGCCAGCTTCCGCATCGCTTGCGCCAGTCGGAAAGCCAGGCGATGTTCAAGCTACGGTGAGCGGAGGAGGAAACGGCCTTTGGGCGTTCGATTCCACACAAGCTTTGTCTGTCCTGGCTGCTGCTACCCCGCCCGTAGGAGTGAGCTTTCCATATGGCCTGGTCAGTATGCAATTGACGGGGGGCCAACCAGGTCAATCAGCCACTGTGGAACTGACTTATCCGGAGCAACTGCCAGCCAACGCTAAATACTATAAGTTCGGTAAAACTGCGGACAACACGTCCGATCATTGGTATGCCTACCCGAACGCGATCATCAGCGGAAACAAGGTCACGTTGACTCTGACTGATGGTCAACTAGGAGATAACGACTTAAGCGCAAACGGCTCCATCCGTGATCCGGGAGGCATCGCACTTCTGGCAGATGTGGTCGCTCCAGAAAACAACGCGCTCAAGCCTGTTCCAACTTTGGAGACCGGCGCTTTGGCCTTGCTTTCAGCCGCGCTGGGAATGCTCGGCTGGCGTCGCAAGCGGGTGGCCGAAGCCTGACGGCCCATGCGCGCCTGACGTCAGCCCGCCACCGTTTTACAGGTGGCGGGCTTTTTCGTACCGCTTGGCTCTCAATTAACCGCTGCAACCCTCACCCCCGCCCTCTCCCGCCCGCGGGACAGGGAGCCAGATCAGTTGGCGTGCGCCCAACCTAAACCGCGGTTGATCTATTGAACCGGGCAGAGTGGTTTTTCATCAGGGCGCAGGGTCAACACACGCACGCCCGATTTGGTCACGGCGACGGTATGCTCGAACTGCGCTGAGAGCTTGCCATCTCGGGTGACCACCGCCCAGCCATCGGCTTCGGTACGGACTGCACGGTTGCCCTGGTTGAGCATAGGTTCGATGGTGAACACCATGCCTTCTTGCAGGACTTGACCAGTTCTGGGATGCCCATAGTGCAGAACCTGTGGCTCTTCATGCATTTCACGACCAATGCCGTGTCCGCAGTACTCGCGCACAATGGTGTAGCCGTTTTTTTTGGCATGGCGCTCAATGGCATGCCCGACGTCGCCAAGTGTTGCCCCGGGGCGGACAGCCGCTATGCCTTTCCACAGCGCCTGATAGGTCACATCCACCAGGCGTTTGGCGGCGTAGGAAACCTCCCCCACCAGATAGGTCTTGCTAGAGTCCGCGATATAGCCATTCTTTTCCAGCGTGATGTCAAAGTTGACAATGTCCCCTGACTTCAGCAGGTCCGAAGCAGACGGCATGCCGTGGCAGACGACCTGGTTGATGGACGCATTGAGCACGTAGGGAAAGCCGTATTGCCCCTTGCTGGCAGGCCGCGCTTTCAAATCTTCGACGATCATTTTCTCGACGAAGTCGTTCACCTGCATGGTGGATACCCCCGCCAGAGGCAACTGATCTACCGCCCGGAAAACCGATGCCAGCAGACGGCCGCTCTCCGCCATGAGCGCAAGCTCTTCAGGCTGCTTGGTCATGACCGCAAACCACTGAGCTTGGGAGGTTGCACACCCGCTGATCTCAGCTCCTGGGCCACGAGTTCCTGGAAGCTTCGATCAGGATTCATTTCGCACATCATGCCGATGCGGATCCAGAAGCCTGCTTGCGCATTGATGGATCTGTGCGAAACCGTGCAAGCTTTTCGCAACTGATCGTGCAAGTCGTCGTCTATGTTTACGATTCCCATTTAATTTTTGCGTTTCTAGTCATATGCGGAATATATATGAAACGTATATACCTTGCAGTCATCGCCTCTTTTAGCTGCATGCCTCCAGGCTTACAAAAATTTGCCGGCTCGCGGTCAGGAACCTGGAAACGATTTGCGGTATGGTCTCGACTGCAAAGCTATAGAGCTGCGAGCTCTTCGTGACCACTCGTCGAAAGATGTTAAATATGCTCAAAATCCTGTCAATTCTTACCTTGTCCTCACTGGCGGTAGCCTGTGCCTCCACACAACCAGGAGCCGGTATGAACTCCTCCACACCACCATCGGCGAGCAGCTCTGCGCAAACGCCCTCAAAAGTTTCGTCCCCGTTGGCGGCGTACGAATGGGATCTGGCCAACGCCTACGATGCAGGTGGACAGGCTGCTGCGGGCTGGAAACTAAGCGGCAAGCCGGCTTTCAGGCTGAATTTTGAGAGCCGGCAATTGTCGGTAAAGAACCTGTGCAATGTGGTCGGGGCAACGTATGCCACCGATGGCTCCAATCTGCGCGTCGAACGCGTGATCTCCACCATGCGGGCCTGTGCAGACACTGAACTCATGGCGTTGGAACGAAAGGTGGCCACGCAATTGCCCACGGCCAAAAGCTACAGCCTCAAAAGCGGCGGCACACCCCAATTGACCATTCAATTCGCCGACGGCAGCCGTTGGGAATTAAGCGGTACGCCCACTGCAAGCACGCAGTACGGAGGGCCCGGTCAACGTATGTTCCTTGAAGTGGCTCCCGAACGTGTTGCATGCTCGAACGGGGTGATGAAAGATGCTCAGTGTCTACGTGTGCGCGTCGTCAGCTACAGCCAAAACGGCGTCAAGCTCCGCGTCGGCGCTTGGGACACCTTCTATGACGAAATCGAGGGTTACAAGCATGAACCCGGCATCAGCAATGTGCTGCGCGTGAATCGGTTCAACCGCCAAAACGTGCCGGCAGATGCCTCCCGACACGTCTATGTGCTGGACATGGTCGTTGAATCTGAACGCATGCCTTAAGCCACTTCTTCACGAAGCGCGCCGCAGAGAAGGACGTGTTTAAGCACGTCTTCTCAAGCAAGGCACCTGATAAGCATCAGAGCGACGATATAAATGCTGCAAGGGTCTGCGCGCTCTTGTTCACGCCCGGGCGAAAGACATAGCTGACCGGCAGCTCAATATCGATATCAAGCGGAATTGCCACCAACGTGGTCGGCAGTTGATTGGCGATACCTTCACCATAAAGGCCGATGTGGTCGCTCTGGGCAATGGCTTCCAGCAGCAGCGGTGTGTCGTCCGCCTCATAGGCAATACGTACCGAAGTGCCGTTGGCCTCAAAGGCAGCGAAGATGATGGATCGAAAGATCCTCCATCGTGATTCGTTCCCAATAGCAATCCCCCATTTTGCCAATTCGCCGACCCTCAAGCTCTGCCGCGTAGCAAAGGGGTGGCTCGAAGAGCACAGAGCAACCACGCGCTGAGTTTCCACCGCAACGGCTTCGAGGTGCAGCTTGCTCAAGGCACGCTCATCATGCAAGACGAACGCGCCGTGAATGGTGCCTGCCTCCACTTCGAGACAAGCTGCGTCTGACGATAGCAGTTGCAGATTCAAGGATATCTGCGGATGGCGTAGCCCGAACTGGAACAGCTTCTGGGACATGCACCCATTGGATGCCTGGGCGGAATAGCCCAATACCAATTGCTCTGTGTTGCCGGCGGCCAGTTGCCTGCACTCCCGAAACGAGCGTTCCATGTCATGCAGCCACTGCTGAACACGGTGATGCAGCATTTGACCGGCCGGCGTCAGATGCGTGGATCTAGTGGTCCGTTCGAACAGTTTGAAACCCAGCTCGCTTTCGAGTTGACCAATGCCGCGGCTGAGCGCAGGTTGCGCCAAGCCGGCTTCCAAGGCGGCCTGATGGAAGTTGAGAGTGCGGCCGAGTTGCTCGAACATCTGCAAGCGGCGTATGGATGGGAGGTTTTTCATTGATAGCATATATGTTATCAATTGAGCTCAACTTGGTATTGGACTTTACGTATTTCCCCGTCTTAACATCAGTAGATCGGTCATGAAGGAAATACTTTGAAGGTATCAATTTCTCAGTTCAAAAGCACGCCAGACATTTCCGCGAATCTGGCAAAAGCCGTGGATCACATCGGCCTCGCAGCAGGCGAAGGAGCCAGGGTGATTGCTTTTCCAGAAGCCAGCATGGTTGCATTCGAGTCCAGCAGGCAGGAGCTGCACACCCATGCAGAGAACTCGGCTGCGTGGTTTGTCGAAGGCATCGCCAAATCAGCTGTTGCGCATGGAATAGACGTTTTTATTGGCATCTATGAGCCCAGCGGCGAGCCGCGCTCCAGCAACGTCTTCGTTCATGTCAATGCCAGAGGAGAGATCGCGGGACGCTATGAAAAGGTGCATCTGTACGACGCATTCAGCTTCCAGGAGTCAGCCAAGAACCGGCACGCTCCGCTGAAGCCAAATCATGACGAGGTGTACGTAGCCGACATTGATGGCGTCAAGTTTGGCATCCTCAACTGCTATGACCTCAGATTTCCCGAGATTGCCCGGATTGCGATGGACAAGGGCGCTGATGCGCTGGTGTACGGTGCCGGCTGGATTGCCGGAAGCCTGAAGGAACTGCACTGGGACACTCTATTGAGAGCCCGCGCCATCGAAAACACCTGCTTCGTTCTCGCACCTTGCCAGCCTCCGCCTGAGTCGGTAGGAATGAGCATGATTCTCGACCCCTCTGGCTTGACCGTGGCAGGCGTGGCAGAGCAGCAAGGAATCTGCACCGCCAACCTGGACCTCGAACGTCTCAAACAAGTACGGGAAGCACTGCCGTCGCTGAAGCACCGCAGATACCGCATTGCACCGACTTGAGCACAACCAACTGATCGCCAGGGCCTAAGGCCTGCGGCATGGGCCGATCGCTTTACATCCAGCCGAGCCCTTATGCCTCGCCAACGCTCCTTAAGGCGTGCGTTCTCATTCAGAAAAACCGGAGACATCTATGTCAACACAATCCAACAACAAGCGCGTTCTGTACTCCGCAGCTCTAGGGCAATTCGTGGAGTGGTATGACTTCGTGGTTTATGCCTATTCCGCCACGGTCATTGCGAAGCTGTTTTTCCCCACTGCCGACCCGAGCACTGCCCTGCTCTCGGCTTTCGCCGTCTACGGCGTGGGGTTTGTCATGCGGCCTCTTGGAGGCTTCATTTTTGGAAGCTTGGGGGATAGATACGGACGAAGAGCGGTGCTGGCAGGAATTATCCTGGGCATGGGGGCTTCCACCGTTTTGATGGGGCTTCTGCCCACCTATGCCCAGATTGGGATATGGGCGCCTATCCTGCTTGTGATCCTGCGCTTGATACAGGGCTTGTCCGCTTCGGGGGAAACCATTGGTTCCAATTCGTTCGTTGCCGAACACGCACCACCTAACCGGCGGGGACTGCATGTGGCCTTTACCTACGCGTTCGCCAACCTGCCTCCCGTCGCCGCTGCGCTGCTGATCTTGCTGCTCACCAGCCTCATGGGCAATCAAGACTATGAGAGCTGGGGCTGGCGTATTCCGTTTCTGCTGGGTGGTCCTCTTGCATTGGTCGGCTTGTACATCAGGACCCAGGTGGACGAATCTCCGGCCTTTCAGAAAGCGCAAGCCTCCAACCAGATATCGAATAGCCCGGTCAAGGACGCCATGCGAGAGCAACGCAAGCAGATGGCGTTCAGCTTCTGTCTAGCCGCTTTCTCCAGTCTGGCGTTCTACACGCTGTCTGGTTACTTTGTGTCGTACTTGACGGCCTCTGTGGGAATGAGCCGCACCGACGCCCTTACCGCGAACAGCGTTGCCATGGTGGTAGCGTTTCTCACCATGATCCTGAGCGGATACCTGTCTGATATCGTTGGGCGCAAGCCTATGCTGATCACCGGGCTGCTATTCAATGCCTGCATCAGCATCCCGGCTTACATGCTGGCCGGACAGGCCACGCTGGTTTCCGCCATCCTAGGCCAATCTCTCCTGGCCATCGGCATGGGCCTCTTCTCGGGCCCCTTGGGCGCCGCGCTGCTTGAGCTGTTTCCCACCAAAACCCGATTCAGCGCCTCAGCCATCAGCTACAACCTGGCCTATACGATCTTCGGCGGTACCGCGCCATTGTTGGGCGCTTGGCTCGTACTGAAAAGCGGGTCTTTGCTTGCGCCCGCGTGGTACATGGTGTCCGTGTCGGTCGTCGTATTGCTCGTGACCCTGACGCTGCCCGAGACTTCCAAGCGCTCGCTTTTGGAAGCAGATCCTGGCTAAGTAGAACAGCCAAGGCACCGCTAAGTGCAAGTGCAGATGGGCATTGGCCCACTGCGCGATCTGCTACTCAATCACGATCTTTTTCTCCAACGCAATTTTTTTCCATAAAGCAAGATCGCTCTTGATGCGTTTGGAGACTTCTTCCGGCGTGAGCGCCATGGGCGTGGCGCCATCGGGCTCCAGCAAAGCCTTGACCTCCGGGCCCTTTGCTATTTGAACGAGCTCCCGGTTAAGACGGGCTACCAATGCAGGTGGCATGGAGGCCGGCGCGAAAAGGGCAACCCAGATGTCGGCCGCGTATCCCGGCACTGCGCTCGAAACCGGAGGCAGTTCTGAGAAAACCGGATTGCCCTGAGCCGAGGTAACGGCCAATGCACGCACTTTGCCGGATTTGATTTGCGGTGCAATAGAGGTGTAGTTGGAGATCATCATGTCGATCTGTCCACCAGCCATGTCCAGCAAAGCATTGGATGCCCCTTTGTAGGGGACGTGGGTCATCCTGAAATGGGCAGCGTCTGCCAACATCTCAGTGGCAAGGTGCGCAATCGAACCAGTCCCGGAAGTGCCGTAGGTCATCGCACCGGGTTTTGCTTTGGCAGCTGCAATGAATTCGCCAATCGACTTGACAGGAGTCTGTGCACTGACCGCCAGAAGCATCGGACCGTCGCCAATGAGCGCTACGGGAGAGAAGGCAGTCAGCGAGTCATAGGGCAACTTCGGCTGAGTTGCCGCAGCCGTAAGAAACGTTGATGAAGTCAGCAGAAGCACTGATCCGTCGCCAGGACTCTTGGCTACATAGTCAGCACCGATCACGCCTGCTGCGCCGGGCCTGTTTTCCACAATGACCGTGGTGCCCAATCGCTTGGCCAGCAATGGCGACACCGCCCGTGCTATAGCGTCGTTGCTCGCCCCGGCTGAGAACGGGACGACAATCTTCATCAAGGCTGGAAGCTTTGGTTCGGCCTCCGATTGCGCAGAGCTGAGCATGGGCAGACAGCCCACTGCAAGCACCAACAGGCGGGTAAGGTTAGAAACGACCATGATGATTTCCTGATCTCTAAAGAACGTTGGAGGAGGTTTCAGCCGGAATAGGCAGGTCTAGCAAAGGTGCGTACTGCTGGGCACCGAAAATGTCGCCGTCTCCGGCACAACCGCTCGGCCTCTCACGATAAATGGTGAATTTGATAGCGAGGCCAGGGTCATACTCCACGAAATCGCTGATGCGCGATGGAGCAATGCGGTAGAGAGCCGCCATGGACTCCCTTGTGATGACGCCAGATCGCTTGACGCGCTCGTAGGTGTCATGCTCGCGAAAGATGATGTCGAAGGTGATCTTGTTGACACCGGCGTTCTTGCTTCTGATGGTCTTTGCCAGTTCGCAAAGTTTGGCTGCATTGGTCATTTGATTGGTCTCGTTATTTGATTTGTTCAGACGCCGGCTTCGGTCATGTTGGTGGAAAACAGCTCCATGGGGTCAGCCACCTCTATCGTGTGGTTCAGGGTCCAGCGGTAAGCGGGACTGGCGTGCAAGACTTCATCGAGCGGGAAAGCCACTGAACCGGCGGTGCCTTTCACATCTGGCAGCCGGGCATAAAACATCTGGCGTAAACCAATCATGGCCACCTCTTCTGCCATTTCACGGGTAGGAGCAACGCCTTGGACCATGACGCACAGTTCATGGCCTGGCTTGTCGCGCAAGGGCTCGAGTGGTCCCATGACGCCATCGCGGCCATAGACTGTGTAGTGAAGCTGATAACCCTCAGTGCCAAACCGCGCCTTGACCTGATCGCGCGCCCAACCAATCACCGCATCTACGTTGGCCACTGTGTAGGGGTCTCGAATGCCGCATATGCCCACATATCGTTCACCAACCTTCCCTGCCCCTTCAAGCTTGACCTTGGTCTGCGTATCGGGGATAAAACGGGAGCCAGTGATGCGCGTGGTTCGCTCGCTGATTTGTTCGTAATGGCAATGGGTCATGTCCAGCTTGCCACCCGCAAAGAACTCTTCATAGGGATTGGAGCGTTCATACATGGCGTGGCCAGATACCGAAGCAATGGTGCAGCGCTGCTGTGGATGCATGGCTGTCGCACGAACATCGTCTTGCGAAATTTCACCCATGACGGTTTCCTTGCCCCCATACGGTTCTGCGCAAAAAGAAGCGCACTCAAGGACTTTGCCGAGGTAGTACGCGTTGTCAGCGGGAAAGCCATGGTGCAGCGCGGGCGCGGCGAAGACTGCAGCGTCGGAGCTTCGGCCTCCAATGATCACATCGGCTCCCTGCCCCAAGAGATGGAGGTAAGGATGCACGCCTGCCATGGCGACCACTCGATCCGTGGCATCGAGCTCACTCAAACTCAGATCCTGAAAGCCGTCTAACCCGCGAACGGCTGCCCCTTTTTCCATACGGGCTCTCAAATCAGACTTGCTGACCTCGGAATAGAAATACCCTAGCCGGAATTTCGGCAGACCGTGTTTCTTTGCCAAATCTTTGATGATGGATACGTAAAGATCCACCCTGCTGTTGCTTCCTGTGTCACCAGCCGAGCCAATGATCATCGGCACCTTCAGCTTGCGCGAAGCCAGGAGCATTTGCTCCAGATCATGCCGCTGCCAACTCTCGGGACTGGTAGATGTGTCAGAACCCAGCGGCACTGGACCTACGTCATCGCTTCCTGAATCGGCGGCGATGTAGTCTGGCGCGGCCTTCACTCCTATCTCGAAGCTCTCCGTTCTGAGAGGGGCGAACCCAAGGTGTCCATTGGGGCAAATGATCTTGAGGGAATCCATGCTGTGTTTCTCGCGTTTCGTTTCAACACGAGAACTACTGCAGCATGCGTGCCAACCCAAATAAAAATAACAAAGCCTTTTAGATCAATATCTTGCATGAACCAATCCATCCAAGAATCAATGAAATGCGCGTAAATTTACACGCACTTAAGAATTACACGCACGATTTCTATGGGGAATTCATTTCCAGCTTCTGTATCTGGTGCCGGAGTGCGTGACGAGTCAACCCGAGGCGAGCAGCGGCATCCCCCAGGTTTCCGCGGCAGTCGGTCAAAACTTCAGCAATCAGTTTCTTTTGAAACTGCGCGGTGGCTTCGTGATAGGGCTTCCCACCTGCGCCTGCGCCCCCAGAGGCGGCAGGCAGTGGGCTAGCGTTGCGCGCTTCACGAATGATGCGGTCCGGCAGATGCTTCAACATGACCTGCTGGCCATCTTCCAGAAGGCAGATTCGTTCTATCAAATTCTCGAGCTCTCGCACATTCCCGGGCCAGGCATAACGACGAAACACGTCTTCCACCTCGGGATCCAGCTGTCTCATGCGGCTGCCATAAACCTTATTGCATACCTGAAGATGCGCATGCGCCAGCATGAAGATATCGTCACCCCGCTCTCTGAGCGGCGGCAGATTGATGGAAACCACCTGCAGCCGATAGTAGAGATCGTCGCGAAAGGCACCGGCCTTGACTTCTCCCAGAAGAATCTTGTTCGTAGCGGCGATGAACCGAACATCAACATCCGTAGTGCGAACGGAGCCCACTCGCCGGAAACGACGGGTGTCTAGCAGAGTAAGGAGTTTGGCTTGCATCACCATATCAAGCTCGCGCACCTCGTCTAAAAACACCGTGCCACCGTCGGCCGACTCAATCAAACCCTGTTTGTGACCCACGGCCCCTGTGAAGGATCCTTTCTCATGCCCGAACAACTCGGATTCAAGCAATGGCCCGGGGATGGCCGCGCAGTTGATGTCTACAAACGGAGCGGGTGCGCGATTGGAGGCTTGATGCAAAAGACGCGCCACAAGCCCCTTTCCGGTTCCTGTTTCACCATAAATCAACACCGTCCTTGCCTTGCTCTGACCCACGCGATCAATCAGCTGGCGTAGGCGAACGATGGAGGGGTGCTCACCGATCAGGGCGGCGGTTGGCGTAGTGCTGGATTCAGGACGGTTCACCCCAAGAGAATACATCTCCGTGGACTTTTGAGCCAATCGGCGGTGACCGTAGACCTGAGCTCATCTGCAAGCCATATGCAGGTTATCCGGGGGCTGCATCAATGAGTTTTTCTGAAACCAACTTTCAGAGGGGCCAGAGCCCTACCGAATCTGGGTCTTGGCCCACTGAGCGATCTGAGAAGGAACAGTCATGGCGCCCGCTTGCCGGGCGACTTCTTTTCCGCCCACAAAAAGGGCCAGGGTGGGAATGCTGCGGATATTGAAGCGCGCACCCAAGGCCTGAGCTGCCTCAGTATTGACCTTGGCGACCCGAAATTGCGGCTCCAATTGCGAGGCCGCTTTTTCGTAAGCTGGCGCCATCATGCGGCAGGGTCCACACCATGGCGCCCAGAAGTCCACCAGAAGCGGAATCTGGCTGCGCATGAGGTGCTTGTCAAAAGCCGCCTCGTTGTCCAGCACCACCGGACTTCCCGTGAACAGCGCCTGATGGCAATTGCCGCAATCGGGGTGGCTGGCCAGATGATCGGCTTGCACCCGGTTGGTCGTGTGGCAGTGCGGGCAAACAATGTGCAAAGGTTCGCTCATGGTCTTGGCGGCCTCATCAATCGCAGGTCAAAGATCGGAGGCGGCAGCAGGCTCGTCCCGCCGGCGTGCGCGCTCAATAGCTTCGCGAGCAGCCATTTCAGCCGCGGTGGCCGATTCGAGCGGTGAGCGGCACAAGCCAGCTTCTGCGTAGTGGAGGTTTTCGTAGATCTCGGTCGCGGCAGGGCTTTGGTCGAGAAGGGAGCTCCAGTCCACATCTGTATCGGTCAGTGCCTGGGAAAGGCGCTCCACCACAGTGTGATATTGATGCGCATCTACCGACACGCGGCTTGCATCCAACCGTTCCAGCAACTGGGCCAGAACGGCGGTCGTTTGGGTAGGGGTTTGCAATGTTTTCATGTAACGCAGTTGGGGACTGGCTACATGAATGCAAGAGCAAGGCTTACAGGTGCGTATGGAGCGGTATGGGCGCGAATGGGCCCAGGTCGTTCCGGAGACAGCCAACCGCCCTACTGGCCCTGACCTGGGTGCTTCAGAGTGCTTGCGCGAGGCGGCCAATACCTTCACGGATTCGGTCTTCGTCCGCAGTCGCAAAGGACAGGCGAAGCGTGCTGAGATCGGGATTGGCGCAATAGAACGGCGCTCCGGGTACGAAGGCCACGCCTTTTTCTATAGCCTGACGAGCAAAGGTCGCGCCATCCTTGGTCTTGCCGTTGGCTCCCGTCAGTCGTGCCCACACAAACAGACCGCCCTGCGGCGTGACGAAATCAATGGCGTCACCCAGTTCGCTGCGAAGGGCATCGCACATGGTTTGGGCTCGTGCGCCATACACCTTGCGTACGCGCGCCAGTGTGGCGGGCATGTGGCCCCCCGCAAGATACTGGGCTGCGGTGGCCTGGGCGAAGGTGCTGGTGTGCGCGTCACTGAATTGCTTGCACATCACTGCCCTGGCAAGCAGTTCCGCGGGTGCGACCATCCAGCCGACTCGCAGGCCTGGGCTCAGCACCTTGCTGAGTGAGCCGCAATGCACCAGCCAGTCGCGGCTGCCAGGCACCTCATGGCTGAGCGCCAGAAGACTGGGCGGAGGTGCCGCATTGAAATAGAGATCTCCGTAGGGATCGTCCTCTACCACCAGTGTCTGGTACTTCACCGCCAATTCAAGCACGCGCTTGCGCCGCTCCAGGCTCAACAGCCCGCCACTGGGGTTGCCAAAGGTGGGAATGAGGTAGATGAACTTGGGTTTGTGCTCTTTGATGAGTTTTTCCAGCTCATCCACCTGCACGCCATCTGCATCAATGGGCGCGCTGACCAGATCTGCCCCGTAGAGCCGAAAGCACTGAATGGTGGCCAGGAAGGTAGGGCCTTCCACAATCACCTTGCTGCCGGGGTCGATGAGCGTCTTGCCGATCAGGTCAAGCGCCTGCTGGCTGCCTGTGGTCACAATCAGCTGCTCAGGTGCCACGTTTTGTACGCCCTTTTGCGCCATGAACGCCGCCAGTTGCTTTCGCAGGGGCTCATACCCTTCCGTGGCGCCATACTGCAGCGCGCTACCAGGCTCTTGCGTCAGTGCCTTGTTCGCAGCCTCTGCGATGCCTGTGACATCGAACATCGCGCTGTCCGGGAAGCCCCCCGCGAAACTGATGATGCCGGGCTTGCCCAATAGCTTGAAAAGCTCACGGATGGCAGAAGTTTCCACGTTGTCTAGGCGCTGGGCGAAGGGCAAGCTTGAGTTCGGCATGGCGGTCGTTATTTTGTTGGAAGCGCCTATTGTCGCCAATCGCGAGGCGCCACGTCACAGCAGAGCCTGTCTTCGTGGCAATATCGTGCCCTTTGCATCTTCCAGCCACCCGACAAAGGGTACCCTGAGCAAGATCAGGGCGCCAAAGATCATGAACCCGCCACAGATTGACCGTTTCTTCGCCGCCCTGCAAGCGGCCAATCCTGAACCGCAAAGTGAGCTGGAATTTTCCAGCGCGTTCGAGCTGCTTGCGGCAGTGCTGCTGTCAGCTCAGGCGACAGACATCAGCGTGAACAAGGCCACGCGATTGCTTTTCCCCGTAGCCAACACACCCAGGCAAGTACTGGCTCTGGGCCAGGAAGGCCTGGAGAGTTACATCAAGACCATTGGCCTTTTTCGCAGCAAGGCCAAGCACCTTCTGGAGACTTGCCGCATTCTCATAGAAAGGCACGGCGGCGAGGTGCCACGTACACGCGAAGAACTTGAAGCTCTGCCAGGTGTGGGCCGCAAGACGGCCAACGTGGTGCTGAACGTGGCATTTGGCGAGCCGACCATGGCAGTGGACACACACATTTTCCGCATTGGAAACCGCACTGGCCTGGCTCCTGGCAAGACACCGCTGGAGGTCGAGTTGAAACTGCTCAAACGTGTGCCGGCCAAATACATGGACCATGCTCATCATTGGCTGATCTTGCTGGGCCGCTATGTTTGTCTGGCGCGCAAACCACAGTGCTGGCGGTGCGTGGCATCAGCGGATTGCGACTTTTCGCCCAAGACGCCAGCGCCCTGAGCCGGGCTAGGAGTCTATGCCAGCAGAAGACCATCCTTCGGCCGGGGTCGCCCAGCCGTGCGGACTCATAGGGTGGCCTTTCAGGCTTCAGCGCTCGTTCCATCGCTGCAATGCCGAGCAGGAGCTCGGCGGTCCCAGGTGAACAGGCAGCCTTCGGAGATCCCCATGTAAAAAGCCCGGTCAGCTCAACGCTGTCCGGGCTTTGGGGTGCATGCTTTAGCCGACGACTATGCGAGGGCTAAATCAGCTTGGCAGGCTTAGAGCGTCTTGCGACGGCGAAAGCCCATCAGGCCCAGCAGGCCGGACATCAAGCCCAGAGCCCAGACGCCCAGCGTAGGGATAGCCTTTGGTGCAGCAGGTGTAGCTGTGACGGAAACCGACTGAGTGACCTGATCCGCTGGGGTGTAGAACGAGTCGCCCACCTGGTTAGCTGCGATCGTGCAGGTACCACTGCCCAGAACCGTGACCGATGCGCTGGAACCAGAGACCGTGCACACCGCTGGAGTCAAGCTGGTGTAGGTTACCGGCAGACCAGAGGTAGCTGTAGCCGCAGGAGCCAGGGCAAATGTGCTGCCCGTCACCACTTTTGGCGTGGGGTTGGTTTGTGCCGGGAAGGCAATGGTTTGAGCACTTTGCACCGTCACGCTTTGCGTGACTTGTGGGGCCGCGTTGTATTGATTAGCACCCACCGTGCCGCCCGCCTGGTTGGCAGCGATCGTGCAGAGGCCTCCCGCCAACGGCGTGACTGTTGTACCTGTCACAGAACACACTGCAGGCGTCAAGCTTGTATAGGTAACCGGCAAACCAGAGCTGGCCGTTGCGACAGGAGCAATGCTGAAGCTGCCAGCCGCCACGTTTTGCGGAGTAGTTTGTGCTGGGAATGTAATGCCCTGGTCAGGTGCAGCATAAACCTGGATGCTCTGCTGGACAGGTGGGGCTGGATCTACGTTGTAAGTGTCTCCACCCACCACTTGAGTGCCTGCTGCAGCGTCCGCCTGGAGGGTGCATGTCCCAGTCACAGCGGGAGTCGGCAAAGTTGCTGCGCCTGTGCTTGGATTGACCGTGCAGATCGACGGCGTCAAGCTTTGATAGGTCACCGGCAGGTTAGCTGTGCTGGTGGTCGGCGGCGTCGGGCTCCATGCCACGGAAGCGCCATTGGCAGCCGAATAGAAATTCGGATCAGGTGGGAGGAAGTTGATGACTTGTTTCGTGGGATCCAGTTCTGCCAGCCTGGCAATCCCCCGCCTTGCCATGCCTGCCACGCTGGTGAACTTGCCGCCCAGGTAAACGGTGCCATCATCATTGGGCAGCACGGCCCACACCCAGGCGTTGGTGCCATTGGACGTGTCGAAATCCGTGTCCACAGTACCATCGGCGTTGAAGCGCGCAATGCCTTGACGTGTCACATCAGTACCGATTACCGCACCCGATGTCACATTGCGCTCGCCCACTTGGGTGAAGCTACCGCCAACGACGATCTTTTGCTCACCTCCAACGTTCTGCAGCGCCACAGCAGCACCCCAGTCATTGATAAAAGGCTTGAAATTACTGTCTGGTGTTCCATTCGTGTTCAGGCGCACCACGCCCCGGTGAACCTCACCCGCAAAGCTGAGCGGACCTCCGTTGACCACGATTTTGTTGTCCGCCTGGATGGCAATCTGATACACAGGGAACAAGCCATCGTGTGAACCATTGGGCGCGGAAGTGTTGGCAGCATTCGGCACAAACGAAGCGTCGAGCGTGCCATTGGAGTTCAGGCGCGCCACGCCACGGATGGCAGTGCCTTGCACGTCGGTGAACGAGCCGGCAATCACAATCTTGCCATCGGCTTGAAGCTTCACGTCTTCAATGTTGCCGTTGGGTCCAACACCCACATTGAAGGTAGTGTCCAGTGTGCCATTGGCATTGAGCCGGGCGACACGGTTTTGAGCCACACCATCAATACTGTTGAAATATCCGCCGATCACAATCTTTCCATCGGGCTGAACCGCGATGCCACGCACGTTGTGATTGGACTTTACGGTGCCAGCAGGGGCATTTTGAAACGTGGAATCCAGCGTACCGTCGGCATTCAAGCGGGCAATGCCCCAAATGGTGGTCGTCGTGGAGCTTCCCTGGGGCTGAACCCAATGAAACTGCCCGCCAATCAGGATTTTTCCGTCCGGTTGGACCGCAATGGCCTTGACAAAATCGTCTGTAGCACTTTGAAGCTGGAATCCAGAGTGTCGTTTGTATTGAAGCGCGCTACCCCTCTGAAACCGGCTTGCCCCAAGACGGTGGTAAAAGCGCCTCCGATCAGAACGCGACCGGTGCCGTCTTTCGTCATGACCATGGTTTCGAAATCTGTGCCAGGGTTAGGACCACTGGCAAAGCTGTCTGGTACATACACTGCAGCATTGGCCATTCCCAAGCCGCAGGCCAACAGCGCGGCGGGTAATACTTTCAGCACAGCACGAGATGCACCCGCACGTTTCCAGATGGACGAGACAAGCTCCATGGCCCCTACTCCTGTTTCACATTCGTTGATTGAAAAATGGGCACTTCCCTACCAACTTGGTAGAGAAACCACTCCATTTCCATTCAAATATTACAGCACCTTTTTGATTTTTTTGACTAAAAAACCAACGACAACAACGCGTTTGCTATTAAGCAAAGATAATTGCAATTAACCAAAATGTTCTCATGGAAGATGAGAATCAAGAATCTCCAACATTTGCGAGCACTTAAGTCGTTTAGTCAATCAACGCATGCATTAAAAACCCTGTATTCGATAGGGGAAACAATAACTGCAAAAGCGAATGACACCCGCTTGCAGATTCGTCAACCGGAGTTTCGAAACTGCAACGCCATCAGCGCTTAGGCCTATTCAGGCTCAGGGCGATCCGTTTCTTTCAAGGTTTTCGACCCACGCGGCCTCGCGCTTGAGCATCCGCACAATTTCAGGCACTCGTTCCATAGGCATGCGTGCGCGGAAGGTAGAAATACTGAAGGTGGCAACGCCTGTGCCCTGCACACCGCGCACGGGTACTGCAACAGTGCGCACATCGGTGTCTTCATGGTCCCGCAGCACGTAGCCTTCACGCGTGTGCTGAGCCATAAGCGTTGAGATGTCTTTAATCGTCCACGATTCGAACTGCGCAATCGCGCGCGAGTTGGTTTCAAGAATGCGCAGCGCTTCAACTGGTTCGAACGTAGAAAGCACTGCCATGCCGCTTGCGCCCGCACCCAGGGGCCGGCGCACTCCTACATCAAGCACGAAGGCCTTGGCGGGGTGCGCACCCGCGCGGCGCTCCACGCAGATCATGTCCAGTCCGCTGCGCTTAGACATGAATGCCGTGTCTTCACTGTCGCTGGCCAAACGCGCCACGCAAGAGCGGTAAAGGTCCAGCGAGTCATAGCTCATGGAGGCCGTGAGGCCCAGGTCCGCCACCATTTGCCCCAGGTGGTAGCGCCGCGTCTGAGGGTGCTGAGACACCAGACCTTCTGCGACCAGGCTCATGACGATGCGGTGCACCGTGGGTTGAGTCAACCCGGCAGCACGGGTCAATTCCGCCAGGCGCGCGCCCTCGCGGTGCTGATGTGCCACCAGGCGCAGCAGCAGCACCGCGCGTTCAAAGCTCTGAGTTCCCGCCATTTTCAGCCCACCTTTAGTCCATATTGTGAATTACAAATAGGGGTTTTCCTAAGTGTTTTCCCTAGAAAATAAAGTCCATACTACATGCACTCGCCGATCAATACGAGTATCTAGCAAGTCCATATTATGGATAATTAGGAGTAACAATGCAATCCCCTCAATCAAATTCTTCCAACCTCTCCGCCGGAGCACGTTTTCGCCAGGCATTGACCGAAGAGCGGCCACTGCAAATCGTCGGAACGCTGAACCCCTACACGGCCATGATGGCCAAGACTCTGGGTTTCAAGGCCCTGTACCTGGCGGGCGCAGGCGTGGCGAACTATTCGCACGGACTTCCTGACCTGGGCATCACTCACTTGGGAGATGTTCTGGAAGACCTCCGCCGCATCACCGACTCTGTGGATTTGCCGGTGCTGGTGGACGTGGATACCGGCTTTGGTGGCGCCTTCTCCATCGCGCGGATGATGAAAGGCTTGATCCGTGATGGCGCTGGCGCCCTGCACATGGAAGATCAGGTGCAACTTAAGCGCTGCGGTCACCGTCCAGGCAAGGACATCGTCAGCTGCGACGAAATGCTGGACCGCCTGAAAGCTGCAGTCGATGCACGTACAGACCCCAATTTTGTGATCGTGGCGCGCACAGATGCTCTGGCGATTGAAGGACTGAACAGCGCGCTGGATCGAGCCGCTGCTTACCTGGAGGCAGGCGCTGACATGATTTTTGCGGAAGCCTGCACCACGCTGGACGAATACCGCGCCTTTGCAGATCGCCTGGGCCGTCCCGACGTTGTGCTGGCCAATGTCACCGAATTCTCCAAGACGCCCAACTTCACGGTGCAAGAGCTGGCAGGTGCCGGGGTGGGGGCTGCGCTTTACCCTCTGTCCGCCGCGCGCGCCATGAACGCCGCCGCGCTGAAGGTGTACAACGCCATCCGTCACGAAGGCACTCAGAAAAACGTGCTCGACATCATGCAAAAGCGCGATGAGCTCTATGAGTTCCTGGACTACCACGCCTACGAGAAGAAGATAGACGAGCTTTTTTCGCGCAACGCTCGCTAGAGCTAACGGGGCTCGAGTTCGTAAAAATATTGGAGACAAGCTGTGAAAAAAGACTACTCGCGGCTCACGCGCCGCCAGATGCTTTCGCTGTCTGCTGGGGTCGGTGGTGCTGTGTTGGCCGGCTCTCAAGGGGCCCTGGCACAGGACAACTATCCCAGCCGGCCCCTCCGTCTGATCGTGCCTTTTGCACCAGGCGGCGGCACGGATGTAGTTGCGCGAGTGATCGCGCAGGAAATGGCCTCAGCCCTGGGAACGAGCGTCATCGTCGACAACAAGGCAGGGGCCAATGGCATCGTGGGTACCTTGCAAGGCCTTCGTTCACCACCGGATGGCTACACGCTGATTTTCACCATTGAAGCCACCCTGGCGATGAACCCTTCGCTGTACAAGGCGGCCACCTACAAACCTGCGGATTTTGACGCCGTATCCCTCGTCTCCCGCCAGCCCTATGTCATAGCGGTGCACCCTTCGCTGGAGACACAGACGCTGAAAAGCTTGATTGAGTACCTCAAGAAGAACCCCGGCAAGCTCAACTATGCCACTGGCGCTGCTGCGGCCTTCCTGGCGGGCGAACTGTTCAAGACCACCGTGGGAGTGGACATACCGAATGTTCCGTACAAGGGGTCCGGAGAAGCCATCACCGACGTGCTGTCTGGCCGAGTGCCTGTCATGGTGTCCAGTCCGGTATCCGTGTTGCCTCACATCAAGTCGGGC
>JAECRA010000009.1 GCA_015999985.1 Comamonadaceae bacterium
CGGTCTTGATGGACATCATCGGACCTTCGAAGGTGGACATGCCGTAGAACGACAGCGCCACGATCAGGAACCTCAAGATGGGATCGTCACGCAATTTGTGCCATGCACCAGAGAGCGTCATGACGCCGTTGATCATGCCGCCCCAGCTGGGCGCCAGCAGAATGAGCGAGAACACCATGCCCACGCTTTGCGCCCAATCGGGCAATGCGGTGTAGTGCAGGTGGTGAGGACCCGCCCACATATAGGTAAAGATCAACGCCCAGAAGTGGACGATGGAGAGCCGGTAGCTATAGACCGGCCGCCCAGCCTGCTTGGGAATGAAGTAATACATCATGCCCAGAAAGCCTGCCGTGAGGAAAAAGCCCACTGCGTTATGCCCGTACCACCACTGCACCATGGCGTCCTGGACACCGGCGTAGGCCGAATAGGATTTCATGGGGCCGACGGGCAGCGCCGCGCTATTGACCAGATGCAGCAGCGCGACGGCCAGAATGAAGCCACCGTAGAACCAGTTGGCCACATAGATGTGCTTGACCTTGCGAGTGCCCACCGTGCCGAAGAAGACCACTGCATACGCCACCCAGACCAGTGTGATGAGGATGTCGATGGGCCACTCGAGCTCTGCATATTCCTTGCCGCTGGTATGGCCCATGGGCAGAGTGAAGACTGCAGCCACGATGACAAGCTGCCAACCCCAGAAAGTAAATGCCGCCAGTTTGTCCGAAAACAAGCGAACCTGGCATGTACGCTGCACCACATAGTAGGACGTGCCCATGAGACCGCACCCACCAAAGGCGAAGATCACTGCATTGGTATGCAGCGGCCGCAACCGGCCGTAACTGAGCCATGAAATGCCCAGATTAAGCTCCGGCCAAGTCAGCTGTGCGGCGATGATCACGCCCACCAGCATACCTATCACACCCCACACCACCGTCATGATGGCGAACTGCCTGACCACTTTGTCGTTATAGACGGTAGCCTGCGCATTGGCGAATGTCATTTTCACCCCTTCCTATTGAACCTGATTTAGTGTCCTGGAACCCCACATGGTCGAACTTGATCTGCGTCAATCGTGCTCGAAAATGCGTTCCCCTTCGCGATCGATTTCGTCAAATTGCCCACGGTAGATAGCCCACCACAAGGCCCCGAGAATGAAAAAAATCAACACGACCGAGAGCGGTATAAGCAAATAAAGAATGTCCATCAGCTACGCTCCCAAAGATGGCATGTGCGCAAGCGGTTCATCAAGCGTCCGCTCAGGCGGCTGCTTGGTTGACCGATCAAGTCGAATTTCCAGGCCTCGCTCCAGCGGCGCCGTGGCTGACAGGCGCAAGGCATTGAGTACCACCAGCAAAGAACTTGCAGCCATGCCCAGCCCAGCCAGCCAGGCAGGCATCCAGCCCACGACCGCAAGCGGAATACCTACAGCGTTGTAGGCCGCTGCCCAGGCGAGGTTTTGCTTGACGATGCGCATGGTGCGGCGCGCCCTGAGAACGGCGGCCGGAATGGAAAGCAGCCGCTCTCCAAGCACCACAAAATCTGATTGAGCCTGTGCCAATGGCACTGAGCGTCCAAACGCAAACGAAACATTGGCTCCCGCGAGAGACGGCCCATCGTTCAGGCCGTCTCCCACCATGGCCACAACGGCGCCGGCCTGCTGAGCCTGCTGCATGGCGTTCAATTTGTCAGATGGCGAACAGCCTCCCCGCACGTCGTTGATTCCGGCCAGTTGCCCCACTCGCGCCGCCGCTTGCGGGCGGTCTCCTGAAAGCAGGTGCACCCTGATACCTTGCGCCTTCAATGCCGCAACGGCCTGGGCGGCATCCTCACGCAGATCCTCGCGCCACTCGAAGCTGGCAAGCCAACCCTCAGAGTCGCTCAAATGCGAATTCAAGCTGTCGCCTGTGTCTTTGCTCTCCCCAGCGCCTGCGTCCGCTCCTGCAGCAGCGATTGAATTCGCCGTGCCCATGCAGAAAGCCTGAGAACCCAGGCGCACATGGCGCCAAACGCTATCGGAAGAACCCAACTCGGCCATGACGCCTTGGCCAGATACTTCCCTGGAATCGCGAACCAACCAGGCTTCAGACACCATCCCGGCCTGATTGGCTTCTGCCACCAAGGCTCGAGAAACCGGGTGCAAACTGTCTTGCGCGAGGGCGGCGCCCATAGAGAGAGCCTCTTCGCGCGTCACTCCCGGGCGCGTTCGAATCCGCTCCAGAACAAAAGCATCTCGCGTCAAGGTGCCAGTCTTGTCAAACACAACCGTGTCCACAGACGCCAGGACCTCCAGCGCCTGCAGCCGGCGCACCAGGACGCCGCGCTTGGCAAGGCTGCCTGCACTTGCCAACATAGCTGCTGGGGTCGCAAGAGAAAGCGCGCATGGGCAGGTCACGATAAGAATGGCCACGGCAATCATCAAGGCGTGGCCGGGATCACTTGGCCACCACCAGGCGCAGGCCAGCCCTGCTGCCAATAACACCAGAATCAAAAACGGCTTGGCAAGACGGTCAGCCAACTGAGCAATGCGTGGCTTGCTGGTGGATGCCGCCTCCATAAGGCCCACGATCTGTGCATAGCGCGTCTCCGACCCCACATGGAGCACTTGAACTTCCACCACCGATGTCAGGTTGTGGCTGCCTGCGATGACCTTCGAACCGGGCCCCCGCGCCAGCGGCGTCGATTCCCCCGTCAACAGCGCCTCGTCCGCCGTGGTCTCGCCCTTGCGCACAAGACCGTCTGCCGGGAAAGCTTCGCCTGGAAGCACCCTCACCATGTCGCCCACACGGACACGGCGCGCCGCCACACGCTCCCACGTGTCATCAGCGCGCTGCCTTTCTACACTTTCTGGCAAGCGGTGCATCAGATTTTCCAGGGCACCCGCCGTGCGATCACGCAGGCGCAACTCCAGCCAGCGCCCAGTGAGCAGAAAAAACACAAACATGGTCAGCGAGTCGAAAAACACTTCGCGACCGAACACACCCGTTGGCTCGAAAGTGCCCAGCGTACTGACCACAAATGTGATGAGCATGCCCAGAGACACGGGTAGATCCATGCTGACACGGCGAAGCTTCAGATCGAGCAGCGCGTTCCGAAAGAAGGGCTGGCAGCAAAAAAGCAGCACCGGAATCGAGAGCACCCAGGAGGCCCAACGAAGCAGGTGGACGATGTCTGGCTCAATCTCACCTGGCGCCGTAAAGTAAGCCGGTGTGGCATACATCATCACTTGCATCATGCAAAGGCAAGCCACCCCCAGGCGCCACATCATGGTGCGGGTTTCGTGAACCCGGCGCTCGGCGCCGAATGCATCGTGCGCGGGCAATGGGCGATAGCCAACTTTAAGCGCTGCCTGCATCCAGGCAGAGGGACGTGTCGCACCCTCTTCCCACACCACGCGCCCACGGTGGCTTGCAGCGCCCACCTCGACCGAGTGCACACCGGGCGTCGCTCGTAGAGCGTCTTCAATGGTGACCGCGCACGCCGCACAATGCATGCCGTCAAAAACGACCGTTGACTCCCAGCACACCCGCGCATCACCTTCTGGCAATTGCACGCGGCGACTGAATTCCATCCACTCATCAGGCTCATCAAGCAGTTCCCACTGCCTGGCGGCGTGAGGCGGGAATTCAGCTCGCACGGGATCCGCTTGCGGGGAATTGAGGGCAGCGGCACTTTCCATGAAATGGAATGTAGGCCGAATACTTTCCAACGACCTTGACATAGGTCAAGACAACGGCGAGCAATGCCTTTATGGTTATGGGGTGCTCAGCAGATTCTTCAGTTGCGCCTTTGTGCCACACCGAATCTGGAGTCTGAACACCGTTCGAAACTGTCCCAGGACCTTCTGCAAACCCCACAAGGGATCGCACCCGGCATCAGCGACAGGTTTCGAAGAGGTTCGTTAACCAACCACAAGGAGATTAACCATGTATCAACGCATTCTTGTAGCCAGTGACGGCTCGCCGCTATCGAAGAAAGCTGTCAGCAGCGCCATTTCGCTCGCGGTCACTTGCGGAGCTGAGCTCATCGCGCTGAAGGTGGTGCCCCGCTATCCGCAAAGCTATTTCGAAGGATCGATCGGCATGTCCGCCGAAGACTCGAAACGGGTGGAAGCGGGTTGGATGGAAGAGAGCCAGAAGATCGTCGACAACATCAAGAAATCCGGCGAATCCAAAGGCTTGAAAGTCAAAGCCTTGCTGGTCAAGTCAGACATGGTGTCTGACGCTTTGATTTCGACTGCCAAAAAGCACAAGGCCGATTTGATCGTCATGGCATCGCACGGACGCAAAGGTGTGAAGCGGCTGCTGCTGGGAAGCGAGACTCAGCAGGTTCTCACGCATTCTGAGATTCCAGTGCTGGTACTGAGGTAAGCCACATGCCGAAAGAAACTACTGCAGCGCACACTTGCAGTAGTTTTTTATTGCCGGGTCGCCAAATCAAACTCGCCAAATCCGCTGCCGATTCGGCGCGACCCCAGATCCAGGCCGGCGAACTCCGGGACACGCCGGTGCCTGGCTTCCTGTGCAAGGTCATACCAGCAGGCCGCAGGTGTTCATGCTCCAGTAACGGACCAACGCTGAGTTAGCTAGCGCTAGATTAATAAGCAGTGATAGCACTCATTGTTGTCGCGGGCCGAAATAGCTGTTGGTCCCCAAGGCTCGGATGAAGGTGAAAACAGCATGGGGTTCGTCCTGTAGTGATTGCTCATGCTCGACCTTATCCTTGACACAAAAGAAACAAAATCATGCAAACGCAGTATTTTTGATATCCTTTGTTGTCACCAGCCCTCTATGCGCACCCCTCTCGACAGCTACAACGCGCTGCTGCTGCATCTGTACCGCCTGTCGTACGAGCAGCCCATTGATTATTTCCAGAATGCAGCACTGGAACTCCTCAAGCCCGTCCTGCCCTTCGACTCGGCCTGGTGGGGCTCCGCCACCGTGACCGATACGGGCCTCGACGTCCACACTATCCACCTGTACCGCCAGCCCGCAGAGATGCTGCAGGCTTATGAGGAAGTCAAGCACCTGGACACGGCAGCGCAAATGGTCACTATGCGGCCTGCCGACACATTGGCCTTCGACGGACATGCCTTGTTCGGCGGCCGACACCAAAAAGCCGCGCGCGACTATGTTCGGCGTTTCGAGCAATCGCATTTCTTCGTCGGCAGCATCCTGATTCCTAACCGGCGCTTCACCCGATGGCTAACGCTGTTCCGCGCCGATGAACGCGCCTACTGCACCGAAACAGAGCGCGTGACGCTCGCAGGCCTGATGCCGCATGTGCAGCAGGCGTTGGAACTGAACCGGCTTACGCACCTGAACCAAGCCGCCGTGGCGGCGGGCCATGTTGCTGGGAGAGGGGCTGCCATTGCCGACCTGCGCGGGGTGCTCTACCACTCGGATGCGGCGTTCGAGCAGGCGCTGCGCGCCGAGTGGGACGGTTGGCCCGGCCATGCGCTGCCGGCAGTAGTGATGAAGACGTTTTTGCAAGGGGCCACCCGCTTTATGGGGCGCGGCCAAGTCATCACACTGCGGGTGGAACACCAATTGTTATTCCTGCAAAACCGCCCGCGCTGCGCAGTGGATGAATTAACGCCCCGGGAATTCACGGTAGCGCAGTTGACGGCTCGGGGTAACACGCATAAAGAGATTGCAAAACTTCTGCATCGCTCGCCTGCCACGGTACGAAACCAGATCCGCTCGGTCTATGACAAACTCTCCGTGAGCAACGTGGCGGGGCTCATAGAGGCCTTGCGGCTGGTCGAATAAGGTGAGGAGACACTGCAAACTGTCAGCCGCGCCTCCTATCTAAAGACTCCTGAGGATGCCAGCGCGCGGTTGCCGGCGCGCTTTAAGACTCAGCTCGGCACCACTTTGCCAATATCCTCCTGCGCTGGTGCTGCCAGGGTCGCAGTCGTGGATGGGAGCACGGAAGAAGGCGCAGGCGTGTAGCCTGCCAAGCCTTCGCGCAGACCCATCTCCAGACGGTCCACTCTAGAATGCAGATCACGGTTATGGTTTTCAACCGCCTGCACCAGGCGGGAAATCTCAGCGTCTACCGGACGCTCACGAAGCCCCATTTCTGCCCGATCCACGCGGGACAGGGTTTCACGGCTCTGGTTGTTGATCACTTCGGAGAGCCGTGCGACTTCGCGATCAAGGTGAGCCCGCAGATCCGTAAAACGCGATGCTTCTGCCTTGTCTGCCAAATCTCGCTGCACTGAGAGTTCCTTGGCGTGCCGGCGAGTCTCAAACAGCACCGTTGCTTGCATGTAGGCAATGAGCGCTACGAACACGGCTGCCAACAATGCCATTAATCCGAGCAGAATCAACCCTAGAGGCGCGCGAATATCTGTATAGATCAAGGACAGATCGGTGGGAGTGGTCATCTGTGTCCAGTTGACACCTACGAACACAACAATGACTGCCCCGACTAACAGGAGGAACAGGGATCTGAAGGACATGTCGGATACCTTACGAATGAAATTGGATTTCAGCGGCACAAGTTCGCACCGCTCTATCTCCCAAGTGTAACGGCCCCACTGCAGTGCATGTGTCAGACGGCATCCCCCTTGAAAACCTGATGGTCTATTCAGTGCGGGGACTGTCTGTACGCGAGACGGAGGTGGACCGGAAATGTAACGCGACATGGGGCTGCACCTGCGCGCAACAAGTGCAAAAGCTTCACTCTCAATTTGGGAAACTGCCTCAAACGCTTGATTTCAAAGCGCTTTACGAGTCATCCAGAATTTCTGTGGATAACTTTGTTGATATTTCTCTGAAAAACCTTCTCGCGCCTTACGGGACAAGGCTTTGCCTAGATTGCCCGGAAAAGCGGCAGCCTCGTAAACCTAACTAAATCAACGACTTAGATGAACAGCACTTTCAACTTCAGAACTCTCTTCAGAAACGGCAGTTGATGCGCCGCAGCATGATTTTTGTGCATAAGCTCGAGTGTCGGGTGACCGCGAAAAAGCAAGCCCTGTCAGCTCGAAATGAAGCAACAAGCAAATAATGAATTCCTTAGTATTCATAATGACTTGGGCCGCGTTCTAGCTTGGTGGACACCGCACTTGACGTCCGAAATAGCTTTCACTCTCCACTTTGTAAACACGGAAAGTAGCCCTGCAGCACCGGGATACACTCTCGAAGTGTCCAAATTGTTGCATTGCCACCACGCCCCCCTGGCGCAAGCAACCCCGTGGACCAGGCGGGAGGGATGCCTGTTCGGTCTGCCAGCGTCAGGATGACGCAAACAAGTTCTTGTGTTGATCCCTAAGAAGGTTTTTCTGCACCTTGCCCATGGTGTTGCGAGGAAGCTCTTTTTCGATAAAGCAGCGCTTGGGAATCTTGAAGTTGGCAAGGCGAGCTTTCAGTTCTGCCAGCAACGCCTCACCGTCCAACTGCGCACCTGGTTTGGCAATCACCACCGCAACGCCTACCTCGCCAAAATCCGGATGGGGCACCCCAACCAAGGCGCTCTCTGCCACACCAGGCAGCTCGTTCAGATAGCCTTCGATCTCCGCCGGATAAACGTTGTAGCCTCCGCTGATGATGAGGTCCTTGCTTCGTCCCACAATGGTCACATAGCCGTTCTTTGCCTGCTGACCGACATCACCTGTCTTGAAGAACCCATCACTGGAAAATTCCTCAGCGGTTTTTTCGGGCATGCGCCAATAGCCGGCAAAGACACCTTCGCCTTTGACCTGAATGCCCCCAATTTCACCGACAGGGACTGGTTTTCCATCATCGCCCAGCACCCGCAGTTCGACCCCTGGTAGAGGGAAGCCGACCGTTCCGCCACGTCGCTCGCTCTGGTTGCTGTGGCGAGGGTCGGCGCGATAGGGGTTGCTGGTGAGCATGGTGGTCTCACTCATGCCATAGCGTTCCAGGATGGTGTGGCCGGTACGCTCGCGCCAATCGTTGAAGGTCTCCAGAAGCAAAGGCGCAGAGCCGCTGATGAACAAACGCATGTGCGCGGCTTGTTCGCGATTCAGCGAAGGCTCCGCCAGCATGCGAACATAAAGCGTGGGCACCCCCATGAATACCGTCGCGCGGGCCATGTCAGCTATGGCGCGGCGGGGGTCGAATTTGCCCATCCACAGCATCTTGCTACCGTTGAGCAGCGCCCCGTGGATAGCCACAAACAGACCATGCACATGGAAAATGGGCAGGGCATGGATGAGGACATCGTTCTTTTCCCAGCCCCAGTAGTCCTTGAGCACGCGCGCGTTGGACAACAGGTTACCGTGCGAGAGCATGGCACCCTTGCTACGTCCGGTGGTGCCGCTGGTGTAGAGAATGGCAGCCAATTCATCTGCCCGGCGATTCGCCGGCTTTTGCTTGTCGCTGCAGTGCGCTGCGCGCTCAAGAAGGCTGCCCGTACGATTGTCGTCCAAAGTGAACACGTGGCGTGCGCCCGCTTTGAAGGAAAGCTTGCTCACCCAGTTGAAGTTCTTGCTAGAACATACAACTACCGCCGGCTCGGCATTGCCGATGAAATACTCCATCTCGGCACTTTGATAGGCGGTGTTGAGCGGCAGAAATACAAAGCCCGCGCGCAGAGTTGCCAAGTACAACAACATGGCCTCGACCGACTTTTCCACCTGCACCGCCACCCGCGGAGGAACACCATCTGCCGAGGGCGCAATATCGAGCGATTGCAACAAGTTGGCGATCATGGCTGTAGCCCGGTCCAGATCACGCCAGGAGTAGCAAAGCCCGTCATCCGTTTCGATGGCAATACCGTCAAGATCGGCAGGGAAACCGGCGCGAAGCGCCACAAAAAGGTTGTGGTTCGTCATCATGCTTAAAGCAAAAAATCAATGAAACTTGGGCGGTCTCTTGTCTATGAAAGCAGAGATGCCTTCACGATGTTCAGCGCTTTCGGCATAGGTATAGGCCTCTGGCAGCAACACTTCAATCGCCCTCATCGAACTGGCAGCAAGCTCCCGTAAAGCCTGCTTGTTCATTCGCGCAGCTTCAGGTGCGAGGCTGGCGATGCGGCGCGCGCGCGAGTCTGCACGCGGCATCAATTGTGCATCTTCCTCCACCGCATGCAGAAAGCCCCGCGCCTTCATTTCCTTGGCATCCAGCACGGCAGCTTCGAGGAGCATTTCACGGGCAGTCGCTTCACCGGCCACGCGCATCACCAATTGCGCTTCGCGGGGCGCCATCGGAAAGCCCAAGCGCGCAATAGGTGCGCCAAACCTGGACGAATTGGAGGCCACGCGGATGTCACAGCAGCTTGCAATCTCTACGCCGGCGCCCATGCAATTGCCTTCGATGGCAGCCACGATGGGCACGTCACAGGCCAGCATGGCACTCAGGCCACCCCAGACCTCGTCCTCATGGAAGCCGCGCAAACGGACTGGATCAAAACGAAAATCGGGGTATTCGGAGATGTCGCCCCCAGAGCAGAAGTTGGCGTCTTCTCCACGGATCAACACGCAGCGCCACTGGTGGCCAGAGTGCACCCGCGTGAAGACATCACGCAGCTGTCGCCACATGGAACGCGACATCGCATTGAACTTGCCGGGGTGCGAAAGGGTGACGATGGCCACCCCCTCTTGCTCACTCAAGGAAACCTGACCACCTAGAACTGGACTTGACACTCCGAAAACCACCTTATGAACTGATTAATCAAGCTTGGCGCCAGAGGCCTTGACCACCTGCGCCCAACGCTGGATTTCAGAGGATATCAACGATGCGAACTGCGGTCCTTCCACATCAGGGAAAAAAGCGCCCTGCCCTGCCCACACGGCCTTCGCCTCGTCCGTCTGGCAAGCTTTTCGAATGCTCTCGATGGCCGCTTTCTGCATCTCTGCGGGCATTCCTTTTGGAGCCCATACCCCGTACCAGGTGCTCACGTTGTAATCCGGCAAGCCAAGCTCGGCTGCACAAGGGACATCAGGAAAGGCCGCATTGCGCTCTTTACCCGCGACCATCAAAGCCTTGATCCTGCCGCCCTTGATGTGCGCGGCAGATGAACCGAGTCCGTCAAAGTTCATATCGACGTTGCCGGCAATGAGATCTTGCAGCGCCGGGCCAGCGCCGCGATAGGGGATGTGCGTGATGAAGGTCTTGGTCTGGATTTTGAACAACTCGCCCGCCAGATGGTGGACCGAGCCGGCCCCGGCCGAAGCATAGTTCATCTTGCCCGGGCTCTTTCTGATCTGAGCCAGAAGCTCCTTGAATGTGGCGGCAGTGGTGTGCTTTGGGTTCACGACCAGCACCTGCGGCACGCTGGCCACCTGTATCAAGGGAACGAAATCCTTCTCGATGTCATAGTCGAGCTTGGGATACATGCTGGGTGCGATCATGTGATGCGCGCCCCCCATGAAAAGCGTGTAGCCATCAGCCGGGGCTTTGGCCGCTATGGAGGCCCCCACGGTGCCACCAGCGCCACCGCGGTTGTCGATCACCAGCGTTTTGCCGGTCAGCCTCGCAAATTGGGCTGCCATAGGCCGGGCAAACGCGTCTGTACCACCACCTGCGGGAAAAGGCACCACCAAGGTCACTGGCTTGCTGGGCCAGGATGACTGCGCAGCGGCGCCCAGGGGAAACGCTACAGCTGCTGCACCACCCAAAATCGCCTGCCGACGCGTCAAGGCAAGATGAGCCGCCCCCGAGGGGATGCTTTCTGTTGAAAATTTCATTCGTTTGTCTCCTTCGGTTTATGAGGTTAATGCCCTTATTTTTTCCCGCTGCAAACGATAACAGGGCGCCGGCGCGTAGTCGCTCACATCAAAAGGCAAAACATCCATGAAAACCCTATCAACCTGGAAAGGGTCGTTGGACGCGCGCGAGGAGGTTGTCAGCGGGCGCGTAGCGCTCTCACCCTCAAGTTCAACGCTGCGGCATGTCCTTGGCTGAGTAACCCAGGCTTACCGTGGCATCCGCAGGGATCGGCGGCATGGTGGCAGCCCATGCTTCCCATGAATCTCGCATGGAGGCCAGACGTTCAGGTTCCCGCCCCGCGTGATTGGCGCGTTCGCGCTGGTCTGCGGGGATGTTGAAGAGGTAATCAACGCCGTCGACCCGAAGGTATTTCCAATCGCCGTCGCGCAATGCCCTCTGCCCCCGGTGGTTCATGCGCCAATAGAGCGGACGGGCAAATAGGGCTTGGGGATCAACGAGCACGCAAAGCAGTGACACCCCATCCAAGGGGTAATTCTCATGCGGCTTGGCGCCGCCGATGGCAAGCATGGTGGCTGACCAATCCATGGTCATGCACAACTGCTCACTCACACCGCCCGGGCGGATCATGGCGGGCCAGTGTGCAATCCAGGGGACTCGGACGCCACCTTCGGTCAGATCCATCTTGCCGCCCACGAGGGGCCAGTTGTCAGAAAACCGCTCCCCCCCGTTGTCGCTGGTGAAGACGATCAAAGTGTCGTCCAGCAGGCCTTCACTGCGCAATGTTTCGACGATGCGGCCAATGCCCTCATCCATGTGGTGAATCATGCGCTGATAGGTGTGAATGTTGCCTCCGTGCAAATGAAATAGATTGGATTTCACTTCCTGCGCCAACTCGGCATCGTCGCGGGTCTCCCATGGCCAGTGCGGAGCCGTGTAGTGCACACTCAGGAAAAACGGCGTGCCCTCACGCGCACCGGGCGACATGCGCCGTACGTAGTCCACTGAGCGGTCGGAGATGAGGTCTGTCAAATACCCCTCCTGCGCGTGCTCTTCTTCGCCCAGGTACAAATCGTGGGAACCATTGCTGCTGCAGTGCGTGAAATAGTCAACTCCACCAGACATGGGGCCAAAAAATTCCTCATAGCCGGACTTGATAGGTCCGAATGCCGGCGGATAACCCAGATGCCATTTACCCATGAGCGCTGTGCGGTACCCCGCTTCTTTCAGCAGCGAAGGCAAGGTGGGGTGTTCGGCAGGCAGTCCCAAGGTCGTGCTACCGCGGCTTTTGCTGTTGATGGGCTCCTCAGCCGCACCGCGCAGCCGATACTGCCAGCGCGCGGTCATCAAGCCAAAACGTGTGGGCGAACAGACGGGCGAATTGCTGTAGCCCTGCGTGAACTTCAAGCCCTGCGTGGCCAGGCTGTCCAAGACAGGCGATACCTGTCCGAAGTGGGCGTCTCTTCCTCCGTAACACCCCAGGTCAGCAAAGCCCAGGTCATCGGCCACAATGAAGATGATGTTGGGGCGTTTTTCTTTGGTCATTTGCAGTTTCAAGCCTTAATCAGTTCCAAGCACCCTGGAGCCTAGTGTCGTGAACACGTTCAAGGTCTACACCATTGGCGAGAATCCAGGTCTAGCCACTTTAGGCCGACAAGCAAGAATTGACAAAATCAATCATTGTTCGTGAATACCCTGATGCCTTCCCGCCTGACCGATCCAGAAGCGCTGCATGACATGCTGCTGTTCCGCCTCTCACGCCTGACCGTCAGCGCGGGCAGGCCCGTTGTTCAAATGTGCGAGAGAGAATTTGGCGTCACCAGGCGCGAGTGGCGAATCCTGGCAGAGCTGGCGTTGCAGGAAGGCATGCTCTCCTCTGAGTTGGCGGAGCAAACCGGACTGGACCGAGCCATCACATCACGCATCGTCACCAGCCTCGTCCAAAAGCGTTTGGTAGTGCGCATACCTCGCCCGAGCGACCGAAGGCAAGTCCCGCTTCGCCTGACGCAAGCCGGCCTGGAACTGTATGAACGCTTGCTGCCGCGTGTGGCAGCGATCAACCGTGAACTGGTGTCAGTACTGTCTCAGAGTGAAGCGGACGTCCTCGATGGCTTGCTGAGTCGCTTACAGATTCAGGCGCGATTGGGTAGATGAATAGACCTAAGGCGCACTCTCCTGGGCGAGGATTGAGCCGGACGCCTGGTATTTCCTGGGAGCGCCAAGCTCCAGCTTGGCAATTCGGGGTGCTCTACGGAAGCTGCGGTGCCAAGCGGGAGCTTGGCGCTCCCAGGGGGACAGCAGGGTCGAAGATGGGGTTTGTTCGGATTGGAACTTCAGCGCCGTCGGTGCACGTGCCGAAGACATCTGGCCCCCAATAGATACTTACCGTCTCGGAAACGGCAGCACAAAAAAAAGAGACGGCATGCGTCTCTTTTTCTTGAATCGGGGCAGGGCTCTGGATGCAGAGCCTCTCCTGCACACCAGGAAATGGCTTAGGCCATTTCACCGCTTTTCACGCGGAAACCATGGGCAATGGCGTCACGGGTAGCTTCGCGCACGGCCGAACGGGTCACTTGGCTGGGCATGGCCACGCCTGCAGTGGCGTCATCGTAGCCATTGACAGCAGGTGGATTGGCGATGGCTTCCCGAGTAACTGCTTCACGGGTCAGGGTGCTCACAGCTTGAGCTTCATTCAGAAACAGCGGGCCTTCTCCGGATTCTGGCTGAGCAGCAAACGCATTACCAGCGAAAACGGCAGCGAGTACAGAAGCGATGGCGATGGATTTAACTTTCATGATCTTTTCCTTTAATTTGAGTGTTTGTTAAGTATTTGTTCAATCAGGCTGTTTCGCCGCTTTTCACTGTGAAGCCATGAGCGATGGCATCCAGAGTTGCTTCACGAACAGCGGCGCGAGAGACTTCGCTTTTCACGGCAGTGCTGGCACTTGCAGCGTCGTAGCCATTGACAGCAGGTGGATTGGCGATGGCGGCCTGGCGGACTGCGTCACGGGTCACTGTGCTTACAGCTTGGGCTTCGTTCAGGAACAGTGGGCCTTCACCAGACACGGGTTGTGCGGCAAAAGCGTTGCCGGCAAAAACGGCTGCGAGTACAGAAGCGATGGCGATGTTTTTAACTTGCATGATCTTTTCCTTTAAATTGAATCTTTGGCTTGCGAGACCACCTATATGGAGGCCTCCTCTTCAGTGAATCCGCCCTTTGTCGTCGAACTCACCGCGGAGGAGGCTTTTTGCTTGAAGGCTAGTGGCCGGCTCCGTAAGACGTAGTTTGCGCCAGGAGGTGGGTGTTTAAAACCAGCAAACGGGAACAACACTTTCTCCGTTTTGGAAACAATCTTTTCGAGAAACCAGGATCGAGCAGGACAAGCCACCCAAAACCTTGAGACTTAAGATTTAAAAATTGAGGAGCTAAGTCTCAAGCACCACGCTTACCCCGCCGCCTTTGCGGCAGTCATACGCGAGGCCGAGAGCCCGCTTCAATGCGACTCACCACACCGCGGGTCATCTTCCGGATAGCCCAGCAAGCCGCAGACACTCAAAAGCTTTGAAGGCGTCAACTGCTACGCTAGGAGGCCGTCGGACTTGGGGCGCCACAGGCAGCCGCAGCCCGCCCGAATCAGTCCATCAAACCCTTGACCTGACCAGAAACCGGCACCTTCCCCTGCGTGAGAAGGGCCTTGTGCTTGTCCAGCCGATTCAGGTCATAGAGGTAGTTCACCATCAGCCCAAACGACTGCTTGAGCCCTTTGGCGGAAGGATCAGCCAGCCAATTGAGCCGCTCCACTCGGGCCCCATTGCCCAGATGAAAGCGCGCTACCGGGTCGAGCGGCTTGGAGCCTTCGATACCAAGGGCCAGGTATTGGGCGGAAGAGGCCAACAGCCAGCGGCGTACCGCGGAAGACTCTTTCAGTGCGGAGACACCATCCAGAGCTGTGAGAAGGTTTTTGGCAGTGGGCGCCTCCCCCAGCTCACGGGTGAGCGCCTGCTGGGTGCGGGAAGGCGTGGCCTCTACCAGCCGTGCCGCATTTTTCCCCATCCATGCACGCAGACCGGGAATCGGCGACAACGTGGCGAATACCTTCAGACGTGGGAATTCGGTCTTGAGGGTGTCCACCACATGCTTGATCAGTGAATCTCCGAAACTCACTCCACGCAGTCCAGCCTGCGTGTTGCTGATCGAATAGAAAATAGCAGTTGTGGCCTTGGCCAGATCGGCCGGGGCAGCAGACTCGTCCAGCAGCGGCGTAATGCTGCCAGCCATGTCACCAAGCAACGCCACTTCCACGAAGATCAGAGGCTCATCTGGCAGCCGGGGGTGGAAGAACCCGTAACAGCGGCGGTCGCTATCCAGCCTGTTCTTGAGATCCGCCCAACTGCGGATGTCGTGCACCGCCTCGTACTTGATCAGCTTTTCAAGCAGCGAAGCCGGGGAATTCCAGTTCATGCTGCGCAGCTCAAGAAAGCCGACATCAAACCAGGTCGAGAACATATATTCCATCTCGACGTCCAGCGCTGCCAGGCTGGGGTAGGCACGCAGCTGCGACAAGAGCTGCTCTCGCATGCTCACCAGAAAGCGCACGCCTTCAGGCAATACCGAGATGCGCTGCAGAATGCGCCTGCGCGGCGAGACCGTGGCGCGCCGGAGCCGGACTTCCGCCACCGCTTCATCGGAGGTGCCTATCGCGGCGGCATATTGGGCCTGCGCCGCCTTGGACTTGGCTTGGTCGGCCACGAATTGCTCGCTCATCAGCAGCCAGGCGTCCAGCCTTTCCCCAGGAGCGGCCGTGTCGTACCAGGTAATGAATGCCTGCGCGCGGCGCCCACCCTCAACTTCGCCTATACGAGGGTCGATGATGGCCTGAAGTTGTTCCAGCAACTTGCGTAGCGCCCTAGGAGACAAGGCCTCGCCACGGCGGCTCAGGAGCGAATCCAGACGGTCATGCGTTCCACGCGGAGCGCGTGCAGTGTCTTCCGTGGACTTTGAATTGACTTCAGTGTTCATAACCAATCCTATCTCCACGCAATATAACGCTAACTTGTCTTTTCGCGCCGCTTACTGGCCCATACCCACATCAAAATACCCGCCAGGATCATAGGCACACAAAGCCACTGCCCGCGAGACAGCCCCAAGGCCTGCAGACCGAGGAATGCGTCAGGTTCACGGAAGTATTCGGCAATGAATCTGAATGCCCCGTATCCGGTCAGGAAAGCACCACTGACCTGCCCCATCTTGCGTGGCTTGCGCGCATACAACCAAAGCAAAATGAACAACAAAACGCCTTCCAGCAGAAATTGGTACACCTGAGAAGGATGGCGTGGTTCTGGCCCAGCAGCAGGAAACACCATGGCCCAAGGCAGGGTCGGGTCAGCCAGGCGCCCCCATAACTCGCCATTGATGAAGTTGCCTACCCGACCCGAGGCCAAGCCCAGCGGAACGCAGGGTGCGATCAGATCGGTGACCTGCATCCAGGGGCGGCGCCGCGAATGCGCCCACCAGATCATCGCCAGAATGACCCCCAGCATGCCCCCGTGGAAAGCCATGCCCCCTTGCCAGATGGCAAAGATCTCCAGGGGATGAGCCAGGTAATACGCTGGCTTGTAGAACAGGCAGTAGCCAATTCGCCCTCCCACAATGACACCCACGACACCAAAGAACAGCATGTCCTCGATGTCACGCCGCGTCCAGGGCGCGGGCTGGGTGATGCTGGCGTAAGGCTCATGTGTAAGCCGGCGAGTCGCGAGCCAGAAGAACAGCGCGAAGGCCACCAGATAGGTAATTCCATACCAATGGATCGCCAGCGGTCCCAGGCTCAACGCAATAGGGTCAATTTCAGGATGAATCAGCATGTGGGCATTGTGCATGCTTGCACGACACCTTCATGGCCACGTGCAAGCGTCTGAGGGTCAAATCGAATTGAAGAAGACGCCGCGCGAAAAATCGGCTACCTGCGAACCAAAGGACCAAAGAGCCTGTTCAACGTCTCCGCGGAGGCGGGGTCGTGGGGCGGCCAATGGCCTTGCGATGCCGGTTGATCCGATCGTGCTTGCGCAATTCCTGGCGCTCCATCGATTTGCGCATGGTGTAGCCTGACCAATCGGCCCAGGCCCACCAGACGGCAGCCGCCGCAAAGGGTGAAAGCACGATCAACCAGCCCCACTGGGCAACCGGTCCGATTTCGAAATATTTCAATAGCAACAGAACAATTCCCAGCCCGAGCAGGTACATGAAAATTCCTTGGAGGAGATCAGGTTTGGGGGTCAACCTGCATCTATACAATGGCGTTTAGAGAATGTAGCTCAATCACCCACGAAAAAAAGGAAAGACATGAAACGCGTTTTGTTCGTCCTGGCTGCCCTGGCAGGCTTTACCGCAGTCTCGACTCCGGTCATTGCTAACGAGGCTCTTGCCAAGTCGAAGAACTGCATGGCTTGCCACACAGTTGATAAAAAGCTGGTGGGCCCTTCTTACAAGGACGTGGCCGCCAAGTTCAGCAAAGACGCTGGTGCAGCGGATATGCTGGCAGGCAAGATCATGAAAGGCAGCTCAGGCACCTGGGGTGCTGTGCCTATGCCTCCAAACGCCAATGTGAGCGAAGCGGAAGCCAAAACCCTGGCAACATGGATTCTGTCGCTTAAGTAAGCCATGTGGCTGTGGAGGCGAAACGGGGGTGCACCCCCTCGTGGCGCCTTCAGTCACTTTGACAGAAACGCCGCCCTTTGAGGCGGCGTTTGCTTTTGGCTTCGCCCCATTGCACAAACTGGAACGGGCCATGGGAGAAACCTTGCAGAGTCGATCCGGGGTCGGACCGGACTGGACGGATTTGCAATCCGTCACAGAACCGCATGGCTACGGCGCGATGCTGACCGCCTGACCCCCATGTCTTGGGGGAGTGCTCACCAGTTCAATAGGTCTGATCGAGTTGAGTCAGGATCTGTGGATTTTCAAGCGTGCTGGTGTCCTGGGTGATGGCTTCGCCCTTGGCCAGACTGCGCAGCAAACGGCGCATGATCTTGCCGGACCGTGTCTTGGGCAGGTTTTCGCCAAAACGAATGTCTTTCGGCTTGGCAATTGGGCCAATTTCCTTGGCCACCCAATCACGCAACTGCTTGGCGATTTCCCTGGCTTCGTCACCTTGCGGCAATGAGCGTTTGAGAACCACAAAAGCGCAAATGGCCTCGCCCGTGGTGTCGTCGGGGCGCCCCACTACGGCCGCCTCTGCCACCAAGTCCGTCTTGGCTACCAGCGCGGATTCGATCTCCATCGTACCCATACGGTGGCCCGAGACATTCAGAACGTCGTCAATCCGGCCGGTAATGCGGAAGTAGCCCCGCTCAGCATCTCGGACAGCGCCGTCACCCGCAAGGTAGTAGCCTTTGAGCTCTTCAGGGAAATAGCTCTTCTTGAAGCGCTCTGGATCGCCCCAAATGGTGCGAATCATGGACGGCCAAGGCTTCTTGATGACCAGAATGCCCCCGGAACCATTGGGCACGTCATTGGCCGCCTCATCCACGATGGCAGCAGCGATGCCTGGCAACGGAAGCGTGCATGAGCCCGGCACCAGTGGCGTTGCCCCAGGCAGTGGCGTGATGACATGGCCACCGGTTTCCGTTTGCCAGAAAGTGTCGACCACAGGGCAGCGCTCGCCACCCACATGCTTGTGATACCAGATCCAGGCTTCCGGGTTGATAGGTTCACCCACACTCCCCAGGATTCGAAGGCTTGTGAGGTCCCAGTTCTTGGGATGCACTTTTTCGTTGGTGTCCGAAGCCTTGATGAGAGAGCGGATAGCTGTTGGGGCCGTGTAGAAGATGGTGCACTTGTGGCGCTCGATCATCTGCCAGAAACGACCGGCGTCAGGATAGGTAGGAACACCCTCGAACACGATCTGGGTCGCACCCGCAGCCAACGGCCCATAGGCGACATAAGTATGGCCAGTGATCCAGCCGATATCGGCCGTGCACCAGAAGATGTCGCTGTCTTTCAGATCGAAAGTCCAGTCCATGGTCATCTTGGCCCAAAGCAGGTAGCCACCGGTGGCGTGCTGCACGCCCTTGGGCTTGCCGGTAGAGCCGCTGGTGTAGAGCACAAACAGCGGATGCTCTGCGTCTACCGGTACGGGCGCGCATTCATCTGACTGCCCCTGCAGAAGTTCAGTGAAAGTCTTGTCGCGACCAGCAGCCAAGGTGCAGGCCGTAGACGTGCGCTCGTACACAAACACGCTCTTGACGGACTCACAGCCCGGCATGCTCAGCGCTTCATCCACGACCGCCTTGAGTGGCAATTCCTTGCCTCCACGCATCTGGTAGTTGGCCGTGACTACAGCCACAGCGCCGACATCAATGATGCGCTCTTGAAGCGCTTTGGCGGAAAACCCACCGAACACCACGCTGTGCGTCGCGCCGATGCGAGCGCAAGCCTGCATGGCGATCACGCCCTCAACGGTCATCGGCATGTAGATCAGGACACGGTCACCCTTTTGGATGCCGTGTGCCTTCAAACCGTTTGCAAAGCGGCTGACACGCGCCAGCAACTCTTTGTACGTGACCTTGGTGACCGCTCCGTCGTCCGCTTCAAAAATGATGGCGGTCTTGTTTTCGACCGGCGTGCCCACGTGCCTGTCGAGACAGTTAGCGCTGGCATTGAGCTGGCCATCGTCAAACCATTTGTAGAACGGCTTGTTGGATTCGTCGAGCACACGGGTAAAAGGCTTGCTCCAGACAAGATTTTCCCGAGCTTGGCGTCCCCAGAACTCATCTGGATGACTGTCCGCCTCGGCGCACAAGGCTTCATACGCAGGCATGCCGGAGATGCGCGCTGCCTTTTTCAAGGCGTCGCTAGGAGGGAATACGCGGTTTTCGACCAAGGTCGATTCAATGGCACTCATCAGGAAGTCTCCTTCGTTGTTGCACACAGTGGACGCCCAGGCGCCCCCCTAAACCCGCTCATCATCCGACCGGGCTCTTACAAAGTTCTGACTGAGAAGCTCAGTACGTTCTCTGGAATGATCTGCGCTCACGATTTTGACCCCGACCGCCGGAGCGCCGGGCCACGGGAAAGCGCGCAGAACATCCTCAACCGCTGACGATATCACCCCTGGCGGCAATGGCCTCGTCACGGATACTTTCTACAATCGCTGTTTTTATCAGGTTATTGGGGGCTCTTTGCCTTCATCCCTTCATTTTCCATGGCCGATCCAGCTCAACATCCCGTCAATCGCCCCTTGCGCCCCCTTCCTGCGCTGGTTTTTGCCAGCCGGTGGCTGCAGGTCCCGCTTTACCTGGGGCTGATTGCAGCACAAGGCGTGTATGTGGTGCACTTCCTGGTGGAGCTCTGGCACCTGATCCAGGCAGCTTTTGGCGACCAACATGCCCTGGAAGCGCTGGTCAATGCCATCGGCTACAAAAGCACCGTGCCCGTCACCTCTCTCAATGAAACGGTGATCATGCTGGTGGTATTGGCGTTGATCGATGTGGTCATGATTTCCAACCTGCTGATCATGGTGATTGTGGGTGGCTATGAAACGTTCGTCAGCCGTTTGAACCTCGAAGGCCATCGCGACCAGCCAGAATGGCTGAGCCACGTGAACGCGTCCGTGCTGAAGGTCAAGCTGGCCTTGTCCATCATCGGAATCAGCTCCATCCACTTGCTCAAGACCTTCATCAACGCAGACAACTACTCCGAGAAGGTCCTGATCGCTCAAACTGTGATCCATGCGGTGTTCCTGCTGTCTGCCATGGCTATCGCGTATACGGACAAGTTGATGTCCTCGACGGCCCACGACAAGCACTGAGCGGAGAAGCATCGTGCCTGCATGGCGGTGCAGGTGGCAGTGTGACTTCTGATTGATCGGGCACGCCGCTTGCCTTCATAGTGACGACACCGATCCTCTGCGATGGGCGCCCTGAGTCTTGTTCAGGGATGTCCAAAGTTGGGGACGGTCGGTCATATACAGGAAGGTAGCCCGCAAATGAACAAGCCCACTATCAAGAAGACATCTCCCAGCCCCCCCCCTGCCGAGCGCATCATCAGGGCCGCCGACCAAGCGCAAGCGTCCGGACGAACCGGCACTGCGGACAAGGAACTGCGCCTACCCCATGAAAGAGATCAAAGTGCCGACTCGACGAGTCCCCGCATTGATCCGCGTATCAAGCAAGCCAAGGAAGATATCGATGCAGGGCAAGTCGATACGGACTTGAGGCAAGCGCCGGGCCTGGATGCTGCCGCGCGCAAGAAAATCATGGACAAACCAGGCACAAGCCATCAGGCTGGCCGCAAAGACCAGAAATAGTTAGCCCTTTATTGCCATGCGCCATAGCGATCATCGGGAGTCATGGCCCGACGATCTCTCAGCTGAGGCGTTTTCTTTTGTCTCCCGCCTCCAAGCCGAGTAACTGCCGGTATTTGGTTACCGTACGCCTGGCCACTTTGAGACCTTGCGATTCCAACTGGCGGGCGATGTCGCCGTCAGACAGAGGATTGGCCGGTGATTCAGCGGCGATCATGTCGTGAATGACTTCCCTGATCGCTGTGGGTGAACAAGCCTCCCCACTGGCACTGGTCAAGGACCTCGAGAAGAAATGCTTGAGCTCAAAAACACCCAGAGGGGTCGACATGTACTTATTGCTTGTCACTCTTGAAACGGTGGATTCATGCACGCCGACTTCATCAGCGATTTCTCGCAGGATCATTGGTTTCATTGCCATCGCACCGTACTCAAGAAAGTAGCGCTGCTTTCGAACGATGGCTTGGGCGACACCCAGAATCGTGGCAAAACGCTGCTCCATATTTCGCACGGTCCAGTGCGCGTCTTGCAAATGATCTATCAACTGCGCATGCTCTTTGGTCTTGTGGCGTTGAAAGAGCTTTTCATACACTTTGTTGAGACGGACATGAGGAACCACGGCGGGGTTCAATTGCACGTCCCACCCCTTACGGTCGCGCCGCACAATGACATCAGGAACAATGTAGTCAACTCTTGCCGAGCCATACGACCAACCAGGCCGAGGATTCATCCGCTTGATTCGGTCTATGGTTTTTTCCACGACCAAAGGAGCTTCTCCAAGGCGCTTGCTGAGCCCCGTAATGTCCCGCTTCGCCACGGCAGGCAGATGTTCGCTCACCATTGATCTGGCCAGCTCGGCCATGCGCGCGTCGTCAATACCGGAACATTGAAGCAACAAGCATTCGCCCACGCTGCGCGCAGCGATGCCTGCTGGGTCAAGCGATTGCACGAGTCGAAGCGCAAAGGCAAGCTCTTCGACGTCCGGTGCGTGCGCCACGGGAAGAATCTCGACCAGCTCGTGCAGATCGGTTCGCAGATAGCCATCATCGTCCAGGGATTCAACGATGGCCTGGCACATGGCGAGATCGCGGGCGGGGAGCGGCATGACGTTCAGTTGCCCATGTAGATGCATGGCCAAGGTCGTGGGCGAAGCGGTCAGATCCATGGCAGACACATCGGGGCTTTGTGCGCCAGAGGCCGTGCCTTGGTACGCGTCTGCTACCCAGACTTCTCGATCTGGAGAAAGCTCCGCATCCATTGCGTGGTCTTGCGTTGAGTCAGCAATTTCGTCTGCCGTCGTGGTGCCATGCTCACCACCTTCAATATCTGCTTCGTCTTCCAGAAAAGGGTTCTCTTCCATCTTCCCTCGCACCATGGCCGCGAAATCGAGCGAAGACATCTGAAGCATTTGAACCGCACGTTGCAGCTGTGGAGACAGGCTGTGAGTCTGCCGAGCGCCAACATTGATTTGCAGAGAATTCATTATTTCCAAATTTTCAAATAATTAGTAGAACGCAACGACCATGCCAGTTATTGAGACATGGAAAAAACCTGACAGCATTTGAGGTGTTATCCTGCATTTCTCGAAATTCAACGACACCCAACGTGGGGGCATTCTTCGTTTCTACATTTGACTTCCACTGTTAAACCGATTTTTTATATTTACAGAAATTAGATAACACCCAAAGTTTCTATATTTCTGTAAATTTTTCCGTACGTATTACCATCGCCACATCCATTAATATGGCACTGACTTTCTCTAGCGAATCTGTCCTACTCGCACGCGGGAAAGATTTACCTATACCAAATTAGAAACACTCCGCTTTTTGCATTTAATCAGGCTGATGTTGCGGGCACGCTAAATGCCTGACAAGGGTCCATGCCCCGCGGGGCAAGTTACTTGGAGTTAAACCATGGACCAAAGCGATCTCATAGACACCTTGAATGACCTTGTGGAAAACTGCAAAGACGGAGAGTTCGGCTTTCGCAGCACGGCAGAGCACACGAAAACTCAAAGCTTGCAACAGTTACTTCAGGCCCGCGCTGATGAATGCCAATCCGCAGCCAAGGAACTTCAGACGCTCATCTTGCAGCTAGGCGGCAAACCGGCCGACAGCGGCACGATTGCAGGTGCATTACATCGCGGTTGGGTAGCCACCAAAGGCACCCTTGCTGGTTACAGCGACCTCAATATGCTGGAAGAAGCAGAGCGCGGTGAAGACACCGCCCTGGCCCGCTACCGCGCAGCCCTTAAAGAAGAACTGCCGGCAGAAGTTCGCGCCATTCTCCAGCGGCAATACGAAGGCGCCAGCCGCAACCACGTGCAGGTTCGCAGCCTTCGTGACCAAGAGCGAGCCCGAACGGCAGCCTGATACCGGGCACGCCGATTGCCAGCCTAGGTTGCAGCTTTCATCTTTCCGCCAATTGTGTGAATTCACTGGACGGATGATGCAGCAACTTCAATCAACGAACAGGAACTTGACTATGACCAAAACACTGAAAACTCTCGTCGCCGCAGCCGCACTGGCCGCTATGGGTCTAGCACATGCGCAAACCACCCCTCCGGGACCGGCCAGTGGCGAGCAACCCAATGCCAACACAATGCGCACCCAACCTGGTAGCAGTTCCACAATGCCCTCCAGCGGTGGTGCCAGCACCACGCAAGGGGTGATGTCCGGCGAACAGCCAAATGCCAATACGATGCGCAACCCTTCCCAGACAGGTTCCACCGCACCGGCAACTGGCGCGAGAACAACGCAAGGTGTGATGTCAGGTGAGCAGCCCAATGCAACGACTGCGCCAAACTCTGGAACCGGGGCGGCTGGCACTGGAATGCGCTCAAATAGCGGCGCCGCAGGATCCGGTATGGGTGCTGGATCGGGCTCTTCGAACATGGGGACAGGAACCGGCTCTATGACCGACGGTAGTCGCGCTCCCCGTGCCCCTCGCGCTGACCGCCAATAAGCAGGATCTTGATTCTTAAATGAACTTGGCTTTAATGAGGATGGAGACAGGACTCAAACACCTTCCCATCCTCTGGAGAGGTAGGCTGGTGATCCAGCCCACCCATCTTTCATGGCTTATACGGAAACTTACGGATTGCTTTGTGAAGCAATCATCCGGACTGACCGGAAGGCAACCAATTAGGGGTAAAGAAAGATCTTTTTCGCTCAGATCTAGCTTGCTAAAAGCCTGTTAGAGCTTTTCGACGCCTTCGTTGTTCGCTCGATAGGATTTAAGACGGTTATATAGAGTTTTAAGACTAATGCCGAGAACTGCAGCAGTACGTTCTTTCTGATACAGGCATTGCTTTAGGGTTGCTTGTATAAGCATTTTCTCAGCTTGATCCATGGTGAATCCGATCGGCACATGCACCTCAGTGACATTTTCAGTGTTGCCTGCAGATTGAGCCGACAATACACCCAAGGCCTCCGGCCCTTGACGCCTCTCCAGTGGCCTCTGTGATTCCCCAGCTTTTAAAGACGTTAAATCATCCGCCACAGGCAGCCATTCCGGCCCTATAAGCTGACCAGGTGCCATGACATATGCGCGCTGCACTGCGTTACGAAGTTCACGAACGTTCCCAGGCCAGGGGTATAAAGACAGCTGGTTCAGGGCAGCTTCGCTGAATTCCTTGGCACGCCCTTCCTGCTCGCAAACATCGCGCAGGAAGTGGGTAGCGAGCAAAGGCAAATCCGAGAGCCGATCGCGCAAAGGAGGCAGCTCGATAGGAAATACGTTCAACCGGTAAAAAACGTCTTCGCGAAGTTTTCCTTCAGCGACTGCTTGCTCGGGCACCCTGTTGGTCGCAGCAACCACACGTACATCTGCTTGCCTGCTCTGCGTAGAGCCAACACGCATGAAGCGCCCAGTTTCCAGGACGCGCAAGAGCTTGACCTGCAGATCCAGCGGCATCTCCGTGACTTCATCCAAGAATAGCGTGCCCCCCGCCGCGCGCTCAAAAAAACCTTGATGCTGACGCTCCGCGCCAGTGAAGCTGCCCTTTTCGTGCCCAAATATCTCACTCTCAATCAAGTTCGGTGAAATGGCGCCACAGTTGACGGCCAGAAAGGGCATGTCTTTGCGTGAACTGAGTTCATGCACCGTTTGAGCCACTAACTCCTTGCCCGTTCCGCTTTCACCCGTCACCAAAACGGTGATCGACGTAGTGGCCACACGCTCGATCTGCTCGTAGACTTTTTTCATGGGAGCAGATGTGCCCCACATTTTTCCGAAACGCCCGGGTTTCTCAGGTTCTTCGTGCGGCTTTTTGTCACCGTGAAGACCAGAAAGAAAGAACTCAACTCGGGAGGGCGATATGGGCTTGACCAGATAGTCCATAGCCCCCATACGCAAGGCCTCGACAGCCGAATCCAGGCTGGCGTTGGAAGTCATGAGCACAAGCTTGGGAGGCAGGCGCGCCTCATTCTCCGATAGCAAATCAAACCCGTTGCCGTCCGGCAGCATCGAATCCAAAAAAATCAGCTGAGGAGTTTGCAAAATAATCTGTCTGCGCGCGTCCCTCAACGAATGAGCCACCGCAACGGAGAATTGTTGGGATGCGACAAGCCCTCGCAGCATGGTAGCCGAATCTATATCGGCGTCTACGATGAGCACGTGATCCATCCGTTAACTCCTGAACCCGTAAGAGTGAGAAAGCATCATCATCCACGCCAGGAGAACGTCAACCTGTAGGAATAAGTGCCTTCCTGGCACAAACTTTGCCCGACAAATTGTTTACGCAAGGAGCCACGATGAGATGTTCAAAATGTTCAGATGATTCACCAGGTCGCTCAGGCCGCGAGTCGATGCCCCAAGGCCGACATACCGGAAGATCGGCCGGGGGGTCATTTTTGCGATCGGCCGCAGTCGTCGCAGTTGCCTTCATGCTGACGAGAGGTTTAGCGCAGTTAATCCGCGATGCGCCTGTCACTCATAGGGGACCCAACCCAGCAGAGCCTGTCGGCACAGGCAACGAGCCGCCCGTGGGAGGCGCCATATTTGATTAGGCAGGGGCCTGCTGAAGCGAAATCATTTGCGCTTTAAAAGGCCAATAAATGCACGCTCTTCAAAGGTAAGGCCCGCTTTTTTACCAACGGATTGGGAAAGGCGCGGCCGGGGCAATTCCTCACACATCGCCAATATCTCAGGATGAATGTAGAACTTTCGGCAAACCGTGGCTGTGTTGCCCAGTCTTTGCGCTACCCCTTCCACCACTAAGCCAGGATCCATGGCCACAACATCGGCAGAAGTGGCGTTGTTCAGTGCGCTCAGCACCAGCTTCATGCCATAGGTACTTGCGTGCCACGTACGGAAGTCCTTGGCAGTGAAATTCTCCTGACAACAGCTGCTGATGTAAGCATTCACATGATCAGAGCGCACTTGATGCGCACGACCTTGCTCGTCCATAAACTGAAACAGCCCCTGGCCCGGTAGTTCATGGCATTGAAGGATCTTGCGCACCACCCTTTTGTCTGAGATTTCTACATGCTGCTTGACGCCGGACTTACCCTTGAAATCCAGCGTCAACCTATGGCCCTCAATTCGCGCATGCCGGCTCTTGAGAGTGCTCAGGCCATAGGAGTTGCCTTCTGCGACATACTCTTCATTGCCGATGCGCAGGCCCGTCCGGTCCAGCAACCTCAAAACCGCGGCCACGACGGATGCAAGGCTGACATCGGCACGAGCCAGATCCTTCTGGATCCTGCGCCGTATCGCGGGAAGTGCAGTGCCAAATTGCAGCATGCGATCAAACTTGGCCTCCTTGCGCTGTTCTTGCCACAAGGCGTGATAGCGGTATTGCTTGCGCCCCTTCGCATCTCTGCCCGTTGCTTGGATGTGCCCACGTGGATCAGGGCAGATCCACACATCCTCATAAGCTGGGGGTATGGCCAACTTACGCACCCGCTCCAAGTGATGAGGCGCGGAGATGACCCGCCCCTTGGAGGTAACGTACGAGAACCCACCGCGGCGGCGCAGTCGCCGCCAGCCGGCCATCTGATCATTGACATAGAGCAGTCCCGCCCCTGCCTTGGCCATGCTTATCCCCTACAGCATCAAGGCGCAGCCTTTGGATCAGAGACTGGCGGCGCCGTAGGCGGTGGGTCCCCTACCGGCGGTGGAGACGGGGCATTGGGTGGTGGCGGAGCGACCGGAGGAGTATCGGTTGGTGTGTGCATAAAGAACTCTTTATAGCGGCATCGCCCATGCCCCGAGCGTAGGAATTCATGCACACTTTATGCGCTCACCGGTATCGCCGTGCGCTCACACCATATCGCCCGGCTTCACCCACGCATCAAACTGCTCAGCAGTGACGAAGCCCGTGGCCAGCGCGGATTCGCGCAGACTCGTGCCCTCCTTGTGAGCCTTCTTCGCGATCTGGGCCGCCTTGTCGTAGCCGATATGCGGATTGAGTGCCGTGACCAACATCAGAGATCGGCTGACCAGTTCTTCAATGCGGTCGCGATTGGGTTCAATACCCACAGCACAATGATCGTTGAAGCTCACCATTCCGTCGGCCAGCAGCCGCACGCTCTGGAGGAAGTTGTGCGCAATCATGGGCCTGAACACATTCAGCTCGAAATTTCCGCTGGCACCACCGATATTGATGGCCACATCATTGCCCATGACCTGGGCACACAGCATGGTGAGTGCTTCGCTTTGCGTGGGGTTGACTTTGCCCGGCATGATGGAAGAGCCAGGCTCGTTTTCAGGAATGCTGAGTTCGCCGATGCCACTGCGCGGGCCGCTGGAGAGCCAACGAACATCGTTGGCAATCTTATTCAGGCTGGCTGCCAGGCCCTTGAGAGTGCCATGGGCATATACCAGCGCATCGCAGCTGGCCAGAGCTTCAAATTTGTTGGGTGACGTGACGAAAGGCAAATTTGAAAGCTTCGCCAGTTCCGCAGCAGCTCCTTCAGCATAGCCTTTAGGGGCGTTCAAGCCGGTGCCCACGGCAGTTCCGCCGAGCGCCAGTTCGCACAAATGAGGCAGGGCTCCACGCACATGCGCCTCAGCGTGCCCAAGCTGAGCGACGTAAGCCGAGAACTCCTGGCCCAGCGTGAGAGGCGTGGCATCTTGCAGGTGGGTTCGGCCGATCTTGACGATATCTGCGAATTCGCGCGACTTCGCTTCAAGCGTCGTGCGCAGCTTGACAATGGCGGGCAGCAATTTGCCCGTGAGCGCCTGCACCGCAGCCACATGCATGGCGGTGGGAAATACGTCGTTGCTGGACTGACTCTTGTTGACGTCATCGTTCGGGTGGATCAGACGCGCCTCGCCCCGCTCGCCGCCCATGATTTCACTGGCCCGGTTGGCCAGAACCTCATTGAGGTTCATATTGGTCTGCGTGCCTGAGCCGGTCTGCCAGACGACGAGCGGAAATTCGCTCGGGTGCTGGCCCGCCAGCACCTCATCTGCAGCTGCAATGATGGCCTTGGCTTTTTCTTCCTTGAGCAGGCCCAGGCGCTGATTGACCGCAGCAGAAGCCCGTTTCACGAGCGCTAGTGCGTAAATGATCTCTTGAGGTTGCCGCTCGCCGGAGATATCGAAGTTCTGAAGGGAGCGCTGCGTCTGGGCACCCCAGAGTTGCTCGGCCGGAACGTCAATAGGACCGAAAGTATCAAGCTCGGTTCGGGTTTGCTTAGATTTTGTCATCAGAAATTACCAGTTACCAATCAACCACAGGCTCGCGCACGCCTTCCCTTTCACTGCGAAAGAACAGCGGGTCAAGCCCCTGCCAAGGTCATCGTGGGGCGGGCTTTTCCAGGCCTCTGGCGGCACCTTCTCCTGATGGAGGGTACTTAAGTGGCTCAGGGGGACAATCCAGCCTGTCAAAATAGCGAGTTGGCCGTAACGTTAGCAGATGAGTGATGCCCCTACGTTCGTCCTTCTTATCTCACGAAAAAACAAGGAACCCACGTCATGACCGCCATCAAGCAGGAAGACCTGATTGAATCCGTCGCCGCCGCACTGCAATTTATCAGCTACTACCACCCGGCTGACTACATTGCCCATCTTGCCCGCGCTTACGAACGCGAGCAGAGTCCTGCCGCCAAGGACGCCATGGCGCAAATTCTCACCAACAGCAAGATGAGCGCCATTGGCCACCGGCCCATCTGCCAGGACACTGGCATCGTCAACGTGTTCCTGAAAGTGGGCATGAATGTGCGCTGGGAAGGCTTCACTGGCTCTCTGGAAGATGCCATCAATGAAGGCGTGCGCCGCGGCTACAACCACCCCGACAACAGCTTACGCGCCAGCGTCGTGGCCGACCCTCACTTTGCGCGCAAGAACACCAAGGACAACACGCCTGCGGTCATCTACACCGAGATCGTGCCTGGCAATACGGTAGATGTCACGGTCGCAGCCAAAGGCGGCGGCTCCGAGAACAAGAGCAAGATGATCATGCTCAACCCCAGCGACAGCATTGTTGACTGGGTTTTGAAAACCGTTCCTACCATGGGCGCTGGCTGGTGCCCTCCAGGCATGTTGGGCATTGGCATTGGCGGCACGGCCGAAAAAGCCGTTCTGCTGGCCAAGCAAAGCTTGATGGACGACCTGGACATGTACGAGCTGCAGGCCAAGGCCTCCAAGCGAGAGAAACTCACGCAGGTCGAAGAGCTGCGCCTGGAGCTGTTCGAAAAAGTCAATGCCTTAGGCATCGGCGCCCAGGGCCTGGGTGGCCTGACCACCGTGCTGGATGTCAAGATCGCCATGTACCCCACCCATGCGGCCAGCAAGCCTGTGGCCATGATTCCTAACTGCGCCGCCACGCGCCACGCCCATTTCGTGATGGACGGCAGCGGACCAACCTACCTGGAAGCGCCGTCATTGGACCTCTGGCCCAAGGTGGACTGGGTCCCTGATACCCAGAAGAGCAAGCGTGTGGACCTGAACCAGTTGACCAAGGAAGAAGTCGCCAGCTGGAAGCCAGGTGACACCTTGCTGCTGAACGGCAAAATGCTCACGGGTCGCGATGCCGCTCACAAGCGCATTCAAGACATGCTGGCCAAGGGAGAAAAACTGCCCGTGGACTTTGCCAACCGAGTCATCTACTACGTGGGCCCAGTCGACCCGGTCGGCGACGAAGCTGTGGGTCCGGCGGGCCCGACCACTGCAACACGCATGGACAAGTTCACCGACATGATGTTGGCCGAAACCGGCCTGATTGCCATGATTGGCAAGTCCGAGCGTGGGCCAACCGCCATCGAAGCCATCAAAAAGCACAAGAGCGCTTACTTGATGGCCGTGGGAGGCGCGGCTTACCTGGTGAGCAAGGCCATCAAGAAAGCCAAGGTCGTGGGCTTCGAAGACCTCGGCATGGAAGCCATCTACGAATTCGACGTAGTCGATATGCCGGTCACCGTCGCGGTGGACTCAGCAGGCATCAGCGTGCATAACACCGGCCCCGCCGAATGGGAAAAGCGAATCGCTTCCGGCGAATTCAAAGGCATCGAACTGGCTACGGCCTGACCTAAGGCCGACTCGGGTCTGACTAAAGCCTCACCGCAGCCTGATAATCCTGTCATGAACTCCGCGCCCATAGGTGTGTTTGATAGTGGCATCGGCGGCATCTCAGTGCTTAGTGCGCTGCTTGCTGCCTTGCCGAAAGAGCGCTTCGTCTATGCCGGCGACAGCGCGCACGCACCTTACGGAGAGCGGGGTGACCCCTACGTGATCGCACGATCACAGGCTGTTCTGGAAGGCATGCGCCGTACACATGGCATCAAGGCCTATGTGATCGCCTGCAATACGGCCACAGCAGCTGCGGGACGCATCTTGCGAGAGCAGCATGCAGGCTTTCCCATAGTGGGCATTGAGCCCGCCTTGAAACCCGGCGCATTGGCCACACGCACTGGCCGCGTCGGGGTATTGGCAACGCATGGCACGCTCTCCAGCGAGAAATTCCGCCTGCTGCGTGAGCGCTTGTCGGGACCGGTGGAGTTTGTACCGCACGCCTGCACAGGCCTTGCCGCAGCGATTGAAAAAGAAGCCCACAGCGGAATCGAAGCTCCGACAGACGCCCTGCTTGACGAGCACATAGCAGCCTTGGGTACATTGGGCACTGGCCCAGGCCAGATCGACACCGTGGTGCTGGGGTGCACCCACTACCCCTTGATCGCTGCCCGCTTTCAGCAGCGAACCGGCCCTGCAGTTCAGTTGATTGACCCCGGTGAGGCCGTGGCTCGGCACACAAAGGACCTGCTGACTTCCCAGGGGCTGCTGGCTTCAGACGAATCGTCCTCGCTGTCTCTTGAATTGCTCGACAGCGGTGACGGCCAGGCACTGAGTGCGGCCGCCTCACGCTGGCTGACCGGCGCCGCAGGACTCACCAAAGTCCAGCCTTTCGCGACTGCCTGAATCCCGCGCCAAGCGAGAGCGTCGTCAGGCCCTCATCAATCCGGGTGGGGACACTAGCTCCGTGCGAAAAGCGGCTGCTCGAAATGTCCGACCCGAGTGGTGCGCCCTCTGAGGCAAGCTTCAACGAACTGATAAATGATGGCCCCCGTGGGTGCAGCGATCCAGCCGTCTCCCACCGGCATACGAAGCACCGGGTGGGTGCTGTCTTCTATGGAGTCAAGAAGAGGAGCATCCGGGCGCAGGAACTCCGTGAGCGGGATTCGATGAGCGCTGGCCACCTCTGACGGGTTGAGCGTAAAGCCTTCGGTGATTCCAGCCCAGACCACGACGGGCGTTATGCAGAAGCCGGAGTGGGTGACGAAATCGTCGAGCTTTCCCACAATTTGGTCTGGAGTTATAACCAGGCCGACCTCTTCGCCAAGCTCCCTGAGCGCCGCCTCTTCGGCCGATTCGCCCGGATCGATGGCACCACCCGGTAAAGCCCATTGCCCGGCGTGCTTGCGAAGCCCCGCAGCGCGCCGCGTCAGCAGCATGGCAGGGCTCTGGCTTTGTCGGGACGGGTTCGTGATGCCAGCCAAGTCAGCACCCCATCCTTCATCCAGGATGGTCAGCGCCACTGCCGCCCGCTTGCCGGAGCGAGCGTCTTCAGCAACGCTTCGCTCCCATTGCATCAGGGCCGAGCTGATCTGCGCTTTGAAGGCGGCGTCGATTCTCATGCGGCTTGCGCCTTCAGGGCGGACTCCCGGCCGCGCTGCATGTTGATAGGCAGCAGTGCCAGCAATCCCAGCGCAAACAAGACCGTGGTTGATGCGATGGCCACACGTTGGTTGCCGCCTGTCATCCAGGTGATCAGCCCATAGCTCAATGGCCCGATGATGCTGGCCAGCCGCGTCGCGACGGTCCAGAGGCCAAAGAACTCCGCCAGTTGCCGCTCTGGGGCGAACAGGCCCACCATGGCACGGCCCGCAGATTGGCTGGAACCCATGCAGAGTCCGGCCAGTGCCGCGGCCCACCAGAACTGGCCCTTGGTTTGAGCCCACGCCGCAATGATGCAGACCGCCACCCAACCCAGCAAAGTCAGTCCAAGCGCCAGTTTGTGGCCAATACGATCTTGTAGATACCCGCAACCAAAAGCCCCAACAGCCGCTGCGAGGTTAAGCACAAAGATGAGCACCATGGTTTCCTGGGCTTGGAAACCAATCACTTGCTCGGCATAGATGGCGGCCAAAGTGATCGCCACGGCCACACCGCCTTGGTAGGCGACCGTACATGCCAGCAACCATACGAAATCACGATAGCGCCTGGCTTCCTGCCAGGTTTGGCGCAACTGCAGCACCGCGGCTTTCAAGCCTCCGCTCTGCCCCGGCTTGCTCACCATAGGCTTGGCGCGCTCGCGCAGCAAGGTAAAGGTCACCAGGGCTGCCAGCCCGTACAAACCCGCCGTGATGAGCATGGTGATGGGAACGAACTGCGCTGCAGTTTCCCCCCGCGCCTGGGCAGAAAGGACGTAGGCCAGACAAATGCCCAGGGCGGACATGCCGCCCACATAGCCCAAGGCCCAGCCCCAACCACTGACCTTGCCCATGCCTTCTGGCCGCGCCAGTTCCGGCAAAAAGGCGGCCGTGAGCGATTCGCCGTAGGAGAAAAAAGTGTTGGACACAATGATCAACAACATGGCCATGGCCACATCGCCCGGCCGCGCAAAAGCCAATGCCGCAGTGCTCACCACGCAGCAGACCGTAAAGAAAGCCAGCATGCGCTTCTTGGCTCCGCGCAGATCGGCCCAAGCTCCAAGACTCGGCATGGTCAGCATGACGATGGCGTAGGACGTGCTAAGTGCCGCTGTCCACGCCAAGGGGCCCCAAGGCGCACCCTCAGTGACCGCGCCTGCAAAGTAGGCCGCAAACACCGCGGTAATGACCACCGTGGTGTAGCCAGAGTTGGCGAAGTCGTACATCGCCCAGCCAAATACCTCGCGCTTCTTGACGCCAGGATTCAGCACCTCGGAGGAAAAAATGCTCATGCGATTGGTTTTCAGGCTGAACGGACCGCCAACCATCTGCACAGCATAGCGGCAGCAAATGACTCCCCGGGTTCGAAGACCTTCGAAGCCACCACGGCTACCAAGGCCTCATTCTCCAGGAGTTACTGGGTCAATGAAGGTGCCGAGGACGACGGCCACCGCCGTGACCCGCGCCACCGGCGCCCGGACTACGCGGCGGCTTGCCAAGATTCAGCGAACTGGTGAGGGCTGTGAAACGGTCAGAAAAGAGCTTGTCGATCTCTTGCACCACGCCGCCGAGCTCAGCCCCATCAAAATGGCGCTCCATCAGGTGCACGACATCTTCCACCAGAAGATCGCGCTGCGCCTGCATGATGGCCTCTGGCGTAGGGCCCACGAAGAGCAGCACGAAATCGTCCCGCGACTCTCTGCCGGCGCTTTCGTCTTCCTCGTCGAACTGAGCGTCGTAGAAGGTGATTTCAATCTGCGCGCCTGCTTCGGAAAGCTCGTTCAAGTTCATACAGAGCTCGTCCAGTTGGTGGCGAAAATCCTCTTCGCCCTGCAGAGTCCAGCACATTTGCAGCAAATGTTCACGCGGATTGAAGCGGATTCCTGGCTCATCTTCATACAGACTGGTCGCCCCGTCGGCAAGCGATCTTGCGCCAGCGTACTTCCACAGGGGCTTGAGCGCCTCCTGCAGGGTGTCGAAGTCGACATCGGAGCGCAGTTTCACGTCGCCATGCACGTGGATTTCGAAAGGTGCGTCTTGATGATTCATGGCCTATTACTCTCTTGGTGCGCCTGACCGGGGTTAACCGGCACGCTCCTTCGCAGGAAAGCGGCGGACTTCAGGTCCGAGGCAGAATTCATTGATATCGATAGCTAATGACCCTATTGTCCTGCATTGGCGCTGGCTTGACTTTTTCCTGGTCGTGCCTGCTTCGTCGCCACCTCCGCCCGCAAGACGGTTGGACTGCAATCCCCCACGGCTGGGCTTCCAGTTTCGTCCTCACAGGGCGATGTCTCAATCAGCCCTATCGCCATCCCCGCGTCGCTGAGCAACGCCGCTTGGAACGAATTCATAGGTTCCCAAAGGCTCAAAATGACGGTGGGGTCAAGCAGCAGTTAGTCTATTTTTAAGGGTAGATTACCGCTTCGGCCCAAGAGTACGGAAATATTGCTTTGTGCCCCATTGCACGGCTTTTTCCGTCTCCTGAACGTTTTCACTGCCCGCCCCGAAAAACTGCGTCCAGCCAGCATCAAGATGCACACAGTCCACTCACCATCCGTGTTTTCCTTGCGCCACTCCCTTCTTGCGTTCGCCATGCTTGTCGGCGCAGCTTTAGGGGTCAATAGTGTGTTCGCCCAGGCACCCGCCGTGCAGCTTGCCAACCCGGCATCACAACACTGCGTCAGCCAAGGTGGCAAGTCGCAGATAGAAAAGAACCCCGGTGGAGGCCAGTACGGCATCTGCGTCTTTGGCGGCAACCGCATGTGCGAGGAATGGGCCATGCTGCGCGGCCAATGCCCCGTGGGTGGTCTCCGGGTCGCGGGTTATGTCACGCCTGCATCCAGGTTCTGTGCCATCACAGGCGGAACCTATAAGGTCACCAGCGGAACGAACACGCCGGCCGAGATGGGCACCTGCACACTTATCAGTGGCAAGACCTGCTCTGCGAGCGCCTATTTCAAAGGCACCTGCACGGCAGGCCAAAATCAGAGGGCCGCAGATGCGGGCGCGCAGCGCGCCAAGCAAGCTCAGCCCATTGCGGTGAAATATTCCTGCGCAGGGTCTAAAACGATTGCGGCAGAATTTTTCAATGACAGCAAACCCGCACAAGTGCGGCTGGCCCTCTCCGACGGGCGTACGTTCACCCTTCCACAGGTCGTATCGGCCGATGGCGGGCGTTACGCGAGTGCATCGGAAACTCTGGTGTTCTGGACCAAAGGCCGAACCGCTTTCATGCAAGAGGGCGGGACCGCAAGCTACGCGGACTGCCTGGAAAAACGTTAAGCATTCCCTCACGATACGAGCCCCTGTATCGCGCCGTCCCTGACCAATTTTTTTAACGGTCAAGGCCCACAAAAAAGCCGCACCTGCGTGAGCCGGTGCGGCTTTTAAATTGGTGCCCGAGGCCGGAATCGAACCGGCACGACCGTGAAGTCGAGGGATTTTAAGTCCCTTGTGTCTACCGATTTCACCACTCGGGCTTAACGCGCAATGCGTCAACACTACCTCTGTCTGGTTCAGTCCCTTAGGGAAGAAGCAGAAAAGAATCAGCAGGCCGGGATTTTATGTCAGATGTGCCCGCCAATTCGTCACGCGAACGAAAGAAGAGGAACGGCAAACTGAAATGCCTGTTCCGGGGAGCGGGCCATAAAGCCAGACCAGACTGCGGAATAAGCATATGAAGCGGAGGCAGTTGCGCTCTGATAAGCTGAACAATCCCTTGTTAAAACCACTCACTGGTGCCCACATGCAACGTCGAGACATTCTTAACTCCGCAGCGCTAGGCGCTCTGGCTCTCACGAGCGGCCTTGTATCAGCCCAGTCACCTGCCCGAAATCTGCGGGTGCTGGTTCCCACCGGACCTGGCGGCATCACGGACATCATGCAACGCGCCGCGCTGCCTGTCGTGGAAAAGGAATTAGGCCAGACTGTGGTACTGGATTACAAGCCTGGAGCGGCCGGTATTGCGGCCATCCAGACTGGCCTGGGTAGCCCCGCAGATGGCAGCACCGTCATCGGTGTCTACACCTCGCTGGCCTTCAACCCATGGACTTATTCGAAGCTGTCCTACGACACCTTCAAGGATCTGGAAATGGTCTCGCTCCTCGTCAACATTCCGTTGGTGCTGGCGGTGGGGCCGGCTGTGCCCGTGAAGACCATGAGCGAATTGGTCGCCTGGGGCCGTGCGAACCCAGGAAAGCTCACCATCGCAGCCTCCGGGTTAGGCGGTGGATCGCATTTGGGTGGGCTCTTGCTCTCCATGTCAGGTGGCTTCGACGTCACCGTGGTGCCCTACAAAGGTGGCGCCGCCGCCCTGCCCGACTTGCTGGCCGGAAGGGTCGCCTTGATGCTCGATGCTTATCAGACACTGCGTCCGCATGCTGAGTCTGGCCGTCTCACCCTGCTCGGGGTTTCCAGCCCGCGGAGACAAGAATTCGCACCAGATCTTCCACCCATCTCGGATACGCTTCCCGGCTACGCAACGGCCTCGTGGCAGGGCGTGGCGGTACGGGCGGGCACGCCCGCCGCTGAAAAGGAACGCATTTCCAAAGCCTACGCACGCGCCATGCGTGACCCCACCATCCGAGCCAACCTCATCGCCCAAGGCCTGGAGCCTGCCGGCAGCACGCCCAAAGAGTTCACGGACGTCTTGCAGGCCGACTACGAGAAGTGGGGTCCGGTCATACGCAAGGCTGGACTGAAGAACGATTGACGCCATGGACCGCCCAGAGGAGCCAGCGCCGATCGGCTACTACTACTCCGTACGATCCGTCTATGCGTACCTGGGCGCCGCACGCATCACAGAGCTTGCTCGCCAAAGTGGCCGCAAACTGCGGCATCTGCCCATAGACTTGTCGCAGGTCGTTCCCGCTTTCGGTAGTACGCCGTTTGCAGAGCGCAGTGCTCGTCGGCGCGCGCATCAGTTTGAAGTTGAGGTCAAGAGGTGGAGTGATTGGCTGCAGATTCCTGTGGTCCTGCATCCAGTGCATCACCACGGCGACAGGTTGCTGCCATCGTCGTGCGTACTGGCGGCCCAAGCTTTAGGCCTGGACGTCGATGGGTTTTCCCTCGCCCTGCTCACCGCTCTCTGGCGGGATGACAGAGATATCGGCCATGAAGATGTGCTGGCCTGCATTGCGAAAGATTGCGGCATATCGCCCGGCGCCATGTTGGATTTGGCGCATTCGGAACAGATACAAAAACAATTTCAGCAGTGCACTGAAAAGGCCATCTCAGAAGGTGTGCCAGGCTCGCCCACCTATATCGTCGACGATGAACTGTATTTCGGGCAGGACAGGCTGATGTTTGTGGAACGCCACTTGACGCTGGAGGCTGGCGTTTAGTGCCGTGAAAAACCAGATCACGGGAAGGCCCCTATTGGCGAAGCTTGCTGGCCCACCCTAGACTTTGCGCATGTGCACCCGATACGTCGCACCAGAAGAGCGGGAGATTGAAGCCGTTTGGCACATCGGTGGGCGCAACCTGCCCCACTGGGATCGCAATGTGTTCCCACGTTCAAAAGGCGTTTACATCCGGCGAGCGCGCGACGATGCGGAATACAGCAAGGAACTAGTCGTCGGCCAATGGGGTTTGATCCCCTGGTTTGCCAAGGAAGCCAAGCTCAAATACTCCACCAGCAATGCCAGATCCGAAGAGCTCAGCGAGAAAGCGAGCTACAAGGAGCCTTGGGCACGCGGACAGCGCTGCATCATCCCCGCCTCTACGTTCGATGAGCCCAATTGGGAGACGGGCAAGAATATCTGGTGGAAGTTCGCACGCAAAGACGGACTGCCATGGGGCTTGGCTGGCTTGTGGAGCATCTGGACGGATAAATCTACGGGAGAGATTTACGATAGCTACACCATGCTCACGTTGAATGCGGATGCCCATCCCATCATGAGCCGCATGCATAAACCTGATCCCAAGTTAGCTGCGGACAAGCAAGACAAACGAAGTGTCATCTCGATAGAACCCGAGCATGTGGACCTATGGCTCACGGGGACTATTGATGAGGTCGAGCCACTATTGCGAGCGCCTGCCATGGAGATTTTGGATGCCTACCCAGAAGGCTATTCCCGCGGATCTGACGAACTGCTTCTGCCCTAGCCGGGCAAGTGGGGAAACAAGGCTATAATTTAAAGCTCAGCTATGACTGGCGCTTGGGGGATTTTTTAAAAACTCCTTGATGCCCGTTATTCAGCATGGCGCGATAGCAAAGCGGTTATGCAACGGATTGCAAATCCGTCTAGTCCGGTTCGACTCCGGATCGCGCCTCCAAGGTTTCATACGCCTCAGCACCCTTTTGGGTTCTGAGGCGTTTTGACGTTTGGGCGTTAATGCTCACTACCAACGGTTGGTAGTGAGTCTGGCTTCATAAGAACAAGCCACCACAGCGTTCAACCTTTGCTGTCGGGACGCGGGACATCTCCTACGTCTGCGCCTTCTTCCGCCAGAAATTCGGCCGTTTCTACCTTGTCCTTGGACTCGACTTCCAAGCCCTCCTGCAAATCTGCGTTGGCGGGGTGGTATTGCACTTCCAACAAAACAGGAAAATGGTCTGAGTCAATCGACGGCAGGCGCGCTACCTCGACGACCTGAAAGTGGTCGCTATGAAAGAAGTGATCAAGCGGCCAGCGGGCAAAGAAATAATTCGCATGGAAGCTGTTGTACATCCCTCGGCCCACGCGTGGGTCAAGCAGTCGACTGATCTTGCGGAACATGCGTGTGGTGGGCGACCAGGCGACGTCGTTCAAGTCGCCCGTGACAATCACAGGCCCTTTTTCTTCTTGCAGGCTCTTGGCAATCAGGAGCAGCTCTACGTCGCGCTCGGTGGATTCTTCGTTTTCAGTGGGGCTGGGCGGAGCAGGATGCAGAAAATGCATTCGCACCACCAATGAATCAGTGACATGCACACTCGCGTGAATGCTGGGCACGTCGGGCTCCACCAGGTAGGTGATTTCCTCATCGCTCAATTTGAGGCGCGAGTAGACGTGCATACCGTACAGGTTGTCCAGCGGACAAGTTATGCGGTAGGGATAGTCTTGCTCCAGCGGTTGCAACTGCTGCTGCCACCAGGCGTCCGTTTCCAAAGTGACCAGGACGTCAGGGCGGTGTTGCTGGACCAGATCAATCAGAGCGCGCGCATTGCGATTAGGCGTGAGGACATTGCAGGCCATGACACGCAGGTGTGGGTCGTCAGTTCCAGGAGACGCACTCATGACTTCGCGCTTGAATAACGGCGTGTAGGGCAAGATCCACCACGCTTGATAAAGCAAGGTGAGAAAAAACACCAGTTGGAGCCCCCATTCCCAGTGCCCAGTCACCGCCGAAACAGCAGTGCCTACACTCCCCAATAAAGACAGCAGCGCCAGTTGCAAGCGGGGAAAGTCCCATATGCGTACCCACCATGCCGGGCTTTTCAGCCACGGCAATAAGGTGGCAATGATCAGGAAACCAGCCAGCGCCGAGAGGGTCCAGAGCAAAAAACTCATGGGAGAAGCTTCATCGCAAAAAATCCCGGAACAACCCTCTCCGCTGCCTACTTGGCACGCAGAGTCTGAAGGGCATTCGTCCAGCGCAGCAATTCGTCGAGCATGGCTGTTGCGGACTGCTGGTTGATCGGGTTAGCGGCCAGCCCACCCTCTACCTCAAGCTGCTGCGCGACGTTCACCACCGAGACGCCTTCGAACATGGGCACCATCTTGAATGTGTTCACCAGGCCCTTGGCGACCTGCACGGACCTCATGCCGCCGGAGATGCCGGCGTAGCCGACAAAGCCCACAGGCTTGTAATTCCACTCACGCGCCAGGTAGGTCAATGCATTCAACAGGGAGGCCGGTGGTGCATAGTTGTATTCAGGCACCACGAAGACGAAAGCATCAGCCTCAGAGACGCTGGCGCTCCAGGCGCGCGTATGTTCATGCACGTAGCGGCCAAAGCGGGGATGCTCTGGCTCGTCGAAAACCGGAAGATTGAAAGATGCAAGGTCGACAAGTTTCGCGTCGAACCCGCCATGGCTCTGCGCCACCCCATGTGCCCACTCGGCAACTGCGGGTCCCACACGAACAGGACGTGTGCTGCAGATTAGGGTATGAAGGACAGGACGTGTCATGAATGTGCTTGATGAAGAATGAAAAATCGAGGAGGCTTGTGCTCCCGCGCTTCAGATAGTAGCCACCTTTTGGAATCCTTGGCTGGCGAGAGCTTATGCAAATGGCTGGCGCTTCTGCCAGGAACGGTGTTGAGAGATCCCCCCTGCCTGCTTGCCGACTAATACCAAAAAATACGAAAGAGACAACATGAGCTTGCCATTCAGCCAAATCAAGATACTGGACTTCATGCGTTATATAGCCGGGCCGTTTGCAAGCTTTCAGTTCGCGGTCTTGGGAGCAGAAGTCATCAAGGTGGAGCCCTTGGAAGGCGACCCTACCCGCGAGGTAACGGCAGACAAATCATTGGCTGACGCCAAGATGTCGCCCATGTTCCTGGCCATGAACCTCAACAAGCGCAGCTTGGCGCTGGATTTGCGGTCGCCCCAGAGCATCTCCATCCTTCGTACCCTGGTCAAGGACATCGATGTCGTTTGCGAGAACTTCCGCCCTGGCGTTATGAAAGACATGGGCCTTGATTACGACACCTTGAAGGAGCTCAACCCGCGTCTGATCTATTGCTCTATTTCAGGGTTCGGCCAGAACGGACCCGAACAGTACACCGCCGCCTTCGACGGCAAGATTCAGGCGATGTCTGGCGTGATGTCCATGAACGGCGACCCCGCAGGAGGGCCCATGCGCATCGGGTTTGCAGCTTGTGATCTGATGGCGGGGTCGACCGGCGCCTTCGCCATCGCCAGCGCGCTATTCGAGCGCGAGCGCACAGGAAAAGGTGCTTTCCTCGACGTCGCCATGCTGGATTCAGCCCTGGCGTTCCTGTCATCGCAGGTGAGCGAAGCCACGATGACCGGCGTCAAGCACGCACAGATAGGAAATCAATCGGTCAGCCGCAAGCCCACAGGCAACAGGTTCAAAACTGGCGGCGGGGACATCGTGCTGGCAGTCATGAAGGAAAAGCAGTTCATCAATCTCATGCGAACGCTGGGACTTGGCGAAGCACTGCAAGACCCGCGATTTGCCAACTGGTCCACACGGATCGAGCATGAGCCGGCACTAAGGGAACTGATAGAAACCGCCATGTCGACCCAGAGCGCCGAGTACTGGGAAGAGACGCTCACCGCAGCTGACGTTCCTTGTGGGGCGATTCGCCGGGTCGATCAGATCATTCAGCACCCCCAACTCAAGCACCGTGCAGTGCTCCAGAAGGTCCAGACGCCGAAAGGTGAAGTTTCGATGGCTGTCGCTGGCTTTCAATGGCCAGACAAGGCTCCGACTATCGAAAACTGCGCGCCCTACCTCGGCCAGCACACTGATGAGATTCTTCGCGACGCCGGTTACAGCGCCGAGCAAATCCAACAACTTCGCGACCAGGGAACGCTTCAGGGCTAAAGCGTCCACAGGCCTTCCATAGGCCTGAAGCAACGGTGCGTCTGCCTAGTGTGCTGCTAGCAAGTTCGACAGTAGTGGCGGCCTTGAACGAGAGAGGTCGCCAGGGCAGCCTTGTGGGAGCCTAGGGTTTGTAGACTTCAACCGTTTGCATCATGCCCATTTCCTCATGGTTCATCATGTGGCAATGCAACATGAAGATGCCGGTAAAGTCCAGAAAGCGAGAACGGAACACCACTTCACCGCCTTTGCGCTCGACGATCACGGTGTCTCGCCATTGTGTTACAGCCAGTGGTTTTCCGTTGACGGAGACAACTTCGAAGGGGTTGGTATGGATGTGAAAGACGTGGTCGTCATGTTCGTGCGTGTTGATGATCTTCCACTCTTCCACAGCGCCCAGCTTGACGCGATGGTCAATGCGGCGCGGGTCAAATTTCTTGCCGTCAATGAAGAACCCGAACTCTTGCCAATGGCCCGCGGCGTCTGCCTCTGGCGCTGTCGCAGAGAACACCACGGTACGGGTGTTGGTGATTTCCGAAGCCTTGATGGACTCCAAGGGGGGCCGCGGCAACGCCCTGGGCAAGTTCATATTCATGGGTGCACCAGACACCACCACCCGAGCCAGAGTGCCGGTGGGAGACGGATGCCCCTGATCGTAAGGTGCAGCATTTAACTCATAGGTGCCTGCCGCCCCTGCACGAACCAAGACGTCGACTCGTTGGCCAGGCGCAATCAGGATCTGCCTGTGCGGCTCGACGGCCCCAAGCTGGATGCCGTCATAGGCCACTGCATGCAGGTCATGCTTGTCCAGTACGAGCAGCAGGTCGTCCTGATAGCCCGCATTGAGTATGCGCCAGCGTTGCACCTCGCCAGGGCGCATGGAAATCATGGGTCTTCTTTGCCCGTTCACAGCCAGGAAACGCGTCGCAGTTTCCGGGAACAAGGTTTCGAAGTTCTCGATCATGCCGTGGGCGTCATGCACCACTTGGGTCAGCACCAAAAGACGCTCTTTGGCAGCGGCAATCTCCGGGACATCTGCAAAATCCCCTTCCACCACAATGGCGCCCAGCATGCCACTCGACATCTGCACATCAGCACTTCCGTGGTGATGGGGGTGGTACCAATAGGTGCCTCTGGTGTGGTCCTGGGGAATCTTGATTTCGACGTTGTAGGTGTTGCCAGGTGCCATGGAGCGCATGACGTTGTCCGCAATGCCACTGGGGCTGACATGCGCACCGTGAAAGTGGAAATTGGTATTGTTGAATTGATGCGGCCGGCTCATGTCGGCGGGCATGGCGTCGCGGTTGGGCGGCAGATCATTGATCAGCTTGAGACGCAAGGTGTCGCCCGGCTTCACTCGCAGGGTAGGCCCAGGACTCGCGCCTTCATAAGAGCGTACATAAAGCCTGACGCCGCCCACATATCGGTAGGCATAGGCCATACGCAAGGTGGTATCGAGCACACCATTGACCGAGCGCCGGACTTCCGGCTCAAGCAGCGGCTGGTCCATGGCGGGTGCTCGTTTGTCTTGCACCATGCCGAGCGTAGGGGACATGTCCATATGACCATGGCCCATATGGCCCTGGGGGGCCTGTGGGGCGGGCTGCCCATGCATGGAATGATGCGAGTGGTCCGCGCCAGCAACCCTCCCGCTCAGCAAAAGCGCGCCAAGCCCGACGCCTCCATCAAACAACTGGCGCCGCGACAGCTTTTTCTTATTTTCGGCGGTGAGGATGCTATGGCTATCTTCCGGACCTTGCTGCACAGAGCTTCCCCTTAGTCGATCTATTTTTGGATGCATCCGTTGATGCAATAGATCAATTCTAAGTAAAAGTAACTACTGATTCAAATCTTATCAACGGGGTCATGGAGAGCCAAAAACCCCCTTCCACTTTTCAATTTCCTTGCGCATACGATCTTGAAAGGGTTCGGAACCCACTGGCATGGACTGACTACCCTGCGCGAACAGGCTCTTCATGCCTTCGCTCTTGAGTACCTTGGCAAGTGCATCCTCCAGCCGCTTGACGACTGAGGCCGGAGTGCCGCGAGGGACCACTACGCCAGAGATCGATCCCACGTCAAACTCCACGCCAAGCTGCTCGGCCACGGTGGGTATTTTCGGCAGTCTCGGCACTCGTTGACTTGAAGTCACGCCAAGTGGGCGCATCTTGCCCGACTCGATGAATGGTCCAACCACCACTGTCTCGACAGCGGTGCTCTCAACGCCGCCCGACAACAAACCATTGACGGCTTCTGCACCGCTCTTATAGGGCACATGCAGGAAAGTCGAGTCCGTGGCCTTCGCAAGCGAACTCATGACCTGGTGTATTGAAGTGCCCAGTCCGGAACTCGCAAAGGCAACACCTTCTTTTTGCTGTTTGGCCTTTGCCACCAGAGAACGCAGATCCTGAATAGGTGATTTCTCCGAAACCACCAATACAAGCGGAGTGTTGGCAATCATCGAGATATAGGTGAAGTCCTTGACAGCGTCGTAGCTGAGCGACTTGTTGATCAAAGGGTTCACCGCCACCATCCCGTTGGTGATGACCATCAACGTGTATCCATCGGCTTTCGCGCGCGCCACTGCGCTTGCGGCGATGTTTCCACCAGCACCGGGCTTGTTATCCACCACCACTGGCTGACCGAGCTCCTCTTGAAGAAGCTTTGCAACCGTACGGGCGGTGACATCTGTAATGCCCCCCGCGCCGAAAGGGACGACCAAAGTCAGAGGCCGCGAAGGCCACCCCTCTGACGCGTAGGACGTACCCAGAAAGCTGATTGCCAGAAAGAGGCCGGCGAGCACCTTTTGGTACAAGACTCTGATCATGATTTTCCCCATCTAGATTGGAATAATTTTTTGCCGTTCTTGCTGCACATGAAGTGGCACTGCTTTTCTTACGACCGGCATCACGGCCAATACCCCGGAACACAGTCAATGAACAGGGTTAGGTACCGGACTGCATCTGGACGTGAAGATGCCGGGGCGAAGCGCTTGTACAAGGCCTTGCACAAGCGCTTGCGCACAACCACCCTCTCTTGTGTGCCCGTCTCCATTGAATTGGCTCACAACGTCCAGAGCGCGGTCTATACACCCATCAGTGCTCGAGGTCCGCAGCGGTTACGTCCTTGACTTCGCCCTTGATATTCATCCGGCCCTCGTACACCGGACGCCCACCAGTACTTGGGCCCTGATATTGAACGAAGAACAAGGTGCCCCCAGTCTCCGTGGTCATGGCGTCCTCGTAGTGCGGATCGGCGTGATATACGACGGTGCCAGGACCATAGACCGTGCCGCCCATGTTGAACTCTCCATCAATCACGTACCAGACTTGCGAAAAGTCGTGCTTGTGGAGCCGAAAGCCGGCACCAGGCTCATAGTGCAGGAAACCCGCATTCGGTTCTGTCGGTCTCGCCGGATTGGTGTGAAACAGGAACTTCGTCTTGTTCTTGAAACGACCCATTTCCCACTCCATGGAATCGGGAGTGCGGTACTCGGGGGGGTTGTGCTTGCTGAGGTCAAGCTGAGCGTCATTGGACATTGCCATCTCCTTGGGAAAAGCGCCATCAGGCGAGTTACAAAACTTGGGGAATACGTGTAGCGGGCGGCGTGTTACGCGAGCGCCCACACCGGACTTGGCCATCGATCACCACCATGCCCACACCCGGCAAGTCGCCGGCGGCGATGCTTTCAAGCAAATTGGACTTGGAGGAATGCTGCGCGGTATCGAGAAACACAAAGTCGGCAGCCCGACCGGTTTCGATGAGGCCGCAGTTGAGATTTCGGATTCGAGCGGTGTTGCCGGTGGCAAAACAGATGGCCTGCTCCGCGGGTACTTCGCCAACACTGGAAAGCAGGGCCATCAACCGCAGAATCCCTGTGGGCTGCACGCCGGACCCCGCCGGAGAATCCGTGCCGAGGATGACTCGGTCCAGTTGCTGCAGTTCCTTGGCCGTTCGCAGTGCAAACAGCGCAGCGAACTCGTTGCCGTTGTGAACAATCTCGATGGCCCTGCCACACCCCTCGCACAGACATCGAATCTGCCTGGTCGACAAGGCGGTGTGACCTCCGTTGATGTGCCCGATGATGTCCGCATCCGCTTCCAGCACCATCTCGGCATCAACATATCCCGAGCCGGGTACGGAAGGGCCGCCGGTGTGGATGGTGGACTGAATCCCATACTTGCGCGACCACTCGACCATCTTTCGCGCTGTTGGCCCGTCTTTGACAGACCCCAAGCCGATCTCGCCGAGCAGGGTGACACCCGCCGCCGCCAATTCTTTGAAGTCTTCCTCGACCATGCCCTGCTCAATGACAGGAGCACCTGCGAGCAACTTCACGCCGCCCGGGCGACTGTTTGCGTAGGCGCGTTGGGCCGTGATGGCCAGTGCCTTGATACCCACGATATCGCGCGGCCTGCCCGGCAGATGTACCTCGCCAGCCGAGATCATCGAAGTGACGCCACCGTTCATGAACGACTCGATCCATCCAATCTGGTTCTGACGAGGCGTCCAATCGCCAAAAACCGGATGCACGTGGCTGTCGATCAATCCGGGAGCCAACGCGCAGCCATGGGCATCGATGACCATATCGGCCTGTTCCGCGTCGAGGTCGATTAACTTGCCAATTCCGGTAATCAATCCGTCTTGGCACAGGACGGCATCCGCATCCTTGATTGGGCTTTTCAAGTCACCCGTCAGCATGAGCCCGACGTTCTTGATGAGGAGGCTTCCCGTGGAAGTAAGTGAAGTTTGGTCGTGCATATTCTTCAGAGAGAGAGGTACTGGCTTCGGATGTGCTTGTCAGCGATCAGCTCACGCATGTCACCGGAGAAACGAACCTGGCCACGCTCCAGTACATACGCACGGTCAGCGACCAGGCTGGCGAAATGAATGTTCTGCTCCGAAAGAAGCACGCAAAGGCCTTGACTCTTGAGCTGGTGGATCATGTGCGCCATCTGCTCGACGATGACCGGGGCCACACCCTCGGAAGGTTCATCGAGCATGACCAGATAAGGGTTGCCCATCAAGGTTCTCGCCACGGTGAGCATTTGCTGCTCACCGCCGCTCATCTGCCCCCCGGGGCGCTGTTGCATTCGTCCCAGGTTCGGAAACATGCGAAAGAGCTCTTCCGTGGTCCAGGTGCGCATCCCCTCACGAGCCGGTTGAACACCCACGGCCAGGTTTTCCATCACGGTCAGATCACTGAAGATGCGTCGCTCCTCTGGTACAAATCCCAGCCCGAGACGCGAGATTTGATGCGACTGCAGCTTGGAGACCTCTTGCCCCCGGAATACAACGGAGCCACTGCGCCTGCGCACCATGGCCATGATGCTTTTCATGGTGGTCGATTTGCCGGCTCCGTTGCGCCCCATGAGGGCCACCACCTCGCCTGCGTGGACCTGCAAGTCGATGTCGAAAAGAATCTGCGCCCGACCGTAGTAGGCATTCAGTGCTTTGACCTCCAAAAGGGTTTTCATCGTCATGCCGTGGCTCCCTCCAACTGTTCGTTGGTAAATGTCTTTCCGGTGCCGAAGTAAGCTTCTTGCACTCTCGGGTCAGCTCTGACAGCGTTGGGCTCCCCTTCTGCAATGAGCTTGCCGCGTGCGAGGACAATCATCCGGTCCGCGTATCCGAACACGACGTCCATGCTGTGCTCTGTAAACAGCGCGCCGATCCGCCGTTCAATCACCAGGCGCTTGGTCAACGCGATCAGTTCGCTGCGCTCCTTGGGTGCCATCCCGGCCGTTGGCTCGTCCATCAACAGCAGCTTGGGCTGATTGGAAAGAGCCACAGCCAACTCCACCCTTTTGACATCTCCATAGGCCAACACGCTGCAAGGCCTGTCCGCATGCTCATGCATACCTACCTGCTGCAACAGCGAAAGAGCGTCCTGCTGATGAGAATGCGACATCGCTTGCCACGCAGCAAACACGCCAGAGCGGTATGAGTGAAGGGCCAGCTGCACGTTTTCCAGCACAGTCATTGAACCGAACGTCGCTGCGATCTGAAAGGTGCGCCCAACGCCGTGTTTCCAGACCTGTCTGGGAGATTTACCCACGACATCCACACCATCCAATATGACCTGGCCACTGTCAGGCTTGAGCTGACCGTTGAGCATGTTGAAGCAGGTGGACTTTCCTGCTCCGTTGGGACCGATCAAGGCAAGCAGTTCACCTGCCTGCACATCAAAGGACACATCGCTCACCGCAGCCACCCCGGCAAAGCGCTTACTTATATGGCGTACTGAGAGCAAGCTCATACCTTGGCCTCCATGGCGGGGACCGCATTCGCGACACTCATTTGCCGCGATCGGCGAGACGATTTCAACGAAGCGACCATGGCCTGAAGTGAGCCGACAATCCCGGCCGGGAACACAATGACCAAGGTCAAAATAATCAACCCGAGCAGCGCACGCCAATAGTCCGTACTGCGAGCCACAGTGTCTTGCAGCCAGACAAACACGGTCGCACCCACGATGGGCCCAGCGATGGTTTGAACGCCGCCGAGCAGCACCATGACCAAGCCGTCGATGGACTTCGCCACGTGAATGGCCTCGGGTGAGATGCTGCCTTTGGCAAAGGCAAATAGTGAACCAGCCAAACCACCGAATGCACCTGCAAGCACAAAGGCGGCCCACTGCACGCGCTTGCAATCGATGCCGATCGCTCCCGCCCGCAGCTCCGAGTCCCGCACCGCTCGCATGGCAAAGCCAAACGGAGAGAACAAGGCCCGGCGCATGTACCAAAGTCCAACCAGGACAAGCACGAGCGAGAAGTAGTAATACGCCGTGGTCGATCGCAGCCACTCCGGTGGCCGAAGACCAATCAAGCCATTGCTTCCGCCCGTCACGGCATCCCATTGGTAGACGATGGCCCATACCAGTTGCCCGAACGCCAGTGTCAGCATGGCCAGATAGACGCCAGATAGGCGAACACTGAACCAACCGAAAACAGCGGCCCCGACCGCCGCACCCAGGACACCCAAAGGTAGTGCGGTCATCATGTCCAGGCCTGCCGACTTCACGACTACCGCTGAGACGTAGGCGCTGAGTCCGAAATACGCTGCATGACCGAAAGAGTGCATGCCGCCCGGCCCCATGATGAAGTGCAGACTGGCCGCAAACAGTACGGCGATCAGCACGTCGACGCCCAAGACCATCAGGTACGGAAAACTGCGTTCCAACACAGGCAGCGCCAGCAAGACCACCGCTGCAAGAATGGCCACATGACGCGTGCGATCCGAGGCGGGACGCAAGACCGGTTCCTGAGCGACGGCCGCTGAGTTGGTACTGCTCGGACGTCCCAGCAATCCAAAGGGGCGGAACACCAAAACAACCGCCATCACGACGAACTCCACAACCAGAGTGAACTTGAACACTGGCAGTGCGATACCGAACACAGTGATCGTGCCAAGCGCAATGCACAGTGCCTTCAGCTCGCAGATGATCAGCGCCGCAATGAATGCACCAGGAATGGACCCCATGCCACCAACGACCACCACAGCAAACGCCGTACCGATGGAGTCCATATCAAGCGCCAGGTTGGCGGGCATGCGCGGACCTTGCAAAGCGCCGCCAAGGCCAGCCAACAAGCACCCCAGCGCGAACACTGCGGTGAACAGGCGCCCCTGGTTAACGCCGAGTGCGCCCACCATCTCGCGATCCTGCGTGGCGGCTCGCACGAGCACGCCCCAACGAGTGCGTTTGAACAGGAGCCATAGCGCACCCAATAGCAACGGACCCAGTACGATCATGACGATGTCGTAGGACGGAAAGAGCGTCCCGAGAATGGAGACGGATCCTTCCAGACCTGCAGCTCGCGGAGCGAACAGCTCGTCCGCCCCCCAAAGCCACAGCGTGGCGTCCTTCATGATGAGCACGATAGCGAACGTGGCCAGCAGCTGGAACAGTTCCGGAGCGCTGTAGATTCGGCGCAGTACGGTCAACTCGACCGCCGCACCCAGAAGACCCACCAGTAGTGCTGCCAGGAGGGTACTCACCCAGAAGCCCAACGCACCACCTCCTATGGCGGTCACCAGGCTATAAGCCAGATAGATACCCACCATGAAGAACGAGCCATGTGCGAAGTTCACGATACGGGTGACACCAAAGATCAGTGACAGTCCCGACGCGATGAGAAACACCACTGATGCATCCGCCAGCCCATTGATCAGCTGGGGAATTAGGCTTTGCAAAGTCATGGTTCAGCCTATTTCAGTGGTCGCAGCTTTGAAACTTCGCCGTCAGACGGCACGACCGTCGCGCCGTCCACATAGCGGTAGTCCACCATGTAGCCTTTACCGTCCTTGACTGCCACTTTTCCGAGATAAGCACCCATGGTCGACTGGTTGTCCTGAGGACGAAAAACGACCGACCCCATAGGCGTTGGGACCTGCAGTCCCTTGAAGGCGCCGACGAGCGCTTCCGGTTCAGGCGAGCCGGCTTTGCGGAGACCTTGCGCGAGCGAGTGCAGCGTCGAGTAACCGACTAGCGAGCCCAACCTCGGATGGTCGTTGAACTTCTTCCTGTACGCCTCAACGAACTTCTTATTCTCTGGTGTGTCGATGGAATACCACGGGTAGCCTGTCACGATCCATCCTTTAGGCGCCTCCGCGCCGAGCGGATCCAGATACTCCGGGCGTCCGGTCAACATGGAATAGACCTGGACCGACTCGAACAGCTTCCGACTGTTGCCCTCTCGAACAAAGCGCCCCAAGTCAGCACCAAAGAGAACGTTGAAGATGGCGTCTGGCTTGGCATCAAGCAGCGCCTGGGCAATAGCCCCCGCATCAACCTTGCCGAGCGGTGGGGCCTGCTCTGCAACGAATTCCACGTCCGGCTGCTTACTCTTCAAAAGCTTTTTGAAGGTCGCCGCAGCCGACTGTCCGAGTTCGTAATTGGGGTAGACGAGCGCCCAGCGCTTCTTGTTGTGCTTGGCGGCTTCATCAGCCAGCATGGCTACCGACATGTAGGTGGACGGGCCCAGTCTGTGAACGTAGCGATTGCCTTCGGACCAGATAACCCGGTCAGTGCCAGGTTCTCCGAAAAGGTAGAACACCTGGCGGTTCTTGGCGAAGTCCGCCAGCGCAACAGCCACATTGGAAAGAAAGCCTCCAAAGTACAGGCGAACTCCTTCACGCGAGTACAACTCCTCTGCCACACGCACAGCGTCTCCGGGGTTTCCGTTGTCGTCGCGCGAGATGACTTCCAGCTTGCGACCAAGGACCCCACCGCTTGCATTGATCTCGTCCTGAGCCATTTGCCAACCACGCTTGTAGTGGTCGAGATAGGACGGGGTCACCTTGTAGCTATTGACCTCGCCGATCTTGATAACGCCCTGCGCATGGCATGTTCCAGCCACCGCCACCACAAGTGCGGGCAACCAGCGCCGCAAGAACATTTGGCTCATTTCAAGTCTCCTGATAGGCTTGTACACAAAACATCTTTTTGGATCCATAAACTGGATTTTTGCGTATTCTATGTACGAGTTCAGGTACAAAATATCGGGTTTTCCCTAGAAAAAGGCCATTATTTCAATTTTTTTCGCCTTTAATCTATTTCCTGGATCCAGAAAAATAGATTCCGCTGCGCCTGCTGCATGGCGTAGCGCGCGCCTTGGGAGGCCCTACTGGATCGCGTAGTCACATCACCAGCCAAGCGACGTGTAAGCGCTTTGGAGCTCACCCCAGGCTTCGTTTGCAGGATGTTTGCGCACGCCTCAACAAGCCTTTAGTTGTGGGCGGGAAGATCGCTGGGGTTGCGGGTATGGAGATCTGTGAGCGCGTCTTCGAACTGGAGAGCGTGCAGCCGTATTTCCCAGACGCGTGTTCACGCTAGCTTGAACGCAACGGAATGGCGATCTAGCAGACACCCCTGTTCGGCTCGGGAGTTGGATCCCGCCGCTTGCCAGGGCGGTGAATCTGAATATTCACGGCACCGCGTGCCGCAAGCCCGGAGGAAACTTGAAAAGGCTTCTCCCTGATCAATCCGCCAGGCCTGCGGTAAGCGCTTCTCTGGAAGTCATCGCACGGATCGAAGCACCCGATCAAAAGCTGATCAAGTGCCGATCAAGTTCCGCGCGTCTTTCGGTGCGCAACGAGATGCTCAGTGCAGCGGCACGCCTGGATCGTTACTGGCGTTCGCCACAGATGGCATTGAAAACCTTGTTATGGAATCTGTGATTGGTTCTCCATCCAAGTGGCCACGAACTCCCCAGACTCATCCACGTGGGCCGCCATAGCCCTCCGTGCAGCTATTTCGTCATGCGCTTCCAGCGCCGAGAGGATGGTCTCATGATGTGCAATGTTCCGCTCCATTCGGTGCTTGTACATGCCCAATGCGGATGATGCGATCGTGCCGCGCGAGGAACCCAGCTGAAGGTCCGCGATGATCTTTCCCAGAAACGCGTTGCACGAAGCTTGGAAAATAATCGCATGGAACTCGCTGTTTGAAGACACCCACTCCTGCCTCGCAGCTTGATAGCCAGCGCTTTCAGTATGGCCAGTGGGGTTCTCCGCTCGCAAGCGGCTCAACTCGGTGACCGCTTGCACGAACCTCGTGTGGATCTTGCGAAGCTCAACGAGCTGTTGATCTGTAATCCACTGAGCGGCCAGTTGAGCTGCCAGTCCCTCAACCTCAGAGCGAACCCGATAGATGTCCCTGACATCTTTGGAACTCTGAGATTTGACGACTGCACCCGTCTGGCTCTGATCCACGATTCCGCGGGCGGCTAGCTGAGATAGCGCTTGCCGTATCGGCGTACGGCTTACCTGGAAAGTATTGGCAAGGGCAACCTGCTTCAGCTTCTCGCCAGGACGATACTCACCCGTCACGATTTTTTGTTGAATTTGGTCCACAAGTTGATTGACCAGCTTCTCGTCGGTTGAAAGTGCCATTTGGGTTCTGGATTGGTTTGAGTTATTCCCCCCATTCTATTCAGACGTGGATCCAGGATCGTCCATTTGGTCTCCCGCTAAAAAGAAAATGTATTGAAATTAAACCCTGTCACTGTGAAGAGATCACAAACTTCCTCATCCCGCATAGCGCCCGCCCCCACGCCGCGGCGGAAAACCGGACGTCGGATTTGAAGCGCTAGCGAGCCTTCTCTTCCGAATCCAGAAGCCAGGAAGAAGCAACGAATATTGGCTAAAGTTTTCATTTCAGCCCATCCTCCTGCACCACGTCGCTTAAGCCAAGGCGCGCCATGCCAGCCGCAGACCAGGCGTCAAGAGCGCCAATCCAGAAAGCAGCAGGAATCCAAAAATGATCTTTTGAAAGTGGACGTCCGCCACCTTCAGGCTGGCACGAAATCCAGCCCAGGACGACAGCATGATGACCGGAGCAAGCCACAGAAAAAGTTTCATCATCTCAGCGTCTATCAATCCCTGCCAGATGTAGAAAATGAGTACCTGAACCTGCACAAACATGAAGAAGGGCTGGTAGGTTGCACGCTGGGTCAGGATGTCCCAGCCCCGCATGGAGCACCACAGAATCATGGGTGGACCGGCCAGCCCGCAAGCGCCGCCCAACACACCAGCCACCGCACCCACACCACCATCCGCAGCACGGGAGGCGTCATGAGCCTTCGGCAAGCGCAGTGAGCAGAGCATCACTGAGCAATAGATGACCAGCCCCATTCCGATGAGAAGGCGAAAAACGGTCATATCCAGCGCCTGCAGCAGAAGTGTCCCAAGCGGAACGCCGACGAGACTGCCCAGGGCAAATGGGCGCACGCGTGACACATTGATATGCCTGCGCACACCCAGGATGGAGATGCACTGACCGATGAGCGACCCCATGACCACCAGGGGCACGACCTTTTGCGGAGCCAGTATCCAGGCCCACATGGAGGTCGCGATCAAGCCAAATGCGAAGCCGGAAAGCCCCTGAATAAACCCCGAGACCGCACCGATCAAGAGGATTTGCATCAACACGGCAGGCGGCCCTCGGGGTCAGTAAGTGGAAGGCCAGGTCTGCATCAAATGCTTGCCCACACCACCGGTCAGTCGAAGCCGGTGCACTTGCAAGGTTCTGATCAGATAGTCACGCGTCTGATGCGGAAGGATCACGTTCTGAACCGCATAGATGGAGGCGATGTCGTAAACATTATTGCCCTTTTCCATTTCGGCCAGCCTTTCTTCATAGCCTTCGTCGCCGGGACTCAAGCCATGAACAATGTTGACGGCAAAGCTGGGCGTCATGAAACTCACCTCGGCCGTAGGCCATGCCGCGACCTCATCGGAATTGCGTCCGCCGCCCATGTTCAGATAGGCTTGGCCATAGCTTTTTCGCAAGATGATGGAAATCTTGGGGACGGTGACCAACTGCAGCGCAGTCATGAAGTTCATGATCTTTCCAGGCGCGCGCTTTCTTTCTGCGTCCACACCGATCATGAAACCGGGCGTGTCGACCAGCATCACCAGCGGTATGTTGAAAGAGTCGCACATCACAATGAAGCTCGTGATTTTTTCGCAGGCATCTGTATCCAGCGCGCCGCCCTTGTGCAGAGGGTTGTTGGCTATGACCCCCACCGTGTGCCCGTCCAGGCGAGCAAGTGCGGTCACAGCCACTTTGCCAAAACGCGGCTTCATCTCGAAGACACTGTCCTTGTCAAAAATGGTCTTCACTACTTTGCGCACGTCATAGACCTGCGTGCGGCTGATGGGCACGAGATCGAGAATCTTGCTCATGTCGCCGCCCGCACCCTCGCGCACGGCAGCCACCGGGGGGGCCTCATTGTGGTGGCCTGGCATGTAGGCCAGATAGCGCTTGATAGCTTCAAGGGCTTCGTCATCTGTATCGACCACCATGTCGACCAGGCCGGTCACATCGGAGTGCAGCTTCCAGCCTCCGATTTCCTCTGGGTCGATCTGCTCCTTGACGGCCATGGAAACCAGCCGCGGGCTCGAGACCGCCATGATGGCGCCCTTGCGCATGACGCTGAAATCGCAAAAGCCCGTGTACCAGGTCGAAGACCCATAGCAGAAACCGAGCACGGCACCCGCCCATGGGGTCTCGCGCATCCGCATGTACTGCGTGGGGTCGTTACCCAGCATGGTGCCCATTCCCCTGGCACCCATGGTGTCGGGCATGCGTGCACCTGAGGACTCTCCCAGAAATATCAAGGGAATGCCACGCGAGGTGGCGGTGCGTTTCATCTGGCTGATCTTCTTGGAATTGGTGGAGCTGCTGGAGGCTCCCATCACCGTGAAGTCATTTGAAACCACAGCCACGTCCCGCTCCGCGATACGTGCGTAGCCCACCACCTTTCCATCTCCAGCGGATCGGTCTCGCATGCTTTCGACGACGGAGGTCGCAAACAGACCCGATTCCATGAAGCTTCCGGGGTCCACGAGCTTTTCGATACGCTCTCGGGCGTTCAAGACGCCTGAAGCTTTGCGAGCGGCCAGTTTGTCCTCACCCCCCATGCCGAGCGCCTGGACCTCGCGCCGTTCAAATTCTGCTTGCAGCTCCTCTGCCGTACTTGTCTTCTGGTTCAACTTCTCTCTCCTTATTTTTACTTGGGTCCGTCACTGCCGTGATTGGCAAGCCGTCTTCAGCGAACGGCGATGACGCTCTAAGGCTGGCAGTGGCGGCTTATGCAGGCATGGCTGGCACGTCCGGCAACGCAGCTTTCGCCGCCTCTGCTTGCGCACGCAACCTGGCTTTTCGATCAGGAATGAAGCTCTGCTCCACCCAACGGGTGGTGACAGCCCCCTCAATGAATGCCTTGTCTTGCATCACCTCTTGATGAAAGGCAATGGTGCTGGGAATGCCCTCAATGAGGAATGCGCCCAACGCCTCCCTCATGCGTTGAATGGCTTGACCGCGACTCTCGGCATGGACGATCAGCTTGCCCAGAAGCGAGTCGTAGTTTGAAGGCACCTCATAGCCGCTGTAGCAGTGCGAATCAAGACGAACGCCAACCCCTTCGGGTGGAACCCAACGAACAATCTGCCCAGGCTTTGGCAAGAAGTTCTTGTTGAAGTCTTCCGCGTTGATGCGGCATTCGATGGCATGGCCTTGCAAGCTCACGCTGTCTTGAGTGAAAGAGAGGGGACGCCCCTGCGCAATCTGGATTTGCTCGGCCACCAGATCAATGCCAGTCACCATCTCAGTGACTGGGTGCTCCACCTGGATACGCGTGTTCATCTCCAGAAAGTAGAAACGGCCGTCGGTCTCATCGAGGACAAATTCAACGGTTCCTGCGCCCGCGTATTGAACATTGCGCGCCAATTGCACGGCACATTGCCCCATCTCCTCTCGCATCGCCGCAGTGATCACGGGAGACGGAGACTCCTCTATCAGCTTCTGATGCCGGCGCTGGGTCGAGCATTCGCGCTCGCCCAGATGGACAACACGGCCGAACTGATCGCCCATGACCTGTATTTCGATGTGTCTGGCGAATTCGATGAATTTTTCGAGGTACAGCGTTCCATCACCGAAGGCCGCCTTGGCTTCATTGGCCGCAGACTCCATGGCCCCAGGAAGCTCGGACTCATCTCTGACAACGCGCATTCCGCGTCCACCGCCGCCCGCCGTTGCCTTCATCAGTACCGGATAGCCGATGCCGCGCGCCAGCTCCAGAGCCTGCTCCAGGTTTTCCAATGCACCGGAGCCGGGAACGCGCGGCACGCCCGCCGCTTCAGCCAGTTTGACGGCAGTGATCTTGTCGCCCATTTGCTCAATGGCCTCTGCCGAGGGACCGACAAAAATGATGCCAGCCTCTTTGCAGGCGCGGGCGAGCGCCGGGCGTTCCGACAGGAATCCATAGCCTGGATGAAGCGCATCACAGCCGCTTCTCTTGGCGGCATCGATGACGCGGTCAATACGCAGATAGCTCTCTGCCGAAGGCGCCGGTCCAATGACTTCAACCGAGTCAGCCAACTTGGCTGCGAGCGAATCTCGATCAGCCTCGGAAACCCCTGCGACCGATTCGATCTGAAGTGCCTTGCAGGCGCGAATGATGCGAACCGCTATTTCGCCACGGTTGGCCACGAAGAGGCGTCCAATAACACGCTCGGAAGGTATCTGAGAAGGCAGCATCGCGGGTTTCACTTTTGCATGAGTTTTGGAATGGCCTTCGCAACGCCCTGCCAGCTCGCGAGCTCCTTGGTCAATTGAGAGCGCATGTCGGCAGGTGCACTGAACCTCGGATTGGCTCCGGCGGTACGGATGGCTTCCACCATGTCCTTGCTGGTCATGACCTGCTGCGTCACTCGAGCCAATTTGTCCACCACGGGCTTGGGCGTACCGGTGGGCAGAAACAGGCCATACCACATGGTCATATCGAAGTCGGCGCCACTCTCGACAAAAGTGGGTACGTTGGGCAAACCTTCAAAGCGGGTGCCGGATGTGACCGCAAGCGGTTTGAGCTTGCCAGCCTGAATGTGAGGCAGAAGAACCGGAACCAGTGCGTAGACCATGTTGACCTGACCTGCCATGGCATCTGTGGTGGCAGGACCGCCGCCTTTGTAGGGAACCAGCAGCAGCTCCATACCGGCCTTGTTGTTCAGCAATTCCAGCGATATGTCCAGTTGGGCATGCGAGACTGAAAGCTTCTTGGGCTCTGCCTTCGCCGCTGCGATGAGTTCGCGGCCATTCTGATAAGGCGTGCGGGGGTTGGCAGCCAGGACAAAAGGCATTTCCGCCACCAGGCTTACCGGTTCAAGCGCCTTGAACATGTCAAAGCCCGGCTCGGGGCCGAACACGTGGTTCAACACCTGAAACACGCTCCCAAAAAGAATCGTATTGCCATCTGGTTTGGCTTGCGCCACAAATTGAGCGCCAATGTTGGTCGCCGCACCGGGCTTGTTCTCCACCACGAAGGTCTGCCCCAGCTCGCGCGTCAGACGCTCACTTAACTTCCTCGCAATGAGATCTGTGGTTCCCCCTGCCGCATAAGGCACTACCAATCTGACCGGTTGGGTCGGCCAATCCTGCGCGACTGTGGCAAGGGTCGTCAGACCCAGGGTGGCGGCTGCCAGGCACTGAGCCAAAAGCCGACGTGAGAATTTGCTCATCTGATGTCTCCTTGAATTTCGTTATACATTAAGATTGTTGACAACCTGAATGTCCACTATACTCAACTTAGTTCAATTCAACAAGGAAAAGTCATGGCCACCGAAACAATTTGCTCTGAAGTGACCGGAAGCGTTTGGAAGATTGGCGCGGCAGTAGGCGCGTCCGTGGAGGCAGAAGACACCATCATGGTGCTGGAGTCCATGAAAATGGAAATTCCGGTGCTTGCACCTGAGAGCGGCAAGATCATCCAGATACTGGTCGCAGAGGGCCAAGCCATCAAGGAAGGCCAGGAGCTGGCCATCATCGAGATCTGATACGCACCCACCCGCCCAGCGCCAAACGGCCAACGCCAGAGCGCATATGAACCCGATCTCCGACCGCATCGAGCATCCGCAAGAGGCCCTTGGTCACACCGCAGGCATGCTCAATGGCGTTGCAGCGTTGCGCACCATGCCGGAGCAGATCGCTGAGCGCATCTACTCGGCGATCGTGGCGGGGCAGTACCAGCCTGGTGAACGCATTCGTGAGGACGCTGTGGCGGAGGCTTTTGGTATAAGCCGTGGTCCGGTACGGGAAGCACTGCGGATTCTGGAGCGCGACTCTGTTGTCAGGGTGCTCGCCAACAAAGGCGCGCACGTGACCAAGCTCACCGCCAAGGAAGTCAACGACATATTCGAAGTTCGAAAAGTACTGGGCGGCACCATGGCGCGCAGGCTCGCGGCCATGCCTCGGGCAGCGCTTGTTCCATTTGTGGCCGGGGTAGAGCATCTGGAGCAACTTGCCGCCACGCAGGATGACGCAAGCGCCTACCTGGCTGCCAGCGTCGAGCTGACCTTGGCCATGGCCAGTGCATCTGGCAACGCACGCCTGGCCGAGATCATGAATTCCCTCGCACGCCAGAGCTGGCGATATACCAAACTCGGCCTCAGCAGCAGCCTCCGGCGTCAGGAGTCCGTAAGAACCTGGCGCGTGCTTGTGGAAGCGCTGCTGATAGGCGATGGTCAGAGCGCCGGAGACGCCATGGAAAAGCTGGTGGACGATTCGCGTCGGGAAGCAACACGTCTTCTGCAAGGCGATGCCGCACATGACGCTTCAAACGCTTCATCTGTCATTGCCCAGCCCTGTGCTCCGCACTGAATTCGGGAAACTACGGGCACGCCCCCTTGAGGCGGCGCGCCTGCCTCAGGCAGCCTCCCTACCTCACGGCAGAACACCCGACCTTAACTTGGGACCAAGCGTTGACTTGAGCCGTCCCTGAGCGGCATCGATGAAGCGGCAAAGATAACGTCGGGTCTCGCTGGGGTCGATGATGTCTTCCACACCAAAGGCTTCAGCGGTGCGAAAAGGCGAAGTCAGCTCTCGCAGCTCTGCCTCCAGTTCGCGTTCGCGCTGTTTGGGGTCAGCCGCCGCTGCTATCTCTCTCTTGTAGGCTGCGGCCACACCACCTTCGACCGGCAACGACCCCCATTCCGCCGAAGGCCAGGCCAACTTCAGGCCAATACCATTTTTGTCCGTCGCCGCCATGCCGGCCATGCCATAGCACTTGCGAACGACCACCGTGAGGATAGGCACAGTCGCTTGCATCGCCACATACACACTACGCATGCCTTCGCGCAAGGTTCCGGCCAGTTCAGCGTCTTTCCCGACCATGAACCCAGGCACATCTACGAGGAAGATGAGAGGGATATGGAAGGTGTCGCAAAGCTGAATGAAGTGGGTCTGCTTGCGCGATGATTTGACGTCCAGTGCGCCGCCATAGACCATTGGATTGTTGGCGACTACACCCACTACTTTGCCATTCATTCGCGCCAGGCTGGTGATGACAGCTTTGCCATAGGTGGGTTGAATTTCGAATATCGATTCCTTGTCCACTACCAGGCTGATCAGCTTGCGCATGTTGTAGGGCTTGCGCCTGTCCTTGGGGACGATGGTCCGCAAAGCCTCTTCCGCGCGCTCGGGCGGATCCTGCATGTCCACCGTTGGGGGCAGTTCCCACACGTTATTGGGCATGTAGGAAAGATAGCGCCTGATCATTTCAAAGCACTCTGCCTCATCCGCCGCGACGTTGTGCACCAGGCCCGCCATGTCGGACGCGGCCTTGTGCCCACCCAACTCCTCCTTGCTGATCTTTTGCCCGAGAGAGCGTTCCACAACGGGCGGGCCTGCCGCAAAGATCTGGCTGGTGTCACGCGTCATCACCGACCAGTGCGAAAGGATGGCCCGTCCGGCAGGCCCCCCGGCTGCTGTGCCCAGTACCGCACTGACCACAGGGGCCACACTCATCAGCTCGACCGAAGTCTCAAACCCATGTACGCCTGGGAAAACCGCGTGGCCGCGGCGCTTGTGAGAAGTGACGCTGCCACCTGCGCCATCTATCAGATTGACCAGGGGAATGCGGTAGTCGAGTGCCAGGTCTTCGACGAAACCGCCTTGCCCGCCCTTCTTTCGGTCACCACTCCAACTGGAGCCACCGCGGATGGTGAAGTCCTCACCGCCGATGGCCACCGGCCGACCGTCAATGGTGGCCAGTCCCATGACGTAAGGTGCAGGTGTGACGCTTTGCAGTTTTCCATCCACATAGTGACCCTGCCCGGTCAGCTTTCCGACTTCCTGGAAGCTGGCTTGATCAGCGAGCTGTGTGATGCGTTCACGAACCGTGAGGCGATTGGCTCCGTGCTGTTTGGCGACAGCCTCTTGGCCGCCCATTTTTTCTGCAAACTCATGGCGCTTTTGCAGCTCCTGCAGCTCTTCCTGCCAGTTGTCCAGCGCCTCCGGCTGAGTGGCTCCTGTTGTCAAAGTTTCCATCGCTGTGCGTACTCCTCAGTCTGCATGATTTGCGTGATGTGCGTGATGGGGTGCAGGCCTTTTGGCCCTGGAATCATTCCGCGCGAATGTCCATCTGGGCCGCAAGCTTCTTCCATTTGGAAATTTCATCCGAGATGAATTTGGCGTACTGCTCCTGCGAATTGGCTGCCAATTGAAGCCCGCCAGTTTTGCCCAGCTGATCCTGCACAGCCGGATCGTTCAGGACCTCCGCGACTTCCTTGTTGATTCGCTCGACAACCGCTTGCGGCAGTTTCCTGGGGCCCATGATTCCGAACATCACAGATGCATCAAAATTCTTGACGCCCGCTTCTGCAAAAGTTGGAACGTCGGGCAAGGCCTGTGAGCGCGCATTACCCGTCACAGCAAGTGCACGAACCCGGCCAGTGCGAACAGATTGCGCAGCCAGCACAGTGGTGTCTACCAGCATTTGAATTTCGCCGGCCATCAAGGCCTGCCCTGCCGGTCCGTTTCCACGGTAGGGCACGTGGGTCATCCGCAGACCCAGGGTCTGGGCCAGAAGCGCGGCTGCCAAATGCGTGGACCCACCCGTGCCTGACGAACCGTAGTTCAGTTTGTCAGGGTGGGCTTTGGCGTAGTCCACAAACTCTGCCAAGGTCTTCACAGGCAGCGAATCAGCCACCATGAGCACGGTAGGAATGAAGCCTATGTTGGCGATGGCGACCAGGTCCTTCTCGACGTCGAACTTCAGGTTCTTGTAGACCGCAGGCACGATGGTGATGGCGCTGGATACCGTCATCAAGGTGTAGCCGTCAGGGGCAGATCGGACCACGGAGTCTGCAGCGATGGTGGAAGCGGCCCCAGTCACGTTGGATACCACCACCGACTGCCCCATGCGCTGGCCGAGCTTTTGCGATATGACCCGTGCCACGACGTCGGTGGCGCTGCCCGCGGCAAAGCCACACACCATGTTGATGGGTTTGGTGGGGTAGCCACCTTGTGCGAGCACGGTGCCTGATGCACCTGCCAACGAGACGGCAGCTATCTGTTTCATGACTTCTCTGCGCTTGATCATGTCTTTGTCTCCATTCGTTATGTTTTTCACGCAATAACCCAGACACAACACAGCCGTGTGGCGGATGTTGCCTGGATGGAGTGGCGACCTCAGGCCACTCGAATGACCGACTTCACGCCTACAGGCCACACGCTCACTTGGCCTTCAGATCAATCCCGCACCTGGCGACGTGATAGCCGCTTGAGGCAGATTCCGCAGGCAACAGTTGCAAATTGCACCAGTGACAAATGCCCGCCGAAGAAATTGTAGTAGACATTCAACTTGTTGACAATAATAATATCAGCATAGATTTCAAGCCGACTGCCTGCGGCGCTTTCTCAGATGTCTGGACTATTGCCATGAACCACGCCACCTCACACGCTTCCGGCCCGCTTTCCGGTTATCGAGTTCTTGAACTGGGGTCTACCGTTGCCGGTCCGTTCTGCGGCCGGTTATTTGCAGACTTCGGAGCTGAAGTCATCAAGGTTGAGCCGGCAGAGGGTGACGCAGTCCGCATGATGGGCAAGAGCTACGAAGGTCAGTCCCTCTACGCGGCCAGCATCCTGCGAAACAAATCACTGGTGTCGTTGAATCTTCGCTCAGAGGAAGGGCGAGAAATCGTTCGCCGACTGGTCAAAGAGTGCGATGTGGTGATTGAGAACTTTCGCCCCGGTGCCTTGGAAAAATGGGGCTTGGGTTACGACGCTCTATCGGAAATCAACCCCTCGCTGATCATGGTGCGCATCAGCGGTTTCGGTCAGGACGGGCCGTACAGCGAACGCGCAGGTTACGGCGTTATCGGTGAAGCCGTGAGTGGCCTTCGGCACGTCACGGGTGATCCTGACCGCCCCCCTTCGCGCGCAGCAGTTTCGCTGACAGATTGCGTGACCGGTCTATACGCGGCGTTTGGCGCCGTCATGGCGCTTTTGCACCAGAAAGAATCTGGCAAAGGGCAGTTGATTGATGCCAGCTTGTATGAATCAGCCTTCAGCTTCATGGAACCCCATGTTCCCGCCTACGACAAGCTCGGATTCATTGCCAACCGTGCAGGATCCAAGCTCCCAGACAGCACACCGAACAATCTGTACTCTTCCGGTGACGGCTCACCCATTCACATCACCGCAATGGGCAACGCCGTATTCCAGCGCTTGGCAGAAGCCATGGGCCAGGCGCATCTGGCTACCCACCCCGACTACGCCGAAGCAAGAGCGCGGTCTCTAAACAGCGACGCCCTGGACAAGCTGATTTCTGACTGGACACAATCTCTGCCCCTGACGGAGTTGGAGCGACGCCTGGAGGCGGCAAACGTACCGGCTACCCGCATTTTCACGATGGAAGATATCTTCCATGACGCTCACTTCAAGGCGCGTGACATGCTTCTCAAAGTACCCCATGACACACTGGGCACAGTGACGGTGGCGGGCGTCGTTCCCAAACTGTCTGCGACCCCAGGACGAGTCTACTCAAGCGGCGGCGCAGTAGGAAGAGACACCACGCGCGTTCTCAGCGAGCTTGCAGGGCTGTCGACGGACGAGATAAATCGCCTGACGAGCGAGGGCATCATTTTTCAGTCCGCGCACAGCGACACGGAGCAAGCGCAGGCTTCTTGACTCAAGGTCTTGCGCCCACGTATACACCGGCCAGGGCGTGTTAACACGCCCTAGTTCAGGAAGACTCCATTTCAGACAGGTAGTTGACCGCATCGACGCGAGTCGCGTTGACCAGCTTCTCCATGATGTCGCCAGCTTCTTCAAACTTGCCCTTCATGACAAAGCTGTAGATTTTTCGCCAGTTCTGCGCTGAAGACTGGCGGCGCTCTATGGTCCGCAGGCTGAGTTTCGTATAACGCCAGCTACGCCGCGCCAACGAGCCCATGAATTGCGCCAGCACCGGGTTGCCGCAGGACTCGGCCAAGCTCAACGACAGATCAACGCTGCACGCGGCGTAGGTGCTGGCTTGCTCTCCTGGTTCCCCCGCGAGTGCCTCGAGTTTCTGGACCCGTTTTTCAAAGTCCGCCAGTACGGCAGCGTCAGCATTCACCAAGCCCCGGATCATGGCGCCAGCCAGCAATATGCGGACTTCAAATACGCTGTTGACCTCGGCCACGGAAAGCTTGCTGACATAGGCACCGCGGTTAGGCAACATCTGGATCACACCGTCGTTTTCGAGAATACGAAGTGCTTCACGTATGGGGCCGCGGCTGACGTTGAAAGACGTAGCCAGGGCGTCTTCTCTCAGACGCTCTCCGGGTTGAACACGCTCGGAGACAATAGATTCATATAGACGCTCTGCTATTTGCTCGGGCAATGTCCGTAGACGACTTTCGCGGCGAAGTATGTCGCCTTGCTGCTCAGATAGACTCACAGAACGATCCTTTTACGATGGGGTTAATTATCACCCGTGTGGGCCTGTACAACGCTGATCTGCGGCCTGAGCACCAGTGGCAGGCTTGGCTGCCAGGAGAATCGGCAGGCCATCTCTGCGGACGCATGAGCTCAAAAGTCAACGCTCCCGGCGGGCTAGGGCTGTCTCGCGGACCAACTCCCATACGCGCAGGGCCACCGGCGATGGCGAACGGTTGCGACGGTGCACCAGCACGATGTCTCGCTGAACAACCGGAATGAGCGGACGCGTACCGAGTCGGCCCAATCCATCCGGTGGAACGGCCAGTGTCGGCATCACGCTGATTCCAATGCCCGCCTCTACCATCCGGAAGACCGTGGTGGGGTGTCCAAGCGACTGGACCACCTCACAACGGGCGCCATGCTGCTCCAATGCCGCGTCGATCAGGCGTCTGCTGCCTGAGGCGTGGTCTAGCAACACCAGTGGATGCCCGCTCAAGGCAGACCAGCGCACGGAGCGGTGGCGCATCAGCGAATGGGCGTTGGGAGCCACCAGCACGAAGGGATCCTGCATGACGGTTTCACAATGCAGGTCATTGGTGGGAGAAGGCTCGATCACCACACCGAAATCCACCTCACCCGCCCGAACGCTGCCCAGGACGTCCTGCTGAATGCGGTCAAGAAGGACCAATTGAATATCTGGCTCCTGCTGCAAACAGGCGGCAATGCAGTCTGGCATGAGATTGGCGGACAGTGTCGGGCTGCTGGCGACTCGCACTACTCCGCGCAGGGCGCCGGCCATGTCACCTACATCACGCAACGTTTGATCCAACTCATCAAGAAGCCTGTCCAGCCGCGTAGCAAGCGATTGGCCTGCCTGGGTCAAAGCCACCTCACGCGTAGTCCGGTCCAGCAATTTGAGACCGAGCTGAGATTCCAGCTCATGAATGGACCGGCTCACCGCAGGTTGTGTCAGGCCGATGCGCTCACCCACGCGACTGAAATTACGCTCTGTGGCAAGTGCCCGGAAAACACGGAGCTGACGCAAAGTGACATTCATGATTCTGAATCATATATCCATTAGATAAATCCATTTCTCTTTCTAATCCAGGGGCGATCCAATCACGGCATGACACGCCCGCGCTACCTTCCAGATAACTTCACACTGGCCCTGCTGACCACGGTGGCAGCAGCCAGCCTGCTGCCTGCCAGCGGGCAATGGGTCTATTTCTTTGAGATGGCGACCAGCATTGCCATCGGTCTGCTCTTCTTTCTCCATGGCGCCAAGCTCTCCAGAGAGGCGATCTTTGCCGGGGTAACCCATTGGCGGCTACACCTGCTGGTGCTTTGCAGCACCTTCGTGCTTTTTCCGTTGTTGGGGATGATCCTCAAACCAATTCTGGCGCCTCTGGTCACGCCTGCGTTGTATGTGGGCGTCCTGTATCTTTGCGTCTTGCCAGCGACAGTGCAGTCAGCCATTGCGTTCACTTCACTCGCGCGGGGTAATGTTCCTGCAGCAGTGTGCAGCGCCTCCGCTTCCACACTGCTGGGCGTTTTCATCACTCCGCTGCTGGTCAACGCTCTGGTAGTGCCGCACCACCAGAGCAGCGGCTCTCTCGACGCGATTGGCCGCATCCTGCTGCAACTGATGGTGCCCTTCGTGGCTGGCCATCTGCTACGCCCATGGATTGGGAGCTTCGTCAAGCGCCACGCCTCCACGCTCAAGTTCGTCGACCAGGGCTCGATCTTGCTGGTCGTCTACACCGCGTTCAGCGCCGCCGTGATTGAAGGCCTTTGGAAGCAGGTGCCACTATCGGCTCTGGCCGGGCTACTCGTTGTGTGCGCAGTGCTGCTGACGCTTGCGCTGGTACTCACGGCATTGGCAGCGCGCAAGCTGGGCTTTGACAAAGCCGATGAAATCACGATTGTGTTCTGCGGCTCCAAGAAGAGCTTGGCCAGTGGCGTGCCCATGGCCAAGGTGCTTTTCCCGGCGGCATCGGTCGGGGCTATTGTGCTCCCGCTGATGCTTTTCCATCAGATGCAACTGATGGTCTGCGCAGCGTTGGCACACCGTTATTCACGCCGCACGAGTGAGCCTCTTGGAAGCATTCAGGCACAGAGCCGCTGACGCCCTGCCCTGCTGCCGCGCGGTTGCACCGCAGTAGGTCAGGTTAGGTCTGGCCAATCTCCTATTGACGCCTTTTGGAATTCCAGACAGCCGACACATCACAGTTCGAGCTGAGGTTCTATGGTTTTGGTCAAGCGAGAGATGGCCTTTGAACTACCCAAAACCATTCCCCCTGTCGAAGCCTTGCACAGCGCTTTAACAGGCTCAGCGCGAACGGAGTTGTTCATCCCATGCACATAAGACTTGACGAAAACCATTGGGTTTCAGGACAAGCTCAGCTGGACGGCGAGCAACGCCGGCATGCGGATGGTCGAATCGTTGCGCACTTCATCCCCCTAGTGGCGACCTAGGGAAAACCTAGGGTTTTACCGAGTATCTGCGGCATTTGAATGTCTTTCATTTTTACCAGCCGGCAAGTAGACTCCACGACATGAATGACATGTCATCAAGAACACATTGGAGGGGCAGGAACGCCTTGGTCGTCGATGGCGCACAAGGCACCGGGCGTACCGGCAGGAGAGCCTTGGCGCTGGGCGCTGCCTGAGAAACACAAGAACGCGATGCGCGACCCCATCCAGGCTTTTGCCAGATTCAAGGTAGCCCACTGATGGCTGCCGGACGACCGCTCCTGCAAGGCCTGACCATCCCAGCCATCACCAACGCCACCCTCCAGGTGGCATGCGTTGATTCAAAACGGATCACATGACAACTTTCAATGAAACCCAGACGATGCTGCGCGACAGCGTGCAAGCATTCCTATCCAGACAACCAGCGCCATCACGCGTGCGGCGCATTCGTGACACTGAGGTGCCCTTCGATCGCTCCGTGTGGCGCGAAATGGCGGAAGCCGGTTGGCACGGCGTGTTGGTGCCCGAGGCGCTGGGTGGCTTCGGCCTCGGAGCAGCCGAAGCCGCTCTGATTGCCAGCGAACTCGGCCGCGGGCTGGCGCCTGAGCCCTTCGTGGCCAGCAGCGTGATGGTGGTGCAAGCCCTGGTACCCCTGGCACCAGAATCCGCTGCGGTGCAAGCGCTGCTCGAAGCCGTCGTGGAAGCGGAGACAGTTGCCGCACTGGCTTGGCAAGAGGCGGCCGGTGCGTTGGACCTGGAGAACATCCAGCTTCAAGTCCTGAAGCACGGTGAGGGCTGGCAATTACAAGGCGCCGAGAAACGTTTCGTGCCCCTGGCCAGTGCCGCCGACGGTTTCCTTGTTTATGCCCTTGAAGGCGGGCTTCCCGCGCTGGTCTGGGTCAAGTCCGATCAAACTAGCCTGCACGTCCAGAACAGCCGCACCGTGGACGGCCTGAATTTCGGCTCGGTCTCTTTCGATGGCGTCAATCTGCCCGCCGACGCGCTGCTGGCCCGAGGCCCTGCCGTGCGGGAAGCGGTGGCTCAGGCGATCGAGCTTGCTCGTTTGGTGTCCGCCTTCGAACTCGTGGGCGTAGCCGAAAGCGCGCTGGAAACGACGGTAACTTACACCTCTCAGCGCGTTCAGTTCGGCAAGCCTATCGCCTCCTTCCAAGCCTTGCAGCACCGCATGGTAGACATGTGGATGCATTGCCAACTGGCGCGCGCCTCGGCCGAGAACGCACTGCTGGACTGGACCCACACGGCAGACGACGTGACCCGCATACAGTCGCTGCGTGCTGCGCGTGCACGCGCGGGCGCCACAGCGCTGCTGGTAGGCAAGGCCGCCATTCATCTGCACGGCGGCATGGGTATCGCAGACGAGACGGACATCGGCTTGTGCCTCAAGCGCGCTCTGACGCTCTCCGCCTGGCTGGGCAACCCGCTTTGGCAGCGTGGGCAGTTCATCGCAGAGCTGCAAAAAAGCGGCCGCGTGCGGCAGGGGGATTCGACGCCCGCGGTGGTAGCAGACGACGTCGACGTGGCCGAGTTGCCCGACGAGGAATTCCGCCGAGTGTTGGCCACATGGATTGCCGCCAACTACCCGCCTGAGAAGCGCTTCATGAAAAAGCGTGCGTTCTACGCAGACATCTCTGACTGGTACCAGTCGCTCTCCAGGAAGGGTTGGCTCGCACCGGCATGGCCCAAGTCGGCAGGCGGCATGGGCCTGTCGGCCAGCAAGCAAGTAATCTACGCCGAGGAGATCGCACGTTACGGTTGTGCTCGCATCCCTGACCATGGCCTGGCCATTGGCAAGCTGCTGCTGATGCACGGCACCCCCGAGCAGATCAACTACCACCTGCCACGCGTGCTGAGCGGTGAAATCATGTGGTGCCAGGGCTATTCCGAGCCCAACGCTGGCTCTGACCTGGCCAGCCTGCGCACGAGCGCTGACCGCGACGGCGATGACCTGATAGTCAACGGCCAGAAAATCTGGACCACCCTCGGCCCAGGTGCCGACTGGATGTTCGCCTTGGTGCGCACAAGCAAAGCCGAAGGCATGGCCAAGCAACGCGGTATCACATTCTTGCTGATCGACCTCAAAACACCCGGCGTGAAGGTGCGCCCCATCGTCAACTTGAAGGGCGAGGGAGAGTTCAGCGAAGTGTTCTTCGACAACGTGCGCGTTCCCGTCTCCAATGTGGTGGGCCGCATCGACGACGGCTGGAATGTCGCCAACTCCTTCCTTCGCGAAGAGCGCATCTTCTTCGGCACCCCCCGGCAGTGCGAATACGCGTTGGCGCAACTGGATCGCCTGGTGGAAGCTACGAAGGCGCTGGAGGATGGAGGATTCCGCGACCGTTATGCCCAGATCGTTCTGGATGTGCGCGACCTCAAGGCTGCTTTTGAGATCTTCATGGGCCGCCTGAGAGGCGGCGAAGAGCTGGGCCCGGAAGTCTCTTACCTCAAGATCTGGGGCACCGAGACCTATCAGCGCATCACTGACGAGTTGGTGCAACTCGCGGGCGACTACGGCGGCCAGATGGACGATGTGGTCATTGACGGCATCGCTACCGATGTGATGGGGCAGTACCTGGACTCGCGCATGCCAGCCATCTTTGGTGGCTCCAATGAGATCCAGCGCAACATCCTTGCGAAACAGATTCTCGCTCTGCCATCAGGCAATCCGCGCGGTTGATAAACCGCGCCGGCGCTCCGGTGTTCAGCTGCTCCGGCGGTCCACCTATAGACCGAGCCGCCGATGCACCCATGCAATGAGCCGCCGCTTCGCGGCTCCCCCTTTTCCATAACTACATCAATGACTCAGGAGACAAACATGACGACCAAGGCCAATTCAGCTGCGGGCTTCCGACACTTCAAAAAGCTCATCACGATTGCCTGGGCGCTGGCGTGCAGCGTCAGCTTGGCCTCGGCTGCGTCAGCGCAGGAGACTTTTCCAGCGCGTACATTGCGTATTGTCGTTCCCACAGCAGCAGGTGGCGGCTCCGACATGACCGCTCGCTTCTTCAGTGAACAACTCAGCAAGGCCTTGGGCCAATCCGTCATTGTCGAGAACCGCCCCGGCGCCAATGGCGCTATTGCTGCCATGGCCGTCAAGAACGCACCAGCCGATGGTCACACCATCTTTTTAGGCACCAACACGCACATGGCGGTGAATCCGGTGCTGATGAAGGGCGTCCCTTACGACGCGCAAAATGATTTCAAACCAATCAGCGGCCTGTCTCGCCAGATGATGGTTCTGGTAACGGGTGCTAACTCCCCGCTCAAGAGCGTGGCAGACATCACGCAAGGCGCACGCCAAGCGGGCAAATCGCTCAACGTCGGAGGTTACACGGGTGGCTTCGAGCTTTCTGCGGCATGGTTCGCCAATGTCACCCAGACGCAGCAGGTCTACGTCAGTTACAAGGGAATTGGCGACATCGTGGTGGGACTGATGGGGGACCAACTGGACTGGGCCATCAGCGACCCCCTGGCAACATTGGCGCAGATCAAGGCCGGAAAATTGCGAGCGCTTGCAGTGACCGGCGATACACGTCATCCCGACTTGCCCGATGTCCCCACTGTCAAGGAGAGTGGCTTTCCAAGCTTCGTCAACTACAGCTGGGGTGGAATGTACGTTCGCGCTGAAACGCCTGCGCCCGTCACAGACAAGTTGGCGCAGACCATGGGCAAACTCCTTTCGACGCCGGCTGCCATCGCATTCGTACAGAAGTTCGGTTCGGACCCGCTCACCCTGTCGCCCGCAGAAATGCGTAAATTCCAGATCAGTGAGATTGAGCGATTTCGCAAGGTTGCCAGCGACGCCGGTATCCAGCCGCGTTAACCGACTCTTTACGTGCCTCGCTAACTGCGTCGCGGCCATTCGTATCGATCTATTGGCACTACAAAAATCATGACCTTACTCTTCAGTCCACTCAAGATTCGTGGCATGCAGGCACGCAACCGCGTGGTGGTCTCGCCTATGCAGCAGTATTCGGGCGACGAATCCGGACGGGCCACTGATTGGCACCTGGCCCACCTGACTCGCTTTGCACTAGGTGGAGCCGGCATCGTCTTCGTCGAATCAACCGCTGTCGAGAAGCGCGGACGCAGTACACACGGCGACATCGGCCTTTGGGAAGACGAGCAAGTCGCTGCGCTAGCCCGTGTGGGGAAGGCGTTGCGCGACAACGGTGCGGTGGCCGCTATCCAGCTTGGCCACACCGGCCGCAAAGCTTCGACGCAGACCTGGTGGCATGGTCACGGGCCCCTGGGCGAAGCTGACGCCGCGCGCGGTGAGCCGCCCTGGCCTGTGGTAGGACCGAGCCCCATTCCTGTGGGTAGCGGCTGGCCTACGCCGCAGACGCTTTCAACCACTGATGTGGAAGCCATCGTGCAAGCTTGGGCCGATGCTGCCCGTCGTGCGCGCGAAGCCGGCTTCGGCGCATTGGAGGTTCACGGTGCCCACGGCTACCTGGTCCACCAATTCCTCTCCCCCGTGGCCAATCAGCGAAGCGATCGCTATGGCCAGAACCGCTGGACCTTTGCGCTGGAGGTGGCAGAGGCGGTGCGCCGTGAATGGCCCGACGATAAGCCCCTGTTCTGGCGCGTCTCATTGGCTGAGGTCATCGATGGTGGCCTGGAGTTCGACGAAATGGTGGGCCTTTTGCGCGCGCTGAAAGAGCGTGGCGTAGACGTGGTCGACTGCTCGTCGGGCGGTGGCATCGCCAGCTACCCCACACAGGGTCGCTCGGTGTCCAACAGTCTGCAGTTTCGCGCTGAACTTGCCGGCAAGCTGCGCGCGGCTACCGGCCTGCAAGTGATGGGCGTGGGCCTGATCATTGAGCCGCAGCAGGCAGAAGACCATTTGCAAGCCGGGCAGGCCGACCTGATTGGCGTGGGCCGCGAGGCCCTCTACAACCCCAATTGGACAGTGCACGCGGAAGTCGCCATGGGTGCCAACAAAGAATATGCCACCTGGCCCCAGCAGTACCGCAGCTACCTCATCCGCCGAGCCGCAGCCGCCGACGCGTTGCGCAGGCCTAACGCCTCCAGGAGCACTGCATGACGAAAAAAATTGAGATTGTGGGCACCACCCGCGACCGCCTGGGTGAGTGCCCTCTTTGGGACACACGTGATCAATCGCTGTATTGGATTGACTCCAAAGCGCGTCTGGTTCGCCGCCTGCGCGGCGGAGAGTACCGCGAATGGGCCACTCCCAGCGACGTGGGCTCGATTGCACTGACGCAGCGGGGCCGCTTGGTGCTCTCCCTCGAAGATGGCTTCTACCTGCTCGATCTGGAGACCGGCAGCACTCGGCAAGTCGCCGAAGTGCAGCACAAAGGTCCTTCTATGCGCATGAACGATGGCCGCACCGACCGGCAAGGCCGCTTCGTGGCAGGCTCTCTGGTGATGGGCCGCCATGATACGGATGGCGCGTACTACCGCCTCGACACCGACGGCAGTGTCACGAAACTCTTTGACGGCATCGCCCTGGCCAACGCCACCTGCTTCAGCCCCGACGGCCGCACCCTCTATCACGCGGACAGCTTCAGCGACACCGTCAGTGCCGTGGACTACGATCCCGCCACCGGCGCGGTCGGCCCGCGCAGGGCCTTATTCAACACCCGTCCCCAAGGCTCAGCGCCTGACGGCACCACCGTGGATGCCGACGGCAACCTGTGGGTCGCACTGGTACAGGCCGGCAAGGTAGGTTGCTTCCGGCCAGATGGCACCCTGGTCCAACTGCTGGACGTACCAACGCCCTACCCCACGTGCCCCTGTTTCGGCGGCGAAAACCTGGACGTGCTCTACGTCACCAGCATCAGCAACAGCGGCAACCTCTTGCGCAGCGAACATCCAGATGCCGGCGCCGTCTTCGCCTTCCATGGCCTGGGAGTGCGCGGTCTGCCTGAGGTGCTCTTTGACGACAGTAGCCTGGCATAAGCACTTCAGCCTGAAAAGGGCAGGCGTTTCCCGACAAGAAAATGGTTCATACGGAACTCCTGCTGCGGTGCTGCGGTGCTGCGGTGCTGCGGTGCTGCGGTGCTGCGCGAGCCTTTCAGGCCAGCCCCGGGTGTGCACTGCCAAAGCTGAAAATTCCCTGGCGCTCCATGCGCGCGAACTCCGCAATCACGAACTCGTGCACCACAGACAAGGATGGGTTCGGTCGCGGATCGATCCGCGTGGCCAGCACGAGCACCCGGTTGAGTTGCACGCCTGATACTTCGGACATCACCACGGGCTCCTGGTGCAGGTGCTCGCGAAACACCGACACGGGCATGATGGTTGCCCAGCGTCCGCGCAGGACCATAGCACGGATAGAGTCGACCGAATCGATCTCTGCCTGTACCTTCAAGGACCTACCCAGGCTCGCGAGTTGGCGGTCCACCAGCCCACGGTGCAAGCTTGTCATCAACAGCGGTATACGGGTGAGTTGACTCGCCGAGACCACTGGTCCAATGCCCATTTTGGCGTGAGAGACCAAGGCAAATGGCTCACCCAGCAAGGGTTGGAAGGACAGCGGGTGTCCTGGCTCAGGGTTGGTCAACACCGCGAGATCTATCATTCCTCGATCCAGCCAATCGATGAGCTCGGGCGTGAATGCTTCCCGCGCACGAAGTTCCAGGTTGGAAATCGCTGTCATGCTTTTTTCGAACAAGCCAGGCAACAGCAAACGCGCCAGAGTCGGTGACGCTCCAACCACCACCGGCACCAGATCGCGCTGCTGGCTCTGCGCAAGGCGCCGGTCCAACCGGGCGGCCTCGGACAGGATGCGCTGGGCCGACTCGTACAGCGTCACGCCCGCTTGCGTCAGCCGTACACCGCGTGGCAGGCGCTGCAGCAACTGAACTCCGGTTTCGCTCTCCAATTCGCGCATCTGCCTTGTAAGCGCGGGTTGGGCGATCGGTATGGCGGCCGCCGCGGCCGTCAGGCTGCCGCTATCAGCCACAGCCACGAAATAACGCAGGGTTTTCAGGTTCATCTTGAGGCTTTCCGATATCAAGATGATATGGCAGGGCGCAAATTCAGCATTAGACAGGAGAGATCGCTCCCCCTAATCTGCGAGGTCCGATCCAGCCATGCACTGGACAAGCCACAACGACAAGGAGACACCACATGAAACTGTTCGGCCCTACTGCCTTGACCGCCCTGCTCTGCCTGCCCCTGGCGGTTCATGCCCAAAACAGCTATCCGAACAAACCCATCCGCATGATCGTTCCGCTGGCCGCCGGCAGCGCCGTGGACAACGCCGCGCGCCTGGTGACGCAGAAGATGGGCGAATCCATGGGCCAGGGCTTTGCGATCGAAAACATCGCCGGCTCGGCTGGTGTGATCGGTGCTGAGCGCCTGGCTCGCGCCACCCCCGACGGCTACACCATTGGCGGCTTCAACGACAGCGTCCTCACCATGGTGCCGCACCTCATGACCAAGATGCCGTGGAATGCGCTGACGGACTTCGCGCCGGTGTCGCTGGTAGGAACCATTGAGTGGGGCCTGGTGGTGAAGCCCGACTCGCCCTACCGCAGCCTGGCGGACTTCACCGCAGCCGCCAAGGCCGCGCCAGGCAAGCTGAACTACGGCAGTGGCGGCAACGGCAGCCCACAACACATCGGCATGGCACTGGTGCTGGACCGAGCGCAGATCAACCTCATGCACGTCCCCTACAAAGGAGCCACACCAGCAGCGGTGGCCGTCGCGGCCGGAGAAGTGGATGTATCCATGCAAGGCCTTGGCACGGTGACTTCCCTGATCCAGGGCGGAAAGCTAAGGCTGCTGGCGGTGTCCACGCCACAGCGCCTGCCTCAATTCCCCAACGTGCCAACCTTTCAGGAGGCGGGCATGGCGAACTTCACATTCAATTCATGGTTTGCCATGGTCGCACCCGCTGGCACGCCGCCAGCCGTCATCGAGCGGCTCAACCGGGAAGTTCGTTCCGCGGTGGAAGACCCCGTTACCCGCGACAAGCTTCTGGCCATAGGGGTGACCCCCCGAGGCACCAGCGCCGCCGAATTTGGAGCGGCCACCAAAGCTCAGTATGAGCTCTACCGCAAAGTGATTCACGACAAAAGCATCTCAGCTGACTGATGGCCAGCGCACCTGAGCACACAACCTCCTTTCATCATCTCTGTCCACATGACCCAAACCATCGTCACTGCACAAGCGCTGCAGCAATTCATCCACTCGGCCTTTGCCCAGGAAGGTCTACCGGACGCAGACGCTGCGCAGGTGGCACGGCTTATGACCGAAGCCGACCTGCAAGGCTCGGACGGACATGGCGTGATCCGACTGCCCCAATACATCAAGCGCATTCAGGCGGGCGGCATCAACAAGCAACCTGACATCCGCATCGTTGAAGAGCGCCCTGCAATGGCTGTGGTGGACGGCGACAACGGCATGGGCCACCTTGTGGTCAGCAAAGCGGTGGACATTGCGATTGAAAAAGCCCGCGCCTGCGGCGTGGCCTGGGTGAGTACGCGCTACAGCAACCACGCGGGCCCTGCCTCGCTCTATGCGCGCCGTCCGCTTGAGCACGACATGCTCGGCCTGTACTTTGCAGTTGGCAATGCCAACCACTTGCCACCATGGGGCGGCATGGACATGCTGCTATCCACCAATCCGATTGCCGCAGGCATTCCCACAGACGAAGAGCCACCCGTGGTGCTTGACATGGCCACCACCGTGGCCGCGTATGGAAAAGTCAAAGCCAAGGCCAAGCGAGGCGAGCCCATGCCAGAGGGCTGGATGATCGACCGAGAAGGCAAACCCCTGCTTGACCCAAACCGTTCGAACGAAGGCTTTCTGCTGCCTATCGGCGCGCACAAGGGCTATGGCCTGGCGCTCATAGTCGGTCTGCTGGCAGGCACGCTCGGTGGCGCTGCCATGGGTCGCGATGTGATCGACTTCAACGCCGATTTCAAGACCGTCACCAACACAGGCCAGGCCATCCTCGTGATCGATCTGTCCGCGTTCGGTGATCCCCAGGTATTCAAGCACAGCGTAGATCGACTGGTCCGCGACATCCGCGACAGCGCGCGCCTGCCTGGCGTGGAGCGCATCTGGTTGCCCGGCGAGCAAAGCCATGAAAAACGCGCACGATACCGCGACGCCGGCATTCCCGTCTCGGCCGGAGTCATGAGCGAGCTGCACACCCTGGCCAGCCAACTCGGCATCCCAGCCTTGAAAGAAGAGGCCATCGCATGAGCATCGCTTCCATCAATCCCTCCACTGACGGCGTTCTGAAGCAATTCGACGCACACGATGCGGCCACCATTGACCGCAAACTATCGGAGACATCGAAGGCGCAACGCGAATGGGCGAGAACCCCTATTGCCGAGCGCATGGACTTGCTGCGCCGTGTGGCGCAAACACTGCGTGCGCAAAAGTCCGACTTGGCCCCCCTGGCCACCTTGGAGATGGGCAAGCCGCTCGGCGAAGCGGTCGGTGAAGTGGAGAAATGCGCCTGGAACTTCGACTTTTATGCCGACGCCGCACCCGGCTTTCTGGCAGACGAAGTGGTGAGCAGCAATGCCACCGACAGCCGAATTGTGTATGACCCGCTCGGCACCGTGCTCGCCGTGATGCCATGGAACTATCCGTACTGGCAAGTCATGCGCGCAGCAGCGCCGGTGCTCGCGGGCGGCAACGCCATGGTGCTCAAGCACGCGAGCAATGTGCCGCAGTGCGCGCTGGCACTCGAGGACATCTTCAAGCAAGCGGGCGCGCCCGCCGGGCTCTTCACCACGTTGCTGGTGGGTTCGGCCGAGGTGGCAGGCCTCATCGCAGACCACCGCATTTCAGCGGTCACCTTCACGGGCTCCACACCTGCGGGTCGCAAGATCGCCTCTCAAGCGGGCACGGCGCTGAAAAAGCAAGTGCTCGAGCTGGGTGGGTCCGACCCGTTCATTGTGCTGGCTGACGCCGACATCGAAGCGGCCGCTGCGGTCGCAGTGAAGGCGCGCTTTCAAAACACGGGTCAAAGCTGCATTGCCGCCAAACGCTTCATTGTCGAGCAGGCAGCGGCCGAGAGGTTTGTCGATGCGTTCTGCGAGAGCGCGCGCAAGCTGGTCGTCGATGATCCTATGCAAGCACGCAGCACACAAGGCTCCATGGCCAAGCGCCACCTGCGCGATGAGTTGCACGCGCAAGTGCAGGCAAGCGTACAGCAAGGTGCACGTTTGCTGCTGGGGGGATCGCCAGTGGAAGGCCCAGGCGCGTTCTACCAACCGACGGTGTTGGACCACGTCACGCCGGACATGGTTGCAGCGCAGGAGGAGACCTTTGGGCCCGCGGCCGCCATCTTGCGGGTGAGCGATGCCGACGAGGCTGTGCGAATCGCCAACGCGACGAACTTCGGGCTGGGGGCGGCGCTCTGGACAAACGACCTGGACCGCGCAAGGCAGCTCTCTCGCCGCATCGAGGCTGGTGCCGTGTTCATCAACGGACTGGTGGCCTCTGACCCTCGTTTGCCCTTTGGCGGCATCAAGGAATCCGGTTACGGCCGCGAACTGGGCAAGCTGGGCCTACACGAGTTCACCAATACCAAAACCGTGTGGACCGGTCCCGCCCGCACCTGACAACAACACGAGCAATCTCATGACCACCAACGCCCCTCCCTCCGCCACCAAATACGCGGTGTTGCGCCCCGATCAGATCAAGAGCCACGACCGTGGTGGCGGTGCCCGCACCACGCCTTTGGTGCTGCCGTCCATCGGCGCCACAAGCTTCATCAACGGCATTACCGAGTTCAGCGGCGGCACAGCCATCCCGTTTCACAGCCACAACTGCGAAGAAAGCGTGATGCTGCTGAGTGGGCACGCCTACCTCGACATCGATGGGGACGTACAGGAGCTCAAACCCCTGGATACGACTTTCATTCCACCGAACGTACCGCACCGCTTTCGCAATATGTCGGAGACGGAGCCTATGAAGATCCTATGGATCTATGCGTCGGTCCACGCCACGCGAACTGTGATCGACACCGGGGTAACCAACCCGGTGTCGTCAGAACACGCCAAATAAAAAACCATTACACGCTGGAGACATCGCCATGGGACTTCGATTTCTGGAGCACGCGCTCATTCTCACGCACGACCCCGAGGCCACGCGCGACTGGTTCGTGGAGAACCTTGGTTTTCGCAACGGCTACCACCCTGAGTTCGGCTTTCCCGTGTACTGGCTCTATATCGGCGAGCAGGACGTGGTTCACATCGGCAAGGCGCGCCATTCCGAGCACCAGGACACTTACCTGAAAACGCCCACCGACGGTGACCGCGACTTCTCCGCCGCGGGCGCGCTCGGCTCTGGCCGCATCGATCACCTTTGCTTCAACTGCGACGGTATAGAAGAGTTCATCGAACGCCTCACCCGCAACGGCGTGGATTTCAGCGAACGCAAGGCGCACAACTCCAACCTCTATCAGCTTTTCATGCGCGAGCCCATCAATGGCTTGAAGATCGAACTCAACTTCGCCTGGCACGAAGCCGCGCGCATCGGCCGTGTACCTGAGTGGACCGATGCAGGTGCCAATTCGGAGCTCAAGGAAACCGAGGCCGGCACCAGCATGCAAAAGCCATCGGACACCACAAGCACCGTGCCCCGATGAACCCCACACACACCTCCTTTGCAACGCGGACTGCATGATGCCGCACTACCCCGAACTAGCCGGCCGCAGCGTCGTGATCACCGGCGCCGCCGGCGGGATCGGTGCCGCAGCTGCAGAGGCCTTCGCGGCACAGGGCGCGCACGTCTTTTTGCTGGACATTGACGGCGCGCGCGTGCGCGAGATCGCCGCCGGGCTGCAGCATGGGGCCAGCGCCGCAGGCTTGACAGTGGACATCACAGACGAGGCGGCCGTCGTTGCAGCGTTTGCCGAGATCGCCTCAACTGGGCACGGCCTAGACGTGCTGGTTAATTGCGCTGGTGGCTACAAGAAGCTACTCACCGTCGAGCAGATGGACATCGCCGAATGGGACGCCACGGTTGCACTCAATCTGCGCAGCGTATTCCTGTGCTGCCGCGCCGCCATCCCGGCGCTGAAAGCGTCAAAGGCCGGGCGCATCGTCAACGTGACTTCAATCTCGGGCCGGACAGTACATGCCGCCTCTTCGCCCGCGTACGGCGCGGCTAAGGCGGGCGTCACCCAGCTGACGCGCTTTCTCGCGTACGAATTGGGCCCCTTTGGCGTTACGGCCAACACCATCGCGCCGCTCACCACGCTGACGCCGCGCGTGGCGGCCTTGCGCACCGCCGAGGACGTGGAGCGCATCGCATCGCAAGTGCCACTGCGCAGGCTGGCGGAGGTAGGTGACCACGTTGCCGCGATGCTGTACCTGGCATCCGATGGCGCCGGTTTCGTGACCGGCGTCAACCTGGATACGAATGGCGGCCGCGTGATGCTCTGAGAAGTTCTCACGCCCCGCCCACAACAACAAACGAAGGAGACATCACCATGGCATCTCTGCTGACGCGAATCGCGCGCGCTACAACCCTGTGCCTCACCATGGCAGCCTTGCCCACCGCGTGGGCTGCTGGCGAAACGGTGACCATCGTCACGCCATTGGCTGTCGGAAGCGGTTCCGATGTTGCGCTGCGCATCGTCACCGAAAAGCTTGCCGCCGCGCTGAATCAACCGATCGTGATTGATAACCAGACTGGTGCCTCCGGCGCCATTGGTGCAGAAAAGGTGGCCCGCGCAACGCCAGACGGCAACACTTTGTGCGGCTGCAACAACGCCATCCTGGGCGTGCTGCCCCACCTTCGCAAAGTAGCGTTCGATCCGGCCAGGAGCTTCAAACCTGTCGGTATGGTGGCGGTGCTGCCCACGGTGCTGGTAGTGAACCCCTCCTTGCCGGTGAACAACGTGCAGGAACTCATCGCCTACGTCAAGGCCAATCCGGGCAAGGTGAGCTATGCCAGTGGCGGCGTCGGTAGCGCCCAACACATCGCCATGAGCATGCTTGAAGTCGCCACCGGCACAAAAATGCTGCACGTTCCCTACAAAGGTGCCAGCCCGGCGGCTGTCGGCGTGGCGGGCGGCGAAGTGCAGGTCATGTTCAACGCCATCGGCACCGTGCTGCCTCTGGTGAAGGCGGGCAAGCTGCGCGCGATCGCGGTGGCTGGCGCCCAGCGCACGCCTGTGATGGCAGATACCCCCACGGTGGCCGAGCAGGGCGTGCCAGGCTATGACTATGCGTCGTGGATAGGCATCATCGCACCTGCCGCAACTCCGGACGACGTGGTCAACCGCATTGCCGGGGAACTGACCAAAGTGCTGCGCAACCCCGACACGGTCAAACGGCTGGCCGACAACGGTATAGATCCTTCCGTGATGACGCCCACCCAGATGCGTGAGTACATGGCAAAAGACCATGCACGCATGGCCAAGGTGGTGGCCGACGCCGGCATGAAGGAATGACACCTGGAAGGTTGATCACGGCCAACCGCTCAGTCGCCTGAAAAAAAGCCTCGCACCAGCCATCCAAAAGAATTATTCAATAGAGACAAACATGCACATTCCTTTCGCTCAATCGCGCCGCACCCTACTGATGGCTTCCCTGCTGGCGGTACTGGCCACGCCGGTCGCCGTCCTGGCTCAGGCCAGCTATCCGAGCAAACCTATTCAGGTGATCGTGCCATTGCAGGCCGGCAGCGCAGCTGACGTGGGCACCCGCGTCGTACTGGGCAAGGTCGGCGAGAACATGGGTGCCAGCTTCGCCATCGAGAACCAGCCCGGGGCCTCTGGCCTGGTGGGTGCTGATCGCGTCGCCCGCGCCGCACCGGATGGCTACGTGCTGGGCGGCATCACCGACAGCGTGCTGAACTACGCCGTCAACCTGGCCGCCAAGACCAGCTTCGACCCCTTGAACGGTTTTGAGCCGATCAGTCGCATGGCCAACATCGCCTGGGTGCTGGTGGCCAACAACAGCGCGGCCAAAAGCATGACAGAACTGGTCGCGCAAGCGCAGGCACAACCGCGCAAGCTGGACTACGCCTCTGGTGGCAATGGCAGCCCGCACCACGTCGCGATGGAGCTATTTTCCTCTGCCAACAAATTGCAGCTGACTCACGTGCCCTATAAGGGCGCGACACAGGCCACTGTAGATGTGGCTGGCGGGCAGGTGCCGCTGATGTTCTCGGCGATTTCGGTGGCGCTGCCCCTGATCAAGGACGGTAAGCTGCGACCATTGGCCCAACCTGCGGAGCGTCGCTCCAGCCTGTTGCCAGACGTACCCACCTTCACCGAAGCCGGCATGCCTGCCTTCAACTTCTCGACCTGGCTTGGCCTCTATGCGCCCAAGGGGACGCCCAAAGCGATTGTGGACAAGCTCAATGCCGAAGTGGCACGTGCCTTGACAGACCCCGGCGTGCGCGATCGTCTGCTCGGCTTGGGCCTGGACCCAGTAGCTTCCACACCCGCGCAACTTGACGAACTCACTCGCGCAGGCCACGCCCGCATCGGCAAAGCGATCCGTGATGCCGGCATCAAGGCCGAGTGATGAACGCCGCTAGCGCTTTATCGGCTCCGCTCCAGAAGGCGCCAGAACTCACACCTAAGGTCGGCATCGTCGGCCTGGGGCTGATGGGCGCCGCTTGCGCCACCCGGCTCTCAGATGCAGGCCTGGAGCTGGTTGGCTATGACGTCGATCCCGCGCGGCAAGCGGCCTTTACCGGCCCTGCTCGCGTCGCCGCCGCAGAACTGACAGATCTGGCCAAGTGCGACGTGATCGTGCTGGCGGTTTTCGACACCACGCAGGTCGAACAGGTGATCGAAGGCGAAGGTGGCCTGTTGAACGCCACGCGGCAGAGCGGCAAAAAACCGGTAGTGCTGTGCGTAAGCACGTGCGATCCGGACCGGATAGCGGCGTTGGCACAGCGTTGCGCCGCAGGCAGCCTCGCCTTCTGCGAAATGCCCATCTCAGGCACCAGCGGCACGCTAGCCCGTGGCGAAGCCGTCGGGTTGGTAGCCGGCGCCGAGGCAGACCTCCGGCGCGCCGCGCCAGTTCTGGAGGCGCTGTGCCCTTCGAAACACTTCCTCGGTACTGTCGGCAACGGCAGCAGGGCGAAGCTCGCCGTCAACCTGGTGCTCGGGCTGAACCGGAGTGCACTGGCAGAAGGTCTGGTCTTCGCCAGCGAGCTGGGATTGGACCCTGAGCGCTTCCTCGACGTGCTGCTCGGTTCGGCTGCGTATTCCAGGGTCATGCAAGTCAAGGGCTTGATGATGGCCACGCGCAAGTTCGAGCCACTGCAGGGCAAGCTCGACCAGAGCCTCAAGGACTTCCGCCTCATCCTGGATAAGGCCTCCGCCCAAGGGCAGGCACTGCCTTTTGCAAGCGTCTATGCCGATTTACTTGAGGGTTGTGTGGCCCGGGGCGAGTCGGCCCGCGACAATGCGTTTATCGTAGAGGCCATTGCCCGCTGCCGCACCACCAGCTCATCCGAAAACCCAGCATGAAAACCACCTTCTACCTGGCCGGTTACCAAGGAAGCGCCTCTATCCTCACCGCAGCCCTGACGACGCTCGCGCGCCGGCTCGATGGCTCGATCGTGGGAACACCCCACCTTCAACCCGATGTAACCGCTCTGGGCGAGAGTGCTGCCTCGCTGTTCACCTCCCTCGAGAACGGAGAGCGTCATATCGGCTACATGGCCTCAGGCTACCTGTCGGCACGTGTACCTGAGTTGGCTGTTCTCGATCTCCCCTTCTCGGTCCAGGACCGCAAAACCGCTCTGGCCGCGCTTGATGGCGAGGCCGGCACCCTGCTGCGAAACGCAGTGGCGCAACAGAGCGGACTGCATGTGCTGGCGTTCTGGGACAACGGCTTTCGCCACATTTCCAATGCGGTGCGCCCTATAGCGACACCCGAAGATTGCCAGGGTCTGGTGATACGCACGCTCGACAGTGACTTGTATCGCCGAGCGCTATCCGCCCTGGGCTTTACGGCCATGACGACCGACGTAAAAGATCTGGTGCGCGTCGTACAGGACCGCACAGTGGACGCGCAGGAAAACCCCTTGACCAACCTGCTGACGTTCGATCTGTGGAAACATCATCCGCACGTGAGCCTCACCGGACACTTCTTTGGCGTCCTGCTGCTGGTGTGTCCACGTGACTGGTATGAACGCCTCACGCCGGCCCAGCGCGAAGCCCTTCAGCAGGCAGTCAACGAAGCGACTACCCAGCAACGCTCCAACGCCGCCGAGCAAGACACGTCTGCGCTGACCCGCCTGCGATCGCTGGGGGTTCACGTCAAAGGGATGGAATCCTTGGACATGCCGCGCCTGCAGCAGGCCACTGCGGACGTCCGCCAACATTCCCTCTCACAATTGCCGCCCGAGCTGGTGCAGGCCTACCTGCCCGCTGAAGCATCCATCTCCTAATCTCTTTCCTGTTGAACTTCACCACCATGAGCTACCTCTTTTCCCCCACTCCCACGACCGGCGTTCCTATCGTTGGTAAAAGCGAACTCTTTCCTGTTCACCGCGTGTATTGCGTCGGCCGCAACTACGAGGACCATGCCAAGGAAATGGGTTTCACAGGCCGCGAGCCTCCGTTCTTTTTTCTCAAACCGTCCGACACGGTCCTGGTGGTCCCTGCTGGCGAGACCGGCCAGATGCCGTACCCATCGCTGACCAAGAATCTGCACCATGAAATCGAGCTGGTGGTTGCCATCGGCAAAGGCGGCAAGAACATCAAGGCCGCCGACGCGATGTCGCACGTGTACGGCTATGCGGTCGGTCTGGACATGACAAGGCGAGATCTGCAGAACGACATGAAAAAGCAAGGCCGCCCATGGTGTATTGGCAAAGGTTTTGATCTGAGCGCGCCCATCGGCCCCATCACGCCTGTGCAAGCCGCAGGTGACATTGTCAACGCCGAGATCTCCGTCACCGTCAATGGCAGCGACCGCCAGCGCAGCCACATCCACAAGCTCATTTGGAATATCTCCGAAACCATTGAGCACCTCTCCAGCGCGTGGGAGTTGCAGCCAGGCGACCTGATCTACACCGGCACGCCCGAAGGCGTTGCCGCCGTGGTGGCAGGCGACACCATGGAAGGGCGCATCACGGGGTTGCCCGACCTGCGCGTGAAGATGATCTGATACCGAGTTGCCGTCGTCGCACAGCGGGGCTGACCGGCCAGTGGCCGGCAAAGCTCTCAAGCGCTCCGAGTGGACGGGTAGCCTGCAAACTTCACAGACTACCCACGCTCACCTAGGACGCGTTAACGCTAAATTCACCCCCGCGTGAGGATCTGGCGTGCCGCAATGAAGATGCAAACCACAGGCGGGTTGCACCGCCGGAAGATGAGGCCCTATGGGCAGACCACTTCGGATCTTGAGATCGATAGGATTAATAGATGTGGCCACAATCTTGACCTGCACTTCATTGGCTTTCTAGACAGCCTTTGCAATTTCGCGCAGGCCGGAATTCTCAACCCTGCCATGCGCGCCAACCACCATGGCCGTCACGGACGCGCTCATTGATCGAACCCCGGATCAGTGGGAACACGATAACCATTGACGAGCCGGTTGGTCTCATTGGCCATGCCCACCACAGCCATCAGCTCCCCAAACATTTCTGGCGTCATTCCGGCTTTCGTAGCGGCCGCGTGATGGCTAGCAATGCAGTATCCGCAGTTGTTCGTCACGCTGACAGCCAGGTAGAGCATCTCTTTCGTGACGCTATCGAGTTTGCCCGGTGCCATCACTTGCTTGAGGCTGTCCCATGTGCGCCTGAGTGTTTTGGGATCGCTCGCCAGATAGGCCCAGAAATTGTTGACCTCGGGTATGCCTTTGACTTTCTTGATGTCATCGAAGACTTCGCGCACTTCGCTAGAAGCATCTTCATACCTGATGGGCTGCGGTTTGGACATAGAAGCTCCTTTAACTAAAACCAATGAAACGCTGGGGTGGAGAACTGCGTGATTACAGCATTCCAAACTTGGTAGACTCGAACATGGATCTCTGCCTTCCGCGCGTTGGTGGCACGATGTCATCAAAATAGATCGTTTCAATAGCTGCATCCCCAGCTAAGCAATGAACCCGTGCAGCAGTTGATTCATGTAAGGTGCCTGAGCGCCGCCCGCAAAGGTGCTTTCTACAGACAGCGGTGGAATCTCATTCACCACCGTGGAAAACGCCCGGGCCCACTTTCAAGTCGTGAGAACGCGCATGGTCGCAGGCGCGTTGTGTTGGCAGGCTGCTGCGTCTGTGCAATCGGCAGCCAGCAAGCCCTACCCCACTACGACTCCATCCAGACTGAGAGGTCATTCTGATTCAAGTCAATCCGCTATTGGGCGTGACACTGGCGATCTTGCTGCTCTTTGGTGGCAAGGGCTTGATCGCCCGTGTCAGCTGGTTGCGTCGCTACAGCATCCCCGAGGCCTTGGTGGGTGGTGTGATCGGCGCGCTGATCGTCTGCGCGCTCTATTACGGTGCTGGTATCACCGTGTCGTTCGATCACAGCATACGAGATGGCCTGCTGCTCTACTTCTTCGCCGCCATTGGGCTGAGCAGTGATATGCGTACCCTGGCCGCAGGCGGGCGACCATTCCTTATTCTCACTTCTCTGTCTATCGTTTTCATACTGTTGCAGAACGCCGCCGGCATGGGGCTGGCGAGCGCGTTCGGAATGGACCCTCGTGCCGGTTTGATGGTGGGCTCCATTTCCCTCATTGGCGGTGTAGGAACTACCGTGGCCTGGTCGCACCACTTCGCCGAGAACCTGGGAATCAACAATGCGCAGGAGCTGGGGCTGGCCGCCAACACCATGGGTCTGATCGCTGCGTGCATCATAGGTGGCCCCGTTGCTGCCTTTTTGATGCACCGCCATCAGGTCAAGCCCTCTGGCGAAGGAGAGCTTGAAGTGGGTGTGCTGCACAGGGATGAAGATCGCGCGCACCTGGGATACCACGGTGTGCTGCTGGCCATTCTCTGGCTCAACTGCGCCTTGATATTGGGGCAAGGTATCACCCAGTTGACTGACATGACGCCATTGAAGTTGCCTAGTTTCGTGGGGTGCCTGCTGGCCGGAATCATCTTGCGCGCGGTGGCAGACCTGGGCAGGTTCGGCGGCACGGGACGCCTTTGGGATTTTCCAATCATGCAACCCGGACTGGCGCTCATTTCCGACGTCTGCCTGGGTCTGTTTCTGACCTTGGCTTTGATGGGACTTCAGCTCTGGGAATTGGAGCACGTCCTTCCGTTCATCACACTCGCCATGCTTGTGCAAATTGCGCTCACGATCGCCTTCGTTCTGTTGGTGGTCTTTCGCGCCATGGGGCGAAATTACGAAGCCGCCGTCGTTTGTGCAGGTTTTGGTGGCATCGCGCTCGGGTCAACGGCCACTGCCGTCGCCAACATGACGGCGGTGACCAGGGAATTCGGCGCCGCACGGCAGGCCTTCGTGGTCGTGCCTCTGGTGTGCGGATTTTCCATTGACCTCGTCAATGCCATCGTCATCGGCCTGCTGGCAGGCTGACGCTTGTTGCTCCGGTCGCGCCAGCGCCTACTGAGTGTTCATGGACAAGTTACGTGAGCCGCCTGCACTGCCTGATCCGAGACGTTCAACCGTTAGAACCGATACGCTGCACCCAACCCCACCATCCACTGGCGCCCCGGAGCGGGTTCAAAGTAGCGAGCATTGCCCTCATTGACGATGACCGAACCCACGTATCGGCGGTCTGCCACGTTGTCGAGCCGTGCAAAAGCGTTGAACTCCCACCCCCTCCACTGACGCACGTAGCCCGCGTAGACGGACGTCACCGCGTAGCCCGGCGCGCTGGCTGTGTTTCGGTCATTGGCCTGAACGCGGCTTAAAGCGCGCACCTCCACACCGGCTCTCCACCCCTGTGGAGGCACCCAGCCATAGCTGGCGAACAGAGACTGCTTTGCAATGCCCGGAATTGGGCTGCCAGCCGCTACAAAGTTGCCGCTGCTGCAAGGCGTAGGCGAACAGAAACTGTCGCGCACACGCGCATCCAGCCAGGTCAGCGCCACCTGCGTGCGCCAGTGGCTTGGTGTCTCATGCTGCCAGCCCAGTTCGAACCCCAGCCGCCGCGTGCGCCCCGCGTTCTGGAAGGTAGTTCTCCCCCCCGAACTGGTCGCTGTGACGATCTCATCGCGGGTGCGTGTCTCGAACACCGCCGCGGTGAGCATGCCGCCTCCCATGCGCGCTTTGGCACCCAATTCGACGCTGTCGTTGACGGAGGGCCGCAGAGCGAAGTTCAAGCCCCCCGTGCCATTGGACCGGTACGACAATTCATTGAGAGTGGGCGTCTCGAAACCACGCCCTGCTGAGAGATACAGCGCAAAATCCTGAGTCGGTTGCCAGCGAATCGATCCGACGGGCAGCGTCTGGCTGTAGCGCGCCTGGCCGCTGTCGTCACCATTGGGGCCGACGACATACAAGTCACGCGAATCGAAGCTAACTTGGCTGCGGCGCACACCGGCTTCCAGTGTCCATTGTTCCGCGATATACCAGGTCGCTTGAGCGTAGGGGTCCAGGTTAGAGACACGATTGCGTTCGAGCCGCCGCTGGCGCCCGCGTTCGCCGAGCACCGGCGACTGTACGGTGCCGACATAGTTTTCATAGCCACGCCGCCACTCTCGCAGGTTGTCGTAGCTCAACCCGGCGGCCAACTCAAATGGAAGGCCTGCCAAATCGAAGGAACCAAGCCAGCGCAGATCCACGCCGCCGTAGTCGCGGCCCAGGTCGATCACGCCGCCTGCGTGTTGCGGGCTCTGCTGGGCGGAAGGCGGTATGGACTGAAACTGGGTCAGAGCGCGCTGCCCACCATAGAGCATGACGCGCAACTGCTGGTCCGCATCTATTCGGTGTTCCCATAGCAACCCGGCCTGGGTTTGCAGCACGCTCTTGCGGGTGTTGTACTGATCAGCAAGCGCCGCGGCACGAGGGTTGTTAGAGACCTGCTCAGCGGTGAGCCCCAGCGGGTCCTGCGCGTTGATGCGTACGCGGTTGAACACCATGGTCAGCCGGCCTCCGTTATCGAGTGCGACACCCAGCTTGCCGTTGACCAAATCACGGGTCGCCGCGCTGTGGTCACGCCAGCCGTCGGTGTGATAACGGTTGGCACTCAGAACGTAATCGATTTTGCCCTCCGACCCCGAGGCCTCCACTCCCTGACGCCATGCACCGGAGCTACCACTGACCATGGAGTAGGCCAGACGCGGCGCTCCCTTACCGTTGACGGTGAAAGCCTGCACCACACCCCCGGACGAATTTCCGTACAAAGCGGAAAACGGGCCGCGCAGGATTTCCACGCGGTCCAGTGAGGCGATGTCAATGTTGGAGGTCTGGCCTTGTCCGTCGGGTAGCGTGGCGGGAATCCCGTCAACGTACAGACGCACCCCCCGCACACCGAAGGTGGAGCGAGCGCCAAACCCGCGGATGGACAGTTGCAAGTCCTGCGCAAAGTTGTAGCGGTTCTGCAATTGCAGGCCAGGCACTGCCGCGAGCCCCTCGCTCAATTGGGCCTGCATGCGTCCTTCGCGGAGGTCGCTGCCATCCACCCGATCTACCGAGCCAGCCACGTCGAAGGTTCGCACGCTGCCGCGCGGAACGCTCACGGTGACCTCTGGCAAATTCCCCACCACTTCAGTCAGCGACTCCTGGGCCCAGCTTCGATGCGGCAAGAGCGCCAGGAGGACGGCGAGCGGGAGGTGGGTTGCGAGCTTCATTCCTTCTATTTAACGACAACTGCGGTGGCCCAGCTTTCGAGGCAATGTCCAATCTTCAAGAAAGACAAGGCGCCGATCCAGAGCCATAGTGAGCGGGCCGCCTTGAGAACGCGAGCGCAATCGCCCGATCGCTCGGGGGAGGCGGTATTGAAAGTGACGCGCGGTACTTGAAGGCGTGAAAAAAGGGCCTCAAAGCCCTTGGGAAAAATCACGGATGCGAATTGAATTGCGCATCTAAAAAATGGGAGTGAGAGCTGGAGGGGAAGTCGAAAACAAGATGGAGCGGGAAACGAGACTCGAACTCGCGACCTCAACCTTGGCAAGGTTGCGCTC
>JAECRA010000062.1 GCA_015999985.1 Comamonadaceae bacterium
TCGGCACTTGACGCACGGAAGGCGTCCATATAAGCACCGGAGGTTGCCCGGAGCGCAGCGAAGGGACACGGACTTGGGGCCGCCTTTTCTTGCGCCAGGTTCTTTTGGCGGAGCACCGGAGCGCCGGCCGAAAGAAGGTGGCTGCGCTGCCGGGCGCACTCCCCGGCCTCCGAGCTCAAAAGAAGAGCAGAGGGCAATTAGAAAGCACAGCCAACAACTCAATCGTCGCTTGCCCTCACCCCCACCCTCTCCCGCATGCGGGAGAGGGAATAAAGAGCGGTCCAGTCGCAAACTCAAGCGTCTCCAGCAGACCCTACCGCTTCCTGTGCTGGCCTGCGCTCCAATACCCAGAGCAGCACGCCCCCCACCACCAGAACACCCACGCCTGCCAAAGCGCCTGCCTTGACATAGGCCAGTGAAGACCACAGCATATAAAGGCACACGGAGGCGAAGCACAGAGGAAGCAAAGGGTACAGCGGGACTTTGAACGGCCTGGGTGTCTGTGGTTCACGTACGCGCAGGACGATGAGGGCGATGGAGCTGAGGAAGAAGAAGGTCCAGAACACCGGCGCGGTGTAGTCCACCATGACCTGAAAGCCGCCGCGCAAGCTGCCGCCAAAGACCACCAGCACCAAAGCGAAGGCTGACTGTGCGTACAAGGCAGCGGCGGGCACGCCGCGCTCTGGATGCCAGCGACCCAGTGCGTGCAGTGCGGGCCAATCTCTTCCCACGGCAAAATTGGTGCGTGAACCGACGATCATGGTGGCATTGATGGAGGTTAGTGCAGCCACTGCCACGGCGATGGAGATCATGGTCTCGCCGGTGCGACCGAAGGCGACCCTGAGCAGGTCTGCCGCGACGGCGTCGCTCTTGGCCATGCCCTGAATGCCGAGGCCGTACAGGTAGGCCAGATTCACTGCCAGGTACAGCACGGTGATCAGCGCCAGGCTGATGCCCAGAGCGTGCAGCATGCTGCGGCGCGAACCGCGGAGTTCGGCGCTGAGATAGGCCGCCTCATTCCAGCCGCCGTAGGTCAGCAGCACAAACACCATCGCCAAACCCAGCATAGCCATGCTGGGCGTGCCAGAGGCCGCAGCGTCTGCAACCACCGGTGCAGGCGGTGGTGTAGTGCCAGCGCCAAGCCACAACCACAGGCCAGCCACCACAATCAGCACCAGCCCCAGGACCTCGGCCAACGTGAGCCAGCTTTGCGTGCTGGCGCTGGCGTGAATGCCGCGTGCATTGAGCCATGTAAGCGCCAAGACAGCCAGAGCACCCCAGATGGCAGAGCTGTAACTGCCCAGCGAAAGCAAGGCGGTCATGTAGTCGCCAAAGACAAAGGCGAGTAACGCGATGGAACCGGTGGTGATGACGGAAAAGCGTGCCCAGGCGAAAAGGAAAGACACACGGCGTCCATATGCGCGGTGCAGAAAATGATAGTCGCCTCCTGCATGCGGCCAGGCCGCGGCCAATTCGGCGTAGCAAAGTGCTCCAATGAAGGAGATGACGCCACCGGCCACCCAGGCAGCCAGCATCCAGCCGGGTGAACCGGTGAATTGAGCCACCAATGAAGGCGCTTTGAAGATGCCTGCACCGATGACGATGCCGACGATGATGGCCACAGCTTCGCGCAGCCGCAGGGTGGGCTGCGGCTGCGATTTCTCGTTGGCCGACGAGGTCATTCGGCCGACAGCGATTCGGCCTCGTTTTCAGGGGCCGGTCCCGACCCGCCAATGCTGGGAGCCACACCTACCCTGCGCGCGCTGAAGGCCGCTTGCTTGCCGTCTTGAAAGACTGCGCCTGTGATGCGATCACCAGCGACTTGCCCCTCGAAGCGGCGCAGGTGGCCGTCTTCGTCTGTGAAAGAAAAGTGAACCTTCTCGCCCGCCACGCGCTGATCGCGCACCGCGGTGCTGAAGTCTTTGAAGACCACGTCTCCCGTGAAATTCTGAAAGGTCTGGTTCAGAGTTATTTTCACGTTCGCCGGGCCGGCTTGTTGCGGGAAGGTGAGCTCCCACTCTCCACCGACATTGGCGGGAACCAACCAGAGGTGGACCGACGCGGAGCCTATGCGCGAAGTTTCATCCGGGATCCAGCGGCCCATGCGGAATTCATGCGATACCACTCGTGTACCTGGCTTCAAGGCCAGGATTCGGTGCCGCAACTTCAGATTCAGGTGCGGCAGCAGATACATGGTGATCACCGTGGCGCGAGAGAAGTCGGACTCGAAGATATCGGCCTTCTCAAATTGGGCACGTTGATCGACTCCAGCTGCTTTGGCCCTGCGATTGGACAGTTCCACCAGATCAGGGTTGTATTCGATGCCCTTGCCCTGCGCTTTGAATTCGCGTACGGCGGCGATGACGATCTTTCCATCGCCCGAGCCGAGATCAATCACGTAATCCTGCGAAGTAGTGGCTGCCAGGCGGAGCATGCGCGTGACCAAGGTGTCAGGAGACGGAATCCAGATGACGTCTTTGCCGAATTGACCGCGGGTGGGCTCGTAGGCGCCCCCTGGTGTTGCAGGTTTTTGAGCGAACAGCGCCGGAGATGCCAGCACTCCACTGGCTGCTACGGCCCCTGTTCGAACAAGAAAGGAGCGGCGTGGCAGGAAGGGGAAATCGGTGAGGGTCAAAAAATTCTCCGCAAAAATTGGCCGAAACCGGTGGGGTTCTCACTGCATGCCCAAGACCTTAGTGCCTGATGTCGGCAGCAACAAAGACTATTGAGAGGATAAAAGCCAAAGACACTCTAAGCGCAATACCTTTCTAACATGAGGGGGTTTTCTCTGTCATTGATCGTTTGCACTTACTCGATCAGTCCCTGGCGGACGGTTGGATACGAAAGCCGAAGCCGAAGTTCACGTTTCATGCGCTGGTTGTCCAGACGGCGGGATTCGCGCATGAATGAAAGCCGCATGGGCGAGACTGTCTGGGCGGCCTGCGCCAATGTGGTGCGTGGCGGACGTGGCAGACCGTAGAGGTCGGCAGCGAGGTCCATGTAGTCCCCCATCTTGAGATCGCTGTCGTCGCTGACGTTGATCACACGTTGTGGGTAGCCGCGCCAAAGTGCCAGCATGCACGCGCGCGCCAGGTCATCGGCATGAATGTGGTTGGTGAACACGTCTTCATCTGCCATGAGTACAGGGGTGCTGCTAAGCAAGCGCTCGCGGGGGGTACCGCCCTCGCGGTCTGGCGCATAAATGCCCGGAATTCTCAGAATGCTCGAGCGCACCCCGGCACGGCCTAGTTGACGCATGTGCGACTCTGCGTCTACCCGACGCCAGGCCCTTGCCGTCTGTGGGTTGGTGGCTCGCGTCTCGTTCAACCATTCGCCACCGCAATTGCCGTAGACGCCACTGGTAGAGCCATAGACCATGGCCACAGGCAATTGACGCCGGCGCAGAGCCCAGGCGAGCGACTGCGTACGAGGGTCCGTCACGCCCGCTCCCGGCGGTGGAGCCAGATGGAGCACCCGAGAGGCCAGCCCCGCCAGCCGCGCCAGAGTACGCGGTTGGTCCAGATTTCCGATCAAGGGAACGATCCCGACGGCGCGGAGCGCGGGTACCCGTTGGTCATTTGAGGTCAGTGCCATCACTTTCGCACGTGGGCTCAGAAGCTTGGCAGCACGCATGCCTACGTCGCCACAGCCGACGATCAATACCCGTTGGCGCCGGAAGCGGGCCGGCAAGGCTCCGAGGGGGTTCAGGTTTGAAGGCAAAATCAGCCAATCTGGAATGCAATAAGAACCCCCAAGGATACTCACCCCCATGACTTATCAAATTACTGTGGAGCCTAGCGGCCGCAGCTTCGAAGCAGAGCCTGGTGAAGCCATGTTGGCCGCCGGTATTCGTCAAGGCATTGGTTTGCCATATGGATGTAAGGATGGCGCCTGTGGCTCTTGCAAGTGCAAGAAGTTGTCTGGCACCGTCGCCCATGGCCCTCATCAGGAAAAGGCCTTGAGCGCCGAAGAAGAAGCTCAGGGTTATGTTCTGACCTGCTGTGGCGTGGCGCAAAGCGACGTGGTGCTCGAATCGCGCCAAGTCACTCACGCGGGTGCCTTCCCTATCCGCAAGATGCCTGCCAGAGTTGCTTCGCTGGAGAGAAAGTCCCACGATGTGATGTCTGTCAGGCTGCAATTGCCTGCGAATGACGTGATGCAATACCACGCGGGCCAGTACATTGAGTTTCTGTTGCGCGATGGCGCGCGCCGGAGCTACAGCATGGCCAATGCACCTCATCTGCTGGTTCAGCCGCCGGTGGCAGGCGGTGTGGGCGCCCCTATCGTGGAGCTGCACATTCGCCATATGCCGGGAGGCAAGTTCACCGACCATGTGTTCAGCGCCATGAAGGAAAAGGAAATTCTGCGCGTTGAAGGCCCTTATGGCAGCTTCCATCTGCGTGATGACTCGCCGAAACCGATGATTCTTTTGGCTTCGGGCACTGGCTTTGCGCCCATCAAGGCCATCATTGAACACATGAAATTCATGGGAATCACGCGGGAGGCCAGGCTGTACTGGGGTGGTCGCAGGCCGCAAGACCTGTATATGGATGCCTGGGTCAAGGAGCAGTTGGCGGAGATGCCTCACCTGCAATATGTGCCGGTGGTGTCAGACGCTTTGGCCGAAGACGCCTGGACCGGGCGCACGGGCTTCGTTCACAGGGCGGTACTTGAAGATTTTCCCGACCTGTCTGGCCACCAGGTGTATGCCTGTGGCGCCCCCATTGTGGTCGATTCAGCCCGGCATGAATATGTAGCCCAGGCAGGACTGCCTGAGGAAGAATTCTTTGCCGATTCCTTTACCAGCGAGGCCGATAAAGCGCACACGCCTGTTTGATTTTCAGCCCTCGCCCTTTTCTCCTGCTCACGCATCGACTTTCATCATGACTTCTACCGAACCTTCCCGCGATCTCATTGCCTTTATTGGCGGCGGCAATATGGCGAACGCCATCATCGGCGGCTTGATCCGCCAGGGCGTGGAGCCTGAACAGATCCGCGTGGTGGAGCCTTTTGAAGCCACGCGTACGGCATTGATTGCGCAGCATGGTGTGCAGGTGCAAGCCTCTGCGGGTGATTTCATAGCGGGCGCTGCTCTCATTGTCTGGGCAGTGAAGCCGCAGGTTTTCATGGAGGCTGCTGGGCCGGTGCGGGACATTGCAGGCAATGCCTTGCATCTGAGCATCATGGCCGGCATTCGGTCCGACAGTATTGCGGCCGCCTGCGGTAGCCGCCGCATTGTGCGTTGTATGCCCAATACGCCGGCTTTGATTGGTCGCGGCATGACTGCGCTCTTTGCGCCTGCTGAACTCTCAGATAGCGATCGTGTGAAAGCTGAGCAAGTGATTCGTACCACGGGCGACGCGCTGTGGGTGAAAGATGAAAAACAGCTCGACGCGGTGACGGCACTCTCTGGTTCCGGGCCTGCGTATGTCTTTTACTTTTTGGAGGCGATGCAGCAGGCAGGAGAAAAGATGGGGCTAAGTGCCAGCCAGGCGCGTCAGTTGGCGGTGGGAACGTTTGATGGAGCCAGTGCGCTGGCGGCGGCATCGCCCGACCCGCTTGGTGTTCTGCGTGATCGCGTGACCAGCAAGGGTGGCACGACTTATGCTGCGTTGACTTCGATGGAAGACAGCGGCGTCAAGGAAGCCTTCATGAAGGCCATGATGGCAGCGGAAAAGCGGGCTGTGGAGTTGGGGGATGAGTTTGGGCGGTGAGGCCTGGGTCACAAGACCCTCGCGCAAGCGACTAGTTATTCGAGGGCCGAGCGAAGCAATGGCCAGAGTGGGTGTCCCGCCCCTCTGGCCGTGCCGACGAGCGCAGGGCGAGGGGCGGGCAAGAGCACTGCAAGATGCTCTTGCTTCGTGATCTAGCTTGTCGCAGTTGTTTGACCGAAGTGAGCGAAGTGAACGCAGGGAGTTTCTGCGACACCGCCTCCGGATGGCCGGCCCCTCGCACGAGCAGCGCAGGTTGCCCGCAGCGAAGCGCAGGGTCACGGACTTGGGGCCGCCTTTTCTTGCGCCAGGTTCTTTTGGCGAACCACCGGAGCGCCGGCCGAAAGAAGGTGGCTGCGCTGCCGGACGCACTCCCCGGCCTCCGACCTCAAGGCAAACGCAGAAGGTAATTAGTAATCACCGCGCCTAAAACCATCGCCGCTTGCCCTCACCGGTTGGCCGGCCCCGCCCCGCCCTCTCCCAGAGGGAGAGGGAGTAAATTCAAGGGGTAGCCATTCCAGCTATCACGACCCCCGCAAACAAGGTAAAGCCTAGCCAATGGTTGAGACGGAATGCTTTGAAGCAGCCTTCTCGTGTACGGTTCCTGATCAAGGCGTAGTGCCAAGCCACCTGCGCCAAGGCAACCGCAAAAGCTATCAGCAACAGCACGCCAGGAACATGCTTCCAGGTGACTGCGAGCCAGATGGCCAAGTAGGCGAGGTAGAAGCCCGTGATCGCCAACACGTCGAACCGGCCCAGGGTGATGGCTGAGGTTTTCATGCCGATACGCAGGTCATCGTCTCGGTCCACCATGGCGTACTCTGTGTCATAGGCCAAAACCCAGAACAAATTGCCAATCAGCAATATCCAGGCCTCCAGTGGAATCCTGGCCTGTACGGCTGCATATGCCATGGGAATTCCGAAGCTGAAGGCCACGCCCAGCACGGCCTGCGGCATGGATACATAGCGCTTGGCATAAGGGTAGATCACGGTGACGGCGAGTGCAGGGAAGGCCCAAGCTATGGTGGGGGCATTGGTGGTGAGCACGAGGCAGAAAGCCAGGAAGGCCAGCACAGCCCCCAGGCCAAGCGCCTCCTTCACGCTGACCAGGCCGCTGGTGACGGGGCGCTCGGCTGTCCGCTTGACGTGGCGATCAAATTCCCGGTCGGCGACGTCATTGATGCAGCAACCGGCCGAGCGCATCAAGATGGTGCCTAGCGTGAATACGACCACGAGATGCCATCCTGGAAAGCCACCGTGCGCCAGCCAAAGCGCGCTGAGCGAGGGCCACAGCAACAATAGCCAGCCGGCAGGCCGGTTCCATCGAATCAGGTCGAGGTACAGGGAAAGTCGGCTGCGGGCGGCTGGGGCGGGGTCTTTGGGAGAGGAAGTCATTCTGAAATACGTAAGCCAGCGCCTCAGCGCCTAGCCCGGCATTGTCGCGCACCACTTACCAGCGGCGCGCGTGCTCAATCACTGCAATGGTCAACACGAGAGAGAAAGCGCCAAGCAACAAGCCGCCGAGCACATCGGTCAGAAAATGCGCTTGCAGGATCACCCGGCTGGCAGCGATGCCGACAATCAGGAACCCACCGAGTAAAGACCACCAAGCTCGGCGGGAAGGCACTGCCCAATCCTGCAGCAGCCACACAAGCAAACCCAACACCATCAACGCACCTGCCGTATGGCCACTGGGAAAGCTCATACCGGCAAAAGCGGCTTCGGTCGATTCCAGGGGCCGGGCCCGTCCGATGAAAGCCTTGAGTATCCGGATCATCAAACCGTTGGCCGCGCAACCTGCAATCCAGGCCAACGCCAGAAAGCCCTGCCGCCGCCGCAACAGCAAAAGCGCCACCAGCGCGACCAGCGGCACCAACGCACCCCCACGCCCGATTTCGGTCAGCAGCGCAGCAAGTCCGTGGAGACCCGGGAGAGCCAGGCCCTGTGCCCATTGCTGAGCGGCTTCGTCCCAACGCCGCAAAAACTGCCCGATCGCGGATTGCGCACCCAGGGTAACGCCCCACGCCAGCAAACCGAAGAGAAACGAGAATCCAAGAATCAAAGGGGCCGCAGCGGCCCAGGGCAGGCGGGGGGCCGGTGCCTCGGGCGCCGGCACACCAAGCCTCACTCGAAGTTTGGCGCGCTGCCAGCGCCGCCCCAACCCCACAGCCGCCAACAACAGCACTGCGGCCAGCATCCATGGCGCGTAGGGGTCAAAAACAGAGGCAGCTTGTGCAGCTGCCGGGTCCGGCACGATAGCTTCAGATAGAACACTCATGACAGTCGCTGAACGCCTGGGAGTTCGCAGGCATAAACTGCATTGCGCAGTGCAGCGATAGCTTCGTACCTGGTAAAGCTGCGCCGCCAGGCCAATACCACTCTGCGCATAGGAGGCCCGCCGGGACCGGCGTCCTCAATAGGCAGATACCTTACAAATTCTTCAGCTCGAGCCGCATGGACTGCAGCACCTTGCTTTTCTGCTTGCTGCTGTGCGGCCAGCGCCTCTGCGGGGACCGACAGGCGCGGCACCAGGGTCACCCCCATGCCAGCGGCCACCATGTGCTTGATGGTCTCCAGGGACGAACCTTCAAAACTTTTTCGAATGCCTTCAGCGTCACTGGAAAATCGCGCAAACTCGGGACAGACCTGCAGCACGTGGTCTCGAAAGCAATGGCCGTTGCCCAGCAACAGCATGGTTTCGTTCTTGAGCTGCTCGGTTGTGACCGTGCGTCCCTTGGCCAACGGATGGGTCGCAGGCACCGCGGCCATGAAGGGTTCGTCATAAAGCGGCGCGATGGCCAGGCCGGTATCGGGAAACGGCTCTGCAAGGATGGCGCAATCTATTTCACCGGTGCGCAGCATCTCAAGCAGGCGCACGGTAAAGTTTTCCTGGAGCATGAGCGGCATCTGCGGTGTATGCGTGATGATCTGGCGTACAAGATCGGGCAGTAAGTAAGGGCCAATGGTGTAGATCACGCCCAATGTGAGGGGACCGCTCAAGGGGCTTTTTCCGCGCTTGGCGATTTCCTTGATCTCCGCGGCTTGTTCCAGCACGCTCTGCGCCTGTCGCACAATTTCTTCGCCCAGCGGGGTGACGCTCACTTCTCCGGCACTGCGCTCGAAAAGCTTGAGCTCCAGCTCATCTTCCAGCTTCTTGATCGCCACGGATAGCGTAGGCTGTGACACGAAACAGGCTTCGGCAGCTTTGCCGAAATGCTTCTCGCGGGCCACGGCTACGATGTATTTCAACTCGGTCAGTGTCATCTCAACCCACCTCACCTTGAATAGGCGCCGCAGCCGTGGCCCCGATCTCCCTACGGGGTCGATCCCCACTGCGTGGGGCCCCTCGCCCTTTCCTCCGGAAGATCACAGCTACGATGTATTTCAACTCGGTCAGTGTCATTTCAATCCACCTTACCTCTTAGAAGCGCTAAGGCCGTGGCCCCGATCTCCCTACGGCGTCGATCCGCACCACGTGGAGTAAGTTTCGATGGTTTCATGATCAGGCCTTCAGGTACTCTGATTTTCCGCCCAGCCATCTTTCAATATGAAGGCGGGCCAAGTTTGGATAACGGGTAAGCATGAGCGGTGCGGCTTGCTGAGCCCATGCCAACAGATCCGCATCTTCCGTCAAATCTGCAAACCTCAGCAAGGCGGCACCGGATTGACGTGCCCCCATGAACTCACCTGGGCCGCGTATATCCAGGTCCCGCCGTGCAATTTCAAAACCATCGCTGGTCTCCACCATGGCCTTCAGACGAGCGCGAGCGGACTCGCTCAACCTGCCACCCTCAGGGGCCTCATAAAGCAATATACAGGCGGACGCAGCGCTACCACGTCCGACCCGGCCGCGCAGCTGGTGCAGTTGGCTGAGGCCAAAACGCTCGGCATGCTCGATCACCATCAAGCTGGCGTTGGGCACGTCCACGCCAACCTCGATCACGGTGGTGGACACCAGGACCAAGGTCTCGCCTGAGGTAAATTTGGCCATCACCTCTTTTTTATCTGCACTGGGCATTCGAGAGTGCAGCAGGCCTATCGCGATGCCGGGCAAGGCTGCGGCCAGTTCATCGTGAGTTTCAGTGGCGTTGCGCAAATCCAGCGCCTCGCTCTCCTCAATCAGCGGACAGACCCAATACACCTGCCGACCTTGCGTGATCTGCGAACGGATGCGCTCTATGACTTCATCGCGGCGGTGGGCCGCCACAAGCTTGGTGACCACAGGCGTTCGGCCTGGTGGAAGCTCGTCCAGAGTGGAAACGTCCAGATCTGCGTAGTAGCTCATGGCAAGCGTCCGCGGGATGGGCGTGGCGCTCATCATGAGCAAGTGAGGCTCTCTGGCCCCCTCTGCAGAACCTGCAGTCTTCTTGCGCAAGTCGAGCCTTTGCTGAACGCCAAACCGGTGCTGCTCATCTATGACCGCAAGCCCCAGCTTGAGGAAATTCACTTGCTCCTGAATCACCGCATGGGTGCCGACAATCAACGCCGCCTCGCCGCTGGCAATGAGCGCCAGCATTTCTCCGCGCGCTTTCTTCTTCTGGCTACCGGTAAGCCACGCTACCCGTTGACCGCGCTCTTGCAATATCGGGGACAACCATTCGGCCAGCTTGGCAAAGTGCTGCTCCGCCAGGATTTCTGTGGGCGCCATCAGGGCGCACTGCCAACCGGCGTCGATGGCGATGGCTGCCGCGAGCGCGGCCACCACGGTCTTGCCGCTACCGACATCACCCTGCAGCAAGCGGTGCATGGGTTGCACATGGGACAAATCACGCGCAATTTCTTCCCCCACCCGGCGCTGCGCACCGGTCAACCCGAAAGGCAGGACAGACAACAGCTTCTCATGCAGGCCACCCCTGGCTGCCACCAATGGCGGAGCCCGCAGGTGCTCGCGCTCACGTCGCGCTTCAAACTGAGAAAGTTGCTGCGCGAGCAGCTCTTCTGCTTTCAGGCGATGCCAGGCAGGATGGGTGCGGTCTTCCAACTGCGCCATGGACACATCGGGTGTGGGCAGATGCAGGAATGTGAGGGCGTCCCGCAAGCCCCATGACGCCAGCCCGTTGACTTGCTCCAGGCAAGGCCCCGCTATGGTTTCGGATAGATCAGCCCTGGCCAGGCCAGCTAGCACAGCTTTGCGCAAGTAGGCCTGGGGCAATGCTGCCACGGTGGAATAGACCGGTGTCAGGGATGCGGGCAAATCGCCCCCAGCAGCGCGAACGACCGGATGCATCATGGTCCATCCAGTCAGGCCACCACGCACCTCGCCGCGTACACGCAGACGAGACCCCACGGCCATCTGCTTTTGCTGAGAAGGATAGAAATTGAAAAATCGCAGCACGCATTGATCGCTTCCGTCGAACAGAGTCACCAGCAATTGGCGGCGCGGACGGAAACTGACTTCAGAATGCGTGACCTCGGCCTCAACCTGTACGAGGTCGCCATGGCGCGCATCGCGCAGACGCACGATGCGCGTCTCGTCTTCATAGCGCAGGGGCAGATGAAGCGCCAAATCGATGTCGCGCACAAGGCCGAGCTTGCGCAGCGCCTGTTGGGGCGCGCTGAGTTTTGGGGGGGCTAAAGGCTGGGCCGAAGTGGGCATGGGACAATTCTGCCGCGTTGGCGAATGCACGGGCAACGCCATTGCAACACGAACCACACCTTCTTTTTCATGCGCAGCTATTCCACGAGCGATTTCGACTTCGCTCTGCCCCCCGAACTCATCGCCCAACACCCCGCCGCGGACCGCACGGGTTCTCGACTGCTGGACGGAAGCGGCCCAGTCCCCACGGACCGCCAGTTTCTGGATCTGCCTTCGCTGCTTCGCGAAGGTGACCTGATGGTTTTCAACGACACCCAGGTGGTCAAGGCACGCCTTTTCGGCGAAAAGGCCACCGGAGGCAAGCTGGAGCTTCTGATTGAGCGTGTGCTGGGCGGCCATGATGTCGCCGCGCACATGAAGGTGAGCAAAAAACCACGTGTGGGAGATACCCTGCGCCTGGCAGGCAATACACAAGCCGTGTTGCTCGGCCGGTGGCCGGATGCCAATGGGCCCTTGTTTCATTTGCGCCTGTCTACCGAACCCTATGCCCTCATGGCCGCGCATGGCCATGTACCGCTGCCGCCCTATATCACGCATACCGACACGGCAGACGATGTCTCACGCTACCAGACGGTCTTTGCGAGCAAACCCGGCGCCGTTGCAGCTCCCACGGCCGCGCTGCACTTTGACGAGCGCATTCTGGAGCAGCTTGAGGCGCGGGGGGTGCGCCGCGCGTTCGTAACCTTGCACGTAGGCGCTGGCACCTTCCAGCCCGTGAAGACCGAGAACATCGCCGACCATGTGATGCACAGGGAGCGCTATGAGGTCCCTGAGGCTACACAACTCGCCATCGCTGAGTGCAGAGCCCGCGGCGGCCGGATCGTCGCAGTAGGCACCACCAGCGTGCGCACTCTGGAATCGTGGGCGCAAAGCTCGCAAGCCAGGGGCGACACCGGAATATTCATCACGCCAGGTTTTCGCTTTCAGGTGGTGGACGCGCTGGTGACCAACTTCCACTTGCCTCGAAGCACACTGATGATGATGGTCAGCGCGTTTTCGGGATATGAGCACATCATGTCCCTGTATGCCCATGCAGTGCGCGAAGGATACCGATTCTTCAGCTACGGGGATGCCATGTGGTTGACCAAACGGGCTTCGTAGGTTTTTGGCGCTGACTCACATGGCTGCCTGCCGTACCCCAACAAGGGTACGCGCGGCAAATTCAGCGCCTGCGTCGTCGCAACCCGGCCAACGCCAGCAAGCCTGACATCAGCAACATCGCCCAGGTGGAAAGCGCAGGCACGCTGTTGATCTGATTCGAACCAACCGGCCCACGCCGCACCAACTGATACACCGCGCGGCCTTCCGCGACCACGGTCTCCAAAGTGTAGTTGTACCCGCCCAGCGCAACCGAACCGCCTTCCAGCACCATGGTGGGGTAGCTGACGGCGTGTTGGCAGACCATGACCGCATGCGGCGAGGTGGGCGGCGCAGCCTGACCGGCAGGCACCGCCAGAGTCAGCGCTGCCGCCCCGCAGCCGGTTTCACCCAGGAACCCACCCGGCGCACCGGTGAGCGTGATTCGGTCCTTGACGTCAGGCATGACGATGGTTCCGGAACCCGATATGCCCGTAAGCCAGTTGGAGTTGGCCGTCGACGGATCTCCCCCGGTATTCCACTGAGTATCCGATAGATTCAGCCAGAGACGCCCAGGCCCATCGGTGCCCATGGGGCCAATCAGGTGGCTTTTTACTGCCGTCAACGTGGCCAACTCAGCCATGCTGTATGCGACCAACCCGGCTGCATAGCCATCTGGCCCCGGTCCCAACGCCCCGTTGGATTGAACGGAGGTGTTTTCCAGCCACACATTGGTGGGCCCGCTGCCGGATGCAAATACGAATGCACTTCCCTGTGAAGAGGTAATGCTGCCACCCGACTGTGTGAAGGCCGCACCGGTGGCCATACTGGCAACATTGGATGTCAAGACCACTGCGCTGGCCATCGCGTTCAGGTTGCCTTTGCCCAACGCCACACGCGCCACCGGCTTGGTCAGATCGTAGGCACCTTCCACCACCACTGCGTGGGTACCGGCCGTGACGCTCATGGTGGCAGTGGCAGACGTAGACTCAAAAACACCGGCATCGTAGGCATGAATACCTATGCGCGCACTCGCGACGGCGCCTCCGCCTTGGGCTTGCACTTGTCCTCGGTCGGCAACACGAATACTTTGTACCGTGCTGGGGGCTCCGGAGGTATCCGCCTCCAGCGAACCAGTGACCGTCAAACTGGCGTGGGATCCCGCCAGCGCTCCAACGCCATTCACCGTGACGGCCCGCGCCTGGTAAGCCGGGTTGCCCGTCGTCGTAGTGATCACGTTCAGCCCTTGCCTTAGCTGAACCTGCGCCCCGTCGCCAACGTACACGCCATCATTGTCGTCAGGGTTTGCGACGTTGGTTACGTGGATGGTGATGGGTACATAGCCCGCAATATCCGCTCGACTGGCCACATTGGCAGAGCTTTCCCCGTCCACATGGATGCCACGTGTGCCCGAGTTGCCCCCCGGCGCGATGTTGTTGCTGTTGTAGATGTAAAGACCGGCTGGAGCATGTGAGTATTGCCCGCCGGAGGTGACAGAGACAATCGCAGGCTCAAACTCCCCACTGCCTGACCACACCGTGGTGAGTTCACAACCTGCCGGAGAGGTGATCGCATCCGTCACGCTACAGGCCGGAGCCGCGTGGGCCCCGGAAGCCGTAGCGCCCAGAACAAACAGCAGGGCCACAGCGCGCGCGGTGCCACGAATGGGAGAACAGAGGACAATCATGAGAAGACTCAGGTCGAAACAACCCCCTGATCTTTTTCCAGACATAAGCGCCGCACCATTCCCCCAAGGGGGATGGCAAACTCGCCTATAGTCTCAGCACCATGCCCAGACATCAGGAGCGCAAGCGCCATGAACTCGACCTGCTATGCCGCAGTGGTACCGGTTTGGTGGCGATTGCGCCGGCGGTTTGCCAGCTCGCGCGAGACATGGTGGGGGCTGATGCGGGCTCGTTGTTCTGGCTAGACGAACACGGAATGCCACTGGGCTTCTTTCACGAAAACTCGCCGGCCCAGGCCCGCGACTTGTTCCTGAATGAGTTTGACCGCCTCTTTCGTGGCCCCAACGAAACCAATGTTGTGCAATTGGCCAATCGGCACGATGGACCGATGGTGGGGCAGTTGCTGCATGTGCCTGCTCAGTACTACCGCTCCAACACCTTCAACCTGCTGGTTCGCCCTAGCGGCCATCACCATGCTCTGGACCTGAACGTTCGACTGGACGGCCGCACCCGCGCCGTCCTTCTTCTGTTCCGCCCCTTTGGGCAACCCTTTGACGACGAGGATGCCCGCGCACTTGAGCGCATCGAGCCTTATCTGCGTCGCGCCCTGGCCAGCCCACCAGACGGCAGTGCATGGTCAGCTCTGCCCACGCGCAGCGGCTACCTCCTAGTCGGCAAATCTCACCATCGCAACACACCTTGGCGGTTGCGCCTGACAGGCGGTGAGGCCTTGCACATCCTTCAGAACAGCAACTTGGTAGGTCAAAACCTTCGCCCCTCCAGCAACCAATTGCTGGAGCTACCGCACTTCATTCAGCAAGCCTGCGACGCGTTGACATATGCAGATGAGCCAACCCTGCAACGCTCGGTCGCCGTGCCCGGTGGACATCTGTGCCTCACCCTTACACCCTTGAAACCCCCAGGTGACGAGGCTATACGGTCGCAGTCCATCCATCAAATTCTGGTCACTCTTGAGCTGCGCACCCCACAGCGCCTGCATTTGGTACAACGACTTATGGTGTTGCCGCTATCTCCGTTGCAACGTGAGATCGCCTTGTTGGCCGGGGTAGGTGGGCGCAGGGCAGACTGCGAAAGCGCTATCGGGGTGAGCAATGAGGCGTTGAAAAAGCACCTCAAAACCATCTACCGTGCAGTCGGAGTCGCCGATTGGGAGAATCTGGCGCGCGCGTTGGCTTGAACATTTCCCAGCATCCAGGCTCCGCCTGAGATTCACAACGGCCCTGCGGCTAATTTTCTCCAACTTTTCTTTGTCTTGCCGAGTTGTGCCTTACGATTCGCGCTTTGGGAATCAGCCCGCAACCCTCACAGGAGAAACCTCATGGCCAAAGGCATGCAACACGACAAGATGGTGAAAAAGCCCAAGAAGGACACCTCAGTTCCCAAGCCGTCGAGCGGTTCTGACCGCCCCGTGGCACCCGTCACGACGGTGCCACTGCGTGGAAAACTGAAGAATAAGTAAAGTCTGCCGCTATCCGTTACCGCTGATCCGAGCCCTCCGCCCTTTCTCACAGGGCTCGGTTCATCAGGTTCACAGCTCCAGGAAGACCCGCCCTCCCTCTATCTTGACAGGGTAGGTCTTGATGGGCGCGATACAAGGAGGCTCCGTCGGCTGGCCAGTGCGGATATCGAAGCGGCCCTGATGATGGGGGCATTCGATTTCATAGCCTTGCAAGTAACCTTCGCTCAACTGGGCGATGCCGTGGGAACAGGCGTTATTGGTGGCAAACACCTCACCGCTCTCGGTTTTGTAGATGGCAATATCGCGTCCTTGCGGCGTCACAGCCAGGGTGGCACCTTCGAAAATCTCATCTCCTGCGGCGACATCGATCCAGTGTGTCATGGTGGGTGCTTTCTCTCTTCAGTCTAATGTCGGGCCGGTTCTGCCTGCGGGCATTCTGGCCCATAGCCCATGGCGGCGTGCATCACCCTGGGTGTGATGCACGATAATTGTGGTTTTCACGGATCGCGCGTACGCGTGGCTGTGTCCGCCCTCTTCCGCTGAACTTTACCGGCCTTCACCGCCCTACGGCGCTCATGAGCAACTACACCATTTCCAATGACGTCCTGACTCAGGAACTGCAACGCATCGGCTCGCTGATCGCAACCCGTCAACTGCCACAGGCTGCTCAAGCCCTCAACGATGCTCGGAAACGCTTTGGCGCCGACTCACGCATTTTCCTGCTGGCATCGCGGCTGGCGGAACAGGCTGGCAACGCCCCAGGCGCACTTCAGGCCGCCCGTCAGGCAGTGACCGCGGCGCCCGGTTGGCAAGTGGCCGAGATGGAACTGGCCATGCTGCTGCTACGCCAGGGTCAACCTGCGCAAGCGCTGGTCCACGCGCGGCGTGGTGTGAGCTTCGCACCTGATGATCTGAGTGTGGTCAGTCGTGCAACGGGCATTGCCATCCAGGCCAATGATCTGCCCACCACCGTGACCTGGGCCAGAAAACTGGTCGAGCTCAGGCCCGAGGATTTCGTTTTCCGCTCACTTCTAGCCAAGCAACTGCTTGCCGCCGGCGAAGCAGAGGAATCGATGAACCTTTTCAACGAACTGGTCCAGGAACAACCCTGGGACACCGACACCTTGTCTGGCCGAGCACGTGCCGCCCTGGCCCTTGGCCAGCTTTCTCAGGCCAAGCAGGACGCTGAGGCCCTGGTGCAATTGGAGCCATCCAATTCTTCGCACCAGCATGTGCTGGCACTAGCCCGCGGAGAGCAACCTAGAACGCTGCCAGAAGACGAAATCAAGGCGCGCTTTGATAGCGCCGCGCCCACTTTTGACCAAACCCTCTGGCGCGAACTGGAATACCGGGTTCCGCAAAGAGCTGCAGACATCCTCTTACAGGCCTACCCAGACCGGAAGTTCAATCTGCTGGACCTGGGTTGCGGAACGGGCCTGGTCGGTGCCTGCGTGGGCCGCATCGACGGCTACATCATTGGTGTGGATCTTTCAGAAGAAATGATCCGCAAGGCTGCCCAGCACGGCGTGTACGAACGTTTTCACACCGTCAACGTGATTGACGCGCTGCGCAACACGCCCAAGGACCATTACGAAGCCATCACCTGCTGCGACGTGCTGGTGTATGTGGGCGACCTTTCAGAGGTCATACCCAACGCGCTGCGCATTCTCAAACCGGGCGGTCATTTCATTTTTTCATGCGAGTCCGCTGCAGAGGACGAAGAGGACATGGTGCTCCGCCCAACCAATCGTTTCGCGCACAAAGCATCTGCCGTGCAGAAGTGGTGCGAGAGCGCAGGTTTCGAGGACATCCAGATAGAGCTATTGCCGCAGCTTCGCCTTGAGGCGGGAGAGCCTTTGCCTGGCTTCCTTGTGACAGCACGCAAAAACCTGTCCGTTCACTAATCGCTGCCAATCATTGATGCTGAGCTTCGAACTGTTAGCTACGGACTCCTCCAGCCATGCCCGCAGAGGGCGGCTGACGCTGAACCACGGCGTTGTGGAGACCCCCATCTTCATGCCAGTCGGTACGTACGGCACGGTCAAAGGGGTCATGCCGCGCAGCTTGCATGAAATGGGCGCCCAGATTATCTTGGGCAACACTTTTCATCTGTGGATGCGACCCGGGCTTGACGTCATTGAGTCGTTTGAAGGCCTGCACGGCTTCGAAAACTGGCACAAACCCATCCTCACGGACTCTGGTGGCTTTCAGGTCTGGTCTTTGGGAGAAATGCGCAAAATCAGCGAAGAAGGGGTGAAGTTTGCATCTCCCGTCAATGGCGACAAGCTGTTTCTCACACCTGAAATCAGCATGCAGGTCCAGACGACGCTGAACAGCGACATCGTCATGCAGTTTGACGAGTGCACGCCCTACGAAATCAAAGGCAAGATCACCACCGAGCGGGAAGCACGCACTTCGATGGAGCTTTCACTGCGCTGGGCCAAGCGATGCCAGGCAGAGTTTGCGCGACTCGAGAACCCAAACGCCTTGTTCGGCATTGTTCAAGGCGGTATGTTCGAGCATCTGCGGCAGGAATCGCTAGAGGCCCTGGTGGAGATGGATTTTCCCGGCTACGCCATTGGCGGCGTTAGCGTGGGTGAGCCCAAGGAGGATATGCAGCGCATCACGGCGCATTCCCCGCACCGGCTGCCTGCCCATAAGCCCCGCTACCTCATGGGCGTGGGTACCCCCGAAGACCTGGTCTACGGCGTACGACATGGCGTGGACATGTTCGATTGCGTCATGCCTACGCGCAACGCTCGCAATGGCCATTTGTTCACCCGCTTCGGTGACCTCAAGATCCGCAATGCGCGGCACAAGACCGACCATAAGCCTATTGACGAAAGCTGCACCTGCCACGCCTGTGCCGGCAACTCAGGCGTTTCCTGGCAGGACGGCGGACGTGAGGGCTTCAGCCGCGCTTACCTTCACCACTTGGAGCGCTGTGGCGAGATGCTGGCTCCTATGCTGGCTACGGTCCACAACCTGCACTACTACCTTCAGCTCATGCAGGAAGTGCGAGACGCCTTGGAAGCCAACGCTTTCAGCGAATTCACGGCGCGCTTTCACGCCGAGCGTGCGCGCGGCGTGTAACCCAAGCCCTTACATGCCGAAAATGGCCACTGCTCGCGTCCAGCCAGCGGACGCCGCTTTGATCTTGACCGGGAAGCAGCTGATCAGGAAGCCGTGAGACGGCAAGGCTTCCAGGTTGTGCAGCTTTTCCAGGTGGCAGTAGCCAATGTCGCGGCCGGCTTTATGGCCTTCCCATATCAGTGACTTGTCGCCTGTTTCAGCCACTTTTTTCTGAGTGTAGACGAAAGGAGCGTCCCAGCTCCAGGCATCAGTGCCGGTCAGCCGCACGCCACGCTCCAGCAGGTAAAGCGTAGCTTCCCGGCCCATGCCGCATCCGGAGTCTACGTATTCGTCCTTGCCATACAGCCCTCCCGCCTTGGTGTTGACCACCACAATGTCAAACGGCTGAAGCTTGTGCTCTATGCGTTCGAGCTCGGCAGCCACGTCATCGGCTGTGACCACGTAGCCATTCTCGAAGTGGCGGAAATCCAGCTTCACCCCAGGACGAAAACACCAATCCAGAGGCACTTCGTCGATGGTCATGGCCTTTTCGGGGTGCCCCGAGGCATGGTTCATCGTCGGGTGGAAATGGTAGGGCGCGTCCAGGTGCGTGCCATTGTGGGTGGTCAGTTGCACCTTCTCGAGGGCCCAGCCTGCCGCATCTGGCAGCTCTTCAGCCTTGAGTCCAGGGAAAAACGTCTGAATGCGTGGCACCGTCTCGTTGTGGGCAAGATATTCAATCTTAGGGCGGGCAATATCCGGGTCTGAACGCACCCCGTTCTCCAGCGGCATGGAGATATCGACGTAGCTAAGCTTGGAGGCGTCAAACATCAGTTCTTCTCCAGGCCGATGGAGGGAATGAGTTCTGCGTTTTCGCGCGAGACCTTCTCCAGGCGTGCCTTGAATGCGGCTCCAGGAAGGTAGGCTGTAGTCTGCTGCAGCGTTTGCGCGGTCTTGCGGAAGTCCTCCGATTCGGTGACTTTCTGGCAGATTCCTTGAAGTTGATCCACTAAGGCCTTCGACGTACCCACCGGCACGTACACGCCATTTAGTCCGGGCACCACGGATGGATAGCCCAGTTGCGAAAGCGTTGGCGCCTCAGGTGCGCCGGGGTGTGGCTTGTCAGACATGACTGCCAGCACACGCAGCCCCCTGCCGCTGATGGAAGACATGGCCGGGGCGGCAAAGTCCAGTTGGCCCCCTATCAGTTGCGGCATCAAAGCCCCATCTCCTCGGTAAGGAATCGGATTGAATTTGATGCCCAGCGTCTTTTCGATAGAAGCCACCGAGAGATGTGGAACCGAGCCCGTGCCTGCGTGACCATAGGAGAGCTTGCCCGGTGAGGCCTTGGCGCGTTCAACGAGGTCCTTCATGGAGCGGATGGGCGAATCCTGGGTTACGACCACGGCAAACACGTTTTCGAAGACCTGGCACACGGGTTCGATCTTGTCGAGTTTGAAAGGCATGGTCTTGGTCACGAAGGGCGTGATGACCAAGGGGGAGGCAGGTGAAAACACGAGGGTGTGGCCATCAGCCGGTGCATTGGCAAGTGCAGAAAAACCCAGCATTCCTGCCGCGCCGTCCCGGTTGACGACTACCCACTGACCACCGGCCAATTGGGCGGCGCCTCGCGCAAAGGCACGTCCCATGGCATCCACGCCGCCGCCTGCTGCATAAGGCAGGATGATCTCTACGTTGCGGGACGGGTATTTGTCTTGGGACCACGCAGGTGCGGTCAGCGTCAACGCCATTGCTGACGCGCACAAGAAACCTGACAGGCCATTGGGAAGAAAGCGGGGCATGGGAGTCTCCTTGTTTTATAGGGAACGGACACTGGAGATCACGTTCTCTTGGCTTTGATTGAGCTTGCCATCGTAGCATCGCGGGGACGGGCATTCGCATACGGGCTTTGGGGCGAAATTCTCCCTCTCCCACTGGGAGAGGGCAAGCGGCGGTTGATTGATTCGCTTCGGTTACTAATCGCCTTCTGTGCTGCATTGAGGGCGGAGGCCGGGATGTGCGCCCGGCGGCGCACCTACTCTTTTTGCTCCGCCAAAAAGAGCTAGGCAGAAAAAGGCGGCCCCAAGTCCGTGACCCTCCGCTGCGCTGCGGGCAACCTGCGATGCTCGTGCCAAAGGCGGTGCGGCAGAACTCGCGGCGTTCGCTTCGCTCACTCTGCTCAAACAGCTTCCGCAAGCTAGAGCACGAAGCAGTGGCATCCTGCGGTGCCACTGCCCGCCTTTGGCCCTGCGCTTCTCGGCACGGCCAAAGGGGGTGGATACCCACTCGGGCCATTGCTTCGGTCGGCCCGCGAATAGTCAGTCGCAAGCAATGAGTATGAGCCCCTAAACCGCTGGTCAGGGAACCATGAGCGCGCTGACTTTGGTGTGAAGAAGCTCCGGTGACACCTTCGACTGCGGCAAGGCGTCGCCTACATTCAAGCCCACTCTATTGAAGATTCCGCGCCGGAAGGGCCGGGTCATGGCGCCGTCCTTTTCTATCCGGCTGAAGTAGGAACCCCACAGATTGTTGAGCGCCATGGGTATCACAGGCACGTTCTGGCCCTCTGCTTCGGCCTGCTCCAATATCTTCATGATGCCGCCCTTGAAGGGCTGCAACTGACCATCACGCGTGATGCCACCTTCAGGGAAGAGGCCCAGCAAATCGCCTTCGCGGAGCACCTTGGCGGCTTCGTCAAAGGCGCGTTGATAGGCCTCAGGATCTTGGTCTCTAGGGGCTATCGGAATGCATTTGGCAAGCCGGAAAATCCAGCCCAGCACAGGTGTCTTGAAGATGCGGTGGTCCATAAGGAAACGAATGGGCCGGGGGCTGACCGCCATCAGCAGTACCGCGTCAATAAAGCTCACATGATTGGCCACCAGCACGGCTGGCCCCTCCGAGGGAATGCGCTCGCTGCCCTCGACTCGCAGGCGATAGACCAGGTGAGAAGCCGCCCAGGCGATAAAGCGCAACAGATACTCGGGCACCAACAGAAAGATATAAAGAGCTACGACGGCATTGGCGATGCCGAGAATCAGGAAAATCTGGGAAATACTGAACCCGGCTGCCAGCAGCGCGCCGGCCATCAAGGCACTGGCGATCATGAACAAGGCATTCAGGATGTTGTTGGCCGCGATGATGCGGGCGCGGTGCGTAGGCGCACTGCGCAACTGGATCAAGGCGTACATGGGCACGCTGTAGAGACCGGCAAACAGGCTCAGGAGCAGCAGGTCAGCCATGACGCGCCAATGCGCAGGCTGGGCCACAAAAGCTGACAACGTGTACCCCGCGTGAGACGGCAAGCCCTGCAAGGCGAAATAAAGATCGACGGTGAATACGGTCATGCCCAAGGCGCCCAGGGGCACCAGACCGATCTCGACCTGTCTATGCGAAAGCCGTTCGCAAAGCAGAGAGCCAATACCGACCCCGACCGAAAACAGGACCAGCAGCAGCGAGGCAACTTGTTCGTTCCCGTGCAGCACGTCCTTGGCAAAGGAAGGGAAATTGCTCAGGAAAACAGCGCCGAAGAACCACATCCATGAAATACCCAGCATGGAGCGAAAGACCACGGTGTTGCTGCGCGCCAGCTTGAGGTTGCGCCAGGTCTCTGTGACAGGATTCCAGTTGATTGCGAGGCCAGGGTCCGTGGCAGGCGCGTGCGGAATGAACTGCGCGGTCACCCGGCCCGCTACCGCCATGACCAGGCAGCTTGCCGCCACTACAGCGTGGCCAATATCGGGGATGGACACCAGCAAGCCACCAATGACGTTGCCGAGCAGAATGGCCACGAAAGTGCCCATCTCCAGCATGCCATTGCCCCCGGTCAATTCGCGCTCATTGAGCGCTTGGGGCAAGTAGGCAAACTTCACGGGCCCGAAGAGCGTGGAGTGCAGTCCCATCAGAAAAACGCAAAGCAGCAACACAATGACGTTGGACGCCATGAAGGCCCAGGCGGCCACCACCATGATGCCGATTTCAAGGTTCTTGACCAGCCGAATCATCGCGGCTTTTTCGAACTTGTCCGCCAGCTGACCACTGGTAGCCGAAAAGAGCAGAAACGGCAGTATGAACAAGGCTCCGATCACCATGCCGGCCATGGCAGGCGGCAACCAGCCCACACTGAGTTGGTAGGTCACCAACACCGTGAAGGCGAACTTGAACAGGTTGTCGTTGGCGGCCCCCGCAAATTGTGTCCAGAAGAAGGGGGCGAATCGGCGCTGCTTCAGTAACGCAAATTGGTTGGGCATCTCGGTGCCTGGTGTGGAATCCGATGAAGTCGTGCTCATGATTTGCGGCTGAAGCGTTGGAGGGAAGAAGCCACGGGCCACAAGGCCAAAGCGGCAACCAAATGCTTGGCGCTGTGGCCCGAGATCAATCCATGGGTGAGAGCCAGCACGGGCCCATCGGCAAGCTCGAGGATTTTAGCCACGGCGTAGAACCCCAGGACTGACCACAAGGGGATGCGCATTGACGCAGGACGCTCAGGGCAAATGGCCAAGGCCAGCAACAGGACAAGCCCCCCGCCCTGCAGCACCGCCCAGGGTGTCATGTTGCCAGTGTGCCAGTCCCAGACGGCTGCCCAGGGAGCGAGCAAGCCCACAGCACACGCCAGCCACCAGCCCGCCCTATCGCTGATGCGATTGGCCGCAGCCAAACCAAGCACGCCTGCAAAGGCCAAAGACATTCCCAGTCGGTCCAGGGCTAAACCTGCGGCGTCTGGCCGCAGGTGATAGATGGATGAACACAGCATGGTCGCCAGCAGGCCCACAGCGGTCACGCACGCCAGGAAAAAATGCGCGTGAGACAGTCGCCCGCGAGCGCGCGATGACGCATGGAGCATGTACAACCCGACCAAGGCGAAGGGGAGATTGGTCAACACATCCAGCACGTTCGGGACCGAAAGCCACGCACGCTGATCGGCGAAGGAGTGATAGGACTCAGGCAACATGACCGCTGGCGCAAGAGCCGCCACCACACAGCCCAGCAGGATGAAGGCACCAAGCAGGTATTCGGCGGTCGAAGGTGCCCCGACCCGGCTTGCCATTGGCGTATTGGTTGGCCCATTGGTGCGCGTAATGGTTGGCGCTCCCAAGGGACCGCGTGTCGCAAGCGCAATCCAACGTTGAACGACGGCGGTGAATCCAGACAAAGGCACAAAAACTCCCGTTAGCAAAGAATGTGCGGAATCTATCCAGACCTATTTCAAAGCAGCTCTATTTGATGCTAATTCTCACCCAACTACCCTTAAGGTATCATATTTTGATACCAATACCCCCTCATATCAATTGAAGTCATGAGTACCACCGCCGACCTCATTGCTGCGCTGAAGAAAGAGCTCAAGTCCGCCCAGATGACCTACGCAGACTTGGCCCAGGCACTGGACATGGCGGAATCCAGTGTGAAACGGATGCTGGCCAAAGGCGACATGCCGCTTTCCCGCATAGACGCCATCTGCCGCGCGCTCAAGCTTGATTTTGCAGAACTCGCGCGCCGCGTGGCGGATGAGCAGCCGCTGCTCAGCCAATTGACGGCTGAGCAAGAACGGGCCGTGGTGCAAGACGAGAAACTGCTGCTGGTGGCTATCAATGTACTGAGCCAATGGACGCTGGAACAAATAGTGGCCAGCTACCGACTGACCAACGCGGAAGTCATCAAGTACCTGGCGCAGCTCGACCGAATTGGCATCATCGAACTCAAGCCGCTGAACAGATACCGCCTCAAAGTAGCCAAAACATTCCACTGGCGACCCCACGGGCCTGTCATGGACTACTTCAGGGAAAACGTGGTGCTGGACTACTTCAGTGGCGGTTTTGATGGTCCTGCCGAAGGCCTGCATCTGGTGCACGGCAGCATTGGCCATGCCTTGGCGCCGTCATTTCTCGAACGCATGCAGCGTCTGGCTCAAGACTTTGCCCAACAACATCAAGCCGATCAAAAACAAAAAAAGAGCGACCGCAAGGGCTACACCATGTTGCTTTGCATGCGCGAATGGGAGTTTGCGGCGTTTGAGCGCTTGCGGCGCTAGTGTCGTGAGTTGGATGTTCTTCCTGACTGATCCGCCCCACCCCATGGCAATGGCGAAATCTGCGCTTTGCTGGGTCTGCTTGAATGAGGGTGACGCCGCGCCACAGTCGAAGGTGTCATCGGAGCTTCTTCACAACAAGGTCAGTGCGCTCATGGTGGCCTGACCAGGGGTTGAGGGAAGCGCCAAGCGGTTGAATCTCAGACGCCGCCGGCCCTCACCACCATCTCGCGTGCCTTTAACTA
>JAECRA010000010.1 GCA_015999985.1 Comamonadaceae bacterium
GGAAAGAGTCATGCAACTCAATCCCGCAGAAATTTCTGAACTGATCAAGAGCCGCATCGAGGGCCTGGGTGTCAGCGCCGACGTGCGCAACCAGGGCACCGTGGTGTCGGTGACCGACGGCATCGTTCGCATTCATGGCCTCTCTGATGCCATGCAAGGCGAGATGTTGGAATTCCCTCCCACAGCCGCTGGTGTTCCCACTTTCGGTCTCGCCCTGAACCTCGAGCGCGACTCTGTCGGCTCCGTGATCCTGGGTGAATACGAGCACATCTCTGAAGGCGACGTCGTCAAGTGCACGGGCCGCATTCTGGAAGTGCCAGTTGGCCCTGAGCTGATTGGCCGCGTGGTGAACGCACTGGGTCAGCCTATAGACGGCAAAGGCCCCATCAACGCCAAGATGACCGACGTGATCGAGAAGGTCGCGCCTGGCGTTATTGCGCGTCAATCGGTGAGCCAGCCTGTGCAAACCGGCCTGAAGTCCATTGACTCCATGGTTCCCGTCGGCCGTGGTCAGCGCGAGCTGATCATTGGTGACCGCCAAACTGGTAAGACGGCTGTCGCGATCGACGCCATCATCAACCAGAAGGGTCAGAACATGACCTGCGTGTACGTCGCCATCGGTCAGAAGGCGTCGTCCATCAAAAACGTGGTGCGCTCCCTGGAGCAAGCTGGCGCCATGGAATACACCATCGTCGTGGCAGCATCCGCATCTGAATCGGCAGCCATGCAGTATGTGTCGGCCTATTCCGGCTGCACCATGGGTGAGTACTTCCGTGATCGCGGCGAAGATGCCTTGATCATTTATGACGATCTGTCCAAGCAAGCTGTGGCTTATCGTCAAGTGTCGCTGCTGCTGCGTCGTCCTCCAGGCCGTGAAGCCTACCCTGGCGACGTGTTCTATCTCCACTCGCGTCTGCTCGAGCGTGCTGCTCGCGTGAACGCCGACTATGTGGAAGCCTTCACCAAAGGTGAAGTCAAAGGCAAAACTGGTTCACTCACCGCACTGCCTATCATTGAAACGCAAGCGGGCGACGTGTCCGCATTCGTTCCAACCAACGTGATCTCGATCACCGACGGCCAGATCTTCCTGGAAACCAGCTTGTTCAACGCAGGTATCCGCCCCGCCATCAACGCCGGTATTTCGGTGTCCCGCGTGGGTGGTGCAGCTCAGACCGATCTGATCAAGAAGCTCTCCGGCGGTATCCGTACTGACTTGGCTCAGTACCGTGAACTGGCTGCTTTCGCGCAGTTCGCATCCGATCTCGACGCAGCGACCAAAAGGCAGCTCGACCGCGGTGCCCGCGTGACTGAATTGCTCAAGCAAGCCCAGTACAGCCCACTGCCTATCAGCTTGATGGGTGCGACGCTGTTCGCGGTGAACAAAGGCTTCATGGACGACGTGGAAGTTGCCAAGATTCTGTCTTTCGAGTCGGGTCTGCACAGCTACCTCAAGGACAAGCATGCTGATCTGCTCAGCAAGATGGATGCCGGCAAGGCCCTCGACAAGGACAAGGAGCTGGAAGCAGCTCTGACGGCCGCCATCGAAGCCTTCAAGAAAACCTTCGCTTGATCCTTCCTCGAAAGGACTAACGCAATGGCAGTCGGTAAGGAAATTCGCGGCAAGATCAAATCGGTGGAAAACACCAAGAAGATCACCAAAGCCATGGAAATGGTGGCTGCATCCAAAATGCGCAAGGCGCAGGAAAGGATGCGGGCTGCCCGCCCTTACAGCGAGAAGATCCGCAACATTGCAGCCAATCTCGGTCACGCCAATCCGGAGTATGTGCATCCGTTCATGAAGGTGAACGATGCCAAGGTCGCTGGTGTGATCGTGGTCACGACCGACAAGGGCCTGTGCGGTGGCATGAACACCAACGTGCTGCGCGTCGTGACGTCCAAGCTGCGTGAGCTGCAGGGCGCTGGCGTGTCCACCGAGGCCGTGGCCATTGGCAACAAGGGCCTGGGTTTCCTCAATCGTGTGGGTGCCAAGGTGGTATCGCACGTGACGGGCCTGGGTGACACGCCGCATCTGGACAAGCTGATCGGTCCGGTCAAGGTGCTGCTCGATGCTTATGCCGAAGGCAAGATCAACGCGGTGTATCTGAGCTACACCAAGTTCATCAACACCATGAAGCAGGAGTCGGTGGTGGAGCAGTTGCTGCCCCTGTCCTCCGAGCAGATGCATGCCGAGAAGACGGAGCACGGCTGGGACTATATCTACGAGCCCGATGCGCAGAGCGTCATCGATGAGTTGCTGGTCCGCTATGTCGAGTCCCTGATTTACCAGGCGGTTGCGGAAAACATGGCGTCAGAGCAGTCGGCACGCATGGTGGCCATGAAGGCTGCCACCGACAACGCCGGCAGCGTCATTGGCGAGTTGAAGCTGGTCTACAACAAGACGCGCCAGGCAGCGATCACGAAAGAACTTTCGGAAATCGTCTCCGGCGCCGCTGCTGTGTAAGCAGCTCAACCAACATCTAAATTGGAGCGAAAAATGGCTCAAGTGCAAGGCAAGATTGTTCAATGTATCGGCGCTGTGGTGGACGTTGAGTTCCCACGCGACCAGATGCCCAAGATTTACGACGCTCTGAAGCTCGAGGGCTCGTCCCTGACGCTGGAAGTGCAGCAGCAGCTGGGTGACGGCATCGTGCGCACCATTGCGCTCGGTTCCTCCGACGGTCTTCGCCGCGGCATCATGGTGTCCAACACCGGCAACCCCATCACCGTGCCTGTGGGCAAGGCGACGCTGGGTCGCATCATGGACGTGCTGGGAGCGCCCATCGACGAACGTGGTCCGGTCAGCCAGGAACTCACCGCATCCATCCACCGCAAGGCCCCTGCGTACGACGAACTGTCGCCTTCGCAAGAGCTGCTGGAAACCGGCATCAAGGTGATCGACCTGGTGTGCCCGTTCGCCAAGGGCGGCAAGGTGGGTCTGTTCGGTGGCGCCGGTGTGGGCAAGACCGTGAACATGATGGAGCTCATCAACAACATCGCGAAGGGCCACGGCGGTCTGTCGGTGTTCGCTGGTGTGGGTGAGCGCACCCGTGAAGGCAACGACTTCTATCACGAGATGGCCGATTCCGGCGTCGTGAACCTGGAGAACCTGGGCGAGTCGAAAGTGGCCATGGTGTACGGCCAGATGAACGAGCCTCCAGGTAACCGTCTGCGCGTGGCGCTGACTGGCCTGACCATCGCCGAGTCCTTCCGCGATGAAGGCCGTGATGTGCTGTTCTTCGTGGACAACATCTACCGCTACACACTGGCCGGTACCGAAGTGTCCGCTCTGCTGGGTCGTATGCCTTCCGCCGTGGGTTACCAACCTACACTGGCAGAAGAAATGGGCCGTCTGCAAGAGCGCATTACTTCCACCAAAGTCGGCTCGATCACTTCCATCCAGGCCGTTTACGTCCCTGCCGATGACTTGACCGATCCTTCGCCAGCTACGACCTTCGCCCACTTGGACTCCACAGTGGTGCTCTCGCGTGACATCGCCGCACTGGGTATCTACCCTGCGGTGGATCCACTGGACTCCACCAGCCGTCAGCTGGACCCGCTGGTCGTTGGTGAAGAGCACTACGCCGTCGCTCGCCAGGTGCAAGGTACGCTGCAGCGCTATAAAGAGCTGCGCGACATCATCGCCATTCTGGGTATGGACGAACTGAGCCCAGAAGACAAACTGGCTGTGGCACGCGCTCGTAAGATCCAGCGTTTCCTGAGCCAGCCATTCCATGTGGCCGAAGTGTTCACGGGCTCCCCCGGGAAGTATGTGTCCCTCAAGGACACCATCAACGGCTTCAAGATGATTGCCAACGGCGAGTGCGATCACATGCCTGAGCAAGCGTTCTACATGGTCGGCACCATCGAAGAAGCGATGGAAAAGGCCAAGAAGATCTGATTTTTAATCAGCGTTCGGCATCGGGCGCCCGGCCCAATGGAGAGCATGTTTCTCTCCCTGGCCCGGGGCACTGTGTTTAACCAGGAGATAACATGGCCAACACCATTCACGTCGACGTGGTCAGCGCCGAGGAGTCCATCTTCTCGGGCGAGGCCACGTTCGTTGCCCTGCCAGGCGAAGCTGGCGAACTGGGTATTTACCCACGCCACACACCGCTTATTACGCGCATTAAGCCTGGCTCAGTGCGCATTAAGACGGTAGGCGGGGAAGAAGAGTTTGTATTCGTGGCTGGCGGGATCCTTGAGGTGCAGCCCAACCACGTCACCGTGCTGTCCGACACCGCTATCCGCGGCAAGGACCTGGACGATGAGAAGGCCAATGAGGCCAAGCTGGCTGCAGAAGAAGCGCTGAAGAACGCCAAGAGCGAGATTGACATGGCTCGCGCGTCGTCAGAGCTTGCTGTGCTGGCTGCGCAGATTGCGGCCTTGCGCAAGTACCGTCAAAAGCGTTGAGTCTAGTCAGGTCCAAGCCGTCAAAGCCGGCATGGGCGATCTGTCTAGCCAGCGGAAAGTAAAAAACCCTGCACTCGCCCTGCAGGGTTTTTTTACGTTCGTCTTAGTCCGAGGCTTGGTCGTTTGCCTATTTCTGCAAGGCGTGACTGGCGTCATTCATGGTCCTAGCGCTCCGCTTCCCTGAGGCTATCGTTTCCGCAGGGGCGAGCACGTTCCACAGGAGATACACGAGCACCAAGCCCACCACCAGGAAGACCAACTGCGAAAGATACTGGCCGCCAATGCTCCATATGGGAGGAGACTTGCTTGCAATGCAGACGAATTCCGCGGCCTGCATTCCTGTGTAATGCATCGCACATACGGCCAACCCCATCGTCAGCGAGGCTAGAACGCGATGCCAGGCCTTGCGCACGTGGAAAGCCAGCCAAAGGGCAGCGGCTGAGGCAGTGAAGGCAATCGCAAACGACACCAAAACTATGAGGGGATCCAACGTCATATCGGCGCGGAGACTCATCGCATACATCCCCATGTAGTGCATCACGCACACGCCGACGCCAGCCAGCACGCTTCCCAGTAACCAGCCTCGTTTGCTGAATTGGCCGCCGCTGCCAGCGAGAAGCAGGGCGATTCCGGCGATGACAATGGCAGCAATCAGAGAGATGAGTGTCCAGAAACCGTCATACACCACCCGCAGGGGAAGCCGGTAGCCCATCATGCCGACAAAGTGCATGGACCAGATGCCGACACCGCCCAAAGCAACTGCCGCACCCGCAGCCATAGAACGATTGATCGTGCCGTCGGGCCGGTACAGGCGTTTCGTATGCGCCAACGCGGCATAGGAGCCGAGTACGGAGATGATGTAGGAGAACACGACAAGCAGGATGTCGTATCGGGGGGAAAGAACGTCGCCCACATTGAAGTTCATTGAATTATCCTCGCGCCCCCGTTGCAAGCGTCTACGCGGGGCGGAGGCCTTGCCCAGCATGACGGCGGCGGAATGGATGCTATTGCATCCAATTCCTGTATCTAAACGTTGCAAAAACAACATTCACACAGTGAATGTGCACCACTCGAGTGCACATTCGTCGCTCCTGTCGGTGACTGGAACATGGTCAACGCGGCCAATGTAACTAAGATTGACTTTGTTGCATGATGATTACACCTTAATTTCGCCTCTCCGAGGTGAACTTAAGTTGTCTGATGATTAGGATTTACCCGAATTGCCCGAAGCAGGCTTTGAAACGCGGACCTGGGTGCAAAGACGCGACTTCATCCACAGGTATGCACTGAACTCGGCATTTCTTTCAGATCGAGGGGGTCTCGAGCAGGCGCCCCCGTCCGAGCAGCTTCCGACCGGACAGCAGGGTGAATTCCCTGGCAATATGAAGCTTGGGCAGGGCTAGTTCAGGGCGCAGGAACTCCATCTGAAGTTCCCGCGCCACCTCAGGTATGGGTTCGGCACCCGCGGGCACTTGCATGCGTGCACTGAAGGCCTCGTTTCCCAGCACGACTAAACAGGGGAATAAACCGGCTCGCACAGGCCGGCTTTCTGAGGGGGTGGCTGCCGCAAGCAAGGTGATTTCGACCAGCGCCGAAGGCACGAAGCCCGCATCGGGTGCAAAGCCGGGCGAGGTCACTTTTGGCGCGCGAGCGCGCCCCATAAGCCAGCCGATGATGTTGCCTACGATAGGCAACCATAGAACCAGCAGCAGCGTACCCAGGTCGCGCGCGAGAGAGGGCGGTGGAACCAGCCAGCGAACCAGCCCGCCACCAACGGCCAGTACCAGGAGGATGGCGGTGAAGATCTGACGGCGCGACGAGATATTGGGTTTCATGCACCTATTAGAACGCGTTATCTGACGAGAACGCGCTATTTTTCACCCTACGATTTATCGCAAGACAGGCGCGTCTGGAAGTTGATTGATGCCCTCTGCCGCTGAAGGGAAATCGGCATCAGGCGTTTTGGGGAAGTGTTCGACCAACACGGCGGAGACTTCTTCAAGCGCCTGTGTCAAACCGTCTTCAAACCGCTTCTCGCGCATGGCCGTGCCCAGGCGGTCCACCATGGCTTTCCATTCGCTTGCCGGCACAAGCCGGTTGACGCCGCGGTCTGCGACCAGCTCGATTGAATGCTCTGCCAGCAGAAGATAGATCAACACGCCGTTACTGTGCGCTGTGTCCCACATGCGCAGCTTGGAGAACATCATTACCGCGCGCTCCCGGACGATCTGCTCGATCGGCAATTTTTCCCGGAAATGGCGCCAAAGATAACTGAGGGGTAAAGAGCCCTCGACATAGATGCGCACTTCACCAGTGTGCCGCCGTTCGCTGGCAGAGACGCGGCGGTGCAATCTTTCCAGGAGGTCGGGCGGCAATGCACGGTGTGCGTCACCCTCATCCATCCAGCGATGACGCAGCACGCGGTTAAAAGCAGAGATCTTCATAGGCCGTTCCTACCAGCTGCCACTGGCGCCACCGCCACCGAAATTACCACCGCCACCGGAGCTGAACCCGCCGCCCCCGCCGCCGAAGCCACCACCGCCCCTGCCGCCTCCCCAACCACCGCTGGGTGGAAGAAAAATGGGACCGCCGCCGCCGCGGCCACCTGAGCGAGGAAGGCCGGACAAGGCGCCGGCGAAGAAAGCGAGGAGAAGGGCGGTCACACCGGCCCCAATACCTATGACCAGGCTTGCCGTGATCACGAACGCCACGCCACCTACACCTGCCCCGGTGACCAAAGCGCCCAGCTTGCGGCCGAAAATCCCGCGCGTGAAGGCACTGATGATGGGGACGGCGACAAATAAAAAGATGGCCCCTTCCACCCAGCTGAAGCCGCCTTGATCACCTCGCGCTGCAGGTTGCGCATCGATCACCACGGGCGGTAGCGCTTCTCCTCGGATGCGTGCCGACAACTGGTCTACCCCCGCATTCACACCGCCTGCATAGTCTCCCTGACGGAAGAACGGAGTGATAGCCTCATTGATGATGTGGCTGGCGGCAATGTCTGGCACGGCCCCTTCCAGGGTCTTGGCCACTTCAATGCGCACTCGCCGGTCTTTGACCGCCACCAGAAGAATAAGGCCGTCGCCCACATCCTTGCGGCCGATCTTCCAGGTGTCGCCTACGCGATGGGCGTAGGCCGCAATGTCCTCCGGCGCCGTGGTGGGAACCAGCAGCACCACAACCTGAGACCCCTTTTCCTCTTCCAGGCTCTTCAGCTTGGATTCCAGTGCGGCTTTCTGCGCATCGTCCAGTGTTCCGGAAGTGTCCACGACGCGTGCGGTCAGGGCCGGCACCGCTTGCAGCTGCTGTGCACTGGCAACGCCGCCCAGGCCCAGTACGAAGACCAGCGTGAGCAGAATTCGGAGCATCAAGGAAAAGGGCATATCCGGATCAGGGATTTGCGTATACGCCAAGCTTATCTGGATGCCGGCGCGGAGGGCGAGGTGCCGAAGTCAACTTTCGGCGCATTCGAAATCTGCGCTTCATTGGCGACGGTGAAATTTTCCTTGGGCTTGTAGCCAAAAATCATGCCCGTCAGATTGGTGGGGAAGCTGCGTGCCAGCACGTTGTACTCCTGCACCGCCTTGATGTAGCGGTCACGGGCCACGGCAATGCGGTTTTCCGTACCCTCCAGGGCCACGCGCAGATCGGAAAAGGCTTTGTTGGCCTTCAGGTCCGGGTAGCGTTCCACCGAAACCAGCAGACGGCTGAGCGCACCAGACAACTCGCCTTGCGCAGCCTGGAATTGCTTGAATGCCTCGGGGTTGTTCAGCGTTTCAGGCGTGACCTGAATGCTGGTGGCCTTGGCGCGCGCCTGAATCACTTGATTGAGCGTGTCTTGCTCGAACTTGGCTTCACCTTTGACGGTGTTGACCAGGTTGTCGATCAGATCCGCACGGCGCTGATACTGGTTCACCACTTCGCTCCAGGCGGACTTTGTGCCTTCGTCCAGGCGCTGAAAGTCGTTATAGCCGCAGCCGGTCAGGCTCAGCAGCAGGGTCAGGGCAGCAACGGCCTTGAAGAGCCAATTTCTCATGATGAAGTCCTCTCTCGCCAAAAAAATGGAGCAGCGGAGAAGCTATCATAGGTTAAGGATTTAGTCTGTGGGACAACGCCGTCCCTGGGACAAATTCCACACATCTGGCCTGAATATGCGCAAGCCAAGCATTCACGGCACAATCGCAGCACTTTTCCTTTCCTGCCATGCCCAAGCCACGCTACCGGCCCGCCGAGATGGCGGCCTCTCCCGACGACGTTGAAGCGGCCTTCTACGAAGCCCTGCACGCGGGCGACATTGAGCAGCTGATGGCGTGCTGGGCAGATGAAGACGACATTGTCTGTGTGCACCCAGCGGGCTCGCGCCTGGTGGGAGCCGCCGCCATCCGCTCGTCTTTCGAATCCATGCTCACTGGCGGCAGAATCCGGGTCACGGTTGAACGCACGCGCAAAGTCGAGTCGCTCTCGGCCAGCGTTCACAGCGTGCTCGAGCGCGTTGACGTACAAACAGCGGAGGGGCCGCAGCACGCCTGGGTGGTCGCAACCAATGTCTTTCTGAAGACCGCTCAAGGCTGGCGTCTGGTAGCACACCACGCCAGTCCGGGACGCGCCGACGTGGCAGAAGCCACGGTCCCAGGACAGTTGCTGCACTGAGAAGGTATGAACGCCCCCCTCATGCATGTCTTGCCCGTCAAAATGCTTTGATCCAGATATCTTGATCAGCTACCGCGCACCGTTCTGGTTACCAGGCGGCCATCTGCAAACCATTTGGCCAGCACTCTATGGGCGCCGCGTGACCGGGCCACGCGTGGTGTATCAGCGAGCGCGCTGGGACACGCCAGATGGTGATTTTGTGGACGTTGACTTCCTTGAACATGCATCGTCCACCCTCGGCGCGCCGCTGCTCGTGCTGTTCCATGGCCTGGAAGGCTCCTCTCGAAGTCACTACGCGGAAGCTTTTGCTGATTGGGCCCGTCAACACGGGCTTGCATTTGCTGTGCCGCATTTTCGGGGCTGCTCTGGCGAAATCAATCGGGCGCCCCGCGCCTACCATTCGGGCGATGTTGAAGAGATCGGATGGATCCTTGCTCGACTGCGCAATTGGCATACCGCGCGTGGCGGTGGGCCCATACTGGCGGTGGGCGTGTCCCTAGGCGGCAATGCACTGCTGCGCTGGGCGGGTGAGGTTGGCCTCTCGGCTGCCAGCAGTGTGAGCGCGGTCGCGGCCGTGTGCTCACCGCTGGACCTTGCCGCAGGTGGGCACGCCATAGGGCGAGGCTTCAACCGGCAGGTCTACACCCGCATGTTTTTGCGCACCATGAAGGCCAAGGCCTACGACAAACTGGCACAGCACCCGGGTTTGTTCGATTCCGCTCGCATGGGTTCGGCGCGTGACCTGTACGCCTTTGACGACCTGTTCACGGCACCACTGCATGGCTTTGCAGGGGTCGAGGATTACTGGAAGCGCGCGTCCGCCAAACCGCATCTGGCAGATATTCGGGTGCCGGCCCTTGCCCTGAATGCAAAGAATGATCCTTTCGTACCTGCATCCAGCTTGCCGGGGAAAGACGAAGCGGGCGCTTACGTGACGCTTTGGCAGCCGGATGAAGGCGGCCATGTCGGCTTTCCTGAGGGCACTGTGCCGCCTGGCAACGTGTTCTGGCTTCCCAAGGCAGTAGGCGGCTGGCTTCTGGCGCAATTGACAAGCGCATAAGGACTACATCAGGCCATTTCGCTGCGGACTATGATGGACCATGGACGACATTGTGAAACAGGCCATGGCCAAGTGGCCCAATGTGCCGAACTGTTTTGGCTGGTTGGGTTTGGATGCGCGCGGCAATTGGTACATGCGCGATGACCAAGCGCAGGCGCTTGGTAGCTTTACCAGCGGTATGGAAGGCGCCAAAGGATCTCTGTTGCAGCATGAGAAGCTGATCAGCTTTATTGAACGCAACTACGAGGTTGATGCAGATGGCCGATGGTTTTTCCAAAATGGTCCTCAGCGCGTCTATGTGGAGCTGGAGGCTGCGCCTTGGGTCTGGCGAGTGCAAGAAGACGGCTCGGTGCAATCTCACACTGGACAATCAGTGCAAGTCAAACAAGCCTTGACGGACGAGTCTGGCCGCGTATTTCTGGTGACCGACAGAGGCTTTGGCCTGGTCCATACACAAGATGTCTTGCATGCTGCTGAAGCTGTCGAGCGCGGCGACTGGATGCCTGAATCCGTGCAGGCAGAGGAGTTGCCCGCTCGCTACGGCTATGTGCTTAGCCCTGAGGCTGAGAGTCGCTGAAACCTTCGGTTCTTACTGCTCTTCTGAGGCAGTGCGGGCGGGCACCATGGCCGCTTCTACAGCCTGGCGAAACTGTTGCTGAGCCTGTTGGCTTTGCAAACGCACAGATTCACCTTGGGCAGATGAGGCCGGTTGGCCCAGCGTTTTGCTTACGCTGCCCATTTGCTTTTTGACGACGGTGACAACGATCGCTAGCGCGATCAGCAAGCCCAAAAAACCAAATATTGCCTTCATGTGGTGGATATCTCCATGGCTTATCTAACGGCCATCTCTAAGATTGTGCCGTAGATGTGGAGGTCGAAACTGGGGGCATGGACCCCCCCTGAGGCGCTACGCGCCATCCCCCCTGGGGGACGCAGCCAGCGGCCTGGCAAAGCCAGCTCCGCGGCTACTCACGTGGGGCCTGCTCCGCGGCCTTCTGAGTTTGTCGGCCCATCCGGTTTTGGGCTGGGACTGGCACTACGATCGCTCGGGGCCAGCTCCGCGGACTTCTGTGGCGCATCTTCGGCGATCAAACGCAGGCATTTGACAAAAAGGCCCCTGTACTCTTGGGGCAGGCAGGTCAGCAGACGATCTTCTATGGACGCATCACGCGGCATGATCCGGTTGAGCAATTCGATTCCATGGGGCGCTACATAGAGTTCATAGGCGCGTGCGTCGCTGGGTGATGCCTTGCGTTCAATCAGTTCACTGCTGCACATGCGGCGTACCATATCCGCTACTGTGTTGCGGTCCATGGCCAAGCGCGCAGACAGTGCGTTCTGGCTCAGCCCCGGCTCTTGATGAAGAAGCACCAGCGTGGCCTTTTGGCGGGGCGTGACCTCTTCGCCCGAGAAAGTATTCGCGAAAATTTCTTCTGCCTTGAAATGGGCACGTCTCAGCAGATGAGATGGCACATCTTCGAGTCGGAAGCTGTCCAGGATTGATTGAACTTCTTTCGTCACGCCTTGCAGCGAGCGATTGGAAGGCGCTTTTTGAGAGGGGCGAGTGCGGGGCATGCGGGCCAAAACAGGCTGGATGGACTGTTGGATTATTAGGTGGGGTCCTAGCATATGAGATGAGTTGCGTAGTGACTCATGTTTTCTGAAAACCCGATCCTGCCGCATGGATATAGCGCTCGAATAGGGGTTGATACCTATTTCGGCCGGGAGGCTGTGTCCCGCATAGTACGTGTTCGTCGTATTTGTGCTGACCGAACACCCGCGGCTTTAGCGCTCCACCGCATGTCCTGCAACATCATCATCCCGGTGGTGGCTTTCGATCTGTGTGGTTCGCGCTGGCCAGACTGGTCAGATCAGCGGTGAACGGTTTATCGCGCCAGCTCAAGCTTTCAAAACGGAGGAGTGGTCCATGTCTTTATCTCGCAGAGTCCTCATTCAAAGCATGGCCGGCTCGGCCGCGCTATCAGGCATTCCGGTGTGGGCCCAGCCTAGCCCAAGCCGCATCAATGTCGGCTTTGCCGCTGGCGGTACCCTGGACGTGATTGCCCGCCGGCTGGCCGATCAATTCAAGGGTCGCTATGCCGAGACCGTGATCGTCGAGTCCAAGGTGGGTGCGGGTGGACGCATTGCGAACGAAGCTGTGAAGAACGCTGCACCTGACGGCGGAACGATGGTGCTGTCTCCATCTTCTCCCATCGTGATTTTTCCGCATGTCTACAGCAAGCTCTCTTACGATCCTCAGAAGGATCTGAAAGGCGTCACCCCGATCTGCTCCAACGCGCAGGTGTTCGTGGTGGGTCCCAGCGTGCCGGAATCAGTGCGAACCTTAAGCCAATTCATTGACTGGGCCAAGGCGAATCCTTCTGCAGGCTCTTACGGAACCCCTGCCGCGGGGTCCATCATGCATTTCCAGGGCCTGGTGTTTCAGAAGCAGGCGGGGATTCAACTCACGCATGTGGCCTACAGAGGCATGGCCGCCGTTGTGCCGGATTTGATCAGCGGAAATTTACCGAGTTCGATGGCGGTGATGGGCGATGTCACCCAGTACATTGCCAATGGAAGACTGCGTGCGTTGGCTGTGACCAGCGAAAAGCGCTCGCGCTTTCTTCCCGCGGTACCTACTTTCGCAGAGCTGGGTTTCGGAGAAGTGACTGGCGTGGATTGGTATGGCCTTTTTGTTCCCGCCAAAACACCGCAGTCCATAGTCGACAAGCTTCATGCCAATGCGATCGCCGCCGTCAAGGAACCGGTGGTCGCAGAGTCACTGGAAAAAGCAGGCTTTGATCCCTACACGCTTGATCAGGCAGAGTTCGCCAAGCGGATACAAGCCGAAACGCTGCGATGGGGGCCTGTCGTCAAGGCGTCCGGATTCACCCCCGAAAGCTGATCCCGCTGTCCCGGTCAGCGCTTCAAGTCGCACAGAGCGCTGAACCGAACAAGCCCACAGTCATGCGACGACATCGATCAACTGCATCATCCCCATGTCTTCGTGGTCGAGTGCATGACAGTGCCAGACGAATTTCCCCGTGAAGTCTGTGAATCGCATGCGGAACGTCACATTGCCGTTGGGGGGCACTGGAATGGTATCTGCCCAAAACGGGGTGACAGGCAGGCCGTTGACCTTGACGATGTAGCTGTCGTTGATATGAATGTGAAACGGATGCGGATATCCATTGACGCTATGGATGGTCCATTCCTCGACGGCATCGAGAGCCACCGTCTGAGTGACCGTGAGTGAAGACTGAAACGGCACGAGCTTGACCCCCACGGCGCCGCCCACAAAGACCGTATTCGCCATGAAGCCTTCTTCGGGAGGAGCGAACCAATCCTCGCCCTCCGGGATGGGCTTGAAGATCCGGTCATCATCCCTGTTGAGCACTGCAAGTACCAGGTTGCGCTGCTTGCCTCCATGGGCTGCCAACTCCTGGTCAGTGATCGCCACGTGGTCTTTATATCTGGGCAGGTCCGATGCAGAAGGCATCGGCGTATTGATGGGGGAGCCCTCCACCACGATGCGCGCCACGATTTCTTCGTCAACCTCACTGGAGGGTGCCTTCACGGCACGCAAGTAATAAGTCCCGGGTATGTCGCTGGCTTTCACCACAACGGAATGGCGGTTGCCAGGATAGAGTGCGTTGCCAGGCCAATTAGCGTCAGTAAACAGGTTTGCGTTTCCAGCGTTCATCGGTTTGAACAGACGATCGTAGACGTTTCCATCCTTGGCGTAGGCCCAGAGTGTGTGATCGTCCAGTACCGGGTTGAACGGGTAGAACGAAGACGAGTTGATCAGGTGCCAGTTTTGTATTTCGCCCGGTCGCATCACAATGGTCGGCTGATAGGCGCCATTGAGCAGGAAGGCGGACGTCGGGGCGTTGACCGAATCCTTGAACGAGTCTGTGCGCCCCGCCTCGTTCAAACTCACCTTGTGCACAAAGATGACCCGCTCCCGGATGTTTGGGGAGGTGATGAACCGATCTGACAGGTCGCGAATAATGATGGCACCGAACATGCCGCTGGAGACCTGCCCGTTGGACGAGCCATGCAAGTGCGGGTGATACCAGTAGATTCCGTTTTGGTGTTCCGAAGGAATGGCCAACTCATGTTGCCGGCTTTTTCCAGGAAATACGCCGCCGTCTGCGGTGTCTACGACATAGTCCCCAAACACGCCAGGGCGGAACTCGCGCGGGTCCACGTGCAGGCCATGGAAGTGAAGGTTCGTGCTGTTCTGGAAGTTGAGATATTCGACGCCCGTTTGCCGAGTGTTGGGAGGCAACTGGTTGTTGAGCAGAATTCTGAGCATGTCACCCGGGTTGACTACGAGTGTCGGGGCCGTGTATTGGCCATTGAAACTGCGCAAATGTGTCTGGGTTGGCGTTGCCTTGCCGGGGTAGGCAGGAGGCTGAACTTGCGCAATGTCCAGAGTTTGCGTGGTGTATTGGGCGTTGAGCTCCAGTTCCAGCTTGCCGTTCACGGAGGTCAGAACTTGCGGTTCGGGCAAGGTGTCTTCGGTGCCGTCGTCGCCTGCACTGCCGCAGCCTGCAAGCGGCAACACCGTAGTGCCAGTCGCCAGAGCAACCATCCATTGAAGCGTTGCACGCCGGCTTGGTTGATCAGGCGCAGTGTGGGTGTTTTCGGGTGAACTTGATTCGATCATGGTGACGTCTTTCAAGCAAATGCCACGAGGTTGGGACGAGGCTGAACCTGTATCGAAGGAAAGTCGCCGCAAGCTGAGCAACGGTTGTTGCCCCATGCATGCACACCTTGGTCGCTGAGCGCCAAAACATGCCCGACTCCAGCAGACAGCTGCGTGACGCGGCGCAGGCCGGCCAGGCGCACTGGGCGTGCAGAAGCCGAAGGCGCTTCGGGACCCAATTGCCCCAGCCCGTTCCAACCCCAGGCGAAAACATCGCCATGAACTGAGGTGGCTACCGTGTAGAACATCCCGCCGTTGATCTGGGCGACCGGAAACCGCGTTCCTACGCGGGTGGGGCGCGTGAGATGGCGTGCATTGACATCTCCGGCTTGCCCGTGGTGGTTGGAGCCCCATGCCCAGAGCCTAGCGGCTTCGTCGACCGCAAGGCTATGGGTGTCGCCAGCCGCAATGCGCCTTATGCGCGCGGGTAGGTCCAGTTTGCGAGGCAAGGCTTTTTCCAGCAGATCCCCCTGGCCCAGCTGTCCCGCAGCGTTGGCACCCCAGGTCCATACGTTGCCCTTGCGATCCAGCGCCATGACATGGCTATGGCCAGCAGCCAGCAAGGCAATGGGAGGCAGCGCTTCAATCCGCGCGGGCAGAGCAACCAGCACTTCACTGACGCGCCCCAACTGTCCTTGCACACGCATCCCCCAAGACCAGACGGCACCGTCCGCATACATCGCGATGGTTGCTGATTCAGTCTGCACGACCTGTGTGGGCGACGCAGGCACACCCGCGATGGGTGCGCGCTGTATACCGTTTTCAGGCGAGACCACCGGACGACAAGACAATACCTGTCCTTCCCGACGTACAGCGACCGTGTCGGCATGGCCGTCAGCTACCAGGGCGAATGGCAGGCTTGCGGGATTCAAGCGCTGCGGCACAGGCTGCGCATACCGGTTATGACCGATCTCCGTGGGGTTGGATAGACACAAGTCACTGGGGTAGCCTGGAGGCAACTTGGCGCCCAGTACCTTGACGCTTCCCCAGCCCCACGCTTGCCCACTGCTGTCAAGTGCGACGGAGCGGTCTCGCCCGGCGCTGACCTGTTCGATCTTTATCGTCATGATCTGCCATCCTTCTGTACGGGATGCAATTGCATCTCGATGTAACGGATTTTGACAGTAATAGCTCTTGTGATGTGAGGTTTGGTGGCGCGTTGAAAACCAATTGCTTACAAATTTGTGCAAGAGTGCCTGAGCAAACAGACATGGTCTACAAAGCTGGCCTCTCCGGGAGCCGCGCCCTGACCGCCAAGGCGCGCGGCTTTCCACCCACAACGGGGACCGGCGTCCCGCTTGAGTGTATGCCGATGTCGCGTTCTTACGCAGCCTTGCTCAGAACTTTGCGGTCTGTGCCTTGCCCTGTTCACGAACGCCTTGATCTTACTTTGCTCAGGTATTTACGGGATAGCACACTAGGCCATGGTGCCGTCTTGCAGCGACGCCACGGCCCTGGGATATCTGAAATCCGAGTTAACGCGGTTCGTCTGAAAGCGCTGGTATGGTCCTGCGGGACTGCTGTTAGGCTAGCGGCAATGTTCACATCCACGTTCACTTTCTCGCCGGGTGACTTCACGGAAGAGTTCCATCGGCTGGATCAGCGCATTGCCGAGGTCGCGAAGTCCATCCCTGGCTACCTGGGCGAAGAGGCATGGGAAAACCCGTCAACAGGCCTGGTCTCGAACGTCTATTACTGGGAGTCCATGGACGCCCTCATGCAGTTGGTGCACCACCCCTCTCATCAGATCGCGAAGGCTAGGCAGGATGAATGGCTGAAGGGCTACCAGGTGGTGATTGCGGAGGTCCTGCGCACTTACGGAGACCATCGCATGGCTCATCCGTTGCAGGGCAAGTAAGAGCGCCTGGGGAATTTCTCCCACGCTCGGTCACACCGAGTGGTCGGTGTTGACCTCAAGTGGTATTTCCTGGGAGCGCTAAGCTCCAGCTTGGAAATTTGGTGGCTCTGCTGACGCTGCAATGCCAAGCTGGCGCTTGCCTCTTTGTGCCTCCCTACATCATCACCGAGTAGGAGCTGGGCACGCTGGTCGAGATCACGGCCGAATCTCTGAACGCGGCCCGGAAATCCCTTTAGAAGTCACTGCACTATGCCAAAAACCTTCACCCCATGCGCTGTCACTGGAAACAGTGCCATGCTTGCGGAGATTGAGTGCTTTGATTCCGGCGACACATTGTTTCCAAACTGGAGAAAGTCTTGTTCTAGTTTGGTGGTTTTAAACACCCTCGTGTCGGCGCAAACTACGTCTTACGGAGCCGGCCACTAGCCTTCCAAGCCAAAAGCCTCCTCCGCGATGAGTCCGAAAAGTAAAGCGGATTCATTGAAGAGGAGGCCGCCTGTTGGGCAGTCTCGCTGGACCAAAGATTCACTCAAAGGAAAAGATCATGCAAGTTAAAAAAATCGCCCTCGCTTCCCTGTTCGCCGTGGTTCTGTCTGGTAACGCTTTTGCAGCGCAACCTGCGTCTGGGGAAGGCCCTCTGTTTCTGAACGAAGCCTCGGGAGTGAGCACATTGACTCGCGAAGCCGTGCGTCAGCAAGCCATTGCCACCCCGCCTGCTACAGATGCCTATAACGCATTCGCAGTCGATACCTCTGTGCATGGAGATGTCACCCGTGCCGAAGTGCGTGAGTCAACTCGTGATGCCATTGCCCATGGCTTCCAAGTGAAAAGCGGCGAATTTGCCTAAGGGCACCTGAAGCGGCCTGCAACGAAGCCGCGCAGACCAAAAGAAACGAGATGCTTGTCATCTCGTTTCTTTTTCTACATTTGGCAATCGGAACTGCAGATTCTAAATGCGCCCGATGAACCCCACCCGCTGGAGTCCGCGTCAGCGCGAGGAAGATTAACCGGGTTCGCCAAGCTGAATCAGGGCGGTGAAACTTGAAAAACTAATCCGCCTGGAGTCTGAACTGTGTCGGAGAAAATCAGTTGATTTTCTTGCTTCCGATATAGGAGTAAACGGTTGAATCTGAAGATAGAATTATTTGAAGGTGATTTTTTAGAGGGCCCGCCGAGGTGCTGAATAAAACTCCATTAATTACAGTCCCGGCGGGCAAGGCGGCGCCGCTCATTCCGACAACCCCACCTGTATTGAAATAGCTCAAACTCCACACGGGAAGCACAGTGGTCAAATGGACAACAAATACATTGGCTGTTGGTCCATGTGGGACCACGGTCCCTGTCATAACCGTACCCAAGTTCTTGTCCACCAGATGTAGGCTGGTTCCCGAGATTACTGGGTTCAATACGACCGGGGGAAGTGGTGGTTTTTCTGGGTCACTAGGGACACCAGGGTTGCCAAAACCAATATCACCACAATCGAAAATCGCCTGACTGTACTTTCCGTTAATGGCAGAACTTGAAGGCGGCTCGTCATAAACGCTATCGTAGCGTATTACGTAATTTTTTCTCTCCCGCGATCCAAGTATTCCTGCATTCTCGAAGCTTAAGTTGAGTTTATCTTCGGTTGACGCGGTTCCGGAGTAAGTGCCAGCCTTGAAAGTAGAATTTTCAGCGTATGTGCCGGAAGCTTCGTTGTATGTGGCAGAGGACGCATTTCCGGTGATATGGGCTTTGCCGTATAAGACGCTCGTCGATAAATCCGTCTAAGGCGTGAACAGCTTTGAAAACAGTTTAAGGATGGACTCAAACGCATGGAGATGGACCTCTCGCTTTCGCCGTTGATCCCTTGAATAGCGATGCCTGAAGCGCACCGGTACGTCGGGTACCTCCTTTTTCCTTAATCCGAGGAAGTCGCTTAGTTCTAAAGCTTGCGATGATGACATTTGCGAACTGAATCGCATAATTTCTTACAAAATATGCGGTCCTATTGTGTATGGACGGTTGCTTTAAATAACATAGCAAACATTCGTTTGCGGTGGACGTTCTGAAGCATTATTTAAGCCCTAGATAATCGAATCGGTTTCGCTCTAGTCCTAGCTCGCTTCACTATGGAGCAAGCCAGATGCATTGAACTTCCGTATCCTGGATTTGGCCTTGTCGCAACCGTAGTTGAGCAGGCAGGCCGGGTGTGCAGCAAGCGCACCGATCACGCTATACAGCAGAACAACACCAGGGAGTTCGAGATGTCATACCTTTCAATAAGCGGAGTGAGTCACCCTGTGAAACGCGTGCGCGCCACTTTCACCAGCTTGGCCGTGGCGATGGGTGCCATGTGCCTTGCGTTGCCAGCGCACGCGGCCGTGCCAGCCGCGGAGCGCCAGGTGCTGATTGACCTCTACAACGGCACGGCGGGTGATGGCTGGAGCACCAGCACAGGCTGGAAGACAGCTGGCAATTTCAGCGCACCTGGCACCGAGTGCACGTGGTATGGCGTGACCTGTGATGCCGCCGGCAACCGGGTCACGCGGATTATGATGAGTTCCAACGAACTGACGGGCTCGCTTCCTGCGACTCTGAACACGCTAACGGCACTGGAAATCATCTCGATTCAGGACAACCAGATCAATGGCTCCATTCCGAGTCTCACCGGACTGACCGAGCTGACTATATTCAGTGCCGGCCTCAATCAACTGACAGGCGTCATTCCCAGCTTCACCGGATTGACTGCGCTCGAGTATTTTTCCGTTTCCGTCAATCAGCTGAGTGGGCCCATCCCCAGCGTGAGTGGCCTGTCGATGCTGCGGTCCCTCTACATCGACAACAACCAACTCAGTGGGCCCATTCCCAGTCTAGGCGGGCTGCCGGCGTTGGAATCCTTGCGCGTCGAAAACAACCAATTGAGTGGCACGCCGCCGGCTGCACCCGCCTCGTTGCTGCCAGGTGGCACCGTCCTGTGCCCCAACTTCCTCCACACCCCGTCCCCAACCGACGCGGCCTGGAACACCGCACGAAACGGCACATGGTCCAGCGGCTGTACGCCAGGTTACCTGGTCAGCACCGCGACAGGCTCGGGCGGGCGCATAGGGCCGCCCCAAGGTGTGCAAGCCGGGCTGACGTCCGCCGTCGTGGTCACACCGAACCCCAATTACATCGTTGACGTCGTCTTCAGCACCTGCGGCGGTTCGCTCGCCGGCAACACCTTCACTACCGGCCCCGTCAACGCCGACTGCACTGTCAGCGCCTATTTCAAGATTGCACCGGGGGCCATCATGCCGACGGTGTTCGGCACCCCGCCCAATGCAGGTGATGCGAGTTGCACGCCGGAAATGCCGGGGGCTAGTTCAACCTGCACGGCCACGCCTGCACCCGGGTTCCGGCTGCTGCGCATCGAAGGCTGCGGGGGCACGCCCGGTTCCACCAGCCCGTACACCACGGCCCCCATGACCGGTGCGTGCACGGTGTCCGTGACCTTCCAAGCTGTAACCGCAGCGGTTGAACCCACACCCGTGCCCACGCTGAGTGAATGGGCGTTGATCGCGTTGGGCCTCCTTCTGGGCGGTTTAGGTGTGCGACGGGCTCAACGACAAGCGGCCTGAGAAGGTGTGAATGAACTCGGCGTGACTAAGCGGATCCTCAAAAGCCGCTTAGTCCGAGCGTGATGAGCAGCGGCCCGCCAACCGGCCCGCATATCTCTCAGAGGTGGCAGAAGGGAGTCGAGCTTGCTCATCCATTCTCCATACAGCGCCATAAAACCCAAGGTAAGAGACCGGAAAGTGCGGGCCTCGAAATTTTTATCTTCGGATACATAAAAATCATGAAAAATTAGGGTGCTTCCTTGTTTTTTCGGTGTCCAAAGAATGAGTTAAATAGGTGGTAGGAAAAATTTGAGGAGGCTCATCGAGTGCGGCGCGGACCGGCTTTTGGCCTCCCATTCATTTGGTTAATTGAATATTTCTTTGGTTAATTCAATGAACCCTGCTGTTCTTTCACTCAATGCTGTGAGAAATAATTTTTTGAGCGGCACTGGGCGCATAAAACTTAGTGGTACTGAATTGCTGTCGCTGAATTGTTGGTCAGCAAAGAACAAGCTTGGCCTGTGTAGTTCTTTTCAGTATCTATAGCCGTGGGAAAGGATTGCGTAATCGCTATTCATTATTTACACTTCGGGGTCTTGGTAATCCTTTTGTCTCACCATGAACTCTTCTTTTGATCGCTCACTGCCAACTTCGCTTCGCATTCGGCGCCCTTTGGTGAGTTCCTTGGTGCTGGTAGGGCTCTTGAGCGCCCATGGTGCGTGGGCCGCCACATGGAATATTAACTTTGCCCCCAAGCAAACGACAGGCACGCCCGCCGAGCCGGTGTTCAGCTGGACGGCGCCAGATGCCAACACCATGTTTGGCACCGTCATTGATTGCGTTGGCGGCGTTATCTCAGCTCCACCAGGTCCCGGCATGGCTGTCTACGGGTTGGACGGTCCTCCCATCCATCGAGCTTTTGTTCAGTTTGCAAACGTTTATTCGGCGCCATCCAATGTCGCTGTAACGGTAACACCTGATACCCCCGGCGGCGCGGTCAATTGCACGCTCGATACTGTTCCGACGAGCTACAGCCCAGGCTCAGGCAGCGCTCCTCAGTACAACATTCATGCCAGCATCCGCGATGGCTGGGTGCACGGCATCTTCGCCAACGAGGATCCATCAGGCTGGCAGTTGGCGTTCTCGCCGACCAACACGGGAACAACAAGCAACACCCTATTTTTAGACCCAACCGTTGGCGGTCCTGCAATCGGCTCCCAGATAAGCTCCGGCCCTATAACTGATGGCGGGCCCGTCACAACGAATCTGTTCATGAATGGCAAGACATCGTCTGCCACGGTCGAGTATGAGTTGACCCAACCACAACCGACCGACACCACCATTACATTCACTGTAGAAGCCGATCTGCAAGCCTACGGCACACAATATGACCCTGCCACGGGCGGCTATCAGCAGCCCGAATATACAAGCCCGAAGACGGTGACCGTCACAATTCCTGCAGGATCTACCACCGTACAGGTGTCTATCCCGGATATCGTGCCCGGCTCGCAGGTCACCATTGCGCCAGTGAGTCACAATGGCTTCAACATTGTAAACAGCCCCATTCTCATCAAAACCACGCCACTCCCGGTGGCCACAACGACAGAACCCACATCTCTCACTAATTTGGTGCCGCCGGGCGAATCAGGGGTGTTTACTCAGACCAGTCCCACCAACGTCATTGACTTCAAGGTGATACTGGACAAACCCGTTGTCCAGCCCCCAGAACCCAAGCCGCCGACTGCTGTCCCTACCGTCAATGAGTGGGGCCTGGGTCTGCTGGGCGCTTTGCTGGCTGGTTTCGCAGTTCTGAGGCGGCGCTCGTTTACGCGCCGGGGCTAAAGGCCCTATTCCCGGCGCCGCTTGCATGTACATAGGCGCCGGAGTATTGCTGTTTCTTCCCTTTGATCATGACCACCAGCCTGCTGCGCGCCAAGACTCTGCTCTCCCATTGCTTGCTGATTCCAGTCGAGCACATTGACGACGATGCGGACGTGGGCGATCTGCGCGATGTGGACAGTCTGATGTTTGAGGGCATCGTGATCGAGATTGAGAATGCCACCGGAACTCCAGTGGATGTGATGGATTTACTGCAACTCAGAACCGTCCGTGACGTGGCCAAGATTCTGGATGGCCAGTCCTTGAACATAACGAACTGACATCGTCACCTTCGTGGATGGATCCGTCCGATATCTGCAATGAACTGTATCGCCTCGCCCGTACTCGGCCAGGCGAGACTCTGCTGGATCATCACAGCGGCCGCAGGATCTGGGTGGTGCAGAACCCGCAAGACGCCCATTTGATCCTTAAGGCCAATGCGGGCAACTGGCCCAAGCATATGGCCTGGATGCGCCAGACCCTCGGACCTTCGCGCATGTCCGAGAACCATGACGCATGGACTTCCCGCAGGCAGTTGACGCAGCCGCACCTCAATCACTATGACGTGGACAAAACGGTTGATGCCTCACGCAGGGCCTTGCGCGAAGCGCTCCCCCAATTGATCGCGCAGACGGCCATCAGCACGCTGCCCGATCACCTGCTGCGCACCATGACTCTGCAGGTCCTCTCGGAAGTGCTTTTCGATATCGACTTTCGACAGACAGGCATTGACCCGCAACATCTGTTTCGCCTGTTGGAGCTTAGCGCGCAGTACGCTTTTGTGCCTGCCGGCGGTCTGACTGGTGATACGCGGCGGCAACACCTGAGTCTGTTGAATGCGGCGAAGGCCCAGCTCATGCAGGACCTGCGCGTGTTTCGTAGCGCGGAATATGCCTCCAAGCCTGTCATCCAGGAGATGTTGGCTGCCGAGGCTTCCAGCCGCCATCAAACCGACCGGTTTATTCTGGAGCAGGAGCTGATCACCCTGTTGGCAACCGGCTCAGAGACCAGCGCCAGCACCTTTGGCTGGGCCTGCCACCTGCTGGCACAGCATCTTGACGTGCAGGACCAGCTACGCGATGAAGCACGTACTGCAGGCGCTGTATCCACGTTGATGGATGATTTCCTCGGCGAAACCATGCGGCTGTTTCCCGCCAATCCCATCCTTGCCCGTTACGCGCTGACCAGTGACCGCTTGAGTGCGGGGCAGGTGTTGCCTGGCGACGTGGCCCTCGTATCGCTGGTGGGCTTGCAAACACAGGAATCTTCACGGGAGCATCCATGGCAGCTCGATCTGTCCACGTCCCGAGCTCTGCCCAGTCGCGCGGAGCGCGGCTTCGGGACCGCCTTTGGGATGGGAGAGAGGGTGTGCGGAGGAAGGCTTTTCGCTATCACTGAAATGCGCACGTTGTTGCAGGAATTGCTGTTGCAAGCTCGGGTTCTCCCCACTGCCAACGAACCTCTGGAGCAACCGTTGGACATGCAGTGGTGCTCGCTCATGGTCAGGCTCGGCGGTCATCGCGTTCACATTCAACCGCTGCTGCCTCATTCATGACTTCGCACCTCCAGCCTCTTTCCGCCGATCAGCATCTGGGCCTTGGGCTGCGTCCCGCCAGCAATTGGGCTTTTTGCAAGACGCGGGATGCCGTTCCCATTGCCTTGTCTGAATTCGCGGACATGGCAGGGTGGCTCCCCATCGTATTTTCCGCCGGACCGGCGCCACTGCCGCTGGCCGTGCTGGGCACTCAGCACGGCAAAAATGATTTCCTGGATACTTCCTGCCAATGGCCTGCGCACCATGAGCCTCCCACCGCACTGAAGCTCCATCCATTCTCCTTGGGTGTTGACGCTGCAGATGCCAAGAGGACTATCGTGATGGTGGATTTGGCGGACACTCGCCTGGTTCCCCTGGAAGAAGATGAAGCCGCGAAGCCGCTCTTTACTTTTGATGGCAAGCCATCACCAACTCTGTCCTCGATTACCCAGCGACTGGGAGCACATGAATTTGCGCTGAAAGAGGCTTCCGCCCTGGGTCTGGCCCTGCAGCAAAGCGGCCTGCTGGAAGATATGCATGCAGATATCCGTACACCCGATGGCACCACCCATAGAACTCGCACGTTCCGGAGCGTGAGCGGGTCGAAGTTTCGAAATTTACCGACCTCTGAACTGGAACGCTGGTTCCGCCAAGGCTGGACAGATGCCATCGCGCTGCACCTGGCCAGTCTCAGGCGCTGGGTCCAGCTGTTTGAAAGGCATCAGCTCAATATCACGGTCTCAGCCTCTGCTTCGAATGCAAATGACTGAAGCGGGCTCAGTGCGCCCGCTGATTCTCAGCCTGGCTGAGGCCCTGGAGCACGCTGCGGCCAGTCGGACGGGTTTACGCATCTTCGACGGCAAGGGCGCATTGGCAGCGCAGGCAAGCTACTTGGAGCTGTTTGTGCAGGCGCGGGCACGGGCAACGCAATTGCGTTGCCTCCCCCGGACAGGACTGATGCCGCCAGTGGTCGGCCTGATAGCCCACACGCACCTGTCGTTCATAGTCAACTTCATGGCCTGCCAGTGCGCTGGCCTTCTCCCGTGTCCAATACCGCCGCCCACCGTGGCTCTGGGCATCGAGACTTATGTACAACGCGTCAGGCGCATGTTGTCAGCCGTGCAGGCTAAGGCACTGCTGCTCGATGACACCCATGCTCCATTACAAAGCCATTTCGAGCGTTCCGCAGAGCCGGAAATCAAGGGCCTGTCTTTGATGACAACGCGCTCTTTGCCAACTGCCGATGAGACTGTGGATTTGCGGCCACTTCAAGGCAATGAGGGCGCCTACATTCAGTTTTCGTCCGGCACCACAAGCGCTCCCAAGGGCATAGAAATATCGCAACGTGCGATATGCCACAACCTGAACGGCATTCTGCATGCGGGCCTCTGCATCCAACCTGGTGATCGCGCGTTTTCATGGCTGCCGCTCTACCACGACATGGGCTTGGTGGGTTTTCTGCTCGCGCCAATCATGGGCGCCGTGCCGCTGGACTTGCTCCCTCCGCAGGTCTTTGCGCGCAGGCCTCAACTTTGGCCCAAGCTTATGGCGGAACTGCAAAGCACTATCTGTTTTGCTCCCAGTTTTGCCTGGAGACTTGCCGCAGACAAAACGCCACCTGAAGAGGCTGAGGGTATTCGCTTGAATCTGCGCGTGGCAGGCGTCGGGGGCGACGTTGTACGCATGCACGACCTGGATCGGTTTGCGGAGCGGTTTGGAGCCAGTGGCTTCTCGGTCAGGCAGTTTCAGCCTTGCTATGGCCTGGCCGAAGCCACGCTTGCCGTCAGTATGGGACCGGTCCGTACGGACGAGGAGGGCAAGCTTGCAAGCGGAGAACCCTTACCCGGATGGGAGGTTCGAATTGTTGATGAAACCGGTGCGGTGCTGTCCACACGGCAGGCCGGCCGCATCCAGATTCGAGGCCTCGCATTGATGACTGGATACTGGCAAGGCGGTCACCTCTCGCCCGTGCAGCCAGACGAATGGTTCCTGACCGAAGATCTGGGCTACCTTACGCCCACAGGCGAACTGGTGGTGACCGGTCGGCTGCAATCGCTGCTGGTCTTGCGTGGGAGTAATGTCCACGCAGAGGCCATAGAGGACGCTGTGTGCGCCGCTTTGCACCTGTCCCATGGCACGGTGCTGGCCTACCAAGAAATTCCAGAGCAGCCCTTATCCACCGGACTGGTTGTCTTGGTCGAGTGCTCATTGCAGGACGCAGAGCAGCGCGAGCAATGGATGGTGACCGCACGAAAAGCTGCATTCCACGTGAGCAGGGACGCTGCCGAAATCCGGCTGGTCCCGCCGCGCACGGTGAAACTGACCACCTCCGGAAAGATTGCGCGGCAGACTACCTTAGACCATGTCCGTAAAGTCCATGACTGATCCCGTTACATCCACAGGACCGGGGGGCCCAGCCTTGCCGCAACTCGTCCGTCTGCTGGCCCAGGACGCGCCAACCGACTGGTCATGGATAGGTCCTGACGCCCGGGCCAGCCTGAACACCGCTGTGCCTATGGCAGAGGCTGATCAAGTACCCGCACTTCTGACACGTCCAGGCGTACAGATGTGGGGCGTCTATGTGGCCGATCGGTTGCAGGGCGTCTACCTCTGCAGTGATCATGCTCAGCATCATGTGACACGTGTTTCATACGCGCCTGCCCCACAGGCATCTGGCCTCTGGCTGCTTGAGCACACCTTTGGGCAGCTGACGGAAACTCTGTTGTCTGCTGGTGCGCAAAAAGTATCGGTTCATCTGTTTGCAGGAATGATCCGGCGGCTGTGGCCCTTGTTCCGCCTGAACAAGCGGTTCTTTCTCGAAGGCCGACTGCGCCAGGAGTGGCAGCCTGCTCTGCAACGCAACGAAGACGTGTTCATCATCTCCGCTCTGGCACAGGAAAGTATGCGGCCGGAACCCGGAACATTGTGGTTGAACACCCATGCAAGAACTTCAGGTCAGCGCTTCTTCAGCAGTTGGGCCACTTCTCAAGCTAGCGCCCCGTTGCCCGAAACCAATGCGCGGGGCTCTACGCTTGTCGACACCGCAGAATATCAATTGCGCACACTTGCCGCCAAGGACGTTAACGAGACCCTGGTTGGCTTGCTGAACTCCCCCCAGTTGGTGGGAAGTATGAATCTGCCGCGCTTTACATTCAACTTACCCAGTTCACGGGCGCTGCTGGCCAGCTTCGACCGGAACTTCAATCAGTTCATCGGCATATTCAAACGAACGGATGGCGAACTTATCGGTTTCTACACCGTCCTGGTCAACGAGCGTGCGCGACAGGCCCATCTAGCCCTGGGCATCCATTCCAGTGAAGCTGCAGCGTCGCGCGTCATGGTGGACACCATCACGCCGTTGACGGACAGTTATTTCGAGCGCTTTGCAATTCAGAAGATCATTGGCAATGTGCTTGTTTCGAACCGCCGGATGCTGCTTAGTCTTTCGCACAACTACACGTTCCTGTTCGAAGCCGTGTTGCGTCAAGAATGCGTCAGTGACCAAGGCCGACTGGATGTGGTGGTGTTCTCCACATTCCGAGACTTAGCTCTACGTCCCAGGTTAGGGAGACTTACACCCGTGCGAGGCGAGGCGTAAATCAAAAAAATCGAACGACTGCTAAGAGATGTTTGAGGCGAACTTGATCCGGCATCACGAAAAGATTGTTTCCAATCTGGAGAAAGACTTGTTCTGAGTTGGTGGTTTTAAACACCCCCTTGTAGGCGCAAACTACGTCTTACGGAGCCGGCCACTAGCCTTCCAAGCCAAAAGCCTCCTCCGCGATGAGTCCGAAAAGTAAAGCGGATTCATTGAAGAGGAGGCCGCCTGTTGGGCAGTCTCGCTGGACCAAAGATTCACTCAAAGGAAAAGATCATGCAAGTTAAAAAAATCGCCCTCGCTTCCCTGTTCGCCGTGGTTCTGTCTGGTAACGCTTTTGCAGCGCAACCTGCGTCTGGGGAAGGCCCTCTGTTTCTGAACGAAGCCTCGGGAGTGAGCACATTGACTCGCGAAGCCGTGCGTCAGCAAGCCATTGCCACCCCGCCTGCTACAGATGCCTATAACGCATTCGCAGTCGATACCTCTGTGCATGGAGATGTCACCCGTGCCGAAGTGCGTGAGTCAACTCGTGATGCCATTGCCCATGGCTTCCAAGTGAAAAGCGGCGAATTTGCCTAAGGGCACCTGAAGCGGCCTGCAACGAAGCCGCGCAGACCAAAAGAAACGAGATGCTTGTCATCTCGTTTTTTCTTGCTCCGCAGATCGTGCTCGGACCTGCAGGACTTCAAGTGTGAGCGGCACGCCGGCGGCCGCTCCCGCCACGTTGTTGCCAGCTGGCACCGCCCTGCAGCCCAACTTTCTTCAGTCCACCTCGCCAACCGAGCAACGTGGTCGATTGGTGTGAGCTACCTGGCGCATAGCGCATGGTTGGGAGGGCGAGGCGAGAGTCAGGCGGAGCATATGCAGCATATGCAGCGTTCCGACTCCTGTTCACTGGCTAGCAAAGAAATCAGGAGTCATCGGGTCTGGGCCACCCTCCGGCCAGTGCCTTGTAGAGAGCAATGCTCGATCGCACCGCATTGATCTGGCTCTGCGCTTTGGCATCTTGTGCGGCCAGTTGCTCCCGTTGAGCGTCCAGCACTTCATACAGGCTCAGAGTGCCGCCCCTGTACATGCGCTGTGCCAACGCTTGCGCCTCGTCCCGCTGCATCGAAGTAGCGTCCAACAGGACCCATTCCTCCCTGGCTCTATGGGTTTGAACCAGTGCGTTCTCGGTTTCCTCCAGGGCGAGCAGAACACCTTGCTGATATTGGGCAAGGGCCTGGGCTGCGCCGGCTTCGCTTGCAGCGATGCGAGCTCGGACGCGGCCGACGTCGAGAAACGACCAGTCAATGCCTAGAAAGGCGCTGTGGTTGGCGGATCTACCAGTGAATAAGTCACCACCTGCCAGCGTAAAGCTCCCAAGCACTCCGCCAAGAGATATGCGGGGGAACAAATCTGCCGTCGCTACGCCAATTCGCGCAGTGGCTGCGTGCAGCCGCGCTTCGGCTGCTGCCAAGTCCGGGCGCCTGCGTAAGAGTTCAGCGGGTGTGCCTGGCGTCAGGCTGGGGGGCATTGTCGGCAAAGATCCGGTGCTATCCAGCTGAGCGATCAGGTCTCCGGGCGAGAGGCCTAGCAGCACTGCAAGGCGATGTTCAAGCGTGGCGACCTGCAGATGCAATGAGGGAAGGCGCGCCTGCGTGCTCATCAGTTGCGCTCGAGCGCGCGTCACGTCCAGTGCGGTGCCGCTGCCAGCAGCCCATCGGCGCTCGACCAGCCGAGAGGTATCGCGCTGATTCTGTTCGGCCGCTTGCGCGATGCGAAGACGCCATTGCGCGCCGCGCAGCTGGGTATAGGTGTCGGCCACCTGCGCTGCAATCAGGACCTGCAAGGCAGCGACGTCTGCGTGAGAGGCTTGAACCTCAGCGCGCTGAATTTCGATGGCTCGCTTCAAGCGCCCTACCCAATCGATTTCCCAGGTGGCGGCGATGCCTGCACTGTAAGCGCGGGTAGATTGCGCCTGACCCGGACTGACCTGGTCTATGCTGAGCTTTTGCTGCGTAGCATCTCCACTCATCTTCACCGTGGGCAGACGATCCACTTGCGAATGCACCAGCAGAGCTTGCGCAGATTCAAGTCTTGCCATGGCCGCACCTACATCGTGATTGCCCTGCAACGCTTGCTGTACCAAACGCGTAAGTTGCGCATCGCCAAACTGACGCCAGAAATCCGCTTCGCGAACGTCCGTGGACGTCAATGTCGAGCGGTCTTGCCCGAGTCCTTCCTCCTGTCGCGCAAATTGCGCGGGCACTGTGCTGTCAGCCGGGGGACGCTGGAAATCTGGTCCAACGGACGCGCACCCGGAAATCAAGAGGGTGCAGGCGAGCGCTGCGACGCTAAGGGATGAGGTCTTAAACATGGGCATGCTCGTTTGAAAGGCCAGGTTGCGGTGCCCTTGGCGTTGGGGTATTCGAGGAATGCACCCGAAGTTGCGTGCCGCTCAGCTTGCGCAGGGTTACGTAAAACACAGGGGTGAGAAACAGGCCGAAAAGCGTGACACCCAACATGCCGGAGAAAACCGTGACGCCGGTGGCCGCGCGCACTTCCGAACCAGCGCCCGTCCCTATGAGCAAGGGCAGGGCGCCCGCGATGAAAGCGATCGATGTCATCACGATAGGACGCAGCCGCAGTCGGCAAGCCTCGCGCGCGGCGTCTTGAATGCTCGCTCCCTTCATCTCGAGTTCGCGGGCGAACTCCACGATCAGAATGGCGTTCTTGCACGCAAGACCCATCAGTACCACTAGCCCAACCTGTACGAAGACGTTGTTGTCGCCACCTGAGAGCCAGACGCCGAACAGTGCGGCACAGATGCACACCGGAACGATCAGGATCACCGCGAGCGGCATGGTCCAGCTCTCATACAGTGCCGCGAGCACCAGAAATGCCAGCATCACCGCCAGTGCAAACATCACGACTGCTGCGTTGCTCTGCTCGACTTGCTGGTAACTCATGTCTGTCCATGCCAACTCGATTCCCGCAGGCAGGGTCTTGTCTGCGATTTTGCGCAGTTGAGCGAGGGTCTCTGATGAAGACATGACGCGCGGATCTGCATCACCGATCAAATCTGCCGCCGGAAAGCCGTTGAAGCGCAATACGGGGTCCGGGCCGTAGCTGGGAGTGACCGTCACCATGGAGGCGAGCGGAACCATCTCACCGCGATGATTGCGCGTCTGCAGTTTGCCTATGTCCTCTGCCGACTGGCGGTAGTCGGCATCGGCCTGCAGCATGACCCGGTACACGCGACCAAAGGCGTTGAAGTCATTCACGTAGATGGAGCCCAGATAGCCCTGCAAAGTCTGAAATAAATCGTTGAGCGCAACCCCTTGCGCCTTGGCCTTGGTGCGGTCGACTTTCACTTCCAGTTGCGGAATATTGGACTGGTAGGAGCTGACTGGATAGTGCATACCCGGCGTCTTGGCTATCTCTGCCTGAAACGCATTGAGTGCCTGTTGCAAGGCCGCATAGCCCAAGCCCGCGCGGTCTTCCAGAAACAGTGAATAGCCAGAGCCATTTCCCAAGCCTTCAATGGGTGGCGGCATCAGCGCGTAGCCAAACCCTCCGTCCATGCCAGCCAGTTTGGCGTTAAGTTCGGCATTGATTTCTGTCGCACTGCGTTGGCGTTCCGAAAATGGCTTGAGGATGACGTACGCGCTGGTCAGATTGGGCGTGTTGGTGCCTTGCAAGGCATTCAGACCAGCAAATGCGGGGACGGAGTCCACGTCTTCGATAGACAGCGCATGGCGCGTGAGTTCCTGGGTGACTTCGTCGGTGCGGCCGAGCGAGGACCCTTCAGGCAGCTTGGCGCCTGCAAATAGGTAAAGCTTGTCTTGCATGGGAATGAATCCGCCCGGCACGTTGTTGAAAAGAAGTGCGGTGCCCCCCAGCAGCGCTACGTACACCAGGAACACGAGACCACGCAGCTTGAACGAACGACCGACGGCGCGCTCATATCGATTCGCGCTCCTATCGAATGCTCGATTGAATCGTTTGAAGAACCAGCCGAACCCTGCATGCATGGCTCTGGTCAGCCCATCCGGCCGCGCCCCATGCCCCTGGAGAAGTTTCGCCGCGAGCGCTGGTGACAAGGTCAGAGAGTTGATGGCGGAAATGACCGTGGAGATCGCAATCGTCACGGCAAACTGCTTGTAGAACTGGCCGGTGATGCCGTCCAGGAATGCCATGGGCACAAACACCGCGCACAACACCAATGCGATGGCAATGATGGGACCGGACACCTCCTTCATGGCCAGGTGAGCCGCATCGCGCGGGGTGTGGCCTTTCTCAATGAAGCGCTCCACGTTCTCCACGACGACGATGGCATCGTCCACCACGATGCCGATCGCAAGCACCAGCCCAAAAAGCGTTAGCGTGTTGATGGAGTATCCCAGCAGATAGAGCCACGCGAACGTGCCAACAATGGACACGGGCACTGCCAGCAGCGGAATGATGGATGCGCGCCAGGTCTGCAAGAACACAAGCACGACCAATACCACGAGCACGACCGCCTCAATGAGGGTGGTTTGCACGGCCTTGATGGAATCGCGCACGAAGACGGTGGGGTCCCAGAGGTACTTGAATTGCGTGGCCTGAGGCAGATTCTGGCTCAGGCGATTGAGGGTGTCGTAGACCTTGTCGGCCACGCCCAAGGCGTTCGCACCTGGTGATAGAAAGATTCCAATGGCAGCCATGTTCTTGTTGTCGAACGAGGCACGCAGTGTGTAGTCGCTGGCACCCAGCTCAAGCCGCGCGACGTCAGACAGCCGAACCAACTGACCGTCGGCGCCTGCCTTGAGCACGATGTCGCCGAATTCCTCGGAGTTTTTCAGTCGGCCTTGTACATTGATCGATAGTAGTTTGTCCGTGCCCTTGGTGCTGGGCTCCGCGCCCAGTTGGCCGGCGGAGACCTGCACGTTCTGTTCACGAATGGCTGCAATGATCTGATTGACTGTCAGTTGACGGGCTGCAGCCTTGTCCGGATCGAGCCATATACGCATGGCATAGTCACCGGAGCCGTATACAACGACATCCCCGATCCCTGGTATGCGCGCCAGTGCATCCTTGACCTTCAAGCTGACGTAGTTGCGCAGGTACAGCGTGTCCAGCTTGTCATCGGAAGAAGCCAGGCCTACATACATCAGTGGTGTTGCTGACTGTTTCTGGGTTGTGATTCCGTACTGCCGCACTTCTTCAGGCAACCTGCTTTGGGCCTGGCTCACCCGGTTCTGCACGCGGACTGCGGCGGCATCGGGATCGGTGCCGTGACGAAAGGTTGCCACCACTTGCAGGCTTCCGTCCGATGCGGCAACGGACTTCATGTACATCAGTCCTTCCACACCGTTGATGGATTCTTCCAGTGGGACAGCGACGGACTCTGCGATCTCCTTGGGGTTGGCCCCGGGATAGGTAGCGCGCACCACCACGCTGGGCGGCACCACTTCCGGATATTCCCCCGTGGGCAGTTGGGGAATGGCGATCAGGCCGACGGAAAAAATGATGACCGACAGCACGATGGCGAAGATTGGCCGGTCTATGAAGAACTTGGAAAAACCCATGACGACGTCCTACCGCTTGCCCGACAGGGCAACTTTTTCTTGTGCTTTTGGAGGCGCTGGTGCCGTTTCATCAGCGATGACTTTGGGCGCTATGGGCATGCCAGGGTAGTAAATGCGATGCATGCCAGTCACCACCAGTTGGTCACCGGCTTCGAGCCCTGATTCCACAACACGCCGGCCTTCGAACATCCGCCCCAGTTTGAGCTCCCGCCGCTCTGCCCGGTTGTTCTCACCCACCACGTAGACGTAATTGCGATCCTGATCCGTGAGCACCGCCTTGTCGTCAATCAGCACCGCTTCAAATTCCGTTCGGCCCTGCATCTGCACACGCGCGAACATGCCCGGCGTGAAGAGTCCGTGATCATTTTTCATCGTAGCCCGCACACTGATGGTGCCGGTCTGCGGATCCAGACGGTTGTCGGTGAATCCCACCTGGCCGGTATGGGGGAATCCTTCGTCGTTGGCCAACCCGACGCGAACCGCCATGGCTGCTCCGGTGCCGCTAGTGGAGCGCATGGCCTGCCTGTTGCGCAGCAAGCTTTGCTCGTCGGCATCGAAATAGACGTGGACCGGATTTTGGGACACCACGGTGGACAACACGCTTTGATTGGCCTGTGCCAGGTTGCCGGTGGTCAGCAGGGCACGCCCTGCCAAGCCTGTGATGGGAGAACGGACTTCGGTAAAGCCCAGCTCGAGTTGAGCGCTTGTCACGGCCGCTTCTGCAGCGCTCACGTTGGCCACGGCCTGCGCCAGGCCACCGGAGCGGTTATCTGCTTCCTCCGCGGAAATAGCGCGATCTGCCAGCAACTCGCGAGCCCGCAGATCCTGAGTCCTGGCCAAATTTGCAACGGCATTGGCGCGTTGCAACTGAGATTGAGCGCTGGCCAAGGCGGCTTTGTAGGCGCGTGCGTCGATGGTGAACAGCAGTTGACCCTTGCGCACCACCTGGCCTTCGCGGAAATTCACGCTCTCTATGTATCCGTTCACGCGTGGGCGAATCTCCACTGATTCCTGCGCGGCAATGCGGCCATTGAAAGTGTCCCACTGCTGCACCTTACTCACTTGCACAGGAGAAACATTGACCGGAGCCGGGGGCGACTCAGCTGATGAAGATCCCTCTTGTTTGCCGCCCTGGGCTTGTCCGCAGGCGGTTAACGTGAGCGGTAGCAGGGCGGCAGCGGTCAAAGCTGCCGCCCGCGTCCTCCAGCGCGAGTTGATGGTTGAACTCATTTTGAAATTCCTTGTTGCGAAGGCGCGTGCTTGCTCGGCGCCGGTAGAAAAAACTCGCAACGAGGGTGATTTCAGCCATCGCGACAGACAGGCCTTCGCTTTACTCGTTGCCAAAGATGATTGTTCAAGTTAAAGTGAACTTTAAGTCAAGCAGCAACGAGGAATGGCAACATGAACGCTAGGGATGATGAGCTGATGCTGATCGGAGCCATCGCGCAGCGCAGCGGCGTAAACGCCTCGGCCTTGCGGTATTACGAGTCACTTGGATTGATCGAATCTGTTCGCAGCACCGCAGGACATCGCCGCTATAGACGCTCCACCCTGCGCAGGGTGGCCTACATCGTTTTCGCGCAACGCCTGGGCTTTCAACTCGAAGAAATCGCATCGCAACTGGATGGCTTATCGAAGCACCACGCACCTACCGGCGATGAGTGGAGCAGCCTGTCGCAGATCTGGACCAAGCGGGTTGATGAGCGGATTCAGGAACTTGTCCACCTGCGCAATAGCCTGGACAACTGCATCGGTTGCGGTTGCCTTTCCATGAAGGTATGCAAGGTTTTCAACCGGGAAGACCGCCTTGCCGAAAAAGGCGCCGGACCGAGGCTTTGGCTAGGTGACACGCCGACAGCTGGCGACGACTGTCAATGAATTGGCGTCACAGATGGCCCCTGAAAGTGGCCTGCCGGCGATGCAAGTAAAAGAAAAGCCCGCATGCAGCACTGCATGCGGGCTTTGAAATCCTGTGGGATTTTCTGGATAATTCTTGGTGCGGCTGGCGGGGATCGAACCCACGACCCTTGGCTTCGGAGGCCAATACTCTATCCACTGAGCTACAGCCGCTTTTGAAGTTAGCCTTGTATTATCCCTGATTGTCGGTGTCTATTTGAGAGGACAGGCCGATCCCTCTCAAAAAAGCATCCAGAGAGCTCAATCCTGCGGCTTCGAGGTCGAATGAGGGTTCGAGCAGCCAGCTGAAGATGAGGCCGTGCACCATGGCGTGCATGCCTTGAGCCAATTGGCCCAGGGGAGCCGGAAAGGTAATGCCATGCTGCCGGCTGGCGCTCTCAAGCGCGGTTTGTACGCATTGCATGTGTTCGCGCTGAGACTGCAGCAGACGGTCGCGTACGGCACCCAACTCTTCTGTATGCTCCACCATCAAAGTAGCGATTTCCAGCACGCGCCGCGTCTGCTCGTCATTGGCGATCTGGCGGAGCGCCTGCCTAAGCCCCTGACGCAGCGCCGCAACGGGGTTTGCTCCGCTCACGTCTGGTAGCGTGCTTTGCAGCGGCAAGGTGACACGCTCCATCATCGCGTTGTACAGATCGGCCTTGTCCTTGAAATGCCAGTACAGCGCGCCACGCGTGACACCTGCGGCTTGTGCAATGTCGTTCAGCGAGGTGCGAGAGACGCCCCGCTTCTGAAATACGCACTCAGCCGCGTCAAGCAACGCGGTGCGCGTGGCTTGGGCGTCTTCCTTGGTACGGCGGGCCATGTAATAAAGGGGTTAGAAAGGGGTGAGAAGATGGGAAATAGATGAAACTTGCTTCGATATTAGCATATACATTCTTGAATGTATGTATAATTCCGAACGTTTTCACTCGGCTATTGCTCGGGTTGCTGCTAGATTTACGTGGCAGACCTGAAGTCATCCGCAATGTCTACCTAGTGCTTGCTCCATCGCGGGGCAGCACTCCCCTTTTTTCCAGAAAAGCAAGAGAAATCAACATGTCCGATACGCGTGCCGTCCGCTACTCGTTGCCCCCACGCCTGCTGCCTGTGGGCGCTGCCGTGTTGCTGGCCCTGACTTTAGCCGCCTGTGGCAAGAAAGATGCTGCGCCTGCAGCAGGTGCGCCTGGCGGCGGTATGCCACCACCTCAGGTGGGGGTGGTGACTGTTCAGTTGGGCACAGTGGGCTTGGTGACCGAGCTGCCTGGCAGGCTCGAAGCATCGCGTGTGGCTCAAGTGCGTGCGCGTGCAGCAGGTATCTTGCAGAAAAGGCTCTTTCAGGAAGGCAGTGATGTCAAGGCAGGGCAGGCATTATTTGCCATTGACCCCGCGCCCTACAACGCTGCACTTATGAGCTCGCAAGCCACAACGGCCCGCGCTCAAGCCAATCTGCAGCAAGCTGCTGCTCTGGCAGACCGCTATAAACCCCTGGTTGAGGCCAATGCGGTCAGCAAGCAGGAATATGCCAATGCAGTGGCAGCCCGTGCCCAGGCCGAAGCAGATGTGCAGGTGGGCCGCGCCGCGGTGGAAACTGCGCGCATCAACCTCAGTTATGCAAGGGTCACCGCGCCAATCAGTGGCCGCATTGGCCGCGCATTGGTCACTGAGGGTGCGCTGGTGGGGCAGGGTGAGGCGACTCAACTGGCGGTCATCCAGCAAATCAACCCGCTCTATGTGAACGTCACGCAGTCTGCCGGCGAAGTGATGAAGTTGCGTCAGGCGCTGCAAAGCGGACAGCTCTCGCGTGCCGGCGGTGGCGAAGCGGCCAAAGTGCAGGTGATCCTGGAAGACGGCAGCGTCTACGGCAGTCCCGGCAAGTTGTTGTTCTCCGATTTGTCGGTAGATCCTGCCACAGGTCAGATCAGCTTGCGTGCTGAAGTGCCCAATGCCCAGGGCTTGTTGCTGCCAGGCATGTATGTTCGCGCTCGCATTGAGCAGGCCCAAGTCAACAATGCCATCTTGCTGCCCCAGCAAGCGGTCACGCGCGGCAGCAAGGGCGACTCAGTCCTGGTGGTCGCAGCCGATGGGTCGTTTGCGCCGCGCCCGGTCAAAGTGGGTGAAGCGCAAGGCAAGTCCTGGGTCATCCTGGACGGGCTCAAGGCTGGCGAACAAGTCATCGTAGATGGCGTGATGAAGCTGATGCCAGGTGTGAAAACCGTGAAGGCAGTGCCGTGGCAGGAAGGCAAGCCTGCCGCAGCTGCTCCAGCCCAGCCCGCCTCAGCCCCTCAGAATCCAGCTTCCGGCGCCCCCGCCGCGCAAGCATCAGCTTCTGCAGCTTCCAAGTAAGCAGCGAGGACACAAGGCATGGCCAAGTTTTTTATTGATCGCCCCATCTTCGCGTGGGTGATCGCTCTCTTCATCATGGTGATTGGGGTAACCGCAATCACTCAACTGCCCATCGCGCAGTATCCACAGGTGGCCCCACCCACCATCGTGCTGAACGCCGTCTACCCTGGCGCTTCGGCAAAAACGATGGAAGACGCGGTGCTGTCGGTGATCGAGCGCGAAATGAACGGCTCGCCCGGTCTGGCTTACATGGAGTCAGTGGCGCAAGCTGACGGCTCTGGCAGCATTACGCTGTCGTTCGAGCCTGGCACAGACGACGATCTGGCCCAGGTCGACGTGCAGAACCGACTCTCACGCGCAACGCCTCGCCTACCCACCTCGGTGGTTCAGCAGGGTGTGCGCGTAGACAAATCGCGTTCCAACTTCCTGCTGTTCGTGATGCTGTCCTCGTCCAGTCCGGATCTGGACGTGGCTCAATTGACAGACTACGCCTCTCGCAACGTGATGCCTGAGCTGCAGCGGGTATCCGGCATTGGTCAGGTCCAGCTGTTCGGTGCAGAGCGCGCCATGCGGATCTGGATCGACCCTGCCAAGCTGCAAAGCTTCAACCTCTCCGCCTCTGATGTGAGCAGCGCTATTCAGGCGCAGAACGCGCAAGTGTCTGCGGGCTCGATTGGTGATTTGCCTTTGATTGCGGGACAAACCGTCGCAGCGACAGTGGTGGTGCCTGGGCAGATCAGCAGCACAGAAGAATTTGGCAATATCGTTTTGCGCGGCCTGTCTGACGGTAGTTCCGTGCGTCTGAAAGATGTGGCGCGTATCGAATTAGGTGCGCAAAGCTATGCAACCAGTGCTCGCCTGAATGGCGAGCCAGGCGCAGGTCTGGGCGTCATGCTGTCGCCTTCGGGCAATGCCCTGGCTGCCGCTGAAGGCATCAAACAGCGCATGAAGGAGCTTGAGCCCTACTTCCCGGCAGGGATGCACTGGACGGTTCCCTACGACAGCTCCGAGTTCGTGAAGATTTCGATCGAAGAAGTGGTCAAGACCCTGATCGAAGCCATCGTGCTGGTGTTTCTGGTGATGTTCCTGTTCCTCCAGAACTGGCGTTACACCGTGATCCCGACCATTGTGGTGCCGGTGGCGCTGTTGGGTACCTTCGCTGCGCTACTGACGTTCGGCATGTCCATCAACGTGCTGACCATGTTCGGCATGGTGCTGGTGATCGGTATCGTGGTGGATGATGCCATCGTGGTGGTCGAGAACGTGGAGCGGATCATGACTGAGGAAGGGTTGTCTCCCTTGCTCGCCACGCGAAAAGCCATGAGCCAGATTTCTGGCGCCATCATCGGCGTGACGGTCGTGCTGATTGCCGTGTTCGTGCCGCTGGCATTCTTCGCCGGCTCGGTGGGTAATATTTACCGTCAGTTCTCTGCGGTCATGGCCGTGTCGATCTTCTTCTCGGCATTCATGGCGCTTTCACTCACACCAGCGCTCTGCGCAACCTTGCTCAAGCCAGTTGAGGCCGGGCATCACCATGAAAAGCGTGGATTCTTCGGTTGGTTCAACCGGGGCTTCAGCCGTACTGCCAAGGGCTACGAAGGCATAGTGGCCAAACTCCTGCGTCGCTCCGGGCGATTGATGCTGGTCTATCTGGCGCTGGGTGCGGTGGTTGCCATCATGTACACGCGGCTGCCCACGTCCTTCCTGCCTTCGGAAGACCAAGGCTACATTATTGTGAACATGCAACTGCCTCCTGGCGCCACCATGGAACGCACTCAGAGCGTCGTGGAGCAAATGGAAGAGTTCATGAAAAAGCAGCCAGAGGTGGCCAACATTGTGTCCGTGCTGGGCTTCTCCTTTTCCGGCCAAGGCCAGAATGCGGCGTTGGCATTTGTCCCACTGAAACCCTGGGATGAGCGAAAAGGCGCGGAACACAGTGCTGACGCCCTTGCGGGCCGTGCGATGGGGGCGCTCTCGGGCGTTCGAGATGCCTTTATCTTCGCACTCAATCCGCCTCCCATCCCTGACTTGGGCAATAGCTCGGGCTTTACCTTCCGTCTGCAAGACCGGGGTGGCCATGGGCATGATGCCCTGGTCGGCGCCCGCAATCAGATGCTGGGTATGGCTATGCAGAGCAAAGTGCTGGCAGGCGTGCGTCCAGACGGTCTTGAAGATGCACCTCAATTGCAGGTCGACATTGACCGGGACAAGGCTGCTGCGCAAGGCGTGAGCTTTGCGGCGATCAATAACGCGATTTCCGCGTCGCTTGGTTCGGCTTACGTGAACGATTTCCCAAATGCTGGTCGTATGCAGCGCGTGGTGGTGCAAGCGGATGCCCAGGCCCGCATGGAGCCAGATGACATCCTCCGGCTGACCGCGCTCAACAGCAAAGGCCAAGCAGTTCCGCTGTCAGCATTTGCGACCACCCGCTGGATCACTGGCCCTATGCAGACCATCCGCTACAACGGCTACCCCGCCATGCGCATCGCAGGCGGACCCGGGCAAGGTTTCAGTACGGGCGAAGCCATGAAAGAGATGGAGACGTTGGCAGCTAAATTGCCCGCGGGCTTCGGTTTTGAATGGACTGGCCAGTCACGAGAAGAAAAGCTCGCAGGCAACCAAGCGTTGATTCTGTACGCCTTCGCCATCCTGGCCGTGCTGCTGGCGCTTGCTGCGCTGTATGAGAGCTGGTCGATCCCGCTGGCCGTGATCTTGGTGGTTCCGCTGGGTGTACTCGGTGTGCTGCTGGCCATTACCGGGCGAGGTCTCTTGAATGACGTGTACTTCCAGGTGGGTCTGATCACGATCATCGGGCTATCAGCCAAGAACGCCATTCTGATCATCGAGTTCGCCAAGGATCTGCAGGCGCAAGGCATGAGCGCGATTGAATCGGCGCTGGCAGCTGCGCACCTGCGGTTCCGCCCGATCATCATGACTTCGCTCGCGTTTATTCTGGGCGTGTTGCCGTTGGCGATCGCCACCGGAGCGAGCTCCGCCAGCCAACGTGCCATTGGTACCGGCGTGATCGGCGGCATGATTGTGGGCACCACACTGGCAGTGTTCTTCGTGCCTATCTTCTTCGTGGTGGTGCGGAAAATCTTCAAGAGCAGCCAGCGCGAACGCGAGCGTTATGCCGAGCATGCAGCGCAAGCGGGGATTACTCCTGAGGCGGCGCACGCCTATGTCGAGGCGGCAGAGGAAGGCCTCTCCGCAGAAGAGCGGCGCGCCATGCATGAAGGTGCCGAGCCACCTGCCTCAGGCGCCAAAAAGGATTCACATGACTAAGCACCGTAATTCACGCGCTAGCGGAGCAATCCGGCCGTTCACGGCACTGGCACTGGCCAGTGTGTTGGCGGGCTGCTCTTTCATTCCTGCATATGAACGGCCTGCCGCGCCAGTCTCCGTGCAATGGCCGGATACGGCTGGTGCTCAGATGGTTGGCGGCACAGCCGCTGCTGATCTGCCTTGGCAAGAGTTCGTGCATGACGTTCGCCTGCGTGAAGTGATCGAGTTGGCGCTGGCCAATAACCGCGACCTGCGCGTCTCTATCCTGAATATCGAACAAGCGCGAGCCCAGTATCAGATACGCCGTGCCGATCAGGTGCCGACCCTGGCCGGGTCTCTCACCGGTACCCGCCAGGCGCCCAACGCTTCCGGCGGCGAAAACTCCTCCAACGTCAGCTCTGTCTACACACTGGGCGTAGGGATTTCCGCCTGGGAGCTGGATTTCTTTGGCCGCGTCTCTGCGTTGAAAGACGCGGCGTTGGCGCAGTACCTGGCTACGGAAGAGGCGCGCAAGTCGGCGCAGATCAGCCTGGTCAGCTCTGTGAGTACAGCATGGCTGTCACTTCAGGCCGATACCGAGTTGCTTTTGCTGGCAGAGCGCACCCTGGCCACCAGAGATCAATCACTGCGGCTGACCAAGCTGCGCTTTGATAACGGTGCGTCGTCTGCGCTTGACTTCCGACAGGCTGAGTCGCTCAGTGCTTCGGCGCAGGCCGCCCGGGCTCAGCAACTGCGTTTGCGTGCGCAGGACATCAACCTGCTCACTTTGCTGGTGGGCCAGGCCATCCCAGAGAGGCTGTTGCCGCCATTGCCAGTGGTGTCCGTGGCGCCGCCTTCCAATGATCTGACTCAGCCCACACCCGCTGTCGCTCCGACAGGAGAGTTGTCCACCTTCACTGAGGTGCCAGCCGGACTGCCTTCTGACCTGTTGCTGCGTCGCCCGGACATCCGCGCGGCCGAGCAGCAGTTGATCGCCGCCAACGCCAACATTGGCGCGGCGCGGGCAGCCTTTTTCCCGCGTTTTTCCCTGACTGCAAGTGCAGGACGGGCGAGCACCACGCTTGACGGCCTGGTGGGTTCAGGTGGCGTGGGCGCTTGGTCCCTGGCGCCCAGCATCACGGTACCGATCTTCGACATGGGGCGCAACCAGGCTAATCTGGACGTCGCCAAGGCCAGTCAGCAGATTACTGTGGCGCAGTACGAAAAAGCCATTCAGACGGCCTTCAGGGAGGCGGCCGATGCGTTGGCGGGCCGTGCCACGCTTGGCGAACAGCTGAAGGCGCTGGAGGCCCAGGCCGCCGCTGAACGCGATCGCTTCCGTCTGGCGGATTTGCGTTATCGCAACGGTATTGCCAACTACCTGGATTTGCTGGATGCCCAGCGTTCCTTGTTCGCTACCGAACAAGCGCTTGCGCAGACGCGGCTTGCTCAACGAACCAACGAAGTGCAGCTGTACAAGGCCCTTGGTGGTGGCTGGAGTGAGCCCGCTGGCGAGGCTCCGCGCCCCGCAAGTTAAGGTGATCTTATGCCCGCGCTGAGGTGCGGGCGTCAGCCGCCCTATAATCATAGGCTTGCAGCGCGGCCGTGCATGACGACGCGCGTGCTCCGCAACAGAAAATCACCACGATCCCCCCCGAGGACGCCATGAGCGACAACATGCACGAGGAAGCACATACAGGCCCGGTCAAGACGCCTAAGCAGTTATTCTGGATTAGTTTCGCGGCATTCGTGATTCCGGTGTTCATCATCATCGGCCTCGTTTACTACGTTACCTCGGCGAACAAGTTGTCGCCTGGAGCCACGGATACTGAACGCGCGGTCGCCCAACGTATTCAGAAAGTCGGCACCGTGGAAATCCGCGATGCCAACCGACCACTGGCTGGCGGCGAAGAGGTGTACAAGGCTCAGTGCGCGGCTTGCCACGCTGCTGGCCTGGCAGGCGCGCCCAAGTTCCAGGACGTCGGGCAGTGGGCTTCCCGTATTGCCACTGGCTTTGACAAGCTCTTGCACTCTGCCCTTGCTGGCAAAGGCGGCATGGCTCCACAGGGCGGCGGCAACTTCACTGATGTGGAAATTGGTCGTGCCGTGGCTTACATGGCCAACGCGGCTGGCGCCAAGTTTGCTGAGCCAGCAGCTCCCGCTGCTGCTGCCAGTGCAGCGGCTTCTGAAGCTGCTCCTCAAGCCGCCGCAGCAGCACCCGCACCCACCCCTGCACCTGCGGCCGAAACCGTGGCAGCAGCGGCTCCAGCTGCAGCAGCACCCGCTCCTGCGGCAGCGTCAGCTGGCGCAGGCAAGGCTTTGTATGACAGCGCTTGCGTGGTTTGCCACGCAGCGGGTGTGGCCGGTGCCCCCAAGTTTGGTGACAAAGCGGCCTGGGCTCCCCGCCTGACGGTCGGCTTTGAAGAAGTTCTGAAGATCGCCACCACGGGCAAAGGCGCCATGCCTCCCAAAGGCGGTGCGATGGCTGCTTCGGACGCTGACTTCCGGGCCGCAGTTCAGTACATGGTGGATTCAGTCAAGTAAGCCGCGGCTTCCACACTCGACACCCTTCAAGCAAAAAGCCGGTTCTCTGACCGGCTTTTTGCATTTTCAAATTCCTTTCGTTACCTAGGGTGCAGCAGGTATAGCTGACGCAAGCGGGAGCGACGATCACGCTCCTGCGCGGGATCGAGCGAGTGGAGTCCTGCATTGGACGAGGGCTTACAAGCATTCGGAGCAGCTAACCTCCAACGCAAGGGAGAGTTTGTCTTCAGGGAGCCGGTGAATTCCCAGTTCTGTTGCCAGACCGGTCCAGCCCATCTCGGTGACGTGAATGACGCGCGAACCGTCGACACGACACAACCAACGCTTGGCGCAAAGCAGTCCAAGGAACTCGACACCGAGCGGTCCTGCGAGATGGTGCTTGCGCTCGGTCCAATCCAAACACTGTCGTGCGATTCCAAGCCTTGTCGGGGTCACTCGCGCGAGGTCTAGGCCCATGCGGGAGAACCAGTCGGCACCATCGGGAGAAACTTCGTATTTCTTGTCGCCCTTGCGGGTGATCACCGCATGTCGCTCAAGAGCCTCAGCCAACACGACGCCCAAGTGCCCGGCCAGATGGTCGTAGCAGCATCTGGCGAACTTCAGGGATTGTTCGTCTCGGCCGATTCGCCGCAAGCGTGGCGGACTGGTCGCAGCGATCGTCGCCAAGCTCTCAAGTGCAAGCGCTACTTGAGCGTTGGCCAATCGATAGTAGCGGTGGCGGCCTTGAACTTCGACTGCAATCAAGCCGCCGCTCAGCAGCTTCGCCAGGTGCGAGCTGGCTGTTTGTGGCATCACTCCACCGGCAAACGCCAGCTCGCCAGCGGGCAGTGCGCGGCCATCGATGAGCGCCATCAGCATGGCTGCACGGGCGGGATCCGCGATGAGAAACGCGGCCGATGCTAGCTTGGGCTGGTTGTCCGACAAAGCATGTACTCCTGAAGGTTCCTCCCATCATAGGCTTGGGTGGGATCAAATCAATTCGATACGCATCGAATCAAATATGCGGTGAAGGGTCTAGACTGAAAAGACAATGGTTAAAGGCGGAGTTTTCGTATGAGCGGTATTAATGGGCAACCCAAGGTGCCGGGGGGCGAGGCAAAATTTATCTTCGAGCAGTGGCATCAAACTGTGATTGAGCGAGACCTGGATGCCCTCATGAATCTCTATGCGCAAAACGCTGTGCTGGAAACGCCGTTGGCGTATATGAACTCCGGAGCGCGGGCCGATGGAACGATTCAGGGATGGGAAGCGATCCGATCATTTTTTGAGGCGTCTTTCGCGCAGCCGGAGAACGGCCTGGGTCGCTGGTACCGAACTGGCCGACACCATGCTTCCGATCGCCAGGTTGTCTGGGAATATCCGCGAGTCACCCCTCAGGGCGATCAGGTCGACCTGGTGGAAGTGATGGACATTGATGATCTCGGATTGATCATTTGTCATCGCGTGTATTGGGGCTGGAAGGGCTTTCAAACACTGCTTACGGCGCTAGACCGCAAACCGCAGTAGTCTTTCAAGGCAGCGAGACCACTCAAAATCGGTCCCATTCCATCATGCAAGTGCGCCGCATTCCGATGGATCACCTGGGTGAAATGCAGTCAACCCTGCCTTCGCGGTTGCGGCCTTTCTACGCGGCAGATGTCTCTGGTTTCTCGGCCATTCTCGCGGGACTGATCTGCCCCGGTTCGCTGAAGTCGCAGGGGCTGCAGCCCTCGCTGACGGTGCAAGCGTGTGGGCTTCTATGTGGTGGCACAGCCGTTCGGATTTCCGGTCGCGACATGAGTGTCCGCCACGACCTCGAAGAGCTTGAAAACCGTCCATTCGAGGTGCTGGCCGTGGTGATTCTGGAGGGCACCGGCTACGTCGAGCAAAGCGGAAAAAGGCTTGTTTTCAAGAGCGACGACATCGTCTACCGCGCTACAAATCTGCCCTCAGCCATCCATGTCGTTGGCGATTTCGATATCTTCATTCTCCGTGTGTCCTCGACGCGCTTCTTTGGCCCGTACGAGAGCGAGCGCCTCAACTTCGCACCAACATTGGTCCTCAGCGACTCCTCGACCGCCAAGCTATTGCGAACGCATCTGCAGAACACATTGACCGTCCTCGGCAGTTCTGACTCAGCGAGGGTCTACTACGCAGAGCAAGCGCTCCTGGCCATGTTGTCAGAGACTTACTTCAGCAATCTGCATTCAAGTTTGGACACGCCTTCTGGCAAGCGCTGGAACAAGATCTTGCTGTGTATCGAAGCGAACTATAGAAACCCCGATTTTTCCGTGGAGCACGTGGCCGAGATGCTGGGCCTTTCCAAGCGATCTGTCCACGATGTTCTCAAGGCGCATGACACCAAGTACAGCCATTTGCTTCGAGCCAAGAGACTGTCCAGCGCTGCACTCGACCTGCAGGACGAGAAGCTTTCGCACCTCGCAGTGTCCGAGATTGCATACCGCAACGGATTTGTCGACGCCAGCCATTTCAGCCGCGCGTTCCGTGCGCAGCATGGTTATCCGCCCGGCGCTGCAAGAGCAAAAGCCTCCGCATAGACCCGCTTAGATCAGGCGCTTATGGCCGCGCATCAGCTCTGCGCTCCCAGTCAAGGCCATTGCGCTCTGTGGCAATGAAATATTGCCGACATGGACCTACGCTAGGCACATGAAATCGAGCACCACCGAAACACCTGCTGAACTGACCGCCAAATCTCTGGCTGCAATTGAGCAGATCCAGGGTAAATTGGATTACGGCACCTGGACCCAGAATGAGCGCATCGCTCTGAGTTGCCGACTGCTTGCCGCCAATGGTCACGCAGAGACCCTTGCCGGCCAACTGACTGTGCGCCAGGATGATGGCACCTTCATGACAGTGCCCCTCGGGCGCGGGTTCTTTGAAGTCCGCGCATCCAACCTTATTCGCATTGACAAGTCGATGCAGGTTATCGAGGGCTCAGGCGCAGCCAACCCTGCGATTCGCTTCCATCTCTGGGTGTACAACGCCCGACCCGACGTTCGGTGCATCGTGCACACCCACCCTCCGTATGTCGCTGCGCTCTCGATGACCGGCCAACCTCTCAAGGTCGCCCACATGGACGCTACCCCGTTTTTTGACGACTGCGCTTTCCTGCCGACCTGGCCAGGCCTGCCAATGGCAGAAGAGGAGGGGGAGATCATCTCGAGAGCACTGGGACCCAAGCGCAGCATCCTGCTTGCCAATCATGGTTTTCTCACAGCTACGCCCTCCATTGAGGAGTCGCTGTACCTGGCGATCTTGCTCGAGCGGTGCGCCCGCAATCAACTTCGAGCCGCCGCGTGCGGGTCGATTGCGGAGCTCGATGCAGATCTTGCCCGTGAATCGCATGACTTCCTGTTGCGTCCGGAGATCGTGAAAACCACCTTCGCAACGATGTCACGGGAATACCTGGCCGGCAAGGATGTCTGCGTCATCAGTTAAGGAATCAAAGCCATGAATCACACGAGCGAACTTGACATTGGATCAAATGCGGGGGCCATTGCGCCGGTTGTTGTGCAGACCGGAGCCGTAGTCTCCTTGCATTCAGCGCCCCGCGCGATGCTGCCCATGAGGGAGTTTCCGTTTCTGGAGCTTGTAGAAGGCCACGGCGTCAAAGGTGATCGCTACGCCAGTGGCCTCGGATTCCTGTCGGACAAGCTGGAGAGCTTCGACATTCTGGATTACCGGCAGGTCTCGTTCTTCGAGCAAGAGGCACTTGACATGTTATGGGACGTTCACGGCGTTCGGCTGAGCGCCAATGAGCATCGGCGCAACGTCACCACCCGTGGGATTGACCTCAACGCCTTTATCGGCAAACGTTTCCAGATCGGATCTTGCATCTGCGTGGGCTCTGAAACGCCGCCTTGCAAGCACCTGGAGGAAGTGACCGGCAAGCCGATCGCGCCCATGCTCATCCGCCGCGGTGGCTTGAACGCCATGATCGTGCGGGGCGGCGTTATCAAGCCTGGCGATGTCATTCAATCGCTGCCGGAGTGATCATGACCAATCGAAATCAGTACATCACGTCTGTCGTCAGCCAAGTGCATGACGAAACCGAGAGGGTGCGCCGATACAGCTTGAAGTGTGTCGACGGTTGGGAGCTGCCGCCGTTCACCGCGGGCGCCCACATTGATGTGGTTCTTGAATCGGGGGATACGCGTCAGTATTCCCTGTGCAGCGACCCGCGCGAGAGAAATGAATACCAGTTCGCCGTACTGCGCGAGGATGTGGGCCGCGGTGGATCCCTGGAGATTCACCAGAATTTCAAGGTGGGCACGCCCGTCTCGCTCTGGTTGCCCAGGAATCTGTTTCCCCTCGCGGAGAGCTCAGGCAATCACATCCTGATTGCTGGTGGGGTTGGAATCACGCCTTTCATTTCGATGATCTTCGAACTCGAACGACGATCTGCAAGCTATGAGCTTCACTATTGCGCGCGCACTGCGAGTGACTTCGCGTTCCGCGAGTTCCTTCTGTCGAGCCGGCGGACCGGTCAGATCCATTTGTATGCGGATGGCAAACGGCTCGAGATGGAGAAAGTGCTGGGCAGATCGAGTGATGGTCAGCATGCCTATTGTTGCGGCCCGACGCGCATGGCGGAAGCGTTCGCCCATGCACTGCGCGATTGGCCTGAGCATCAGGTGCACCAGGAGGCCTTCGGAAAGTTGCCAGTTCCGCAAGGTCCCACGTATGAGGTGGTTCTGCGGCGGTCGAACCTCACGTTGACCGTCGTTCCTGGAAAAAGCCTGCTGCACACCCTGAAGGACGCCGGCCTGCCGATGAAGGTGGGGTGCGAGTCAGGCATCTGCACGCTCTGCAAAGTGCCATGGGTAGCTGGCGCCCCGATTCACCGCGACCATGTGCTGACATCCACCGAACGAGAAACGGTATTGCTCAGCTGCGTTTGCGGCAGCGACGGTGACGCGATCGAACTCGACCTGTGATGTAGGAACGCGTCTAAGAGACTGTTCAAAGTCTCCTCGCGGTCCCATTGCGCCCGTTGCAAGGCGCCCAAAAAGCCGCGTCTGCAGCGCTAAAAATACTCGCGATACCCCGAGGTATCCCTGCCTTTTTCGCCTCGCATCCACAGATTTTTGAACACAACGGCCCTCGCGCAGAGACTTTGAACAGGCTCTAAGAACCCACTGACCGAAAGGCATTCCATGAGGTTTTCAATTCTGGGCGCAGGGGCCATGGGCTCCCTGTTCGGCGGCCTGCTGGCGGAGGCCGGACACGCAGTTCAACTCATCGACACGAATTCGGCACATGTCTCCGCGGTTCAGCGGCAAGGCTTGTCGTTGACCACTTCGGACCACGGGACACGCCAGATCTCATCGGTTGACGCATGTCTTCCCGAAGAGGCGGTCGCCGCGCGAACCTTTGCGGAATGCCTGATCGTCTTCACCAAGACCGTTGACAGCCGCGCCGCGCTTGCAGCGGTGCGCCCGATCATTGGTCCGGATACCTTTGGTCTCAGTCTGCAGAACGGGCTTGGGAATCTGGAGACTCTGCACAGTTTTTTTACGCAAGACCGATGCCTGATTGGCGTGACGAGCTGGCCCGCCGAATTGATAGAGCCTGGCAGCGTCCGGTCGCAAGGGACTGGCTCGATCGAGTTGCAAGTGGCTACTCATGGCCACACACATTCCAGCGTTGCGGAGTCGGTCGCTTCGTCTTTTAACGACGCTGGATTGAGGTGTGCCCCCGTCGATGATCTGTGGACAACTCTCTGGGAAAAATTGGCGTTCAACGCCGCCTTGAATAGCGTCTGCGCCGCGACTGGTAGCCCCGTAGGTCGCCTGGGCCTGGTGCCCAACGCTATCGCGCTCACGCATCACATCGTCAAGGAGGTCTGTTCCGTGGCAGCGGCCTCTGGCGTCGCGGTCAACGAGATGCGGTGCTTGAGCAAGATCTCGGCCGCGATCGCAGACCACCCCACCGTCATACCGTCAACACTGCAGGATCTGCTCGCGCATCGACCGACCGAGATCGGATCGATCAACGGTGCGGTGGTCGCGGAAGCGGAAAAGTATGGCGTTCCGGTGCCCTGCACAAAGACAGTCCTGACCATGGTTCAACTCATCGAACAGAGGCAACAGGCGGTCGCCACGCCTTAGTTGCCAAAGGTCCTCAACTCATCCTTCCCAGTCCCCGTCGTTCCTCAAATCAATCCGGAGTCTTTAATGTCCTCAAAAACCAGCGCGCGCCCGAACCAGAAGTGGGTGGTCTTTCTATCGACCTCTGTGGGGACTGCGATCGAGCAGTACGACTTCCTCCTTTTCGGGGTGCTTGCAGCATCGATTTTCAGTAAGCTCTACTTTCCTTCCTTTGATCCGCTGATGGGCACTTTGGCTTCCATGGGGGCCTTTGCGGTGGGAGTGGCAGGCCGTCCGATCGGCGCGGTGATCGCTGGTCACTTCGGCGATCGGGTGGGACGGAAGTCAATGTTGCTGGTGTCCCTGATTACGATGGGCGCCGCTTCAACGGCTATTGGCCTGCTGCCCACGTATGAGTCATGGGGCATTTGGGCCCCGATCCTGCTGATCACCTTGCGATTGGCTCAGGGCCTTGCCCTTGGCGCCGAGCAAGCGGGCGCCAGTATTCTCGCGGTGGAGCATGCACCGAAGGAATTGCGCGGTCTCTACGGAAGTTTTCCCATCATTGGCAGCTATCTGGGTGCTCTCATGGCATTCGCAACGCTGGCGATCATGGCACTCATATCGGGTGACTCTTTCACAACCTGGGGATGGAGAGTTCCCTTTCTCGCGAGTTCCGTCTTGCTCGTGCTGGGATTTGCCATCCGATCGCGGCTCGATGAAACCCCGGCTTTTGAAGCCCTTCAAGACAACAAAGCGAAGAACCCATTGATGGAAGTGATTCGCTCGAGCCCAAAGCAACTTATCGTCGCCTCGTTCATTCGATTTGGCAATTTTGGCTTCTCGACCATCATCATGGTGATCACGCTGTCCTACGCGACCACGGTCCTGGCGCTTCCCCGATCCGTGATTTTGAATGCGATATCCATTGCAGCCTTCCTGGCACTCTTTACTGTGCCGCTCATCGGCTACCTGTCTGACAAGTTCGGACGCAGGCCTCTGATCATGTGTGCGGCCCTATGTACGATATTTTTCTCGTGGCCCTATTTCCTGATTCTGCAAACTAAAGACACTGTCTGGATTACTTGCGCCATTGTCTTTGGCTTTGCCATCATCACTCCTTTGTGTTTTTCTGTGGAGGCGGCCTTCTTTTCCGAAATGTTCGCTGCCCGCACACGATTCAGTGGCGTTGCGATCGGCCAGCAAATCGGTAGTCTTGTCGCAGGGACTTTCATTCCCATGTTTGCGCCGCTCGCTCTTGCCCAGACAGGCGGAGATCCGTGGCCGATTGCGCTCTTCTCAACCGCCATGGGTTGCGCCATGGCCCTTGCGGTCTATCTGGCACGAGAAACGCGAGGGGATGCTCTTGACCCTGGAGCGAAACTTCTGTCAAAACGTGCCATGGTCAGCTGAGCACTTAGCAAAGAACCGGTCATTGACTGGTTTTTTTCTGCTTTCAGAGCTTCATGCTGGCTATGCGCACACTAGATCAGTGATTTGGCATTGGCCAGCACGTAATCGCAGGCCTTGGTCTTGATCTGGCTGCCCACCTTGTCGAAACTTAGAGATTTGCCGTCGCTGCCCTGCAGCAGGCCTTTGACCCCGGTGTCATAGCCGGTTTTCTGGGGCTGCTGGCCCGTGACCATGCCCAGCAGCTTGTCTTTGACGCCACTGGCAGCATCAGCGCTCAAATAATTATTCTTGATGCAGTACTGCAGGACCCCGGCCGCGTTGCCCATGGTGCTGCTGCCAATACTGGGCATGGACAGGCCCAATCCGCTCGCCAGGGCTGCTGCGCCACCTGCTTTGGCGCCGTCGCCACCGGTGCCAGATGTGGCATTGGACTGGTTCAGCCTGTCCTTGAGCGCATCCAGCATCTGGCTTTGAGCCAACGGAGAGACCGTTGCACCTATCAAGGCCAACGTCGCGAAGACGACACGTTTTTTCATAAGAGGCTTCCTGAAAAATATACGGATGCAAGCAGTCTAAGCTGAAAGCTGCAAAAGTCAGGGCGCGCTTCCTTTGGGCATATGTCGGCAGGCCAGCTACCAGCAGCGGCAGCGCAAACTATCTCGCGCGGCAGTGCCTCAAGCGTCGAGGCCGAATGCGCCTTCTGCCAATCGCGTGTTGATTTCCCGAGCTACTGAAACAATCAAGGGACTCCAGTCCTTCACAATGGACTCCACGGTCATGGCTTCGCTCGAGTAAGAGACGCCCAGCGCCGCAACGTCATCGGTAAGTGGATCTCGAATCGAGCAAGCGACTGTGATGTCACTTGCAAAGTCTTCTTCGACGCCCAGGGCATAACCGTCTTCCCTGGTTTTCGCGATCCGTTCAAGGATCTTTCCCATCTGCCAGATGCTCTTGGGCATCAAGGGCTTGAGCTCGGACTTGTTGAGCACCTCCTGAACCTTTTCGTCCGGCATGGCAGCGAGGATGGCGATACCCGTCGCCGTGCAGTACGCCGGGAGTCGGGGGCGTTCGCCCAGATCATTGCCCAGCATTTCCAGGCTCGTGTAGCGGACGGGGAACACGGTGTCGGTACCGTCCAGCATGGCCAGATTCACCGAGGCGTTTGTTTTACGGCGCAGGAATTTGAGAAAGGGGCTTGCTGAGGCAATGAGCCGGTTGGCTTCGAGATACCGCTGGCCCATGTCAAGGCAACGGCGCGACAGCCTGTATTCACCATCTCGCCCCACCTTGTCCAAATACCCTAGCCGCCACAACGTATGGGCCGCGCGTTGGGCCGCGCTTTTTTCCATTCCCAGTTCTCGAGCGGCTTGCGAGAAGCTGGCGGACGGCCGGGACTTGTCGAAAATCTCCAGCAACTGAAAGGCCTTGGCGACGCTGTTGACGAAAAGGGGATCTCTGTCCGCATCAGGGTTCGTCTTCTTTGTCATACGTACAGATCTCCGAATATGTGAGGCGATTTCTTTTGGTTCATTGTGGGCGTTGTGGTGCACCGATCGTGGTTGTTATGCACTCGTGGTGACCACCGGCATGCAGTTGCTGACCAAGCTGACCCAGTAGGCCGCACCGACAGGTGCAACTTCATCGTTGAAGTCGTAGGCAGGGTTGTGTAGCCCGCAGACTGTCTTGGCATCGCCTGCCTGCCCGAGGCCATTGCCCAGCATCAAATAGCAGCCAGGAACAGCTTGAAGCATAAATGCAAAATCCTCAGCTCCCATCGTCGGCGTGAAATCGTCGATCAACCACTTCGGGCCCAACCATCCCAGGATCGTATCTCGGCAAAGCGATGTTGCATGCGTGTCGTTGATCGTCGCCGGGACGGTATGCTCAATCTCTACCTGCGCGGTGCATGAGAACGCAGCGGCAATACCTTGAGCCAGTTCTTGAATTCGGGCGCAAGTCCTCTCGAGCACTTGGGCAGAGAGTGTGCGCAACGAGCCGCCAAGCCAAGCCTGCTCGGGTATGACGCAATGATTGTCACTTCCCTGAAGTTGGGTGATGGACAGCACAACGCTGTCTTGCGCAGCCGTGTTCCTGCTAACCACCGTCTGCAACGCCTGATAGAGGGCAGCGACCGCAGCGACTGGATCAGACGTTTGTTCAGGCAGGGCCGCATGCCCCCCCCTGCCCTTGTAGGTCACCTTGACCCGTGAAGACGACGCCATGATAGGCCCTGACGTCAAGGCGAACTGACCGGCAGCCAGGCCCGGCCAGTTGTGCATGCCGAACACGGCTTGCATCGGGTGGTCGCGAAACAGCCCGGCTTCGATCGCGGCGCGGGCGCCGCGGCCATTCTCTTCCGCTGGTTGGAAGATGAGATAGACGGTGCCGTCGAAATCCCGGTGCTGGCTAAGATATCGAGCAGCACCCAGAAGCATGGTTGTATGGCCGTCATGCCCGCAGGCATGCATGCGTCCTGGATGGCGTGACGCATGCTCGAACGTGTTGGTCTCCAGGATGGGCAATGCATCCATGTCAGCCCGGAGCCCGATCGCTGCCTTGCCAGTTCCAGATCGCAGGACACCTACCACCAGGGTGTCGCCCAAGCCGCTCAGCATCGGAATTCTCCAGGCGCTCAGTAGTTCGCGGACTTTCGCCGCAGTGCGGTGTTCTTCGAAGCTCAGTTCCGGATGGGCGTGCAAGTCGTGGCGTACGGTCCGCATCAAATCGCCGGCTTCACGGCGCACTGCCTCAACCAAGGGATTTGAGGTCCATTCCAGTGGATTCGTATTCATCATTCGACCCGCCTGAGAAACTGCCGGATGCGATCGTTCGACGGCTGGTTGAAAAAGGCCTCGGACGATGCATCTTCGACCACGACGCCACCTTCCATGAAAATCACGCGATCAGCGACCTCACGGGCAAACCGAACTTCATGCGTGACGATGATCATAGTCATCCCGCCTTTGGCGAGATTGCGCATCACAGTCAGCACTTCGTCCCGAAGTTCGGGGTCCAGTGCCGAGGTCGGTTCGTCAAACAGGATGACTTCTGGATTCATGGCCAAGGCGCGTGCGATGGCCACCCGTTGCTTCTGGCCGCCTGAAAGTCGACTCGGATACTCGTTCTCTTTTTCAGCCAGGCCTACCTGACTCAATAAGGCGCGCGCTTGTACGATGGCGTCTTCCCTGCGCACTCCCTTGATCTGGACGGGACCCTCGATGATGTTTTTCAGGGCCGTCATGTGGGCAAACAAGTTGAATGACTGGAACACCATGGCCGTCTTTCGCCGTATGTCCCTCACCTGCTTATGTTGAGCACGTTTAAGTCCCGCTGCGCCGTTCTGGACTGACACATGAGTGCCGCAGATGGTGATGTCGCCTTTGTCTGGAATTTCAAGGAAGTTGAGACTGCGCACAAATGTCGTTTTTCCGGAACCGGAAGGACCCATGACAACGACCACTTCACCACGTCCAATGGTGACAGTCACCCCCTTCAAAACCGCATTCGCTCCAAAGGACTTGTAGAGCCCCTCAACCTGAACCACAGCTTGACCCGCTTCTTGCTGACTCATTTGATTCCCTTGCTCAAGCGACTTTCAACCCAGAGCTGGAAGAAGGTCAGAACCTGATTGATCAACCAATACAGAACGCCGGCGATGATGAACATCTCCATATATCTGAAAGTATTGGAGCCAATTTGCTCAGCCACTTTGGTAAGTTCCACAACGGTGATGGTCGATGCCAAAGACGTGTCTTTCATCAGTGCGATGTAGCGCGTTCCCAAGCTAGGGGCGGCTATCCGAACCGCCTGGGGCAGCACAATGCGAAACAGCGTGCGGACCGGTCCCATGCCCATGGACTGCGCCGCTTCAATCTGTCCCTTGTCAACTCCGAGAATGCCCGAACGGAAATTCTCTGAGATGTAGGCGCCCGCGCACAGGGAGAGGGCCAGGATGGCTGTGGGCACGGGGGCAAGATCAATACCGTAGTGAGGAAGCCCGAAGTAAATCAGCAGCAGTTGCAGCAGTAACGGCGTTCCGCAGAAGATCGATACAAAAGAGAACGCCACCCATCTCAGCAGCCTGATGGAGGACAGACGGCACAGCGCGATGACCAGCCCCAGTCCGGTCCCAATGACCGCTGAGCTGAGGCCGAGAAACACCGTCATCACCAAGGCCCCTTGAATCAGCGGGCCTGCCTTGACCACCAGGTCGATCATTTGGCGTCCTTGGGCATCTTCTTGATTTCGTCTCCCATATCAATGCCGGGGAGCCATTTGCGTGAGATGCGGTTCAGGGTCCCGTCGTCAATCATTTCCTGAACCACCTTGTTCACAGCCAAAGCCATGTCCGCTTCACCTTTTTTCCAGCCAATGGTGCCGATCTCATAGTCAAGATTCGGCCCGGCAATCTTGACCGGAAAGCGCCCTTCTCTGGCCGCTGTCATGCCTGTGATGCGGTCAGTGAGGCGGGCGTCAACACGTTTGAGTGCGAGGTCCTGAAAGGCGAGAATGAAGTTGTCGTAGACGCGGATGTTCGAGTCCGCCAGGTTCTTGCGCGCCCAGGCTTCATCCGAGGTGCCTCCAGCGACTGCCAGTCGCTTGCCTTTCATGTCCTCGGGCCCGCGAATAGTGTCGTTGTCGGCATGCACGAAAAGATTCTTGGAGGTGACCATGTACGGAATCGAGAAGTCAGCGGACTTGCGGCGTTCTTCCGTCGGTGTAAGGATGGCTACAACGATGTCGTATCGGTCCGAGTTCAGACCGGAGATGAAGTTTTTGTAGGTGTCGGCGACAAACGTGATTTTGGGAATGTTCAGGCGCTTGGCCAATTCGCGTGATACGTCTACGTTGTATCCGGTGGGCTGGTTGGCCTCGTCCATAAACCCCCACGGTTTGAGAGTGTCCGTCGTTGCAATCCGGATCTCATTTTTTGTGCGCGTCTTCTGCAGCACGGTCTGTCCGTGGGCAAAAACTGTCCCGGCCGTGAAGGCAAGAACGGTAGTCCATTTGAAAAGCACAGACATTTTTTGAATCACTTGGCTCATTTCTATCTCCTAAGAAAAATTTCAGGCCTGATGGCCAGAGTTGAGTTGCACGAACACCAGCACAAGAATCTTGTTAGCTCTGCACGGCTGCGGTAAGAAGCCGGCTCAGGCCTTGCTCGATCGTCTTTTCGTCGGTGGCAAATGAAATCCTTACCCATCCAGGCGCGCCAAAGACGGACCCCGGAACCGCGGCCACGTGTTTCGTTGCCAGTAGCCATTCACAGAAAGCCATGTCCGGTTCTGCGATCTTGCGAAAGCGCGTTCCGCCCGCGAAGGCTTCATTCAAATCCAGCATGGCGTAGAACGCACCATCGGGTCGCGGGATCTTCACGCCCGGATGGCTGTTCGCGATTTGCATCACCAGATCGCGGCGCCGATGGTATGCAGTGACCATGTTGTCGATGGATTCCCGAGGGCCGTTGAGGGCTGCCACCGTGGCCGCCTGGCTGATGGAGCTTGGGCCGAGGGTCGTTTGAGCCTGAAGATTGGCCATGGCCTCGATGATGTCGGCCGGGCCTGCTGCAAAACCAAGCCTCCATCCTGTCATGGCAAACGCTTTGGAGACGCCGTTGGCAACAAGAACGCGTCCCGCAAGATCTGGACAGAGTTTCAGTAGTGACTCTGGGCGTTCGGGTGTGTAGTGCAGATGCTCGTAGATCTCATCGGAGAGGATCAGGACGTCAGGCCGTTCGCGGAGGGCTTCGCCCAGAGCCAGGAGTTCCTCTTTTGTGTAGACCAGGCCCGAAGGATTGCTGGGCGTGTTCAATATGAACCAGCGCGTACGCGGTCCCATGGCGGCGCGCAACTCTTGCGCGGTCAATCGGTCGCCGCTGGGGCGCACAAATGCAGGCACCCCGCCTGCCGCGTAAACCATCCCCGTGTACGCAGCCCAGTATGGAACGGGCAAAAGTACTTCATCACCCGGCTCCAAAGTGACTGCGAGGGCGTTGGAGATGACTTGCTTGGAGCCATTTCCAACCATGACTTCGTCATCGCTGAAAGACAGGCCGTTTTCCCTCAGGAACTTCTGCCTCACGGCGTCGCGCACCGCCAAGGTGCCCCGCACCGGCGTGTAGTGGGTTTCCCCTTCGCGCATGGCCTTGAGTGCTGCGTCGATGACATGTGCCGGGGTATCAAAATCTGGCTCACCGGCGGTTAATGAATCGACCTTGATCCCCTGCGCCTGCATATCGGCGACTTTGGCAATCGCTTCGTAGATCTTGGATGTGGTGACCATGGCCATGCGGTCGGCGACGCGTTTATGCGGGCTGAGCGCTTTGATGTCGGAGATCATGTTCATTTTTATTCACCCAATTGTTCAAATGCCAGCTGCAAGCGGGACATGGTTTGCGGGCGCGCCGGCAGAAGGGGAAGGCGCGGATGGCCGAAGTCAAATCCCTTCATCTGCAGAGCGGCTTTCAGGCCAGAAGGATTCATCTCGGAATAGACGGCGTCAGCCAGGTTGGCGTAGCGCTGGTGGATCCTCATGGCGCCTTGCATGTCGCCGGCCTGCACGAGCGCCTGCATCTGGTTCCACGGAGCGGGGTCTAGATTGGAGAGAGCCAGGACACCTCCCACGGCACCCAAGGCAATCTGTGCTGGGAACAAGGGCTCTTCGCCAGACAGCACGGCAAGCTTGTTGCCGGCCAGTTGCACAAGACGGGTCAGTTTCGCAAAGTCGGACCCGCTGTATTTGATTCCGATGATCGTCCCATCTTCCGCCATTTGGGCGATGGTCTCGGCGCGCAATTCGATCTGAGTCCGGCGCGGAATCTCATACAGGACGATAGGGAGCTGCAGAGCCGCCTTGTAGTTTGAAAAGTAGGCGCGCACACCTTCGTCGGTGCCTAAGGCGTAGTAGGGCGTGACCACCATCAACCCATCTGCTCCGGCGTCCCTGGCGGCCAGTCCGGATTGGACCGCGTCTTCGTAGCCGGTTGCCAGGACGCCCGCAATGACAGGAATACGGCCACCCGCCGCTTCCACGGTCCAGCGCACCACATTCCGTCGCTCCTCGGGGGATAGGGCAGGGTACTCGCCCGTGCCGCCAAGAGGAGCTAGACCCGCAGCACCCCGTTCAATGAGAAATTGAACGTGTGCATAGATGGCATCCCGATTGACTTTGCCTTGCAAGTCAAAGGGTGTCGCCGTAGCGCAAATGATGCCTCGCAAACTCTCCGTGTTGATAGACATAAGCTTTCTTAAAATTGCATTGCAATTCGATTGAATTGCAAAGTAATTTTAAAGTCATGAAACTTGCTTCAACAATGCGGGTTTTATCTAATATGAAAAGTGAGAAATGTCCGTAGAGGAAACTGAAAATAAGAGAAAACACGCCGATAAGCGTCGACCTGCAGGGGTGAAAGCCGGTGGAGGCGAGCCAGGCCCAGCTGTTCCACTTTCTTCAAGTGTTGAGCAGGTCTGCCCGCCATCTGAGGCAGCACTAAAGAGTGGCAGAACGCGCGGGCACAGGCCCACCCGATTGAGAATTGCAATCGGGTGAGGCAGTGTCAGTCCATGGAGTTAAGAATGGCCGACCAGGTTCATCGGGCGCCTCTGACCGGCATGAATGCGCGGGATAGGGGCCTTGGAGGATGTCAACTTAGTCCAGGACGTTTCAAGCTCGTCAACGAGTAGGTCCCCGCGCATGATCGAGCACGGCCTGTAGCATGCGCTCAAGGTGCGGCTGCACTTGGGCTGCCACTTCTGGCATGTAAGCGAATGGCAGCGTTTCCTGCATGTAGCTGCACTGCGTCATCTCCAGTTGAACCGCATGCTGCCCCTCTTGCGGCCGGCCATGGTGACGCGTGATGTAGCCGCCGGTGAAGCGCCCATTGAGCACACTGGTGTAGCCGGGGGCTTCTTTGGCGATCGCCAGCAGCCGATCGGCGAGAGCAGGGTCGCAACTGGCGCCTTTGGAAGTGCCCAGGTTCAGATCGGTCAGCTTGCCTTCGAAGAAACGCGGCAGTACAGAGCGGATCGAATGCGCGTCCCACAGCATGGCGATGCCGTGTTGGGCCTTGATGCGTGTCAACTCACTGGCCAGCTTGGCGTGATAGGGGTGCCAGATGGCTTCGCGGCGCTCGGCCACTTCGGCGCTGTCCGGATGGTCAGATGGGTTGGCGTAGATGGGGGTGTCGTCGAAGGTATCGATGGGGCACAGACCTGTGACGCTTTGGCCAGGGTAGAGGCTGGCTCCATCTGGAGGGCGGTTCAGATCGATCACATAACGCGAATGCGTGGCCACGAGAATGGAAGCCCCCATGGCGTCTGCAAAATCGTACAAACGTTCCAGGTGCCAGTCTGTATCAGGCACATGGCGGGCTTCAGGCGTCAAGCGTGCTGCCAGTCCAGGTGGCACGTGGGTCCCCGCGTGCGGCATGGACACCAGCAAAGGGCTGCTTCCTTGTCGGAAGCGATAGGGGGGCTCGTTGGTGGAGAATTTCATGGATTGTCCTTGAGTAGCTCGGAGCGGGCGGCCACAAGGCCTTGGGCGGCGGCGGCATGCGCCTCATGGCGTGTGCCCCGTACTCGGGCCTGGCCTGCCACGTAGACGCTGCCAACGGCACTGGTGCGGTGGCTGGCAAACACGTGCGCCGACAGCATCTCAGGCGCTTGCAAGCCTGCCAAGGCCGGGTGCTGTGCGTCCAGAATGACGAGGTCGGCCTGCTGACCTTGGACTATGCCTGTCACCGGCCGGCCTGCCGCCTGCGCGCCACCGGCCACGGCAGCCAGCAGCATGGCGGAAGCGACGTGAGGCTGCTCGGGCGTCGCCATGACATTGCGGCGGCGTGTGGCAAGTCGTTGTCCGTATTCCAGCAGCATCAATTCTTCAGCGGCATTGACGCATGCATGGCTGTCTGAACCTATGCCCCACGCACCGCCCGCGGCTTGCCACGCAGGCCAGTCGAACAGGCCGTCGCCCAGGTTGGCTTCCGTGCTGGGGCACAAACCGGCCACAGCGCCGCTGGCGGCGGCGCGGCAGTACTCGCCGGCGTCCATGTGCGTAGCGTGTACCAGGCACCAGCGTGCATCCACTGGCGCATGGTCGAGCAGCCAGGCAACCGGGCGCTGGCCGCTCCATGCAAGGCAGTCTTCAACTTCCTGCGTCTGCTCGGCTATGTGAATGTGTACGGGCGCCGTTGCATCGAGCGCGTGCAGGCCTGCAACAGCCTCGCGCAACGCATCGGGTGGTACAGCCCGCAGTGAATGCGGAGCCAGGCCCACGCGTACACCTTGTGCGGAACTGAATGGCTGCAAGCGTTCCAACAGCCTGAGCATGTTGTCGGTGGAGCGGATAAAGCGGCGCTGCCCCTCATTGGGAGGCTTGCCGCCAAAGCCGCTGGCCTGATAGAGCACCGGTAACAGTGTGAGGCCTATGCCTGCGCGTTGTGCTGCCCGGATAAGGGCCCATGCCAGTTCTGCATCGTCTGCATAGGGCGTACCGCCCTGGTCGTGGTGCAGATAGTGGAATTCACAGACGCTGGTGTAGCCTGCCTCCAGCATCTCCACGTACAGGCCGAAGGCAATGCTCTCGAGCAAGGCGGGATCGAGCCGACTCGCGAAGCGGTACATCAGCGTGCGCCAACTCCAGAAGCTGTCTTGCGCGGCACCACGGTATTCAGTGAGGCCTGCCATGCCGCGCTGGAATGCGTGAGAGTGCAGGTTGGGCAGGCCAGGGAGCACAGGTCCTTCGGCTTGCGCTGTGCCATCAGGGCGCGTCGTGTCAGTCTGAACCTCCACCAGCTTGCCCAGCGCATCCCAACGGAGCAGAACGTGGCGAGCCCAGCCGGTGGGAAGCAAGGCGTCAGCTGCAAACAAACTGCTCATACGCCGCCTTCTTCAATGCGCCCGTGGCGCACCACACAGCGCACCGGTTTTTGGCCGAACCAATAAGCCAGCTCGGCAGCGTCCTTCAAGTTCCACAGTACGAAGTTGGCCGGCCGGCCTGGGGCGAGCTCCCCGTGGGTATGCTGCAACCCGAGCGCGCGTGCTGCATGCGTGGTGATACCGGCTATCGCCTCAGGAACGGTCAGCCTGAAAAGCGTGCACGCCATATTCGCCATCAGCAGCAGGCTCAGCGTTGGCGAGGTGCCGGGGTTGTGGTCGGTCGAAACGGCCATGGGCACACCGGCGGCGCGCAGGGCTGCAATCGGGGGCAGGTGGGTGTCCCGGAGCGTGTAATAGGCGCCTGGTAAAAGAACGGCCACTGTGCCCGCTGCTGCCATGGCGTCGATGCCATCTTGAGACAAGTGTTCAATGTGGTCACAAGAAAGCGCCCCATAGCGGGCTGCCAGCGTTGAGCCCCCCATGTCGGACAACTGCTCTGCGTGCAGCTTCACCGGAATACCCAAGGATTGCGCCGCCAGAAAGACCTGCTCCGTCTCCGCCAGGGAGAAGGCGATGTTTTCACAGAATACGTCCACCGCATCGACTAGGCCTTCGGCATGAAGCGCGGGCATCATTTCATTGCAAACAAGGTCGATGTACGCCTGACTGCGTCCGGCGTACTCGGGTGGCAAAGCGTGCGCGCCCAGGAACGTCGTGCGCACGGTCACGTTGTGCGCGGTGGGCAGGCGTCGGGCCACACGCAGTTGCTTGCGCTCGTGTTCCAACGACAAGCCATAGCCTGACTTGATCTCTATCGCGCAAACGCCCTCAGCCAACAGCTGCTGCAATCGTGCCGACGCGCTTGTGAAGAGCTCGTCTTCGCTGGCTTCCCGCGTGGCGCGGACGCTGGAAACAATGCCCCCGCCCGCCCTGGCGATCTCTTCGTAGGTGGCGCCGCCCAGGCGCATGGCAAATTCGTTGGCTCGCTGGCCGCCATAGACCAGGTGTGTGTGGCAGTCCACCAGCCCGGGCGTGACCAGCGCGCCGCGGCCCTCGTGCGACTTAATTGAAGCATATTCATCCGGCACCTTAGTGCCCGAGCCGATCCAGGCAATGAGGCCCTTCTCGACCACGAGGGCGCAGGGCTTGCCATCCAGGCCTTGCAAGTCGGTCCACAGGCCATCGGCCGAAAAAGGTGCGGCTGAGGAAAGCATGGTGATCTCTAGGGGGCGGGGCGCCATTGCACGGCCAACATGACGGCGGTCGGGTCGGAGGTTTGCAGGCTCCATCGGGCGGGGGTCGAGGCCCACCACAAGCCCTGTCCGGAGGTGAGTAACTGGTCGCCCGCTTGCCAAGTCCCGTGTTGCGCAACCAGAAGGCCGTGCGGCGAGGCGGGCAGTTCTGTGGGTCCGCGTAGAACCTGTAGATCGGCTTTCAACCTGCTTCGCCGCGTCATGACATTGAAGTCGCGAGACGAACGGCCCTTCAATGAACAGTCAATGGGGACGTTGCCGCTGAATTCAAACGGCACAAGCGCCGCAGTGAGGGCGTGGTCAATGCCGGGGCCACTCAAATGCACGCCGTCGCCATTCAACAAGGTGATGATGCGGTCCACGTCTTCAAATACTGAAAACGGACCATCTGACTCAATGCTGGCGATGGACACACGCCAGTCGAAATGATCCATGCTGGCGCCCTGCGGCCATGTGGCGATTTCCCGCGTTTGCCCACCTTTGTTCTTCCAGGGCGTGTCGGGTATTTGCGCCACATCGAAGCGCATGAAGGCGGGAACGGGCGGCACGATGGCGACGGATTCAGAAGGTGTGAATGAATCCGGCGAGCATGAGGGATTCGTTCGCACCTTCTTAAACACTGCCCAGGACAGGAACGGCTGCCACCAGACGCTGGGTGTAGGCATGTTGAGGGTTGGTAAGCACCTCTTGCGCAGAGCCCATTTCCACGATCTCTCCCTTCATCATGACCGCCACTCGGTCCGCAAACGCACGTGCGATGGAAATGTCGTGGGTGATCATGAGGTAGGCGACCTGGCGGGCGCGCTGGATGTCCAGCATAAGGTTCAGAACCTGGCCGCGGATAGAGACGTCAGCACCCGACAGCGGCTCGTCTGCAATGATCAACCGCGGCTCCATGGCCAGCGAACGCGCGATGGACACGCGCTGGCGTTGCCCGCCGCTGAGCTCGTGAGAATAGCGGTCAATGAAGCGGGTGGCTGGGCGAAGGCCCACGTCTTCCAGCAGGCGCAAGCATCGTGCTTCACCCTCTCCGGGTTGTTTCCAGAGCGCTTGCATCAGCAGTTCTCGAACTGATTTGCGCGGATTTAAAGCAGCCGTGGAGTCCTGGAAGATGGGCTGCATCCGGGTGCGCACGTCGCGAAAGACTTCAGGCGGCATACCCGTCAGGCGCTGGTGGTCAAATGAGACACTGCCCACGTCAGGCTGCAGCAAACCGAGGGCGATGCGTCCCAGTGTAGATTTGCCGGATCCGCTTTCGCCCACCAGGGCGACGATTTCTCCGGAGTGAACCGTGAGGCTCACCGATTTGACCGCATGGAAGAGGCCGCCGCCGGGTGACTTGAAGCTCTTGCTGACGTTGTCGAGCACCAACAGCGGGTCGGCTGCGTCCGCCAGATGGGAAGGGTTGGTATTTGGCATGGCAGTCTTTTAGTCCTGGGCGGTGGAGTATTCGCCTTCGATGGTCGCAAAACGGCCATCGGCGCTGCGAGCGGCCTGGGCGGCCTGTATCAGTCCCCGGGTGTACGGGTGTTCCGGAGTAGCCAAGACCTGCTGCGTCGCGCCAGATTCGACGATGCGGCTGCGGAACATCACATAGACGCGCTCGCACTCTTCCCACACCACTCCGAGGTCGTGGCTGATGAGCAGCATGGCCATCCCCAGGCGTTGGCGCAAATCGCGCAGCAGTGCCAGGATTTCAGCTTGCGTAGTGACATCCAGCGCAGTGGTCGGCTCGTCTGCAATCAACAGCCGTGGACGGCAACCGAGCGCGATGGCCAGCAGCACCCGCTGACGCATGCCGCCTGAAAGCTCGTGGGGGTAGGAGCGCGCCACTGTGCTCGGGAGCCGCACCAGTTCCAGCAGTTCTGCCACCCGCGCCTGTACGTCCTTGGTGGCTTTGTCGTGGCGTTCAACGCTTTCAGCGATCTGCCGCCCGACACGCATGACGGGGTTCAGGTAGCTCAAGGGGTCCTGAAACACCATGGCCACGGGATGCCCGCGCATGTCTTCCCATTGGCGATTGGAATAACGGGTCACGTCGTGGCCGTCAATGGTGATGCGTCCGGACTCTATGCGAGCGATACGTTCCGGAAGCAGACCCAGCATGGCGCGGGCCACGGTGGACTTGCCGGAACCGGATTCACCCACCAGGGCGACGGATTCACCTTCGCGCACGACGATGGAGACGTTCTGTACGGCCGTCACGCTGTCGTTGCGCGAGCGGTACTCCACGCGAAGCCCTTCCGTTTGCAGCAAAGGCTTGGCGCCGTTCTTGGCTACGCCATGGTCAGGTTGATGATCATTGGACATGGTCTTACCTCGCATTGCGTGGATTGAGCACGGCGGCCACGGCGTCGCCGAGCAGGTTGAACGCAAGCACAGTGATGAAGATCGCCATGCCGGGGAAGAAGGACAGCCACCAGGCATTGAACAGGAAGCGCTGGCCGCTGTTGAGCATGCGGCCCCAGCTCACCAGTTCGGCGCTGGACAAGCCCAGAAAGCTGAGCGAGGCTTCAAGCAAAATGGCCTGGCCAATGATGAGCGTCCCCACGGCGAGCACCGGTGCTACTGCATTGGGAATGACTTCACCGAACAGAACACGGCGCTCGCTCAGCCCTAAGCAGCGCACGGCATCCACAAACTCCAGCTCTTTCACGCGCATCACTTCGCCGCGCATCACCCGCGCGACCTGAGGCCACGCGAGCATGCCCACCACAGCAATGATTTGCGGCAGGCCCGTACCGGTCATGGCCACGATCACCGCCGCCAGAATGAAGCTGGGGATCACCTGGAAGAACTCGGACACGCGCATCACGGCGACATCTAACCAGCCGCCGTAAAAGCCCGCGGCGGAGCCGATCAAAATACCCAGGCCGGTGGCCATGAGTGCCGCGAAGAATCCTACTGTCAGCGAAACCTTCGCGCCGTGCAGGACACCTGCTGCGACGCTGCGCCCCAATTCATCGGAACCGATCAGGAACTGGGCTGAGGGTGCGACGAACGAGTCGTCGCTGATGACATGCGGATCGAGACTGGGGAAAAATCCCACCGTCAAGGCGATGAGCACCAGTGTGGCGATAAACACCCCGGCGATCAGGCCGCTGGGATGGCGGGCCAGGCCCTGGAAGAACTTGTTAGCGGGCTTCATTGCTTGTCTTCACTCGTGGGTCGAGAAGGGCGTACAACAGGTCGGTAAAAATATTGATCACGACCACGGAGACGGCGGCGAGCAGGAAAATACCCTGAAGCACGGGATAGTCACGGTTGGTGATCGAGGTGATGAACAGGCTGCCGATACCGGGCCATGCAAACACTGTCTCCACCAGAATGGCGCCCGTGAGCGAGTGCCCGAAGTTGTAGCCAATCACGGTGATCACCGGAATCATGGCGTTGGGCAGCACGTGCTTCCAGAGGATGGTGCGGCGCGAAAGTCCCTTGGCCTTGGCTGTGAGCACATAGTCGTGATGCAGCGCTTCTCCCACGCTGGCGCGGGCGACGCGGGCCACAATGGCGATGTAGAAAATCATCACGCAAAAAGCCGGCATGGCAAGGTGGCGAAGAATGTTCAGCACCAGGTCTATGCCCGTGTACTCTTCTCGCATGCTCCGCATGCCCTGAACGGGCAGCCAACCCAGATTGATGGCGAAAACAATTACCAGCATCTGGCCTAGCCAGAACACGGGAACCGAGTAGCCAAACAGAGATAGAGCCGTGATGGCACTGTCCTGAGCCGAACCGGCGCGCGGTGCTGCGGTCACGCCGAGCACGACACCGACGACGGCAGCGAAGAAAAGTGCAGGCACCATGAGCAGAACCGTGGGACCTAAGCGCGCCAGGATGAGATCCAGCACTGGCATGCGGTTGGCAAACGAGAAGCCCAAGTTGCCCTGAAGCAGATTCCAGAGGTACAGGCCCAACTGCGTGAAGATAGGCTTGTCCAGGCCAAATTCGGCTCTGATCTTCTCGGCGTAGCCAGGGGGCACGGGGAAGTCACCAAGCAAGGCATCGATGGGGTCACCGGGCACCATGTGCACAATGAGAAAGTTCAGTACCAGAATGGCAAGCACGATCAGTGCTCCCCAGGCCAGGCGGGAGAGGATGTAGCGGCGCATCGTCAACTTCTTTCTTGGGTCTTGGGCGTCAGGCGAGTGACGAGGGCACCGAAGTCCTCGCAACTCTCAAGGGACCAGATCTCATCGGCCAGCTCTTTGGCAACTGACTCTCCCAGAACCGGACCAAGCAGGGTGGCTGCCTTGTCGCTCAATTCATGGTCACTTAAAGGCGCTTCGGGGGCGCCCTTGGCAAAGGGCACGTCCAGATATTCGCTGCGGCCATCCTGGAACACCACTTCCAGCGATGGGTAGTCTTTGGCGCCCAGGACGCGATCTGTGCGAATGTGGGTGAGCTCCATCAGACGCCGTATTTCTGGTTCCTGGGTGCGCAGTGGCTGGAACTGCTCCAGCGTGGCGCGGCCACTTTCGGCGGCCACTGCCAGGCAGTACGGCATGCTGAACTGGGCTTCCAGAAGGTTGCGTACGTCGGTGCGTTCGAACTGCCGCTTGGTCTGCGCATTTCCGTGGACCACAAGCCGGGCAATACTGCGGCTACCTTCAGGTGCTCCGGCCATGATGGACAGAACTGCGTCAACTGCAGAGTGAATGGTGCGGCAGCAGGCATAAGGCTTGATGCCGGAGTTGAGGATGTGGAAATCCGTACCCAGACCCGCGACGGCCTGCTCAGGGGTGGCTACGCCAGGAGCGTAGGTGTTGTAGAACCCACCCCACTCCGCGTCCAGCACGTGAGCCGGTCCTGTCAGGCCTGAGCGCGCGAGCAAGGCGGCGCTCACGCCCGTCTCGGCGGCTTTGCCAGGATGGAAGCGCTTCACGAGGGCGCCGTCGGCCAGGAAGGCCCAAGTGCCGCCAGTGAACGTGCCTGCGATGCCCAGTGCATGAGCAAAATCGCGAGCATTCAGACCCAGCATCCGCGCAGAAGCGGCAGCGGCGCCAAAGCTTCCGCAGGTGCCCGTTGAATGCCAGCCGCGCTCATTGTGTGGCCGGTAGCCACCACTGCCTTCCAGCACACGTCCGGCCAAGTCATAGCCGGCCGCAATGGCGACCATGACGTCGCGGCCACTGCGCTTGACCGTGGGCGCCAATGCGCAGACCGCGGGAATCACGACTGCGCCCGAATGCCCGCAGCCCCCGAAGTCATCCAGTTCCAGCGCGTGAGCGGCGGTGCCATTGACCAAAGCGGCCGCGGCTGGGGCAAGCGTGTCATCACGGCCCCATAGGACGCAAGCGCCGGTGCCAGAGCCCGCGCGTGCGCCTTGCACGACCGATTCGACCACTTCCGTTCGGCCGCCGGCGGCGCCAGCAGCCACGGTGTCCAGCAAGAATCGCTTGGCTGCATGGACGACCTCTGCGGGGAGGTCTTCGTAGCGAGCTTCGGCCCAGTAGCGCGCGAGCTCTTCGCTCAGCGAGCCACCAGCCTCTGCCCGAGACTTCACTTCATCCACACGCTACCCCACCACTGCTGGTTGGCGGCTTGCCACAGGCCTTGCAAGCGTGTGCTTGCAACTGCAAACTGCGGCTGCTGGTGCAGGTTCAGCACAGGCAGATCCTTGGCCAGAATTTCCTGGATGCGGTCATAGGCGCGTTGGCGATCCGCTTGTTGGTGAGCGTCCCGGCCCGCATCGAACAGGCGGTCGATCTCGGGGTTCGAGTATTGAGACGCGTTGTTGAAGGTCGTGCCCTTGACGATGGATTCGCTCACGTAGGTGCGCGCAATACCGAGTGCTGGATCACCCAGTGTGGTGTAGGTCTGCAGAGTGGCTTCGAAGTCGTAGTCCGTATAGACGCGTTTGAGAATGACGGGGCGCTCGGCACCTTCCAGTACTACTTTTACGCCCACGGCTTGCCAGAAGCGTTGCAGGGCTTGTGCGGCTGGGAGCCATTCTGGACGCCCAGTTTCAAACAGCAGACGCATGGTCATGCGGGTGCCGTCAGGGCCGGGCTTGAGACCTGCGTCGTCAAGCAACTTGCGTGCGCGAGCCGGATCAAACTTGTACATCTTGTCGTAGTTGATCGCCTTGTTGTAGGCCCACAGGCGCGTATCAAAGGCGCTTTTTGGCACACCACCCAGGTTGTAATAGACCTTGCTGTGGATGAAGTCTCGGTCCATGGCCACCATCAAGGCTTGGCGTACCTCTGGTTTAGACAGGGCAGGGTGCTTGGTGTTCAGGATGATGATGTCGCTGCCAGGGTAGCTGACTTCGCGCATCTGAAACTGCGGGTTCTTCTGCAGCATCTGCACGGCATTCAGCGGCATGTAGTCAGGCACGATGTAGTCGACTTCACCGGCGCGCAGCGCAAGCACGCGGGAAGCAGCGTCGGGCATGATCTTCAGGACGACGCGGTCAAGATAGGGCTCATTCTTGCGCCAGTAGTCCGTATTGCGGGTCAGCGTGACATGGCTGCCGCGAACCCACTCCGAGATCTTGAACGGTCCGTTACCCACAGGTTGGGTCAGGATGGCAGGGCTGCGCAGGATATCGGCACCACGCAGTACGTGGGCTGGCATCACGGCGGCGTTCTGTTCGCACGCCAGCGAGAACAGGAATGGCGCAAAAGGCTTCTTGAGCTTGATCGTCACGCTCTGCGGCGAAGGGGTCTCGATGCTGTCGATGAACTTCGACGCCGCGTTAAAGCGGGGGCCAAACTTGCTGCTGATTTCTTCCAGCGTGAACTTCACGTCTTCGGACGTCACGGGCTTGCCGTCATGCCATTTGGCGGTCTCGAGTTCGAACTTGTAGACAAGGCCGTCGGGCGAGATGTTCCACGATTTCGCCAGGCCGGGCACGATCTCAAAACCCGGTTTGAAGCGGACCAGGCCGTCATAGATCAGGCAACTTGCGGCCACATCGGGCACGGAGTTGGTCGTATTGGGGCTCAGGCTGAGAGGGTCGGTGCCCAACACCATCACCGCGGTACCACCGCGCTTGGGAGTCTGAGCCGTAGCGGTACCAGAGAAGGAGGCCATCAGCGCACCGGTCGCGACGAGCGCGCCGAGGGCTAAGGGCCGGCTCAGAATCTTCGACAGAAGATGTGAAAGAGTCATTGTTGTCTCCGTAGGGTTGGTCGTTCGGGGATCAGGTTATCAGGCGCGGTGCTTGATGATGGCCAGGGTGCGCAGCATTTCGTTGGTCAGGATCATGATGCCTTCGTCGGCGCCTATGCCTGGCTTGGACAGAATGAAGTCCGGCCCTGTGGCCAGCGCCATTTGGGCGGTGATGCGCGCAGAAAGATCGGTTTCATTGGCAGTACCGCCCAGGCAGCAACCCATGCCATTGGCCTTGCAGAACAGCACGGCTTCGATGCTGTTGTTGATGCCGCCGAGATCAGGCGCCTTGATCTGCACATAGTCGCTCGCTCCGGCTTCGATGAACAGGCGAATATCTTCCAGGGTGTTGCACCATTCATCTGCAATCAGACCCAGTCGGGCACCACGAGCGGCCAACAAAGTCTTGAGCTTCTTGAAAATCTCGATCTGTTCGGCTTGAGTGGGCGCAATGACGGGCGACTCGATCAGCAGGTCGAAAGGCGCGACATCCTTTTCCAGGCCGGCCAGGTAGTCGGCCAAGCCTTCGAGGTTATCGCCGAACAGATCGCCCAATGTGCCGTAGAGGTCCAGGTGGATGCGTGGCTTGTAGTCCGGCGCGCCTACTTCCTTGATGCGCTTGACGATGGAGCGGGCATATTCAGTCAGCACGATGGCATTCGGCCCCAGATCCACTGCCATGGTGAACGAAGCGTGTGGCAGTACAGCCGCTTGCTTCATGATCACCCGGTCCAGTTGCAGGTTGTCGCCTCGGTGACAGGAAGCCAGCAAGTCGACAGGCTTCGTGCCTACGGTCGAGCCGTATTCAGCGGCAATGATCTCCGCCTGCGTCTTGCGGTTGGAGAGGGCCGTGGCGGCCAACAATGCTTGCGTGATGCCGTAGCGCAGTGAGGTGTGCAAGCGGCGACCGCCTGTTTGCATGCCGTCGATCTCGTTGGCGTGGGCGCGGAAAGCGCGTGTATCGCGCCCCACCAGCCACTCTCGCACGGTGGATTCCATGAAGGGCAGATGCTCTTCGGGCACGAACAAAGGGTCGCGGCCTGCCACGCCAGAGAAGATCACATCGGCGCATTCGCCAATGGCAATGTTTCCGTCTTCGAGTACCAGCATCACTGAGAGGATGGCGCCCGGCTGCACGATGGCCTTATAGCCTGGGGTGATGGGCGCGCCTTCAACGAAGCTGCCGTTATTGCGGCCATGCGCTTTCACGGCTACAAGGTCTTTGTTGAAGTAGCCGGAACGGCCCACGGAATAAATAACGTCTTTGATTTTCATTTTGACTTCTCCCTACTATCTAAAAAGTGGATCTCCGGTGCGGCTCCCGACTAGTGCGGGAGAGAGCACGCATGGCTCCAGGTTTTGGCGGCCCGCTTGGGCCTTGTTTGCCAAATGCCAGGCATCCTTGCAAGACGCGGTGCGATGGGCCGACCGCAACAGCGAATGAAAGGCTTCATTGGGTATTTTGCGTGAGTTGCCGAGCCGATCAGGCTGGCGATTGTCGCCTGCGTATCAACCATGAAACCACGCCGCGCTGGATTCGCCGAGCGGGGAGGCTGGTTATTCGACCGGCGTACAAGCTGAACTGCTCGCGCGCGCTCCGGTGAGATCGCCTGCTCATTATCATCGGCTCGGCGGGCTGCATAGAGCGCGGGCATGGATGATAGGTGAGCGTTCAATTTCACTTCACCATGGGCAGCTTGAGACCGAACTTCTTCGCCTTTTCAATGGCAAGTTCGTACCCCGCATCTGCATGGCGCATCACGCCTGAACCGCAATCGTTGACCAGCACGCGGGCCAGGCGCCTTTCGGCATCTTCGGTCCCATCGCACACGATCACCATGCCTGAGTGCTGCGAATAACCCATGCCCACGCCGCCCCCATGATGCAGGCTGACCCAGGTGGCGCCCCCCGCAGTGTTGAGCAAGGCGTTGAGAAGCGGCCAGTCGCTCACGGCGTCGGTGCCGTCTTTCATGCTTTCGGTTTCGCGGTTGGGGCTGGCGACGGAGCCGGTGTCCAGGTGATCACGCCCGATCACGATCGGCGCTTTGAGCTCGCCCGTGCGGACCATCTCGTTGAAAGCCAGGCCTGCGATATGGCGCTCTCCCAGGCCCAACCAGCAGATGCGCGCTGGCAAGCCCTGGAAGCTGATGCGCTCCCTGGCCATGTCAAGCCAGCGATGGGTGTGCTTGTTCTCAGGGAAGAGCTCTTTTATCTTCGCGTCTGTCTTGTAGATATCTTCTGGATCGCCGGACAAGGCCACCCAACGGAAGGGGCCTTTGCCTTCGCAGAACATGGGCCGGATGTAGGCGGGTACGAAGCCGGGAAAGTCAAATGCGTTCAGTAGCCCTTCGTCGAATGCCACCTGCCTGATGTTGTTGCCGTAGTCGACCGTGGGCACGCCCATGGCGTGAAAGTCGAGCATGGCCTGCACGTGCACTTTGCAGCTTTCTGCGGCTGCCTTTTTCAAGACCGCATGTTGCTCTGGATCCGCCATGGCAGCTCTCCATTGCTCTGTGGTCCAGCCTGCAGGCAGGTAGCCGTGAATCAGGTCGTGGGCTGAGGTTTGGTCGGTCACGATATCGGGACGCAGCCCTCCGGCCTTGGCGCGCTTGGCCAGCTCAGGCATCACTTCGGATGCGTTGCCCAGCAGTGCAATAGAGATCGCCTCGCCCTGGCTTGTATGGTGCTTGACCAGTGCCAGCGCGTCGTCGATGTCTTTCGCTTGCTTGTCCACGTAGCGCGTGCGCAGCCGAAAGTCGATGCTGCTTTGCTGGCATTCAATGGTCAGCGAACAAGCGCCAGCCAGAGTGGCCGCGAGAGGTTGTGCGGCGCCCATGCCGCCCAGGCCTGACGTCAGAATCCATTTGCCTGACAAGTCGTTGTTGTAATGCTGACGACCGGCTTCGACGAAGGTCTCGAAGGTACCTTGCACAATGCCTTGGCTGCCGATGTAGATCCAGCTGCCGGCAGTCATCTGCCCGTACATGAACAGGCCCTGGCGGTCCAATTCATTGAAGTGTTCCCAGGTTCCCCATTTGGGCACCAGATTGGAGTTCGCGATCAGCACGCGCGGCGCGTCGGTGTGCGTCTTGAAAACGCCTACGGGCTTGCCCGATTGCACCAGCAAGGTCTCGTCGGCTTCCAGTTCCTTGAGCGATGCCAGGATCTGGTCATAGCACTGCCAGTTGCGAGCTGCCCGGCCAATACCTCCGTACACCACCAGGTCCTGGGGGCGTTCGGCCACTTCAGCGTCCAGGTTGTTCTGGAGCATGCGGAAAGGGGCCTCGATCAGCCAGTTCTTGCAGCTCAGTTGGGTACCGCGCGGTGCACGGATCACTCGACTCGGGTCGTGGCGCGGGTCCACGGCGGCTATCTTTTCAAAGGATTCTGGTGCGTTCATCTGGTGTCTCCTTGGCGATCGCAATTCATTGGTGGCTGGGCAGGCAGGCGGTCAGCGCCTGCGGCCATGCCCTGTCTTGGGCCCAAACACGCATGTGTTCAATGTCCGTGGCCAGATAGCGGTCCTGTTCCAGGAAGGCTACGCGGCCGCGGATCGCGACCAGTTCAGCTTCCACCAGAGGTGAACTCTTGAGTTGCGACGAGGAAGAGTTGAAGGGGGGACGATCGAATTCGATGCCTTGCGCCGCTGCCATGGCTTCGATGCCCACCATCACTGCCACATTGCGCACCATGTCGCCCAGGCGTCGTGCGCCGTACGTTGCCATGGAGACATGGTCTTCCTGGTTCGCGGACGTAGGCAGGCTGGTCACGCTGCTTGGGTGGGCCAGGCATTGGTTCTCGGCGGCCAGCGCAGCGGCCGTGACCTGAGCGATCATGAAGCCGGAATTCACGCCGCTGTCCTGGATCAGAAAAGGGGGCAGGCCCGAAAGACCTGGGTCCAGAAGAAGTGCCAGCCTGCGCTCTGAAATGGCCCCGATTTCGGCGACAGCCAAGGCGATGATGTCCGCCGCGAAAGCCACCGGTTCGGCATGAAAATTGCCCCCTGAAATCACTTCACCGGTTTCGGTAAATACCAGAGGGTTGTCCGAGGCGGCGTTGGCTTCAATGCCCAGGACGCGCGCGGCATGCGCGAGATTGTCCAGACACGCACCCATCACCTGTGGCACACAGCGTATGGAATAGGGGTCCTGCACGCGGCCGCAGTTCGGATGCGAATAGTCGATTTCACTGCCGTCCAGCAAGCTGCGCACTGCAGCCGCGACGGCGATCTGGCCGGGCTGACCCCGCGCGGTGTGAATCCGTGCATCAAAGGGCTTGATTGAGCCCTTGATGGCCTCCAGAGTCAGTGCGCCCGACATGAGACCGGCTGCGAACACGCTTTCTGCGCCAAACAGGCCTGCCAAAGCCAGGGCCGTCGATGCCTGGGTGCCGTTGAGCAAGGCCAGGCCTTCCTTGGGGCCCAGCACGAAGGGCGCCATACCGATGGCCGCCATGGCCTCGTGCCCCGGCACCACCTGGCCCTTGACCTTGGCTTCGCCTTCGCCGATGAGCACGCAGGCCAGATGGGCCAGCGGCGCGAGGTCGCCTGAAGCGCCGACTGATCCTTTGCACGGTATGACCGGCAGGACTTCCGCATTCGCCAGAGCCAGCAGTGCGTCGATGATTTCCCGGCGGACACCGGAGTGACCGCGCGCCAGGCTGACCGCTTTGGTCGCCAGGATCAGGCGAACCACATGATCAGGCAGAGGGTCTCCCGTGCCCACGCTGTGCGAGAGCACCAGATTTCGCTGCAACTCTGCCAGACGGGCTGACGCAATTTTGGTGCTGGCGAGCTTGCCAAAGCCGGTATTGATGCCGTAGACCACCTCATCGTTGGCCACGATGCGATCAACGACGGCCTGAGCCGCCGCCACTTCGGCGTAGGCGGTCTCATCCAGAGACAAGCGCAGACCACCTGCGCTGATGCGACGCAACTCGCCCAGAGTCACCTGGCCAGGGCGCAGTACCAAGGATGCCGATTCAGTCCTCATATATTCCTGTATATACATTCAAGTTTGACAAAGGTCGCCTCACATTTCGGCGAAATTACAGCATTGTCATATAGTCATGTATATACAGTTAAACCCTTTAATACTTTTAACTCACTTTCGGGTTCCCGTCAGCGCCGAATCGGCTTCCTAAACGGTACCTTTGGCCTGGGTGAAGGCAGCGAACCAGCGTGACGGGCGCACCGCGGTACCAGGTTCGGCGTGTGAGCAGAAGGCAGGGTTCACTGGTTCCGGTTTCAAGCAAATGAGCTTGTTCGGGGGTGGGTAACACGGCGTCCACCACATGCTCGATTTCATCGAACGGTATGTTGCGCACCAGGTATTCCGAGGGTTGGAGCTGAGAAAAATCCTGCTCCCCAAAACCTGGCGCCATCTTGGGGCTGACGTACCGGTCTTCCAGTTGAATAGGTACACCGTTTTCCAGATGCACACACACGGTGTGGAACACAGAGGCGCCCGCGCGCAAGTCCAGGGCAGTGGCCACGTCTATCGTTGCAGACAGCCGCTCCACACGAATGACCTTGTAGAGATAGTCATGTCCGCGCTGACGGATCTCGCCCGCCAGGTTGGGAATTTGAAGCAAGGTGGACTGAGGCTTTTCTTCTGCGACGAAGCTGCCGACGCCCGCAATCCGCACCACCCGGCCCTGCTCGGCGAGTTCACGCAAGGCGCGATTTACCGTCATTCTGGAAATGCCAAACAAGGCTACGAGTTCGTGCTCGGAGGGCAGCCGATGGCCGGAGGGCCATTCGCCGCTCTGTATACGGCGCGTGATGTACTCCCTGACCTGTTCATATAAGGCCAGACCCACGGTGGCTTGAGGGGCCTTTGTCTCGGCGCGAGGGCCGCTCATGGCGCACATCCGAAGGTGGCGGAGCGTAAGGCCTTGGCCGAACGAGAGCACGAGGTCACAAGACGACGGGAAAGCATTTCGGGAGGTTCAGACAAGTCTGAAAGTCAATTGCGGAGCATGGAGTTTAAAGCGGCGGCTCCAAATGTCTATACAGGGCCAATACCTAGACAAGCGCTGCGCTCACAAGGGAGTCGACCGGCAGGTTTCATGCGTCAAAGCCGTGATGCTCACGAAACGACGGAGCGCGCTGAGGGAGAACCCTGATTCGAGAGACCTCATTTCTGCCTGATCACAGGGCGCTGTGCGACTACGATGCTCTTCGTGCTGGCGCGTCGCATGAGCTGGCAAGAGATTTCACCACGCCCCATGAGTGCGTGGTGTCCAGCGTATCAATCAGGAAGTCATGGCAACCATCGAAACCTCTTTATCCGCCGTAAGCGATGCTTACAAAGCCAACCGGGAAGGCATGCAGGCATTGCTGGGGCGAGTCAGGCAATACGAAGAGCGCACGCGCAAGAAATCAGCGTCTTCGCGTGAAAGATTTGAAAAGCGTGGCCAGATGTTGCCGCGCGAGCGCTTGGCGCTGCTGCTGGATCCGGGAACCCCGTTCCTTGAGTTTTCCACGCTGGCAGGCCTGGGTCTGGACAACGCCGATCTGGAAAAGAGCGTTCCGGGAGGTGGGGTCATTGCCGGCGTAGGTTTTGTCAGTGGCATCCGCTGCATGGTGATGGCTTCTGATTCCGGAATCGATGCTGGCGCTCTTCAGCCTATGGGCCTCGACAAGATTTTGCGGGCACAGGAGTTGGCACTCGACAACAAGCTGCCCTACGTTCAGCTTGTGGAAAGCGCGGGCGCCAACCTCATGGCCTACCGGGTAGAAGATTTCATCCGGGGCGGCAATACATTTCGCAATCTGGCGAGGTTGTCAGCAGCAGGCTTGCCGGTGGTCACGGTGACACATGGCTCGTCCACCGCAGGAGGGGCCTACCAGACTGGATTGTCTGACTACATCATCCTGGTGCGTGGGCGCTCCAGGGCATTTTTGGCGGGGCCGCCGCTGCTCAAGGCGGCCACGGGCGAAATCGCCACTGAAGAAGAGCTGGGCGGCGCTGAGATGCATGCATCTATCTCAGGCCTTGGTGATTATCTTGCTGAAGATGACCGAGATGCCTTGCGCATCGCCCGCGAGGTCATGAGCCAGATTGACTGGAATCACAGTGTGCCCGCTGAGGTACCCCGGCGCTTCAAGCCGCCGCGCTACGACGGCGAAGAACTCCTGGGCATCATGCCTATGGACCACAAGCGCCCGGTGAATATGAAAGAGGTCCTGGCGCGCATTGCCGACGATTCCGAGTTTCTGGAGTTTGGTGAGAACTATGGTGGCGCGACCGTGTGCGGTCACATCAAGATTGAAGGCTGGCCAGTTGGTGTGATCACCAATAACGGCCCCATCGATCCTGCGGGCGCTACCAAGGCCACCCACTTTATTCAAGCCTGCTGCCAGGCCAAGACCCCCATTCTCTATTTGAACAACACCACGGGGTTCATGGTGGGCAAGGTTTATGAGGAGGGGGGCATCATCAAACACGGCTCCAAGATGATTCAAGCGGTGACCAACGCCACGGTGCCGCAGATCACTTTGTATTGCGGGGCTTCCTTTGGCGCAGGCAACTATGGTATGTGTGGGCGTGGCTTCCACCCTCGCTTTTGCTTCTCCTGGCCCAACGCCAAGACGGCTGTGATGGGCGGCGAGCAAGCTGCAGAGACCATGGCCATCGTGACGGAGGCGGCCATGCGGCGCAAGGGTGAGGTGGATCAGGCCCGCCTAGACGCGCTTAAGAAGAACATCATTGATCGGTTTGATCGCCAGATGAGCGTGTTCACTACGAGTGCCCAGTTGTTGGACGATGGCGTGATTGATCCGCGCGACACCCGCGCCGTTCTGGCCAACGTACTGGCCATCTGCCGGGAAGCGGCTGCACGCCAACCTCAGTCCATGCAGTTTTCCGTTGCCCGGCCATGACCAAGATGACGCCCACGCCTTTCCACAAGTTACTCATCGCCAACCGTGGTGAGATTGCGCTGCGAGTGATCCGCACTGCACGCGCCATGGGCTACATGACGGTGGCGGTGTATTCCACTGCGGATCTCCGTTCACGCCATGTCCTTGAGGCGGATCAAGCCGTGTGCATAGGCGAGCCGCTGCCGGCACAGTCCTACCTGAACATGGACGCCATCATCGAGGCGGCGCGCCAGACGGGTGCGGATGCCGTGCACCCTGGTTATGGCTTCCTGGCAGAGAACGCCGGCTTTGCGCGCGCGTGCCGAGACGCTGGCCTGGTATTCATTGGCCCTTCTCCCGAAGCAATCATCGCCATGGGCCACAAAGCGGGCGCCAAGAAAATCATGATGGAGGCGGGTGTGCCTTGCATCCCAGGTTATCAAGGCGCCGACCAGAGCGAAGCGCGACTGCAGAGCGAGGCCGAGCGCATCGGCTATCCAGTCATGATCAAAGCGACCGCTGGCGGAGGGGGCCGAGGCATGCGCCTGGTGAGCGCTGCCAAGGACTTCCCCGATCTGCTGCGCAGCGCCCAGTCTGAAGCACAGAATGCCTTTGGCGATCCTGAAGTCATTCTGGAGCGCGCCATTACACAGCCGCGCCATATCGAGATCCAGGTCTTTGCCGATCGGTATGGCAACGCCATTCACCTCGGCGAGCGGGATTGTTCGGTGCAGCGGCGCCATCAGAAGGTGATTGAAGAGGCGCCGTCTCCGGCGGTTGATGCCCAGTTGCGTGATCGCATGGGTGCCACGGCTGTGGCCGCCGTCAAGGCTATCGGCTACGAAGGTGCCGGCACGCTGGAGTTCCTGCTCGATCAGCAGGGCGATTTTTACTTCATGGAGATGAACACCCGCCTGCAGGTGGAGCACCCGGTCACCGAAGCCATCACGGGCCTGGACCTGGTGGAGATGCAGCTGCGCGTGGCGGCAGGAGAGAGCTTGGCCTTAAAGCAGGACGAAGTGGTTTTCCAAGGCCACGCCATTGAAGTGCGCCTGTGTGCCGAAGACGTGGACAAGGGATTCATGCCTCAAAGCGGCACCATGCTGCTTTGGCAAGCGCCAGCCAGCCTGCGGGTGGAGCATGCGCTGAGTTCCGGAGCGGAGATTCCTCCTTATTACGATTCAATGATCGCCAAGATCATTGCCCACGGTGCGAACCGCGACGAGGCGCGCCGCCGCCTGATGCTGGGCCTTCACCAGACAGTCGCCCTGGGAGTGACGACCAATCAGGTGTTCCTGGAAAGTTGTTTGCGGCATCCCGTGTTCGCGGCGGGACAGGCGACGACAGGCTTCATCGCTCAGCACCAGGAACAATTGCTGGAAACGGAAACCCTTGCTTGCGAGCGTGCCGTTGCAGTGGCCGCCGTTCTGCTTTTCGAAACTTCCAATGAACGTCCTACGCCAGGCGGCTTGCGGCGATTGGCGCACTCGTTGCCGGTGGGCATGAGCCTGGAGATTGCGAGTGCACTGCACAAGGTTCAGATCACGCAGAGCGGCACACACCGCTTTGATGTTGAAGTGCAAGCTCGGCAGCACGTCATAGATCTTGTAGAACTCACCCAGCACAAGGCGCGCCTGGTGGTGGACAGCGTCATGGAGAGTGCTGCTTTCCTGCGCGATGGATCACAGTTACTGCTGCACTACCGGGGGCAGCCGATAGCCGTGAACGACCAAACCCGCAGTGCGGCCGAGCGCGCAACCAATGGAGAGGGCGATGGCAAGGTGCGTGCCTCAATGAACGGGCGCGTGGTGGCTGTGCTGGTGGCGGAGGGCGATCAGGTCGAAGCCGGTCAACCCATCATTACTCTTGAAGCGATGAAGATGGAGCATGTCCATCTGGCGCCGGTCAGTGGCCGGGTCAGTGCTCTGAGCGCTGCCTTGGGGGAACAGGTCACTCTGCGCCGGGTGTTGGTGGAGATCGAAGCTCCGGTAGCTTCCTGATAACGGTAGTCGCTAGCGCTTCAAACGAAAACGCCCCTGTTTTACCAGGGGCGTTAACTCTTTGGACGTGTTGACTATCGTATAGATCGTCAACACACCGTTCGCTGCGACTACATCATGCCGGCAGCGCTACCAGCGGACTGCCGAACATCGGATCATCCTGCTTGGAAGCCAGCGCTTTTGCCAGGTCCAGGCCCAAGGCCTTGGCCACGCCCGCGCCATATGCTGGATCGGCGGCATTGCAGTTGCGAATGTGGCGGAATTTGACGAACTCCGGCGCGTCGCCCATCGCACGGTCCGTATTGCCGAAGAGCACTTCTTTCTGTTCGTTGCTCATCAAGCGGAATAACTTGCCTGGCTGTTCGAAGTAGTTGTTGTCGTCCTTGTCGTAGTCCCAATGGTCGGCGTTGCCGGTCAGCTTCAGCGGCGGCTCCATGAACTCCGGCTGTGCCTGCCACTGTCCGAAACTATTGGGTTCGTAGTGGGGCAGGCCGCCATAGTTGCCATCGACACGGCCGGCACCATCGCGGTGGTTGCTATGGACCGGGCAGCGCGCCTGGTTCACCGGAATCTGCTGGTAGTTGGTGCCCAGGCGGTAGCGCTGAGCGTCCGCATAGTTGAAGAGCCGTGACTGCAGCATACGGTCTGGGCTGGCGCCGATACCAGGGACCAGGTTGCCAGGGGCAAACGCCACTTGCTCGACGTCGGCAAAGAAATTTTCAGGGTTCTTGTTCAATTCGAACTCGCCGACCTCGATCAGCGGATAGTCGCCCTTGTACCAAACCTTGGTGAGATCGAACGGGTGCAGGCGGTATTTCTCCGCATCTGCTTCCGGCATGATTTGTACAAACAATTTCCACTTGGGAAATTCACCGCGTTCGATGGATTCGTACAGGTCGCGTTGGTGGCTTTCACGGTCCTTGCCCACCAGTGCCTCTGCTTCGGCATCCGTCAGATTCTTGATGCCTTGCTGTGTGCGGAAATGCATCTTCACCCAGAAGCGCTCTCCAGCCTCGTTCCAGAAGCTGTATGTGTGCGAGGAGAAGCCATGCATGTGTCGGTAGCTGGCTGGAATGCCGCGGTCGCTCATGACCACGGTGATTTGATGCAGGGCTTCCGGGTTGAGCGTCCACCAGTCCCAGTTATTGAGTGCGCTGCGCAGATTGGTCCGAGGATCGCGCTTGACCGCCTTGTTCAGATCAGGAAACTGGCGTGGATCGCGAATAAAGAAGACGGGCGTGTTGTTGCCAACCATATCCCAATTGCCTTCTTCTGTATAGAATTTGAGGGCAAATCCACGGATATCGCGTTCGGCATCGGCCGCGCCGCGCTCACCTGCCACAGTCGTGAAGCGGGCAAACATCTCGGTCTTTTTGCCCACCTGACTGAAGATCTTGGCCCGGGTGTAGCGGGTGATGTCTTGCGTCACTGTGAAGGTGCCGAAAGCGCCGGAGCCTTTGGCGTGCATGCGACGTTCAGGAATGACCTCGCGCACGAAATTTGCCAGGCGCTCTTGCAGCCACACATCCTGCGCCAACAGCGGGCCGCGCGGGCCGGCAGTCAAGCTGTTGCGGTTGGTCGATACGGGGGCGCCGAAGTCCGTGGTCAGATGGGTCACGGGGCATTTCTTGGTGTCGTCGCTCATGCGTTTGTTCCTCTTTTGTGGTGGGAGTAGGTCCACTATAAAAGAGCTTGCCCCAAGCTTCCAATTAATTGAAATTAAATGCGCGATAGGCGTTAGCGATTAGGGCGTGTTAACACTAAATTCACCCCCGCGTGAGGCACTGGCGAGCCGCAATCAAGGCGCAAACCGCAGTCGGGTTGGACACCCGGCGAGGTTTGCGCGGCCGGCGTAGGCAACGCAGAGTGCGGTTTGCCAGTGCCTCACCCTTCGGGCCAGTTTTTTCCGGGCCGTATTGCTGCGTTGCGCCTCTTGCCAAGGATCGCACCTTGGCTGCGAGGCTCGTCTTGCACTACGACGCGGCCGGCACAGGCACGGAAAAAGCCGGCGCGAGGGTGAATTTAGTGTTAACACGCCCTAGTCCGTGGTGCTGGGGCTCCAGAAAGCCTGGGTGACGTAGGGGTTGGCCACCAAGCGAGCCACCATGGCATCCAAGGCCTCGCCATCGACACCGGTTGCAGACAGAACTGCTTCAATTTCCACGGAATCGTCGCCGAAGGCATGTGCGTCCAGGTCGCGAGCTGGATAGCGTGCTTGCTCAAGCTCTGCTTCGAGCAACTGCATGGCCTGCTTCTGCCAGTTCTTGGGTGCAATCAAGTGAATGGTGTTGGTCACCTCGACCGCTTCTGTGTCCAGCGGCTGGCGGTTGATGCGGTTGACGATGGGACGCAGCAGCGTATTGGCCGCCAGCACGAACACCGTGCCCAGCGCCGCCTCCATGATCAGATCGGACCCTGCGCAGGCGCCCACAGCGGCAGAACACCATATGGTGGCAGCTGTGTTCAGGCCACGTACATTTCCGTCTTCACGCATGATGACGCCCGCGCCCAGGAAGCCAATGCCCGAGACCACGTAGGAGATCACACGGGTAGCCCCTTCAGCGCCAGCCAGCCTGTAGGCGATGTCGACGAAGATGGCTGCGCCCACGGCTACCAGCACATTGGTGCGCAGTCCTGCGGTACGCTGGCGGTATTGGCGTTCAAGGCCGATGGCCCCTCCCAGCACGAACGCCGCCGTGAGACTGACCAAGGTGTCCAGGAACGATGCGAGATCAATGTTCTGTATGAAGTGCATGGAGCGTCCGGTTGCGGTGGGCGTGTGATCAGTGGGTGATCGTTCGGCAATGACGCTCGGTCAGTGGGCTATCTGGGGCGGAGCAATGGCCATATCCGCTACGCGCCGCGGGGTGCCCAGGGGCGCTCCGGCCTGGCCTTTCTGGACAGCTGCCATGTCTTGTTCGCTGGGGTAAAGGCCTGAAAGCCAATAATCCATGGTTCTTCGTACCAGCGGCGCAGCATGTGCAGCGCCAAAGCCCGCGTTCTCGACGATGGCAGCCACCGCGATTCTTGGGTTGTCTGCTGGCGCGAAGCCAATGTAGAGCGAGTGGTCACGCTGGTACTCGGACAACCGGGCAGCGTTGTAGCGGCCTTTCTGCCCGATGGTGATGGCCTGAGCAGTCCCTGTCTTGCCGCCTGACACATATTGAGCACCTGCGAAGACGCGGGTGGACGTGCCTTCCTGGGTGACGCCCACCATGGAGCGCAGAACCAGGGCGACGTTCTCGGGTTGGTAGCCCAGGCTTTTGCCCGGCGGCTGGGGGATGTCTATGACCTCCTGTGTGACGGAGTCCTGTCGAGCCTTCACCAGGTGAGGGGTGTGCCACACACCGCCATTGGCCAGGGTAGAGGTGGCTTGCGCCAACTGCAGCATGGTGAAGTTGTTGTAGCCTTGCCCGATGCCCAGTGAAATGGTTTCCCCTGCATACCATCTCTGTTGCTCAGGCCGTTTGTAGGCATTGCGCTTCCAGTCGGTGGAGGGCAGGACGCCACGCGTCTCACCGGGGATGTCTATGCCGGTCACCTGGCCGAAACCCAATGGTTTCATGAAGTCATGGATGGCATTGACACCCATGTCGTTGGCGAGTTGATAGAAGTAGACGTTGCTGGATAAGGTAATGGCGCGCCTGAGGTCGACCGGACCCAATGCATGACCCGAGCGGAAAGTGTGGCCCCCAAAGGTCCAGGAGCCGCCATCCATCACGACGGTACCTGCTGCGCGCTTTCCAGTTTCCAACGCCGCAAGCCCCATGAAGGGCTTGTAGGTCGACCCAGGAGGATAGGTACCACGCAGAGCGCGGTTGAGCAAAGGCTTGTCCAGAGACCCGTTCAATTCGCCCCAGGCCTCGTGGTCAATTCCTTCTACAAACAAGTTAGGGTTGTAGGTAGGCTTGCTGACGAAGGCCAGAATTTCGCCATTGCGCGGATCGAGCGCAACCAGCGCGCCTCGCCGTTCGCCGTAGAGATCTTCCACGAGCTTTTGCAAGGTGATGTCAATCGACAGGCGAACCGAGTCTCCGGGGGTTGCAGGGTGGCTGGCCAGCCGCCGAACTGCCCGTCCGCCCGCAGACGTTTCCATTTGCTCTACGCCGGTTGAGCCGTGCAGTACTTTTTCAAAGCTGCTTTCTATGCCAAGTTTGCCGATGTAGTCGGTGCCCCGGTAGTTGGCTTCGTCTTCGGAATCGTCGATGCGCTCTTTTTCGGCCTGGTTGATACGGCCGATGTAGCCGACGACATGCGCACCCGCTTCGCCAAGGGGATAGTTCCTAAACAGCCGAGCCTTGATTTCCACACCGGGAAATCGATAGCGCTGGGCAGCAAAGCGCGCCACTTCCTCGTCCGACAGGCGCATGCGGATAGGCAGAGACTCAAAACTGCGGGAGTCCTCCATGAGCCGCTTGAAACGCCGCCGGTCGCGCTGCGTGATTTCCACCACTTCACTGATGGCGTCTATGGTTTCTTCCAACGGACGGGCCCGCGAAGGCGTGATCTCCAGGGTGTAGGCCTTGTAGTTGGTGGCCAGCACGACGCCGTTGCGATCCAGGATCTGGCCGCGGTTGGGGACGATGGGTACCACGGCCGTCCGGTTGGTCTCGGCACGTTCCGAATAGGCATCATGGCGTACCACCTGCAGCACATAGAGGCGGGCCACCACCAATCCGAAGCCGAACAGCATGACCAGCCCCACCACCAGCAGGCGCAGGCGAAAACGCTTGATATCCGCTTCGACGTTACGAAGTTCGGTCATGATTCACAGCGGCCTGTTGGCGTCAGGATTGGGTGCCCGGCGTTGAGGCGCCAGCAGCAGCGCGCCGATGAAGGGCCAAAGCGCCGCCTCGAGCAGGGGTGACAGCAACACTTGCCAGCCAGGAAATGCCGCGCCGCCGATCAATCGCAGCACAATGGTGATGGCGTGCGCGGCAAAAAACAGCGGAATGAGCTGAACAACTTGCCCCGGCACCGAAAACCACAAGATCCGCCGGTGGATCATGATGGCGAAATAGATCAGCACCGAGTAGGCCAGTGCATGCTGGCCCAGCAGAGACGCTTGGTGCACATCCAGGCACAGGCCGAAAAGAAAGGCGGCTCCCAGTCCGATGCGGCGCGGTTGATGCACGCTCCAGAACACCAGCACGACGGCCAGAAAGTCCGGCATCCAGGCGACCCTTCCTAGCGGAAGCAGGTTGAACATCAACGCCACCAGCAGGCTACCCCATATGAAAACGGGGCTGGCCGGCAGCAGCAGTTGGCGGCCTTGAGGCATGATCATGGGCTGACTCTTTGAGCAGGCGTACGGGGTGCGCCGGGCCGTGTAGCGGCCGGTGAACTGGAGGGTGCGGACCTTGCAGTTGGTCCGACCGTGCTGGCTTCCGGTGCTTCGGGACGGCTGACCGGAGACAGCACCATCACGTGCATGACGCCCTGCATCTGAGCCAGCGGTCTGCCCTGAATACGCGCGAAGCTCGAGTCACTGCGCCGATCGACGGAGATGACCCGCGCCACTGGCAAACCTGGAGGGTAGACCCCATCCACACCGCTTGTGGTCAGAAGATCGTCTTCCTTGACATCTTCAGTCACAGACATGTAGCGAAGCTCCAACAGGCCGCCGTGGGGGGTGGGCGCTCCATAGACCACGCTTCGGGTACCCGTGCGCGCATTCATGACCGGAATCACCTGATCGCGATCAATCAGCAGGGTCATTTCGCTCACGAAGGGGTAGACCCGCGTAATTTGCCCCAGCACGCCATGCTCGTCCATGACCGGTGAACCGGGCTCAATACCCTGCAGTTGCCCCTTGTCTATCACCACGCGGCGGCTATAGGGGTCGGTAGCGTCATACAGCACCTGGGCAGCGATGGCCTGCGCCTGAACGCGGTCTTTTAGCGCCAGCAACTTGCGCAGGCGTTCGTTTTCCAGCATCAACTGTTCTACTTGACCAGCACGTTGCGATTGCTCAGCCAGTTGCACGCGGGCTGTGAGTTCAGTCTTGCGGGCGGTTTTCAGGTCTGTGAGATAGCTGGTGAAGGTTTGCATCATCTGCACAGGCTGCAAAGCCAGCCATTGCGCCGGATACAAGACGGTCGCGACGGCTGCACGCAGGGGCTGAGCTACGCGAAACCGGGCGTCAGCCACCATGAGGAACAAGGCCAATGCACTGTAGAACACCAGCCGGGAAAGCGCCGATGGCCCTTGCTTGAAGAAGGGCGGCGGCAAGCGATCTAGCGATTCCAGCGGCATGTCAGAGGAGCGGCACGGCGGCGGTGGTTAACCTGATGTCGTGAATTGGAGAGCTCGCCAAGTATCTGCAAAGCCAGTGTCAATCAGGCCCGAGGTTCCGTGCAATGCCACATGGTATTGCGAGACCGTGATTCCTGTATGACACTGATTGGGGCAAACTGGACTTTGCTGCGTACTTTGGGCTCAAGGGGTGTGAATGAATCCGGCGTGCATGAGGGATTCGTTCACACCTTCTCAGGCCGCTAGTATCGCTGATGCTCCTGAAAAATGAGCGAAACAAGCCGAAAAATACTTCCGCTTTGGTCAGTCTTTCCACTGGCCATGGCAGTAATCGGTTGAACTGCGCCGTTGGGTAGATGCCGGTTGAAAAGTGGTGGCGCTCAAGGCAAGGCGCTAGGAGGCTGCGCGGCAGAAGGCGTCTTGGCGAAACGCGCGAAAAACGAGGCCAGCGTGGTAATACCGAGAAGCCCATAGTAGA
>JAECRA010000011.1 GCA_015999985.1 Comamonadaceae bacterium
TTGCCGCCGTCTTTCCTGAGTTCATCGCCCGCGAAAAACCGGGCCAGCGAGGGACCGGCCGTCAAGGAAGAAGCGCAGGGTTGGTGCGGCCCGCAGCCGAAGGCGAGGACTCGGCCCTGCGCGCCTTGACGGCCGGGCACCGCGGGCTACGGTCGCGGGAGAAAGCGATGGACTTGGGGAAAGACGAGAAGCGGCCGATGGGCCAGGGGATGCGCTGAAACCAACGCCGCGCGGCGAGCGCCCCTGCGTGCCGAAGGCACGCCTGGATGGATGGCTGTTGGCCGATCAGGCATGGCCTGTTCGACTGCATTGCAGGGGCGCCAAACGCAGTGCGGCGGGGATGGGCTGGAAAGCCGATCCCCTGGAGGGCAAGCGAAGCGCGCAGGCGTCAGCCGACCGCAGGGAGGGAACGATGGAAGCCCGGAAGGGGCGAGACGCGCAGCGGCTCGATGCCAAGCACGACAGCGCGGCCCGGCATCGCCGGGAGATGCACAGAACCAAATTCACCGCAATTTCTGGTTTATTGCCAACCCTCAGTGCAACACTTGGCTGCGTCGATAAGTGTGAAATATATATTTCATATTATGTAGCGTATGATTCTTTGAATGTGGTCCATCCTGATCGTCACGCTCCCCACCCAGCCCAACGCCGTGCGCCTGCGCATCTGGCGAGCTCTCAAGACGTTGGGCTGCGCGGCGCTACGCGATGGCGCCTACCTGCTGCCCGATGAACACGCGTCGGCGCTGGAATCCCTTGCCGCCGAGGTTCGAGAGCACGGCGGCACGGCCTCTGTCCTGACCCTGTCGCCGCGCGACGAAACCCAGCGCGCCGAGGTGCTCGCCCAGTTCGACCGGACCGAGGCCTACGCGCAGTGGCGCGATACCGCCACAACGCTCCAGGCCGAATTCGAGAGGCTTGGCGAAACCGAGGCACGGCGCCGCCTGCGCGGCGTGGCGGATGCCCTGCAGACGCTGCGACGCATCGACTACTACGCAGGCCCCGCCGCGCAGCAGGCGGAATCAGACCTTCTGTCGCTGCGGCGCGCTTTTGACAATCAGTTCTCCAAGGGCGAGCCACAGCCTCGCGCCGACGATGGCATCGAGCGGCTCGACCCCGCCATGTTCAAAGGCAAGGTCTGGGCCACCCGGGCACGGCCCTGGGTGGACCGGTTGGCCTGCGCCTGGCTGGTCCGGCGCTTCATCGATCCCAAGGCCAAATTCAGTTGGCTGAGCGATGCCAAGAAGGCGCCGCGCGGCGTCATCGGCTTCGACTACGACGGCGCACGTTTCACCCACGTCGGCGCACGGGTGACCTTCGAGGTGATGGCCGCGAGCTTCGGCCTGGACACCGATCCGAAGCTGCAGCGCATCGCCGGGGCGGTGCACTACCTCGATGTCGGTGGCATTCCCGTGGCCGAAGCGGCTGGGCTGGAAGCCGTGCTAGGTGGCCTGCGCGAAGTGCATGCCGACGACGATCGACTGATCCTCGCCGCATCAGCGGTATTCGATGCGCTCTATGCAGCGCCAGGAGCCTCTTCATGAGTGCCGTTCTTCAGCACCCGCAGCAGCAGGATGCTGCGCCTGAGTCCGTGAGTTTTCGCGAGGCTTTCTGGTTCTGGATCAAGCTCGGCTTCATCAGCTTTGGCGGCCCCGCCGGGCAGATCGCGATCATGCACACCGAGCTGGTGGAGCGCCGCCGCTGGATCAGCGAGCAACGCTTTCTGCACGCGCTGAACTACTGCATGCTGCTGCCCGGCCCCGAGGCGCAGCAGCTGGCCACCTACATCGGCTGGCTGCTGCATCGCACCTGGGGCGGCATCGTGGCCGGTGCCTTGTTCGTGCTGCCCTCGCTGTTCATCCTGATGGCGCTGTCATGGGTGTACCTGCGCTTTGGCGATGTGCCGGTGGTGGCGGGCATCTTCTATGGCATCAAGCCCGCCGTGACGGCGTTGGTGCTGCATGCCGCGCACCGCATCGGCAGCCGCGCGCTCAAGAACGGCTGGATGTGGGGCATCGCGGCGTTGGCCTTCGTTGCGATCTTCGCCTTCGACACACCCTTCCCGGTGATCGTCCTGGCCGCAGCGTTGATCGGCCACTTCGGTGCACGTTGGTCGCCAGGCGTGTTCGCACTTGGCGGCGGCCATGGCGCCGCCAAACAAAGCTATGGCCCGGCCCTTATCGATGACGACACGCCGACGCCGGCACACGCGCGCTTTTCGCGCAGTCACCTAGCGAAGATTCTCGCCACGGGGTTGGGGCTGTGGGCACTCGCGATGGGTTTGCTCGTCGCGGTACAGGGAGTGGACGGCACGCTGACCCAGATGGGCTGGTTCTTCACCAAGGCCGCGCTGTTGACCTTCGGTGGCGCCTACGCGGTGCTGCCCTACGTGTACCAGGGCGCGGTGGAACACCACCAGTGGCTCTCGGGTGCGCAGATGATCGATGGCCTGGCCTTGGGCGAAACCACCCCGGGGCCGCTGATCATGGTGGTGGCCTTCGTGGGCTTCGTCGGCGGCTGGCTCAAGCAGGTGCTGGGGCCTGACGCCTTGTTCCTTGGCGGTGCATTGGCTGCCGCCGTGGTGACCTTCTTTACCTTCCTGCCATCCTTCGTGTTCATCCTGGCGGGTGGCCCGGCCATTGAGGCCACGCACGGCAAGCTCGGCTTCACCGCACCGCTGTCGGCGATCACGGCGGCCGTCGTGGGCGTCATTCTCAACCTAGCGCAGTTCTTTGCGTATCACGTGTTGTGGCCCCAGGGCTTCAGCGGCACCTTCGACTGGATGTCGGCCCTGATCGCACTGGGCGCGGCGGTGGCGCTGTTTCTATTCAAGCTGGGCGTGATGCCGCTGCTGGGTGCGTGCGCCGTCATCGGCCTGGCGGTCACCTTGCTGCGTCCGCTGATGGCTTGAAAGCAACCTGAAGGAGTATCGCTATGAAATGGGTCACCCGCGAACGTCCGAAGATCGACCGCATTGCCTGCCCCTGGTTGATCCTGCGGTTCATCGACCGCGACGCAGAGTTCCTCTATGTGCCAGCATCGGACGTGCTGGACGTGGCGGCCGAGACCGGTGCCACGCCCTACGACGTCCCCGGCGTAGAGATGAGCCACGTCCGCGAGCTGTGCAGCTTCGATGCCTTCCTGGCGAAGTTCTGCCTCGACGATCCGGCCCTCACTCAGCTGGCCGACATCGTGCGCGGCGCCGACACCTCGCGTCTGGATCTCGCGCCGCAGTCGGCCGGTCTCTACGCGATCTCGCTCGGCCTGTCGCGTGTGTTTTCGGACGACCACGAGATGCTGCGCCACGGCCTGGTGATGTACGACGCGCTCTTTGCCTGGTGCCGAGAAGGCCAAGCCGAGACGCACAACTGGCCGCCGCAGATGACCCTCTGACGTGAGGCTATTTACAGGCAGTTCTTTGGCGGACCGTGCGCGCGGGCACCTTGCAGGGGTCGCCGCTTCAGTGATCCTGGCGATCGGTGCAGCCGCCCTGATAGGCTGGCTGGTCACGGAAATCTACGTGGCGACCGTGACGCGCGACTGAGCGCGCACCGACGCCCGCCCCGCGCCTTGATAGGGCACGATCAAGGCTGGGCTGATTGAGCGTCAGTGCTCGTGTCGATGGTGCGTGTCGGGTACATGCGGATGCATGTGGCGCAGCAGTTCATGCACATGCTCATGAAAAAACAGCAAAGGGCCGTCGGCCCCTTGCGTCACAGCAGCCCGCGCTCGGCGAAGCTCATCACGTCGTTGCCCGCGACGATCAGGTGATCCAGCACCCGGACATCTACCAGACTCAGCGCTGTCTTCAGCGTGGAGGTGAGCACCTCGTCGGCCCGCGACGGCTCCGCGACGCCCGAGGGATGGTTATGGCAAAAAATCGCCGCTGCGGCATTGAGCGCCAGCGACTCTTTGACAACCTCGCGCGGATAGACAGATGCTTGATTCACCGTGCCCCGGAACAACTCGACATATTCGATCAGGCGGTTCTGCGCATCGAGCATCAGCACCGCGAACACCTCGTGCTCCAGCGCACCCAGCTTGACCCGCAGGAAGTCCCGCACCGCCTGTGGCGAAGTCAGCACCTCACGCCCGCGCAGTTGCGCACCCAGCAGCCGCTGTGCGGCCTGCAGCACCTCGTCGGCGTTCGCCGGACGGTACTCACCCGCGACATCGCGAACGAGAAGGGACGATTCGATGGAAAGAGAAAGCTGCGGCATGGTCTGCTCCGGTCTGTAGCGGGCGGAATTGCCCGAGACCGGCCCCAACACGCTGCAGCGCAGGTGTCAGGGTTCGCAGACGGCCGCGAGGACGCAAGCGCATGCAATGCGCGAAGACCTTGACAGCGAGAACAGCGTGGTACGTTGAAGGGAACAGCAAGTCAACCCCACCACTTCACTGCACTATCCCAGGGCAAGCCCAGCGCGCAGGCCGTGAACGAAGAGAAGGCCGGAGGCGTCAGAGATCAAAGCCGAACGGCCGCGACTCGACACGAGGCGTGGGGCAACGCCCGCGAGCCCGACGGCGCTATCGCGCCGGGACGCCATAATGTTTCTGTTTGCAACAGAGAATGTTGCTGTGAATAAACCCGGCGTTCAGATGCTGAGTCAGCCCGAGAGGGAAAGCGAAAGCGACAGCGAAAAATGGAGGAGACCCAATGTCGATACTGCAGGAAATACTGGGCTGGACCCAAGGACTGTCCCCATGGCAAAGCGACGCCGTGGCACGCTTGCTGGCCAAACCGACGCTGACGACCGAAGACCTGGATGATCTGTACGCGTTGCTCAAGGTGGCACATGGCATTTCCGATCCGAAGGACCGTAAGCCCAAACCCCTCACGGCCGACCAGATTCCTGCGCCGGTCAAGGTGACGACGCACGTCGAACTGCGGGCCATGAAGAACCTGCGGCACGTCAATGCGATTGCCGAGAACCAGCACCTGCCGTTCAGTGCTGCCGGAATGACGGTCATTTACGGCGACAACGGCTCGGGCAAATCGGGATATTCGCGCGTGCTCAAGCGCGCTTGCCGCGCCCGAGATCAGATGGAGGCGATCCACCCGAACGCCCACCTCCCCACAGGCAAGGCCGGAATGGCCGAAGCCGCCTTCGAGATCGCAGTGGATGGCGTCGCGCAGGATGTGCAATGGACTCACGGAAAGGCGGCTCCCGCCGCGCTGTCATCGTTCGCGATCTTCGACTCGCGCTGCGCGCGGGCCTATCTCGACAGTGAGGACGACTTTTCCTATGTGCCCTATGGGCTCGATGTTTTCGAGGGACTGGCGAAGGTCTGCAAGCAGTTGAAGACCTTGATCGAGACGGAGCATGCGCAGTCCGCCGCCGACCTCACGGCGTTCGCCCCGCTGCAGGGCGATACGCTCGTCGGCAAGCTGATCACATCACTGTCCGCCAAGACAACCAACGCCCAGATCGATGCGCTGGCCACGCTGACGCCCGAGGAACTGGCCCAGCATGGGGTGCTGGACAAGGGTTTGAAAGAGAACAACCCCAAGGAAAAAGCCACTCAATTGTGCCTGCGCGCCCGCCGTGTCGCCGCCATCGCGGCGAACGCCACCAACAAGGGCGCGCTGGTGGATCAGGCCGTGGTCGCCAAACTGCGGGGTCTGGCGGACGCCTATCGGACGGCCCAAGTTTCGGCCGCGTTGGCGGCCAAGCAATTTAAGGAGGGCGAGAACCTGCTGCCGGGCACCGGAGGCGAGGCATGGCGCGAGTTGTTCGATGCCGCCCGCAAATTCGCGGCCGAATCCCACCCGGACAAGGCATTCCCCGAACTGGGCGTGGATGCGCCTTGTCCTCTGTGCCAGCAGCCTCTCGCCGAAGGTGCCGCCCGCTTGCAACGCTTCGAGGCCTTCATCCAGCAGGAAGCGGAGAAAACCTCCCAAGCGCGCCGCGTCGCCCTGTACGCCGAGTACAAGCCCTTCATTGCGCACAACTTGGCGTTGAATCTCGACGAGGTGACCCATGGCGAGATCGAGGTCCTGGACACCCAACTCGCTGCAGATGCCAAAGCGTTCGAGCCGGCCCTGGCCGCTCGTCAGGGAGCCATCAAGGCTGCGGTGATCTCACACCAGTGGGACGGCATCGATCAGGCCTTGGTGAGTCCGGCGGCGCGACTGCAGGCACTGGCCAACAAGCTCAACGCCGAGGCCGAGACTCTGGAGAAGGCATCGGATGAAAAGGCTCGGGCCGCGCTGCAAAAGCAGTTTGGCGAACTCGATGCGCGCGTGCGCCTGAGCCAAGTGAAAGACGCAGTCGTCACAGCCGTGACCCGGCTTGGCCACCAGGCCAAGCTTGCGAAGTGCCTGTCGGCCGTCAAGACCAACGCCATTTCGCTGAAAGCAGCGGAGTTGGCCGAAAAGGTCGTTTCCAAGGAATTGGCCGAAGCGCTCAACCGCGAATTCAAGGCGCTGGGCGTCGGTACGCTGCGCGTGTCGCTGCAAAGCCGCTCCGACAGAGGCAAGGCCTTGCACAAGCTGAAGCTGGAACTTCCGCAGAGCCGCAGTCCTGGCGATATCCTGAGCGAGGGCGAGCAGCGCGCCGTCGCCATCGGCTCCTTCCTCGCCGAAGTCGGGTTGAGTGGCAGCAAGGGCGGCATCGTGTTCGACGACCCCGTGTCGTCGCTCGACCATCGGCGCCGCGAACGCGTGGCGAAACGCCTGGCCGCCGAGGCGGCGCAGCGCCAGGTCATCGTGTTCACCCATGACATCTATTTTCTGGGCCTGCTGGCGGAAGAGACCAAGCAGGCCGGCGTGGCGATTACCACGCAGAGCTTGACCCGGCGCGCCGAGGGTTTCGGGATTGCCGATCCAGACCTGCCGTTTGAGGGCAAGAACGCGAGCAAGCGGATCGGTGCCTTGAAGGCCCAGCACCAGTCCATAGCCAAACTGCACAAGGATGGCGAAGAGCAAGAGCATCGAAAACAGACCGTCGATGCCTACTTCCGATTGCGCATGACTTGGGAGCGTGCCGTCGAGGAAGTGCTGCTGCGCGAGGTCATCCTGCGCTTCCGCAAGGGGGTGGAAACGCAGCGGCTCGCCGGCGTCAGTGTCGAAGACGATGACTATGCCCAAGTGAATGCCGGGATGACCAAGTGCTCGAACTACGCACATGACAAGGCGCTGATAGGCGGCGTCGCCGTTCCCGAGCCGGACGAGTTGCTCGCCGACATCCTGGCGTTGGAGGCATGGCGCGCCCAGATCGACAAGCGCAGCGGGGAGACGTCCAAGAAGCGCAGGGCGGGGCCAGTCGTCGCAGTGCCAGCGGCAGTCGCTGCGCCTTGAGGTACCCTCATCCTCTGAGGACACGGGGAGCCGCTACAACGCCGCGGTATTCGCTTTCAGCGTGCGATCCAGCTTGCGGTGAATGAGTGATACCAGCGTCAGGATGTCTAGAGCATCCTGTTCGGACATCGGCCAGTTTGTCTTGGGGGCATGGGCGAGTGGATTGCGCACGGCGCCGAAGAGGCCCACCAGCAGATGGGCGAAGCCTTTCTGCTCGCTCCTTTCGGACTCGGTGACCAGTGAGCCAAGAACCAGGATCGGGTTTTGCGTCGAAAACGCCCGGTTCACTAACTCGGCGCCATCCATGGTCAGGCCCGACATGGAGCGGATGCGCTCGGCGACGCCTTTGGTTGACTCGAAGACGGCATGGAAGTAGTTTTCATCCAGCAGTTCGGCGCGGCAGTAGTTGAGCACTTCGGCATGGACGTTGCGGTTTTCCAGCGCTGCTTTCAGCCGACCGGCGCGGGCACGCGCTGCGTCCAGGGTCGTGGCCTTGTCGGCATAGCCCACACGGCCATCATCGCGCACGAAGAAACCCGAGAAGGCAAGCACCACGTTCAGCTCATCGCGCCGCCATCGGAAAGCGCCCGGGTCGCGCGCGTAGTTGACTGGGTTCATGGCAAGGTTGATCAGCAAGATCAAGTGATTGCCGATTTGGTGCTGGTTTTGTGCTTCCGCGAGCGCGTTGAAAAGGCGCTTCCACTTGGTGATGCCAGGCGACACATCGGCGATTTTGATTTCCTGCAGCAGTCGCTCGATCTGCGCGCCCGTCAGACCTCGTTCGGTGTCTGCAAGCACCCGGCAAGCTGCCTCCATGTGCTGCGAACTAAAGGGATTGATGTGAGCCACGGAGTGAATTCACCAAGCGCCTGAAACCGCGCTGTTGTTCAATTTGATCCGAGTCACTTCCCCCAAGTCGTTTTGCATCCGCAACTCGGGAAGAATCGATTTCGGTGGTCTCCGGTACCAGTGCAGGCAGACGTTGACGAGATCTGCCCCGGCAGGCTTCTTCGGAAACGATTGCCGGAGGTTGACGGTCAGTTCGGGATTTGGCACCAGGTGGAAATCACCTTCTTGATCCAGATGCTCATGGCTGGGAGCCATGTCGGCCCACTTCTTCTGAAACATGCGCCGCGGTGCAATGAACGGGTGGCCGGCGGACGTACAGGCTTCCGGGAACATCGGCGCCATGAAATCGATCACATATTCATCGCACTGTATCCACGCGTGAAACGACGTGTCCGAGCTTTGAACCTGTCCTTCTGTCAATGTGGCGAAAGAGATGACATTCCGCTGTTGTTCGTTGACGAGGAAGAGTGCAGCACCGGCGAGCTGCACGGCATCCTTCTTGTAGAACTCGCGCAGGATGGCAGCGCCCGCGATGCTGAAGAACATGCAAGCGTGGGCTGTATGCGCATCGACGCTGTCCAGGACTGACCTGATGACCGCATGAATGCGCAGATAGTCGAGCAGCGGGATAAGTGGTTTGGTCTTCATTGGATTTGTTTTTTGCGGGGAGCGCCGACGTGACTAGGCTACGACCGTGGCCGGCAACGATACGGCTTTGACGCTTGGGCGCGCAACGGCTCTCGCAGAACGAGTGCGGGTGTGGCGCGGCTTGGATTCGGTCGTGTTCGTGGGATTCAAGGGAGCGGCTGAGCCGCATTCATGTTCGGTGGGGACGCATTCCCTGCGCAGTTGGTCCAGACGGTTCGCCCATTGTTGAAGCATCGCGCGCCGCTCATCTTGGTAGGCGTGGCGGTTGTAGGCCGCACGCACGGCATTCGCTGGCACGTGCGCGAGGCAGTGTTCGATCACGTCGATGTTGCCGCCGAGGCTGTTGAAGTGGGTGCTGAACGACGCTCGCATGCCGTGCGGCGTTCCTTCCCCGCTGAAGCCCAGTCGCTCCATCAAGGCGTTCAGGCTGCGATTGGCCATTGGCCGACGCGGGTCCACGCGGTTGGGGAACAGGTGTTCCCTGTTTGCGGGCACAAGCTCCCGCAAACGTGTGAGCAGCGCAACTGCCTGTGTAGACAGCGGTATCCAATGGGCGCGCTTGGCCTTCATTCGCTCGGCAGGAATCTCCCATTGCGCGCCTTCCAGATTCACTTCATCCCATTGGCCCTCGATGACTTCGGCTTTGCGGCAGGCGGTCAGAAGCACCAGCAGCATCGCGATGCGCGTTTCCTCGTTAATCCTGCCGCTGCCATCCAGCGTCCGCAGAAAGGCACCGATCTGCTTTTCGGACAGGGCAGGGTGGTTGGTCTGGGTGCGCTTCTTCATCACGCGCACGGGTGGCACCGGATTGTTCTCGATCAGTCCCGAATCGATGGCGTACTCGAAGATGCCCCACAAGTGATTGCGCAGGTTGCGTGCGACCTCCGGCGCGCGTTGCTCAACCACCTTCAACTGCGCGGTCAGTTCGAGCCGCGTGATGCTGCCGATCGCTCGATTCTTCAGTGTCGGCAGCAAGTCATTGTCGATCTCGCGGTTGCGCTGCTTCACCGTAGACGCTCGCAGGTCTGCCGACGTCGCTGTATTCCAGTCCGACACGATGGCAGAGAACGTTCCTTTGACTCGTTCCAACTGCTCTTGCGCTTGTGCGATCTCCTTGTCTTGCTGTGCCTGCAAGGGGGTGGTGCCTTGGGCTACCAACAGCCGTGCCTCTGCATGGAGGCCACGTGCATCCGCCAAGCTGACTTCCGGAAAGGCGCCCAGTGCGCGTTTACCTTCGACGCCGTTGATGCGGAACTTGTAGCGCCACAGCTTCGAGCCATTGGGCTGGACGAGCAGGTAGAGCCCGCCGCTATCCGCAAGCTTGTAGGAGCGCTCCTGGGGTTTGGCTGTCTTGATCTTGACGGTAGTGAGCATTGGGGGCCTTTTGATTGGCGAGGCCCCCAATGAGGCCCCCAAATGGTCGCGCTGTCAAGAAAAACCCTTAGATCGCTTGAGACATAGATGGACGATAAGTCATTGTCGTTATTGATATTTTCGTTCCTTCTGAGAATTTGTGAGATCGCATGAAACACCAATGCATACTTCAGGTGGTAATCTTCATTGTTTGTATAAATTGTATATTTATCAATAACTTACGTTTTATAAATCGGGTTGCTGTAGCGCTGGCTACCCAACTGGCTACCCACATCTGCGCCTATTGAAAATTCGATCTCGGTGCGTCCTTACCGCCTATTGTCAGCCCTTTGAGCTTCCAAATAGTGGCTCATGCTATGAGCAGTGATTCTGCTAAGAGTCTACGGACTCCAGGGGCCAGAACCGGTAGCGGAGCCCCAATCTTCATCAACCCTGTAGGCGAAATCGTCGCGCTCAATCACGACAGCGATCGCCAAGTCCTGGCGGCTTCTTTCGAGGAGCTGGCCCAGGACTTTTTTTTGAGTGGTCTTTTTGCGTTAGCAAAAATGGCCTGCCGGGAAATGTTGGCAAAAACGTCCATTGAACTGGCAGCAGAACAAAAAAAGAACGGGAATTTGGAAAATACTACGCCATGGCCAGTGCTTATTTGATGCGAAAACTGTTCTCTTGCGTCCTCCTTTGCCTGTTTTCCAGCATTGCGCACGGCGCTGGAAGCGAGGAATTGCGCTCGTTCACGAACAAGAATGTCGGTAAAGTCAGTCTGATGGCGCCTAGAGACTGGAAACCTGTCGAGCGTCATAGCATCAATTTTGGAACCACCTTTTATCGCTTTCAGCCCTCCACAGACGGCGAGTTCGATTTCGAAATCCTGGTCAATGATCTCGCTCACATGGAGATAGGGGCGCTGGTCGACAAGGATCTGGAGCGCTACATCCAGAGCAACATGGCTAGTGCGGCACCGCAGTCGCTCGAAGGTAAGGCAAGCGTTTTTCGTTTTGTGCGTCAGCATGATGGTGTTTATGCGCGCCTGACTGATAAGGCCCCGAAGCCCGGCGAGTTCAAGCTGTTTACCCAGGGCGTGCGCTTGCAGGGACAAGGGGTCGTGCTGTTCACGCTCTATTCGAATGACAAAGATGGCGCGATTCTGAAGAAAGCCTTGGCGGTTGTTGAAAGCCTCAAGTTTGAACAGTGAAGCTCGCACTTGGCTCCAGGTTAACCTTCATCAGGGGCTTGTGGTGTTGATTTTCCGCCATGTTTTGCAGCCGCATAGCTAAGAAGGATTAAGCGATTTTGTATTCCTCTCGTTTATATGATGTGCGTGTTCTCCTTGCGGCGCCAGACGCGCCGGCGCTGTGGGACTATTCCATCTGGCAACGGTTGGTTCCCAGCCTGACGCCGCTTCTCTCGTCAGAGCGCGGGCGCACGTCCCTGCGGATGTTGCAGACCGACATGCGTCAATCCGGCTCGCCCAACCAGGCCTATGTGCGTTTCGGGCCTATTGGCTGGAATGAGAAGGCCCATCGCAAATGGACGCACGGTTCGCCCGACACAGGGGTGGAGTCCGGCCATTGGGATTTCTACAGCTTCTCGGCTTGGTCACCTGGACCGGGCAAGTGCGCAGATTGCCCACCAGACGGTTTCATGGCGGTTGTCAATGAAACTGGTTCAGAACGAGGCTTGAAGCGGGAGGACTGCCAATTTGCATACAGCGTTCTAGTCGCTATCGCTTGTGATGTGCCGAGTGCAGAGTTGAAGATGGAGCAGGCTTTTACATCACTCAGCACAGAAATTCCGTCAGTTCTCAAAGCGCAGACGCGACGCGTATGGAGCCCGCTTGCGCCCTGCACGCGCACAGGAGAGCAATTTCATTCACTGACCGATATGGATGCGTTTGGGGCTCCCTTTGTCACCGGGCCCACACAAAAATCTCCACCATCCACAAATATGCTTGTTGGTGAGTGGCGGGCTGTGCTGTAACCCTGGGAAGACTAATAAGGCCGCTTATGTGGGATGGCAATTTTCAAGGATTGTGAAATGAGATTCTTTGCGGCCTCGGCCATTTCGGTTTTGCTGTTGACGCCCGGTGGTGTCTATGCCGATTGCGTCAGCGAGTTTACGAAGGCGAACAAAGCTAAGGTTGATGCAGGACCCTATCGGCTAATCATGCGCAACCAGGTCACGAACGAACTCGACGGCAAGAAATATGTCGAGAAGCCAACTATCCAGACTTATGAATTCGCTCCACCCGACGCAGTTCATTTGAACGACAAGTCGCCGCTCGGCGACACGGAAGCGATCTACATCGGTAAGAGAGGATGGACGAAAGAGAAGGGCACCTGGAAATCTATTCCGGCCGCCGAGGTGCAGAAGTTAATCGGCAGTGGCCTGTACGGGACGTACTTCAACGCACCCAAGCGCAACAGCCTCGTTTGCCATGGCGAGTCCGTCAACAGTGGCTTGAAGGTGCGCTCTTATAGCTACGATATCCCAATCGAAGATATCATTCCACGCGAGCTGGCTATCACAACCTATTTCAGTGCAGAGACCGGACTTCCGCTAGCCGCCGTGGTCGAGACCATGATCCTAAAAACCTTTCATCGCACCGAGATGGCTGTTGAGTTCGACCGCGCCATCAAGATCGAGCACCCAAAGTAGCGTTGTAGACGATCTGCTTTCACGAGTAAACCTGGCTATTAAGAATCTGTATGAACTACATGCGAATCTTTGCCAGTCTCGATCGGCGTATTGACCGTGTCTAGAACTTCCACCCGTCATTGCTGAGCTCTGCCTTTGATGTATTACGCGTACACACAACTATGTTCGAGTTCATCTTTCAAATCCTCGGGGAAATACTTATTCAGGCGGTTGGTGAAGCGCTTTTCGAACTTGGGCTTCACTCCTTGGCTGAGCCGTTTCGCAAACCACCCAACCCATGGCTGGCTGCTTTCGGTTATGTGTTGTTCGGAGCGGCTGCGGGCGGAATAAGTATTGCGTTGTTTCCATCACATTTCGTGGTTGGCGAGACTTGGCGCCTGCTCAATCTTGTGATTACGCCGGTCGCCGTGGGGCTGCTTATGTGCGTCATGGGTGCGTGGCGGGCAAAACGAGGGCAGGCGGTGCTGCGTATCGATCGGTTCAGCTACGGATTTCTGTTTGCCTTTTTTCTGGCGCTGGTTCGGTTTGGGTTCGCCAAATGATGGCGAGCCACTCAAGCCGGCGTCCGTAACGTGTCGACGATATAGTTCTTTAATTCCTTCATCGAGCGGGAGTCTTCCAGCACGCCTGGCTTGCTTGCCGCCGCTCAAGTCGAACATCAGGCCTCATGGAGTCCACTATCCCAGCCAGCGAAGTTCACGAGTTCGCCTCACGCGTTCTCAAAGTCAACCATGCAGGCGAAAATGGGGCTGTAAATATCTACGCGGGGCAGATTTTCTTTGCCCGAATCACTGCGCCGACGATGGTTGCAGAGTTGCGCGAATTCAAGTCACACGAAGAGAGGCACCGTGCAGTATTCTGGGCGGAACTTCAGCGCCGCCACCGTCCTCGTTGCCGCAGCTACTTGCTTTGCGGCATTGGCGGCTTCACGCTCGGGTTGGTCACAGGAGCCTTTGGCCGCAAAGCCATTGCCGCCACTACGGTAGCAGTTGAGCGAGTGGTTCTTCGTCACCTTGAGCAGCAACTCAATCAGTTAAGTGGGAAAGATGAAGCTGCGGTCAAGGCCATCGAGTCAATTGTGAGGGAAGAGCGACAGCACCACGATCAGTCTGCTTCCCATATTGCAACTGGTCAATTCTGGCCAAGGGTTCTATCACCCATAGTCTCGGCATCTACGGAGGCGGTCATATGGATTGGTATGCGGGCATGAGACATGGAAAGCCCTTCGCTGCATTGAGCGTTGGGTGCTCACAGGAAGGTCACTTTCTGATGAGAAAAATTGTATTGAGTCTCCAGGACAATCCTGGGGGAATTAACTAGACATCGCTTGGAATTTTTTCATGGAAATCAAGGTCAATTTTCTCGACAAGCTCCGGCTGGAAGCCAAGTTTGATGATTTCACGGTCGTGGCCGATCAGCCCATTCGTTACAAGGGCGATGGCTCGGCACCTGGCCCGTTTGATTATTTTCTGGCCTCATCGGCGCTGTGCGCCGCTTATTTTGTAAAGCTCTATTGTTCGACCAGAAATATCCCTACCGAAAATATTCGCCTGTCGCAGAACAATATTGTCGATCCTGAAGACAGGTATCAACAGATCTTCAAGATCCAGGTAGAGCTGCCGGAAGACATCTCCGCCAAAGACCGGCAAGGCATTTTGCGTTCCATTGAGCGTTGCACGGTGAAGAAGGTCGTGCAGGCGGGCCCTCAGTTTGTCATCGAAGAAGTACAAAACCTGGATGCCGATGCCCAGGCGCTGCTCACGCTCAACCCGGCCTCTGACGCCAGCACCTTCATCGCGGGTAAGGATCTGCCCCTGGAGCAGACCATTGCCAATATGTCAGGGGTACTGGCAGAGTTGGGCATCAAGATTGAGATCGCCTCCTGGCGCAACATCATTCCCAACGTGTGGTCGCTGCATATTCGCGACGCGCACTCTCCCATGTGCTTTACCAATGGCAAGGGATCGACCAAGGAAAGCGCGTTGGCATCCGCCTTGGGCGAATACATTGAACGCCTGAGTTGCAACCACTTCTATGCAGGTCAGTTTTGGGGTGAAGAGCTTGCCCAGGCGGATTTCGTTCATTACCCGAATGAGCGCTGGTTCAAACCGGGCCCGGACGATGCACTACCTGCAGAAATTCTTGACGAATATTGCCTGGAGATCTTCAACGCAGACGGCGAGTTGCAAGCTTCGCATCTGCATGACACCAATTCAGGCTACGTAGAGCGCGGCATCTGTTCGCTGCCTTTCACACGCCATTCCGATGGTGAAACCGTTTACTTTCCCTCTAACCTGGTGGAGAACCTCTACGTCAGCAATGGCATGAGCGCAGGCAACACCTTGGCTGAGGCTCAGGTGCAGTGCTTGTCCGAGATCTTTGAGCGAGCCGTCAAGCGCGAGATCTTGAACTCTGAGATTGCGCTGCCCGATGTGCCCGCAGATGTGCTGGCCAAGTTTCCCGGCATCTTGGCGGGCATCAAGGGCTTGGAAGAGCAGGGGTTCCCCGTTCTGGTGAAAGATGCGTCGCTGGGTGGGAAATACCCCGTGATGTGCGTCACCTTGATGAACCCGCGTACAGGCGGCGTGTTTGCCTCATTCGGAGCACATCCCAGCCTGCAGGTGGCACTGGAGCGGAGTTTGACTGAGTTGCTGCAAGGTCGCAGTTTTGAGGGCTTGAACGACTTGCCCCGGCCTACCTTCAACAGCAATGCCGTAACGGAGCCCAACAACTTCGTGGAGCACTTCATTGACTCCAGCGGCATCGTCTCCTGGCGGTTCTTCAGCGCCAAATCTGACTATGACTTTGTAGAGTGGGATTTCTCTGGAAAGGGCGAGCATTCCAACGCGGACGAAGCGGCCGGCCTGTTCGCAATTCTGGAAGAAATGGGCAAGCAGGCTTACATCGCGGTCTATGACCAGTTGGGTGCCACGGCCTGCCGGATCCTGGTGCCGGGCTACTCGGAGGTCTATCCGGTGGAAGATCTGGTCTGGGACAACACCAACAAGGCCTTGCTGTTTCGCGCCGACATTCTGAATCTGCATCAGTTGGACGATTCCAGCCTTGAATCACTGCTTGATCGGCTTGAGAACAACGAACTGGATGAGTACGGTGATGTCGCCTCGCTGATTGGCATCGAGTTTGACGAGAACACCGTCTGGGGCCAGTTGACCGTTCTCGAAGTGAAACTGCTGATTCAACTTGCGCTGCAGCGGTATGAAGAAGCGCAGGAGCTCGTAGGGGCGTTTCTGCAATACAACGACAACACGGTCGATCGTGGCTTGTTTTATCAAGCCTTGAATGCCGTTCTGGAAATCGTGTTGGATGACGAGCTAGAAATCGAAGACTACGAGGTCAACTTTCGGCGGATGTTTGGCGACGAACGTATGGACGCCGTCTTGGGCTCGGTCGATGGCAGTGTTCGATTCTTTGGCTTGACACCAACCAGTTTGAAATTGGAAGGCCTGGACAGGCATCACCGTTTGATGGATAGCTACAGGAAGCTCCATGCGGCAAGGGCTCGCGCTGCGGCAACGTCGGTTGTGCCCGCGTAATCAGAAGTCCGGACTTGGATACCGCGAGAACACCCTGCAGGCTAATTTCTAGCGGGACGCCGCCGCCGACCACTGAACTACAAGGACACTGACCAACGCGATCGCCAACCCTGCGAAAGCCATCCCGGTGATGGACTGGGCCAAGAACACCCAACCCAACATGACGGCTGTGAGAGGACTCAACAAGGCTAAAGATGTCACTGCCACCGAGGACAGTCGCTCAATCCCTCGGAACCACAGTACGTAGGACAGCAGTGCGCCAGCGAGGCATAGGTACGCATATCCTGCGAACTGCGGAGTGGTTAGCGGGGGCAGGGGTGCATCGACCAGAAGTGCCAGTGGCGCGAGCATCAAACCGCCAAGAAACAACTGCCAGCCGGTAAGGGCCAGCACTGGCAGTGGGAGCTGCCAGCGGCGGGTCAGCCAGACGCCTGTTGCCGTGCAAGCTGCGCCCAGTAAAGCCGCGAAGATCCCCACGGGCTCAAATACGGTCTGCGGTGAGATCAAAAGCATGGCCATCCCTACAACACCTGCCAGCGCGGCGATAAAGGCAGTACGTGCCGGGGACCTGCCATCAACCAGCCACGCCAACGCCATGACCATGAGCGGCTGAACCGCCCCCAGAACGGCGGCTAATCCGCCCGGCAGACGGTACGCTGCCACGAATAGCAAGGCCTGAAACGCGCCAATGTTCAGTGCGCTCAAGATCAGAAGGCGAATCCAATGCTGGGATAGAGGTTTTTGGCGCGTGATCAGGATCAGCAGCAGTCCTGCTGGCAGCACTCGGATCAGTGCGGCAGTGAATGGCCGGTCGGGCGGCAGGAGTTCTGAGGTGACGATGTAGGTGGATCCCCAAATGGCAGGTGCGACCGCTGTTAGCAGGAAGTCGTGCCAGCGGGGCGGGGAGGTAGAGTTCGCCATGATCATTTATCTTCAATTCAAGATAAAATGATTTTCAATGCAATTTATCTTGAAGTCAAGACAAATGAAAGCCAAGACTCCCTTACTGGCACGCCCCAAAGACGCAGTGGAGGTGATCCTCATGCAGTGGGCTCGCGAGCGCCCTGATCTGGACCCCAGCCCCATGGGGCCGATAGGGCGAATAAAGCGTTGCGCTGCCTTGCTTGATCAGAGCCTGAATGAAAATTTCTCACAGTTCGGCATGAGCATCTGGGAGTTCGATGTGCTGGCCTCGCTCAGGCGTGCCGGTGAGCCCTACCGCTTGAGCCCCACCGAGTTGTTCTCATCGCTGATGGTGACCTCTGGCACGATGACCCACCGTCTTAAGCGTCTGGAGGGTTCTGGCCTCATCGAGCGTGTTCCCAATGAAAACGATGCGCGCAGCATGCTGGTGAAGTTGAGCGCAAAGGGTCTGGAGATGGTCAATCGTGCGGTCGAAGTTCACTTGGAACGGGAGCGGTCGATCCTGAAATCGCTGCCTGCCGGGCTCTTGGCTGAACTGGATGCGCATTTGTCTGTGTTTCTCAATTCACTCGAAGAACACGCCGATCGGGTAGTTTCTTCGTCCGTGCCGTATCACGTTGCAGAGCCCGTTGAACTCAGCTTAAGTGCGAACGGGAGCGGTAAGGGGTCTCGTGGCAGTCAAGGCAAGAAGAATGGCTAAAGCGCATAAACCCGCTGCCGAGAAAAACGTCCACGAGAAGGCATCGGTTATAGCTTGAGGTGAACTGTGTGCAACGCCATCGCCGCCCAACACGGATGTAAAAAGCAGCGGCAGCAGAGAGGCGCCAGCCATGAAGCCTAGATTGCGTGACAGACCCAATAGTCCCGAGATCATGCCTTTGTGCTCATCTGCCGCGCGCAGCATGACGGCCGAGCTGTTGGCTGCCAGAAAGAGCTGAAATCCGGGTGTCATCAATGCCAGGGCAATCACATAACCCGGAATCTGATACAGACCAGGCAACACTGCGAAGCAGCAAAGCCCCGCAGTGGAGAGCGCGAGGCCTGCCAGCAAGGAGCGGTCCGCCCCGAATTTATCCGTAAAACGTCCGGCCGGAACTCCGGAAAGCGCAGCTGCAACAGGACCGGCTGCCATGACCAGGCCAGTTTGCGCTTCGGTCAGACCTATTCCGAAAGAAAGGAAAAAGGGTCCCACGACCAATGTAGCCATCATGATGGCGCCAACCAGCAGGTTCATCAACAAGGACGTAGAGATGCTTCGGTCTCGCAGAGAGCTCACGGGAACCAATGGCCGATCTGACGCAAGCTCTGCGCGTACAAAAAAAAGTAACGCGATGGCTGCGCACATAAGCGACCAAATTGGAGCAATGTTCAGGACTACTTTCTCGCCAGCTGCCGCTAGCGAGAAAAAAATCAATGTCACGGCCAGCCAGAAATTGCCTGACCAATCCATATAAGTGCTCGTGATCTGTCGCGCCCTTGGCTTCGGCACTGCAATCGAGACCAGCATCCACATAGCTGCAGCGAGCAAGGTCAACAAGGCAAAAGCGGCTTGCCAACCTAATTTTCCGATCAAGAGGCCGCCTAGCGAGGGACCCATCGCCGTGCCGATCGCGGACGTACTTCCCAACAGGCCCATGACGGTACCTAAGCGTTCCTTTGGTATCAGCCCTTTGGCCATGGCCATGGGCAACGACAGCAGGGTGGCAGCGCCTAGCCCTTGGGCCACTCGCCCGGCAATCAACCAATCCAAACTGGGAGCCAGCGTGCAGGCGGCTGACGCCGAGGTAAACAGGGCCAGACCGGCTAGGAGCACGCGCCGATTCCCGTAAATATCGCCCAGGCGTCCGGCTGAGACAATAGCCACCGTCACAGCGAGAAGGTAAGCCAGCATGACCCATTGAACCTGCTGAACCTCCGCAGAGAAGGCTCGCGCGAGCGTGGGCAGTGCCACTGTCGCTATGCTGATGCCTAGGGAGGCAAGGAGGATGGATCCCGCTAAAGCGGCCATGACGAGCCTCTGCTCAGGGTTAAAGCCTTCAGTCTTCATGGGCGTTTCCTTGCTAGATCTGGAATGAACGCCTACTATGCAACCTCAAGTCAACTTGAGGTCAAGCATGAGCCTTGTAGATATAGGGGTACTTTCAAAAACAGCGGGAATTCCTGTGTCTACGCTTCGTTATTACGAGGAAGTGGGATTGATACAGTCTGTCAGCAGAATTGGGCTGCGTAGGCAATACCACGAGGACGCGTTGGTTCAACTCTCGTTGATCTCATTGGGCAAGGCAGCTGGCTTTTCCCTGGATGAGATAAGGGGAATGTTCGACAAGGAACGGCGGCCCAACTTGCCAAGACCCACCCTGCATCAACGCGCAGATGAACTGGATGCCCAGATCCTGCGCCTGACGACACTCAGCAAACTGCTTAGACACGTTGCGGAATGTCCTGCGCCATCGCATATGGCGTGCACGAGGTTCAGGAAGCTGCTGCGCGTGAATTTCCCCACGATCGCCGTAGGTTAGCTATTGGCAGAGACCTTTTTTCTGAAGGGCGGTGCCGATTCGGAACGCTGATGATTCACCGCTTGGCTCAGGGCTAAGTGAGAGCCGAGGGGAAGGGTATTCAGTGTTGGTGGTGTCCGTTGTTGGCCTCTCTGGGCTGTTGAACCCAGACCTTCACGGTTTTCTCGCCGGCTTTTTCGAACACAAGAGTCAGATCGAAGCGTTCGCCCACCACAAGGGGTTTTTTCAGGTCTACGAGCATCAAGTGCTGCTTCTGTCCGTGACGGAGCTGAATGCTCTTTCCAGCGGGCAGCTCAATGGCTGGTACTTCGCGCATCCGCATCACGTCGTTTTCAGTGCGCATGGAGTGCAGCTCCACCCTGGTCGCCACGTCGGTGCGTGCGCCAAGCAAGCGGTCAGATGTGCCCCCCGCGTTGCGAATGCCTCGGAAGTAGGCGGCGCCGTTCTTGATCCCAGGCAGAGATGGCGTGGCATAAGGGTGATCGATTACCAGATCACCTGCGCGAAAATCGTGCGCGTGGGCTGCGGTGGTGAGCAGCACGAGCAGCACCGAGGCGGCAAAAGTTGCGGCGCGGCGGGTCACGGTATAGGTAGGCATAGAGTGGATGCGAGTGGCTAAGCAGGCGGTGAACCAGGACTTTACGCCTGGTTCGTCCTGGTTCGTTTCAGGCTTTGATCGTAGACACGTGCTTGGTCTGGCGTTCAGTGTTTTCCTGCGCCGTGTTTTGGCTGTGCGGCGGCGTTCAGAGCACGCACGGGCGCTGAAACTTGTACGGTTTCGCGTTTTCCGTCGCGGCCTTCGAACACCAGGGTCAGCGGCACGGACTCGCCTTCTTTGACTTGCTGTTTGAGGTCCATCAGCATGACGTGATGACCGCCTGGTTTTAGCTCCACCGCTTTGCCAGCAGGCAGATCGAGGGCGGGGATATGTCGCATCTTCATGACATTTTCTTGCATGGCCATTTCATGCACTTCTACTACGGGTGTCAGTGGCGAGCTTGCAGACACCAGTTTGCTGTCTTGAGCAGCCTGGATCTGCATGAACGCGCCGGTCGCCTTTTGCTGCGGCACAGTCGCCCTGACCCAGGCATTGGTCACGGTCACTTGTGCGTGGGCAGCGGATGCGAAAAACGAGGCGGCGATGACGATGGATGCGATTGAGATTTTCATGTGGATGTCTTTGAGTGAATTGGGTCAGAGGGTAATTGCAAGCCCATCGCGAACCTGAGTTATCCAGCAGCGGCTGGATAGATTTAACGCGTCGCGAGATTTGTCGATAGCTTGCTTGATGGCTGAAGCCGCCAACGGTCGCGGCGAAATCGCAGAGCATTCAATTGGTCGGTCCTTGAATGCAGCACAGATCAAATGACTGATCCACACAGCAGGCCGGCTTTTTTTGCAGCTGAGGCTCAAATAAATGAGTCTTCGTTGGCAAGGCCCCGGCCATGATCGTCATGACTTGTGACCTTTGGCACCGATCTATCCGACGCGGTGCCGACGAAAAAACTCAGACGAGGGCGGGCGGACCGCGAGGGGGTAGCGGTGCGCCTGCAATGGCGGCAACAGGCTCTGCGACCTCAGGCTTGGGCAGGTGAGACGGCGCAGGAGCGCTAGTTCTGACAACGCTCAGCGGCGGAAGCGGTAAGGCGGGCCCTAAGCAAAGCGAGCAGTCCAGTGTGTGCTGTACATCGCTTGCGGCCAGGTTCTCGTCATCAAGGAACACGACTTTCATCGCGCCGCCTGCCGCACAGACTATTTCCGAAGCCTTGGGCTGGACGATAGGTGAGGCTGTGGCAACGCCGAGCATCAGCATGAACCACGCCAATACCAGGCGGGTCAGGATGGATGAAGTGCGCAGCGCATGCATGGGCCAATTATCGGTGAAAACCCTTTGGCCCCCTTGAGTGCGGGTTTGCCACCGTCCGGGGGTAGATTGTTCTTCCAGCTATCTGCCGAGTTCCGCTTGTCGAAAGATAGCCTCGATGAATCAGTTCTTACAGGCTTCACGATGCTTTACACGCCCGTCATAAGCCGACGCCCTGGGTGCATCTAAGCTGATTGCCAGCGTAGGTTCGCATTCAGCAATGGGCCGTGACCCCTTGTGAATGGCATGAGAACGACGAGTCTTCAACCCCCTTAAAGGAGTATTCCCATGAACGCACGCGGCATCATCGCTTTGACGGCTATGGCCTTTGGTCTCAGTGCAGGCGTGGCTAACGCGCAACCCTATTCTCAGGACCGCCACGGCAAAGGCCCGAACAAGGAGCAGTCTCGCCATCACTTCCCGTCGCGCGATGCTCACAAGCACGACCGCCATGCGGGGCCGCAGCGTGGCCCCCACTATCAGCCACCGGTTGCAGTTCATGTCCGCCCGCCTGTTCACGCGCATCGCGGCCGAGGCGCGGGTCCTGGGCGACATTTCTACCGGGGCGATCGGCTGCCCACCTATTACCGGACTCAGCATTACGTGGTCAGTGATTGGCGCGGCCACCATTTGAGCGCCCCTCCCCGTGGGCACCGCTGGGTTCAGGTGGGGGGCGACTATGTCCTGATAGCCATCGCCACAGGCATCATCGCGCAGCTCGTTCTCAATTGATGATCGTAGGAGGCCGCGTAGTGATAAACGGGGCATCGGCTCAGGGCGAACACGGCCTTGGCCGATGGCTTCCGACGCGAGAATCTTTTCGGTTAACCTGGCTCCTAGCCGAACTCAGGTTCTTGGCTTCTTGACCAGCACCGGCTCGCTGCGGTAGCGGTCGGGGAAAAGACGCTTGAGCCCGTCCACCTTGGGCAGATCATTGATGGCGATATACGGATTGCGGGGATTCTCGGTCATATAGTCCTGGTGGGACATCTCGGCCGGGTAGAAGCTGGGCTTGTCTTCTAAGCGCGTCACTATGGCCTTGGGGTACACGCGCGCTGCGTTCAATTGCGCCACGTAAGCCTGGGCCACCTTGAGCTGCGCTGCGTCGCTGGCAAAGATGGCGGAACGGTACTGTGTTCCGACATCGGGCCCCTGACGGTTGAGCTGAGTGGGGTCATGCGCCACCGAGAAAAATATCTGCAGCAGGGTGCCGTAGCTCACCTGAGCCGGGTCGTATGTGACTTCTACTGATTCGGCATGGTTAGTATTGCCTCGGCTGACCTGCTCATAGGCCGCCGTGCTTGCCGCACCACCGCTATAGCCCGATACCGCACGCTGCACGCCTTTGACATGCTGGAACACGCCTTGCACACCCCAGAAACAGCCGCCTGCAAATATGGCACGCTGCGGCGCTTGGCTACCAGCGGGGAGATCTTGTGCCGGGGCCGGAATGCGCACTGCTTCTTCCGCGGAATAGGCTCTTCTTTGCCAGAGCAGTCCGCCACCTAGGAGAACAGAGCTGCCCACCAGGATCTGGAGCAGGTTGCGACGGCTGGGCGCAGACCGTGAAGAATCAGAAGTTTTCATGTCATTCATCCAAAAGTGAAGGCGTAAGCTGAAATACCTGGGTCCAGGAATTCGATGCTCAAGCGGGCTTGGGCGAGAACGTGAGCGACAGGCCGTTCATGCAGTAGCGCAGCCCAGTCGGAGGAGGGCCGTCCTCAAAGACATGGCCCAGGTGGCCGCCGCATCGCCTACAGTGGGCTTCTGTGCGAACCATGCCATAGCCACGGTCGGTACGAGTCCTCACGGCGTTGTCCAGGGGTTTATAGAAGCTGGGCCAGCCGGTGTTGCTTTCGAACTTGGTGGAGGAAGAAAACAGGGGTAAAGCGCAACCTGCGCATGCAAACGTGCCTGTGCGCTTCTCGCCATTGAGTGGACTGCTTCCGGGCCGCTCCGTGCCCTCCTTGCGCAGAACGGCGTACTGCTGTGGACTGAGCCGCGTTTTCCATTCTGCATCTGAGTAGTTCACCTCGAAGGTCTCGGAGGCTGCCGCTGCGACCGCGTTGCGGTGAAACAGCCCGGTCAGAAGTGCGCCGGTAGAAGCGGCTGTGCCCAGGAGCAAGTGTCGTCTGGTGGTCATGGCATCGGCTTTCTAGAGAGAAAGAGAGAATGCCAGTCAGCTTACAGGCGCAGGGTCTCGAAGTCTTCACGCAAAGTTAAAAGATTCGTGATAACTGTGGGCCTTAACCTCAGGATTGCGCACAATGTGAAAAAGCGAGCGGTTGCCGCGCTGTCACCTACATTGAAGAGCCTTCATTTATGAGCACTGCCCGCCGCGTCCTGCTGGTTGAGGACGACGCCCACATCTCCGATCTTTTATTGCTCCATCTGCGCGACGAAGGCCTGGAGGTGGTTCACTGCGCGCGCGGCGATGACGGCTTGGCGCAATTGGAGCGTGGGGGATGGGACGCGCTGGTGCTGGACATCATGCTGCCCGGCGTTGATGGCCTGGAGATTTGTCGACGGGCGCGTGCCATGACGCGCTACACCCCCATCATTATCATCAGCGCCCGGTCCAGCGAAGTGCACCGCATTCTTGGCTTGGAAATTGGCGCGGACGACTACCTTACCAAACCATTTTCCGTGCTGGAGTTGGTAGCCCGTGTAAAAGCCCTGTTGCGCCGCGTGGATGCGCTGGCGCAGAACGCACGCCTGGAGTCTGGCCAGCTTTCCATTCATGGACTGACCATCGACCCGGTAACGCGTGACGCACGCCTTGAAGGCCAAAGACTTGATCTGACGCCACGAGAGTTTGACCTTCTGTACTTCTTTGCTCGCCAGCCGGGCAAGGTGTTCTCTCGCATGGATTTGCTGAACGCTGTATGGGGATATCAGCACGAAGGCTACGAGCACACGGTCAACACCCACATCAACCGGCTTAGAGCCAAGGTGGAGCCCAACCCGACAGAGCCTGTGCGCATCCTCACGGTTTGGGGGCGTGGCTACAAGTTTGCCGAAGACGGGGAAGGCCAATGAGCCTGAAGCTCACGCTCACGCAGCGGCTGGCCCTGGTGTTTGCCGTGCTGCTGCTGATTTGCAGCGGCACGTCGGCATGGCTGCAGGTGCGCTCCAATCGCATGCATGAGTTGGAGGTGGTCCAGGCGCTTTCACGTGATGTGGCAGAGAGCATCGCGCGGGACGCCCAACTCACGGATGCCAACGGCCTCATGCCCGGTGCCGTTCGTAATCTTTTCAACCAGCTCATGATGGTCAACCCCAGTGTAGAGGTTTACCTACTGGAGCCTGATGGCCGCATCGCAGGACACGCAGCACCTGAAGGCCGCCTGCGCCGTGACCAGGTAGACCTGGCTCCCGTGCGCCAATTTCTGGAAGGTCGCATGCTGCCCATTCTGGGCGACGATCCACGCAGCTCGGATGGCCGAAAGGTGTTCAGCGCCGCTCCCTTGAGTGTGGACGGTAAGCAGGTCGGCTTCATTTATGTGGTGCTGCTGGGGGAGGCGCATGACCTGCTTGCAGCCAAGGGATCTGCCAATGCGGTGTTGAAGACGGCCTTGCTCTCGATTGGAATGGTGGCGTTGTTGTGCCTGGCCGCCGGCCTGGTGGCGTTTGCGCTCATTACGCGACCGTTACGTCGGTTGACTGAGTCAGTGCGCCGTTTCGATATCGACGGCCCACCACCTGAGCTTTCCTCTCTGCTGCCCGGAAGCAGCGAGAAGGGCCAGGACGAGATTGCCGTGTTGGATTCCGCTTACCGGCAGATGGTCCGGCGCATGGGGGAACAATGGAAAGCGCTTACGCGCCAGGACCAGGAGCGCAGGGAGTTGATTGCCAACGTGTCGCATGACCTGCGCACACCTTTGTCTTCTCTGCATGGCTACCTGGAAACACTGCTACTCAAAGACGCTACTTTGGAGCCGTCGGAGCGGCGTCGCTACCTCGGGATTGCGCTGGAGCAGAGCCGGAACGTGGGGGCTCTTTCCCAGAGTCTGTTCGAACTGGCACGATTGGAATACGGCTTTGTCCAGCCTGAGCCAGAAGCTTTTTCCCTGGTTGACCTGGTGCAAGACGTGTTCCAGAAATTTGAGCTGCGTGCGCAGGCGCAGCATGTGCAGTTGGAAGCGGAGTTTCCTCCGCAGTTGCCTTCGGCCTGGGCGGACTTGGGAATGATTGAACGCGTCCTTAGCAATTTGCTGGACAACGCCCTTCGGTACACACCTGCGGGTGGGAGGGTTCGGGTTGCGCTTGTCGTCAAGGGCGAGCAGCTTGACATTTCGGTGAGTGATTCGGGCCCTGGTATAGCTCCCGAGCTTCGCGAGGGGTTGTTTCGCAGGCCCTTCACGGTGGGCGGTGCGCGTCGTGATGGTGGCCTGGGGCTGCGCATCGTGCACACCATGCTGGAGCTTCAAGGAAGCGCGATCAAACTGGCGGAAACAGGGGGCTCTGGCGCCAGCTTTCAGTTTTCCCTGCCGCGTGCTGCGGAGAATCAAGCTTCTTGAATCTCCCTGGTGCCCCGGCAGCCTGAAGTGAAGTCTGGGCAGCCCCAGAAGGCTTTCCCAGGTGTGGGGCCTCGCTTGGCTACTTTGCGAACCATCGGTTTCGCGCAAACAGGACAGAACGGCTCGGCGCTGCCTTGGGGCTTGAGTGGAGCACCAGGGACGGGTGGTGAAACAGCCGATTCAGAGAGGTGGGCTTGTGTTCTCACCGATGGTGACGGGACTGCCGGCGCCACGGTTTCATGGATGCTGACCTTTGCACTAGCCTCGCGCAGCAGCTTCATCAGGGCGGAACCGTCCATCAACTGGATGTTGCGTCCGTTGGCGAAAGCTGAAGCCTCTTTGGTAAAGCTCCCGGATGTCACTACAAAACCACCCGCCGCGCCATAGGCAGCCATCAACCCATACATCTCCCGCACAATGGGAACGCCCACTTTGAAGGCTTTCCACTGCTTGCACTGCACGAGGTACTTTTCACCAGCCTTGTTAAGCACGAGGTCGACGCCGCCATCCGCACCGCCTCCCCCAATTTCTTTGACGGAATAGCCACGGCGCCTGAACCCTTCTCCGACCAATATCTCGAACTGTTGCCAAGTCATGCCTTGCAAGGCGTCTGCACTGCTGCTTGCGGCGGTGGTTTCCAGAAGGGTTCGTCTGCGATGCTTGCGAAGTGCCGAAACGAAAGCACCCAGCAAACAGAGAGCAGGAAGAATATATTGGCCGAAAGTAGCGAAGGTACGCAGACCGGCGCTCAGTACGAACTGCCCCATCTGTTGAGTGGATGTGGCCGCAGGAAGAGGGCGCTCAGCCAGGCCATGAAGTAGCCAATAGCTCACCAAAGCCAAGGCTACACCCAACCACCACGGCAACATGGCCACCAGATCCATCAGGTCTTCAGCAGTGCTGGACTTACGCCTTCTTGCCATGGATGTCCCCTTCCGTCGTGTTTACCAATGAATTAAGTAAACATTTTGCTGCCTTTTGAAGGTGTTCCTGGGATCGCGGCCGTGGGTCGCGTGGATGGGCGCTTGCGTTAGTAGGTACCCATATAGTCGCGCTTGCCGATCTCAACTCCGTTGTGGCGCAAGATGTCATAGACGGTGGTCACATGGAAGAAGAACTGCGGCAGACCATAGTGCAGAAGATAAGTGCTGGCGGTCAGCTTTCTTTCCTTGGGTGTACCGGGGCGCAGCACGATCTCGCGGCTCTCGCTCGAATCAAATTGCTCTGGTTTGAAGGATTCAGTATGAGCAACAGCCTTGGCGATCAAGGCTTGCAGGTCAGCGAAGCTGACTTCGGTGTCAGGCCACGATGGCACTTCGGCGCCAGCCAGGCGGGATGAAATGCCTTTGGAAAAGTCTGAGGCGATCTGAACCTGGCGTACCAGCGGGAACATGTCAGGAAACAGTCGCGCCTGCAGGAGGGCATTGGGATCGATATTTTTCTGCGTCGCGTGGTCTTCAGCTTTCTTGAGCACATCAGACATGGCGCGCAGCATTTGCTGCATGACGGGAACAGAGGCGGTGTACAAAGGGCTGGTCATGGGGAATTCACTTTTAAATTAGGCGCGATGGCCGGGCTGGCTCGGCAGATGGGCTGCCGACTATGGGAGGCTAACAGCAAAAGGTTGAGCCTTCGTGAGCGACCTTCCGATCAATACACAATGCAGCATGGTAGAGACGCATAATCAAGTACAAGATCCCGATCTTGTCCCCACCCACACGACCGCTGCGGCAGTTTCCATTGAACGCTGGGTAGCGCAGCACCATGGCATCCGTGCGCAGCATTGCTATTTGATCCGGCGAGGTCTGAACGACAACTATGCACTTCAGTCGATGGACGGAACTCGGTATGTGGTGCGCCTTTACTCGATCCGTCCGCGTGGAGGCTTCAATATTGATTTCGAATCCTCACTTCTGGCGCACTTGACTACCAAAGGTGCAGGGGTAGCATCAGGAGTTCCTGCGAGCAACGGGCGAACATACATCTCACTGAATTTCCCGGAAGGTCCGCGCGCATTGGCCTTGTTCCGCCATGCGGAGGGCAGCACTCCTGACACGCTGGATGAATTTGAGTTGACCGGTCGCACGCTTGCTGAGATTCACAAAGCAGCACGTGACTATGCTGGTCCACCAAGCCTGTATACGCTTGACGGCCATCACTTGGCTGGTAAAAGCCTAGCCTATCTGCAAACGTACCCGGAACTGGGCGCGCCATTGTTGGACACCTACAGCCGTTTGATCCACGGCCTTCTTGAAGAGCTGGCGGTGGTGGAGGGCAGCCTTACCCGGGTGATTTGCCATGGTGATACGCATGGGTTCAATAACCATGTATTCACGGATGCTGAGGGCTACAAGACAACGGTTTTTTTCGACTTCGATGACGCCGGGCCGGGTTTTTTGTCATACGACCTGAGCGTCATGCCATGGTCCTACCTGATTCGCAAGAGCCTCAAGCAACCCGACGATACGTTGCGCGAGCGTTGGGCACACTACCTAAGCGGTTACCGTGCGGGCGGCGGTAATCCAACCGAGGCGGATTTGGCTGCGCTGCCTTTGTTCATACAACTGAGGCATCTATGGAACCTTGGGGAGGCGGTGGGGCGTTTGCACCACTGGGGTACGAGCTCTGCTCCTGTGACATGGCTGAGAAATCAGATTGAGGTGTTCGACGCCTGGAAAACGCTGGATTTCACAAGTGAGTGGAATCCATGACGCCAAGCGGTTTATCTTCTGTTGTCATCGCCCCGAATCTGCGGCTGCTCTTGTCACCTTAGCCGCCACGGATACAAACTCTCGCGCTGCCGGCGAAAGCTTGTCGAAGCTCAATGCCGCCAATGCGATCTCGCGTGGCCAGCGTGGCTGCAAGTTGCGGTACACCACACCTGCAGGTGGATCCGGCAGAGCGAGGCGAGCTGCGATCGTGATCGCTGCACCGCGAGATACGAACCCCATCATCGAAGACAGCTGTTCGAACCTGAAAAGCGTTTGCGGAATTGCATCTCCGGTGTTCAAAAATCGATCGATTTGCGGGCCAGAGCCAGCCGATGTGCGAATGAAGGGCATGCCATGAAAATCCCGCGCCTTGATCGCGGACTTCGATGCCAGCCTGTGAGATGCCGGTAACACGGCTACCAGTTCGTCTGTCGCTAGACGCAGAGTTTCAAATCGATCTTCCGGCAGCACCACAAAACCCAACTCTACCCGGCGTTCCAGCAACCACTCGATCACCACATCGTCAACTGCTTCATCAATTTGCACTTCAACCAGGGGCTGGGCGCGCTGAAAGCGATCCATCAACTCTGGAAGCAAGCGCAGGGATGATGTGGCGCCGAACGAGGCAATGCGCAGTGTGCCGCGAGCAATCCCGCGCTCCATACTGGCTTCTTGTTGCAGAGCTTCTTTTTGCTGAAGGATGTCATTGGTCCGTACGAGCATTCGCGCACCGACTTCGGTCAAGGACGTTGTTCCGCCGTCGCGATTCAACAGGCGTACGCCCAACTCGGTCTCCAGTTGTTTGATGGCGTGGCTGACACCGCTTTGCGTGATATTTAAAGCAGCTGCTGCACGGGAGAAGCTGCCTACTTTGGCCAGTACAGAGAAAATTTCGAGTTGAGTGAGGGTCATGAGTATTTACTCATTCGACGATGAGTGAATATAAGCAGATACTACTCCCCCATGATCTCTGCTAGATATTCCACTCATCTTGGATTAGTCGGCATGGCTGCCTTGTGGGGCGGCTCGTGGCCGTGGGGACGTGTCGTGGCCCAGGCTATGCCACCGTTGGCAGCAGCCTGCCTGCGATTTGTTTTTGCCAGTGTGGTGCTCTTGCTCTGGCTAAAGGGCAGCGGACGCCTGCATACCTTGGGCGCCCTGCGCGGGCGGCAATGGTGGGGCCTGACAGCTGCAGCTGCAGTCGGGGTGCTGGGCTACGCCACTTTCTTTCTGCTCGCGCTGCAAAAAGTGCCTGCCGGCAAGGCTGCCATGGTGGTGGCGCTAAACCCCGTCTTGACCTTGATCTTCGCCGTAATGCTGTTTCGCGAATCGGTGAACTGGGTCATGGGCGTAGGGCTGGTGTTGGCAGTGACTGGCGCGCTTTATGCACTCACTGATGGCTCGCTGGCCATCATGCAACCTGGCCTCTCAGGCACTGGGGAGTTGCTATTGCTGGGCTGTTCAGCTTGTTGGGTGGGCTACACGCTCATGGGGCGTAAAGTCCTTTTCACAGTCGACTCGCTCACCACCACGACCGTCACCGCCGTGATTGGCGCGATTCTTCTGTTCATTGCCAGCATGACCGTCGAAGGGCCGACCGCTTGGAAGAGCCTTCCTGCGGCGTCAACCACCGTTTGGCTGAGCCTGACGGCTTTGGCCTTTGGTAGCACAGCCTTGGCTTATGCCTGGTATTTGCGCGGTGTTAAAGTGCTCGGGGCTGGAGCAGCCGCAGCCTACATGGCCCTGGTCCCGCTATTTGGCATGTTGTTTTCCGGATTGTGGTTGGGCGAACCGCTCACGAAGTCATTGCTTGCAGGCGGCGTAATGGCCATCGTCGGCATGGCGCTAATGAATTTTGGCCGCATGCTTTTGCCCAAACCCCTTCCAGGCGCTGCGAACTAGCGGCGACGAGCCTTGAGCCTGCGGGTACTTGAATAGAGGGGAACGGATTGCGGGGCTGCAATCCGTTGCTGTGGCTACCTCACTCCCGCGCAAATCGATCCGTCGCCCGGATAAGCTGATCGCGAATGCCTGGCTCTGACCAAGCATGTCCGGCACCTTCAATTAGATGAAACTCTGCCTCAGGCCAGGCCTTGTGCAGTGCGTAGGCATAGCGAGCAGGGCAGGGCATGTCGTAGCGCCCATGCACGATCACTCCCGGAATGCCGTGCAGTCGGTGCGCATCGCGCAGCAATTGCCCTTCTTCCAGCCAAGCTCCGTGAACGAAGTAATGATTTTCCAAGCGAGCGAAGGCCAGAGCAAAGTGGTCGTCTCCGTGCGTTGCTGTGAATGATGGATCGGGTAGCAAGGTGATGGTCTCGCCTTCCCACAGGCTCCAGGCCTTGGCTGCCTCTATCTGTCTGGCTTTGTCCGGCCCAGTCAAAATTTTTCGGTAGGCTGCCATCATGTTGCCGCGCTCTTCTAGCGGGATATGCGCCTGAAAACGCTCCCACTTGTCCGGGAACATCTCTGAAACTCCGAACTGGTAATACCAGGAAAGCTCCGCCGCGGTCACGGTATAGATGCCGCGCAACACAAGGGCGCTTACTCGCTCCGGGTACTTCTGTGCATAGGCCAGTGCAAGTGTGGATCCCCACGAACCGCCAAATACCAGCCATTTTTCTGCCCCGGCGAGTTGGCGCAGCGTTTCTATGTCTGACACCAGATCCCAAGTCGTATTGGCTTCAAGGCCAGCATGGGGAGTAGAGCGCCCACATCCACGCTGATCGAACAGCACTACGTCATACCGCGCGGGGTCAAACACCCTCCGGTGCTCCGGAGAAATGCCGCCGCCCGGGCCCCCGTGCAGGAATACCGCCGGCTTGGCTCCAGGGGTGCCCACGCGTTCGTAGTAAATGACATGCCCCTCACCTACGTCGAGATGTCCTGTCTCGTAGGGTTCGATGGAGGGGTAAAGCGTTCGAAGTTCAGCCGTGGTCTTTGTCATGGTGCAACTCTACAGCTTGGTCGCTCCACGTGACTACGATTGTTGGGGCGAGTTGAGGACAGCCTTAGACGCCCTTGAATCGTGGCGGTCGCTTTTCGTTGAAAGCCAGCACACCTTCCATACGGTCTTCGGTGTCAATCAGATGGTTGTAGGCTTCGATTTCGAAGCGATAAGCGGTGCGAAGCTCCATCTGCGTTCCATAGCGGACGGACTTCTTGATCTGCCGGGTTGATAGGGGAGCATTGCCTGCAATACGGCTGGCAACTTGCAGGGCCTTCGTCAGAAGCTCTTCTTGCGGGAAGACTTCGTTGACGAGGCCCCAGTGCAGGGCTTTTTCTGCGTCGAAGGGGGCTCCACTGAGAAGGATTTCCTTAGCTCGCCTTTCTCCCACGGCACGCGGCAAATTCTGTGTGCCTCCGCCGCCGGGCATGATGCCAAGTCCCACTTCAGGCAGTCCGAAGCGCACATGGCTTCCGGCATAGATGAAGTCGCAGCAAAGCGCCATTTCCAGCCCACCACCGAAGGCGTGTCCGTTCACGGCAGCAATGACGGGCTGCGGCAGATCCACCAGGGTCCAGAACATGCGTTCGAACAACTCGTGTTGCTGTATCCATTGAGCACGCGTCATGCCGTTGCGCTCTTTCAGATCTCCACCAGCGCAGAAGATGCGCGTCCCGCTGGCTCCGAGCAGGACGCAGCGGGCGGCAAGAGGCTCTGCAGTCAACCGCGTCCAGATATCCAGCAAGTCATGGCCCATCTGCGTGTTCAGCGCGTTGGCGGAATCAGGCCTGGAGAGTTCTACGCCTAGAACATGATCGGCCGCGCGGTAGCATCTCACCGTCTCATAGGCAGGCAGTTGTTTAAGGAAATTTTCCGTAAGGTCGAGTTCGCTTGATTCCATGTGCACCTATCTGAGGGTGGATTGAGAGCGGCGGCTTGGGGACCGGTTATTCGGATTTGTACAGACCAAGCTTCTTGGCTGTGCCTTCCCACATGCTCGTTTCCTTGCGGATCATTTCATGAAACTGGGCGGATGTCATCGGGGGCGCTGGCTCCAGATTCAGCGAGCGCAGCTTGGCATCCACATCTGGGCGTTTCATGATGGATGTGAAATCTCTGTATAGCTTCTCCAGCACGGCTGGATCCGTGCGCGCAGGGGAAATCAAGCCATACCAACCTCCCGCTGGAACGCCCTTAATGCCGAGGGAGTCGAACGTCGGGGTCCCCGGCATGAAGCTGGATTCCTTGGGGCCGGTAATTGCGAGGGCGCGCGTCTTTCCACTCTTGTGCGCGGCCAGTGCGCTGGGCAGGCCGTCAATCATGATGTGCACATGTCCCGCCATGACATCGGCCAGCGCAGGCGCGCTTCCTTTGTAGGGGACATGGACGGCATCAAGCCCTGTGATTTGCTTGAAAGCTTCCATGCACATGTGGCTGGTGGAGCCTGCGCCTATGCTGGCGTAGCTCAGCTTTCCAGGGTTGGCTTTTGCATAGGCCAAAAGCTCTGGCACCGTTTTGTAGGGCTGCGCTGCATTGGCGACCAAAGCCAATGGGGTGGTGGAGAGCAAGGCAATAGGATGGAAATCACGCTCTACGTCGTACCGCAGGCTCTTGTAGAGAACCGGGTTCACCACGATGGGGGAATTGGATGTCAGCAGCAACGTGTGACCGTCGGCCGCAGAGCCAGCAAGCTCTTGAGCAGCCAACGCTCCGTTAGCGCCTGCCTTGTTCTCGACGATGACCGGCTGGCCCCAGAGCGTAGTGAGGTGTTCGCTCAAGGCGCGGGCCAGAATGTCTGATCCTTGGCCTGCAGCGAAGGGTATCAGGATGCGGACAGGGCGGCTAGGGTAGGCGGACTGCGCCAGGGCTGGGGATGTATTGAATACCCATGGAGCCACGGCGGCTCCAGAAAGCAAGAAGCTGCGTCGCTGCATATCAACCCTTTCAAGCATGTCTCATATCTTTCTAAATATCATATCATTATGGCATTTGGGCTTGCAAGGAAAAACAATGGCGTTGCTGCGAGGGGTTCGCGTTCTTTCGATTGAGCAGTACGGAGCAGGGCCGTTCGCGACGGAATACCTGGCTGCATTGGGTGCGGAAGTGATCAAGATCGAACAGCCGGGTGAAGGGGGCGATGTCTCTCGCCAGGTGGGGCCGCATTTCAATCCCAAACTGCCGGAAACCGCTCAGAGCCTGTTTTTCCATAGCCTCAATACCGGCAAGAAAAGCATTGCGCTCGATTTGAGAACCGAGCGCGGGCGGGACGTGTTCACAAGGCTGGTGGCCAAGAGTGATGCTGTGCTCAACAATCTCCGTGGTGATGTGCCGGCCAAGCTTGGCATCACCTATGCAGATCTTTCCAGTGCGAATCCGAAAATCGTGTGTGCGCACCTTAGTGGTTACGGGCGCGAAGGCCCCCGCGCCAAATGGCCTGGCTATGACTATCTGATGCAGGCTGAGGCGGGTTATTTCAGCTTGACGGGAGAGCCGGACGGGCCACCCTCGCGCATGGGCTTGTCCATGATCGATTACATGACGGGCGTTGTCATGTCCCTTGGCTTGGTGAGCGGGGTCTTGAATGCGCGCAGCAGTGGCACTGGCAGCGATGTAGATGTATCGCTCTTCGATGTGGCACTTCACAACCTGAACTATCTCGCCGCCTGGTACTTGAATGCGGGTGCGACCACGCACAGGCAGGCCCGCTCTGCCCACCCTTCACTGGTGCCGTGTCAGCTCTACAAAACCGCTGATGGCTGGATCTACCTGATGTGCAACAAGGAAAAATTCTGGGCCGCTTTGTGCAAGTGCATAGGACGTCCGGAATGGACAAAAGACCCTCGTTACCAAGATTTCCCGAGTCGCTGGGAACACCGCGATGAATTGACTGAACTGCTGGATCAAGCTCTGTCTGCACGCACCACGGGTGAATGGATGGCGATCTTTGGCGGCCAAGTGCCTGCTTCGCCTGTATTGTCTATGGATGATGCCCTTGAGAGTGAATATGTGCAGGACCGGCAACGTATCATGACCGTTCGCAGCGGTGATGGGCAAGAAGTACGTTTGGTGCGCAACCCATTGTCTTCTTCGAAAGCAGATGATGAACCAAAGCAGATGGCTCCCACCCTTGGGCAAAATACAAACGATGTGTTGCTGGAATGCGGTTTCGATCCCGACGAGATCGCGGCATTGCGGGCAGACGAAATCCTGTGAATACCCATGACTAAACGCAATGCCGGCTCGCAATATATGCGGCTGGCCGAGCATCTTTTGCAGCAAATCCAGGAAGGCACTTATCGCCAGGGCGATCTACTGCCCTCAGAAGCCCAACTGTGCGAGCAGTTCAACATCAGCCGTATCACGGCGCGCGCGGCGCTGAAGGAGTTGGAGATAGGCGGCGCAGTCTCGCGCCGGGCCGGAATTGGCACAAGAGTACTCTCGCAGACCATTAGCCGTCCTGTGTTCGCTCATGCGGGTGGCACCATTGATGAGGTGCTCTATTTCACGCGGGGCGTGTCTTTCAAGCTCCTTGATCAGTCCATATTCACAGTCACGCCTGAGCAGGCTCAGGAATTGAAAATTCCAGAAGGCCAACGCTTTTCACGGCTTCATGCCTTGCGAAAAACGGCCAATGGAAGCAAGCTTTTGACCAGTGTGCACTACGTTCCGGCGTTGTTGACGCCGTCGGCAAGCCAACTGGCAAGCTTGAAAAGCTCGCTTGCGCAATTCATTGCAGAGACTCATGGAGACGAAATCCAGACCATCCGCCAAGAGATTGGTGCATGCCTGCTGGATGCCACGCAGGCTGAGATGCTCAAGCAACCGGCGGGCTCTGCCGCAGTGAGCTCCAGGCGGTGGTACATGGGGCGCGAGGGCAAGCTACTTTTACTCTCGCTCAGCGTGTTTCCTGCTGAGCATTACAGGTTCGAGTCGGTGCTTATCCGTAACGTGGGGCAATGAGTTCCTCAGGCTGTAGCCGGCAGCGCGGCTGAGCTGGCTTCACGGCCTTTTGCTTTGTCCTCATACCACCGGTTTTTTCCTAACATCACTTGATGATGGCCAGCGCCAGCGGGGATCATTGGAAAGCAGTTTTCCTGCGCAGCGACCTTCACATCCAAAAAGAAGGGCCCGTCGTAGGCCAGGCACTCGGCCAGTGCATCATCGAGGTCCGCAGGATCGCTCACGCTGCGAGCTCCCCACCCGAAGGCCTTGGCCAAGGCCACGAAGTCAGGCAGAGCCGCATTCCAGCTGTGCGACAAGCGGTTGCCATGGATCAACTCCTGCCATTGCCGCACCATGCCCATGTAGCCGTTGTTCGAGAGCACCAGCTTGACCGGCGTAGCATGCTGAATGGCGGTAGATAGCTCCTGAATGTTCATCAGGACGGAGGCGTCTCCGCTGACGCAGACGACCAGCGCATCCGGGTGCGCCACCTGCGCGCCGATGGCCGCAGGTAAACCGTACCCCATGGTGCCTGCACCACCTGATGTCAACCAGCGGTATGGGTGCTCGAAGTGAAGGTATTGCGCCGCCCACATTTGATGCTGGCCTACGTCTGTGGAAACAATGGCGTTGCGTCCCGTGATTCTGGAATTCAGAGTGCTCATCAATTGCTGAGGCAAGATGACCGTGGGCTCGGGTATGAAGTCCAGGCAGCGCTGTGCACGCCAGCCAGCCACACTGTCCCACCAGGGAGAAAGCCGTGCAGGGGCCAGACCACGCAACTGGGGCAGGGCTAGCAACGCGGCAAGCACTTCGCCGCAGTCACCGACGACGGGCACCTCCACCTTGACGGTTCTGTTGATGCAGCTGGGATCGATATCGATGTGGATCTTCTGCGCGTGGGGGCAGAATTGGTCAAGCTTGCCTGTGATGCGGTCGTCGAAACGAGCGCCCACGTTGATCACGAGATCTGCCTCGTGCATGGCAAGATTGGCTTGCAACGTACCGTGCATGCCCAACATGCCGAGAAACTGCGGGTCGGATGCGGGAAAGGCGCCCAGACCCATGAGTGTGAGCGTACAAGGCCCTCCGACTTGACGCACCAGCTGCGCAAAGGCTTCGCAAGCGGCTGGACCGGCATTGATAAGGCCGCCTCCGCCGTAGAACACTGGCCGCTCCGCCTTGGCAATCAGATCGGCCGCCCGTTGGAGGCTGGCCAAGGGCAAGGGCGGATTCGGTGTTATGGGCAGGGGCCGGGCGGGAGCGGTGGCGGAAAGCGCTACCTGGGCCAGTTGCACATCCTTGGGTATATCCAGCAGTACCGGGCCAGGCCGGCCCCCCAGTGCAATGGCCAATGCGCGACGCACGGCGCCGGCAATCTCGTCGGCCTTGCGCGGTTGAAAATTCCATTTGGTGACGGGGCGGGACATGCCCAGCGCATCGCTTTCCTGGAAAGCCTGCGTGCCGATCACGGAGGTCGCCACTTGTCCGCTGATGCACAGCACGGGCACGGAATCGCTCATGGCATCGAGCAGCCCGGTGATGGTGTTGCCAACGCCGGGGCCAGAGGTGACCAACACCACGCCTACTTTGCCGGTGGTGCGCGCATAACCTTCAGCGGCATGTACGGCCGCTTGTTCGTGACGAACCAATATGTGGCGCAGCCGGGGCTCGCCATGCAAGGCGTCATAAAGAGGAAGCGCTGCGCCACCTGGGTAGCCAAACAGGGTGTCTACGCCGCATTCAATGAGTGTGTCCAGCAAGGCTTGAGCACCATTGCGAGGATTGGACGAAGCGGGGCGTGAAGCTGTGTTGGCCATGGTGACCTGCGAATCCAGAAGGGAAGAGGAGTACATAGCCTCAATTTTTACGGGTATGAGGCAGAATTGGCTTCGAGATTTTCAATGGTTGGCCTTTTTATTCAGAAAATATTTCTATGAATAACCAAATTGAAGAAAAAATATTTGATAAAACGGATTTGAGCATCTTACGCATCCTTTTGCAGGATGCACGCCGAACCCTGCAGGAGATCGGCCAGGAAGTGGGGCTTTCCACCACCAGTTGCTGGAGCCGGATCAAGCGGCTTGAATCAGAAGGCGTGATCAAGCGCTACACCGTCGAAGTGGATCCGGCGAGTCTGGGCTATCGGGACACCGTCATCGTGCAGCTCAATCTGGAGAGCCACACGGAAGACACGCTCTACGCGTTCGGCCAGGTACTGGCCACTATTCCGGAGGTGTTGGAAGCCTACCTGGTCTCAGGCGACTACGACTACTACATCCGCATCGCCGTGCGCGACACGCGTGACTATGAGCGTTTGCTGCGTGAAAAGCTCTACAAGATTCCGGGTATCCGGCACAGTAAGTCCAGCTTCGTGCTGCGCGTGCTGAAGGAAGAAAGCGTGCCGGTTTAGGGCTTGCGAACTGGAGGCCCAGAAAATGCTGCTTCGAGGGAGCGAGAAGTTATCAGCGGTCAACCAGCGCTTCTGGACTTAAGCAGCAGGCTCGATCGGCACTGGCTTGCGGTGTGCGGCTAGACAGGTCAGAACGCTCAGCACCACGCAGACCAGCGCCGCAATTTCCAGCCAGGTGGGCAGGCGGCGCTCCCACATGAAACCGTATAGCAGTGCGAAAAGCGTTTCAAACAGGATCATTTGACCCACCAGCGTCAACGGAAGCAAGCGGCTTGCACGGTTCCACAAACCATTGCCGGCGATGGACGCCAAGACTGCGATACCCACGGAGACGGCTCCAAACAATAGCCACGCATTGACGGAGTGGTCTGCCTTGTTGAATGCGAGGGCAAAGGGAATCAAGATCAAGCTTTGAGCGCCGGTGACCACGCCTGTCAACAAGCTCCAGTCATGAGATGACACGTGATCGAGCTTTGCAAGACAACGCGCGTTGCCGATGGCATAGGCTGACCATAAAGCCAAGGCGGCTATGGCGCAAAGAAGGCCGGTTAATTGTTCGGCGGGAGATCCGGTGCTGGGTCCGGCTATGGCCTGCCAGCCAATACAGATGGCGCCCATAGCGCACAGCATCAAAGAGGGCGCCAGCTTGCGCAAGGCCACTGCGCCATCTTCGCGGCTACCGACCATGGTGACCACGACAGGCAGAAAGCCAATCACCAGTGAGGTCATGGCGATGCCCCCAATCTGCACGGCATTGGCCAGGAAGACGTAATACAGCGTATTGCCTGCAAAGGCGAGCCACATCAGGTTCCACCACTGGCGGCGCGGGACGTGAGCCACGATGGAGCGCCAGCGCGGAGCGAGAAGTGCGGCGGCAATCAAGCCGTAACTGAGGTACCGCCCGATGGTAATTTGAAGCGGGCTGAATTCACCCACCAATTCCGGCGCGAGGAACACCAAACCCCAAAACGCGCCCGCTGCCATACCGCAGGCAACTCCGGTCCAGAGTCTGCTGTGGTGGCTTTGTGAGATGGGCAAGGTCATCATGGCGAGTAATTTACTCGCTTAAGTGCTATAAATTGACTCTATCTTTTTGCGCAAAAGAGAGAATTTCTCAGTTATGCCGAAGAAAACGACTAATTCGCTCTTTGTCCTGGATCGCTATGACAGAGCCATTCTGGACATCATTCAGCGCGACAATAAGACGCCGCAGCGGGTGATTGCAGAATCGGTCAGCCTTTCCACCGCCGCCGTTCAGCGACGCATTGTCGCCATGGAAAAGTCCGGTGTCATTGCAGCCAATGTTGCGGTAGTGAACCCAGATGCCGTGTCCGCCACCATCACCGCTATTGTGGAAGTGCAACTGAGGGATGAACGTGCAACCACTTCCGATCTTGCAAGGGAGCTTTTTCGCAACACCCCAGAAGTGCAGCAGTGCTTTTATGTCACGGGTGGGATGAGTTTTATTCTTATCATCATTGCCCCCAATATGCCCACTTACGAAGGCTTGACCCGCCGCCTTTTCGCTGAAAATGAACTGGTGGTGTACTTCAGGACGTTGGTTGCGCTGGAAAGGGTAAAGACCGATACGGCCATCGTCATTCCTTAACAGACTTCGCAAAGCGGGCTGTTCACCTGGGACCGCCGAGCTCCTGCTCGGCATTCTTCGCTTTCGGCGCTCCAAGTCCGACAGCTTCCTAGCGCAACGGTATGAAGCCCTCAAGCGTTGGTAGCCGACTTTCTATAGGTGATAAAACTCAAACCCAAGCCGTTGGCCGCCGTCATTTCATTGCGTGCCACGGCTTGCCAGGAGTTATCGAGCACAGGCGCATAGGCATCGCCCTCGAAGTCGGCATCGATCTCGGTGACCACGACTTCATGTGCCAGGTCAATGGCCTGTGCATATATCTGGGCACCACCAATGACCCAGACCTCAGGCGCATCTCCACATGTTCGCAAGGCCTCTTGAAGGCTGGCGACGCGTGTGGCTCCTGAATCATTCCAGTCTGATTGCCGCGTGATCACGATATTGGTTCGACCGGGCAAGGGGCGAAAACGCGGCGGGAGTGAATCCCAGGTTTTGCGCCCCATGATGACGGGATGATTCAGTGTGACGCGTTTGAAATGCGCCAGATCTTCCGGTAGGTGCCAAGGCATGACGCCGTTCTTGCCAATGACACCGTTGCGAGCGCGCGCATAGATCAGGCCAATTTTCGATGTCATTGCGGTCTCGGTCATTGCGTCGGAGAGTTAAATTTTGAGTTAGGGGTGCCTGGGGCTGAAGTGTCTAGCCACATGCCTTCAATCGCTTGCTCTAAATCGCGGGCAAACCGGGCGGCATTGAACAGTGGGCTGCTTCGCACCTGCTCGCGCAGGCCTGCGCGAAGTTGAGCCAGTTCAAGCGGGTTTTCGGCGGCTGATTGCGCCAAGTGTATGGCTTGATCCACGTAATGGGCTTCTGTTTCAAAAGCCCAACCAGCCAGTCCTGCCGCAGCCATGATGCTTTGCCCTTGCCGCCCAAGCATGCCGGGGAGCGCCAGTGTGAGCGTTGGCACGCCCATCCAGAGCGCTTCAACCGTGGTGGTTCCTCCGGGGTAGGGGAAGGTGTCCAGAATCACATCGACCTCTTGATACGCAGCCAGATACTCTGCTCGGCTTTGGCCTGCGGCCAAATGCACGCGGTCCAGAGGTAGGCCGCATCTCGTCAAGCGGTTTTCGAACTCGCTGCGTGGTAGGGGAAGCGCGAATTGAGTGCTCTGAATGCGTAGCCGTGCCTTAGGAACGCGCCTGAGAATGTCCGCCCAGGAGCGCAGCACACGGTTGTTGATCTTTTGCAGGGTTTGAAAGCTGCCGAAGGTGATGTGACCTCGTTCAGTTGACGGCGCCGGGGAGGTTGCAGGCGCGTTTTCTGGTGGCGTGAAGCAATAGCGGATGGTGGGCATTCTCCACACCCGCTCTGCGAACAAATTTTCTTCGTGAGGGGGAACGCTGACCGGATCCGCCAAGACGTAATCAATGGCTGACTGGCCAGTAGTGGAAAAATATCCCAACCAGGAAATTTGCAATGGGGCCGGGCGCAGAGAGAAAAGGCTCTGGCGGTGGCCTGCTGTATAGCCAGATAGATCAATCAGCACGTCGATCTGGTCTTGCTCGATCAAAGCCGCAGCGTCTCTATCATTGAGCGATTCGATCACTCGCCACTGGTCAAAATGAGGTCTCAATTTTGTAGAGACTGCATCTTCGAAGATGTTGTTGCTATAGGCGAATAGCGAGAGGCGAGAACGGTCGAGTTGTGCAAGGGTGGCTTCAAGAAAAAAGCCCACCGGATGTTCACGCAGATCCGCTGAAACAAAGCCCAATCTCAGCAGTGGTTTGGGCGTGTTCCTGTTCGCGGGGCGAGCATGCGATAAACCCGAGGGGGGTGCCAGGCGCCTAGCCCACGCGCTATTGGTCTGTGGGTTGAAATCTTCAAGATAGTGGTGCGTGAAAAGAAGGCTGCTCAATGCCTCTGCATGGTGCGGATTGAGCGACAAAGCGCGTTGATAGCTGGCAAAGGCGCTTTGATATTCCTGGCGGCGCTGCAGCAGCTTGCCGATCACGAAGTGTGTTTGGGCATCTCTCGGATCGAGCGCCAAGCTTCGCTGGTAGCTTTGAAGAGCCTCCTGTGGGTGGCCTAGAGCCTCTAATGCAATCCCCAAATTAAGATGGAGCCCGGCGTGGCGAGGCTGCAGCTGAATGGCACGTTCGAGCAAAGCACGCGCTTGTTGTGTGCGCTCGGCCTGCAACAGCAAAAATCCCAGGTTGGCGAGCGCATCGACATCCGAAGGGTTGATCTGCAGGATGCCGTTAAAAATCGCCTCCGCTCTTTCAGTCTGGCGTGTTTGCACAGCCAGAATGGCCTGCAGCATTTGCACATCGCGCACATGAGGTGCTACGCGAGCAGCTTCATCTAGCAGAGCCTGAGCAGAATCGAACGAGCGTTGCTGAAGATGTGCAGAGGCCTCTTGAAGCAGAGCTTGAAGCGGCTTGCCGGATGCAGACGAACTCATTCAGAGGTGACCATCACATGCCCACTGACGCTTGATGGGCGCCTGGTATTGGTCGCTTTGTACCTCGAAATCCTTGATTCGTTCATGAATCAATTTTAGCTGCTGTGGTCAGGCCGGATGCTTTGACCATCGATGTTGGCTCGGCTCCTAGGCCGTGAACATCCGTTGCAGCATCCACACGTTCAAGGCCACGATCAAGCAGGCTGCCATCCATAACAGCAGCGACATCTTCCAGCCGAACGCGAACGCTCCCAAATGTTTGCGCCTGGTGGTGAACCACAGCAAGGGAAACACGGCAAACGGCAGTTGCATGCTCAAGACCACTTGGCTGAAGACGAGCAAGGCACCCGCGCCGGCATTGCCGTACCAGGCGACTGCAACCAGCGCTGGCACGATGGCAATGCAACGCGTCAGAAATGCGCGCATCGCTGGCGAGAGACGAATGTCCAGGAAGCCTTCCATCACGATCTGCCCAGCTAACGTGCCGGTCACTGAGGCGCTCAAGCCAGACGCCAACAGTGCGATACCAAACACTGCGCTCGCAATGCCCACGCCCAGCGTTGGACTCAGCAGCGCGTAGGCGTCTGAGAGTTCAGTGATGGGCGCGACTCCGGGGCGATTGAAGGCTCCTGCGGCCACCACCATGATGGCCGCATTCACGAACAGGGCCAATGCCAATGCCACTGTGGAGTCGATCGTGGCAAACCGGATAGCCGAACGCGTGCCCTCCGGTGTCTGTGCATGCTCGCGTGTCTGCACAATGGATGAGTGCAGGTACAGGTTGTGAGGCATCACTGTGGCGCCAACGATACCCACGGCCAGGTACAACATCAAGGGGTTGGTGACGATCTCGCTGCGCGGAATGAAGCCGCTAAGCACCGCCGCCAAGGGCGGGTGCAACCATAAGAGCTGCGCGGCAAAGCAGATGCCGACGACACTGACCAAAGCAATGATTACTGCCTCCAGGCTACGAAATCCTCGGCTTTGGAGCGCCAAAATAAGCATTACGTCCAATACTGTGACGCAAACCCCCAACAGCAACGGCATGCCGAACAGCAGGTTGAGCCCAATGGCCATCCCCAGCACCTCGGCCAGATTGCAGGCGATGATGGCCACCTCGCAAAATACCCACAAAATGCCATTGATGACCGGCGGAAAGTACTGCCGGCAGGCCTGGGCCAGGTCCTGTCCGCTGGCCAGGCCGAGGCGGACCGCCGCGGCTTGCAGAGCCATGGCCATCAAGTTCGAAATAAAGATGACCGACAGCAACGCATAGCCAAACTGCGAGCCGCCGGCGATGGATGTCGCCCAGTTGCCGGGGTCCATGTAGCCCACTGCCACCATGTAGCCCGGCCCAGCAAACGCCATCATGCGTTTCGCTGCGCTGCTTGCCAAGCCAGGAACCGCGACTGAGCGGTGAACCTGCGGCAGGCTGGGTCCGCCCTTGCGGACCCGATTTAGACCCAATACGGCCAGATTCATTGGGACAAGGCGGTTGCGGTGACGGATGCCGGATTGGATACGGCGCTGACCATGCGAATAAGCTCACCGGCCAGCAACGTACCGCCGGACACCACGATGGCGAGTCCGACAAGACGTTTGCCCCAGAGCGCCGACCGGCGTTTGCGACGGCCCACATCGACTCTGCTTTGTAATGAATTTTCCATCAGCTACTCCAGTCGAATGTACAAAGCCCATCCGCCTATCGACGGACGGGCGTCGGTTTAGGCCAAGGCGCTGCTCATGACAAGCGAGCCGTTCATGCCCACGGGGAAGAAACCACCGCGCGACACCGTACCGCTGTTGAGATAGACGATGTTGAGCACGTCCCCAGGGCTGCGGCTGTAGGCGATTCCGTTCGGATCGAGTGGGACAATGTTGGATGCGCCGTCGGACCCCGTGATGCCCTGGTCTACGTCGGAGTTGCCATCCAGCGAGTCACGCGCGTTCGAGATGGCATCTGCGGCTGTGCGCAGCGAGGGTGTCGCCAAGCCCTTCGAATACAGCACCGTGCGCACCAGACCTGCGTGGTAAGCCTCCGCCGACAAGATGCCGGCGGCCGCCTCCAGATAAGTCTTGTTGGTAATTAACGGTGCAGCGCCCTTGTACGCAGTGACACCAACGTCCTCGAAGATGTAGGCGCCCAGTAGAAATGCTTCGTCGCTGGCATACGGGTCGAAAGCCATACCAGGGCCCACCAGGCCAGCTGCACGGGCGGCCGTGGAAAACGCGCCGTTGGGGTCAGTACCACCCACGTCTATCTGCGGCTGAGCGACCGCTGCACTGCCCAATGCCGAACGCAGGAAGGCCACGTGGGCGATTTCGTCCAACGCGATTTCCTTGGCATATTGCGCGACGACCGGGTCTTTGAAGCTTACTGCATGGCCTCCGACGACTGCACCCTGGGTGCCGGTCCCGGTCAGCATATTGGCCGGTAAACCGCTGCCGAACACGGCGTATTGGTAGAACTGCGCTTCCAAGTACTCCAGATTAAGTGCGAAGTTCAGAATCTCCACGTCGGTGGGGCCGCTAGGTTGCGCCACCGCGTCGTCACCGCCGCCGCCGCACGCGGACAGGATCATGCCGCCGACCACCCCTGCGCCCATGGCACTGCTCTTGCGAAAGAACTGGCGTCGGTCCTTCAACTTTTGAGCCCTGGTTTGCAACACATCGATCAACTTGGATTCAGTAGACATGGAAACTCCTTGAATGTCACGACTGGCGCAACGCAAGAACACCTAATAAACGAGATGATTTGCAGTTTTTATTCCTGCGCATCAACCCACCGCTACCCGCTCAATACGAGCGTGTTCAACAGCCTCGCTAGAGGCCGCATTTGTGGGATGCACCAGAGCGCATCGCACGCCTAAAACTGATTCGACTGAAGGAGGTTTACTGATAGGGCAGAGTGGGTGCCCGTCATAAGCCAGGGTTAACGTTGCAGAGCAAAACGACATCAAGCCTGGAAGTCGCTGAGACTTCGGTCTTGGGAACGTTTGAATTGAGACCATTGAATGCTCGTATATGAGCTTAGTACGCAGGTGTCTCGACGGTGGATGCAAGTGATTTGAATCGAAATGTAAGAAGAGGTGGCTTGGCAGGTGCATGGTCAGTCGAACTCAGCCGACGCGTTGTCAACACCCGGTGACATGCTCATGGTCAAACGCTTCGGTGTGGTGGCTGCATGAAAGCCTCGCCTGACAGGCTTCAAATGCACGTGGGTCTTTTTTTTGCCGTGCCGATGCCTGTGACAGATGAAGGCGTGCAAGAAGACGGCATGACCACGATGGGCTGCCGTTGATGTGTTTTAAGCGGTCGCCACTGGCGGCACGGCATGGTCAATAGCGTGATGCGCCAGCCGCGACTCCCCAACTACTTCAGTACAGCGTCGCTGTGAGCGGGCAGCCATGGCGCTCTAGAAACTGCCTTTGACCTGAACCGCGTGTTATCAGCCGAGAACGTATCGGCCGCGCGTGTGAAGGCGACGCTTTTCAAGGCCAGCGAGTGGGGGCTGGGCCCAGAGCGACGGCAACCTCTACCACTTGCATGCCGGCTCGAAGCCACCAACCAGACCTGCCAGCCCGACTACGACATCCCCGTATTGACTGGGCGTGGGCATCGCAAGGGTCGAGCGCCAGGCTGCGGCTTGCCGGATGCAGGTCAACTCATTCAGGAGTCAATTACACGGCCACTGGCGCCTTGATGGCCGCATGGTGCTGATAGCCTTGAACTTCGAAGTCTTCATACTCGTATTCGAAGATTGAAGCGGGCTTGCGGCGGATAACCAGTGTGGGATAGGGGAAGGGCTGGCGTGAAAGCTGCTCTTTCACCTGTTCTTCATGGTTGGAGTAGATGTGGCAATCTCCCCCGGTCCAGATGAAGTCACCCACCTCCAGGCCGCACTGCTGGGCCATCATGTGCGTCAGCAAGGCATAGCTCGCGATATTGAATGGCACACCCAGAAAGATATCTGCGCTGCGTTGGTAGAGCTGGCAGCTGAGTTTTCCGTTGGCCACATAGAACTGGAAGAAGGCGTGGCAAGGCATCAGGGCCATCTGGTCCAGTTCTGCCACGTTCCAGCTGCTGACGATGATGCGGCGTGAATCCGGGTTCTTCTTGAGCGTTTCCATGACCTGGGCGATCTGGTCTATGTGCCCGCCATCAGGCTTGGGCCAAGAGCGCCATTGCACCCCATAGACAGGGCCAAGATCTCCGGTTTCCGGGTTGGCCCATTCGTCCCAGATGGTCACACCACGCTCTTGCAGCCAGCGTGCGTTGCCATCTCCGCGCAGAAACCAGAGCAGCTCATTGATGATGCTTTTCAGGTGAACCTTCTTGGTGGTGACCAGGGGAAAACCTTCGCTCAGATCAAAGCGCATCTGATGGCCAAACACGCTTTTGGTACCCGTGCCGGTGCGGTCAGCCTTGAACACGCCATGTTCATTGACATAGCGCATGAAGTCTTCGTACTGCTGGCGGATGGGGCGGTCAATCGGCGTGGTCATGGTCGAGATTGTGACGCATCTGAGTAACTCAAGTCTCCCAAGACGCTGAGGAGTAAGAGGGTGGAGATTTTTGCCTTCATTCAAAGACCTTGGCTTGTTACAAGTCTGATGTTTGGCTTCACAGAGCACCAAAAATACTGTATAAAAACGCAGTATTGAAGTTTACATCATGGGCTCTTTCTCACTTTCTCAAACTGACCTGCCCGGCGTATGGCACGCCGATGAATTGGCGAGTGGAGCCGTGCGCACGGTTGCCACGGGCCACTCTCAGCTAGATGCAGAACTACCCGGCGGCGGCTGGCCTTTAGGGGCCATGACCGAGCTGCTTCAGCCCGCACTGGATACGCCTGTATGGCAGCTTTTGCTGCCCGCCCTGGCCACGCACTGGCAAACCCACGGAGAAGCTGTGGCGCTGGTTCATCCACCTCATGAGCCTTTCATGCCCGCATTGATAGCCGCAGGCCTGGCGGCTCAGTCTGTTCTATGGATCCGTGGTGAAACGGCAGCCGCTTCGTTATGGGCTGCCGAGCAGGCGTTGCGCTGCGCTGACGTCGGTGCCGTCATGGCCTGGTTGCCCGGTGCCCGTGCAACCGACCTACGGCGATTGCAAGGTGCAGCTGCACGGCGGGCTGAAAGCCTGCTCTTTGTGTTGCGGCCAGAGAGCGCGGCGGCTTCCGCCTCTCCCGCGCGCATACGTCTGGTTGTTCGAAACACCCAGGTAGAACGGGGTGCCGAGCCACGCTTGCAAGTCCATATTCTCAAGCGACGTGGTCCCCCTTTGATGGAGCCTCTGCTGCTGAACGCTCAGAGTGATGGAATGCGGGCGCTGCTGGCTGCGGTCAAGGCGGCACAGAAATCGCAGGAATCCAGGCAAGACGCGAGCGAAAACGCAGGCGCTGCGGTGCTGCCTTTTGTGGCGAATCAGCCTGCGCCCCCATCACCATTTGCACTGCCACTCACTCCTTCACGACTGGTCATTCCAGTTCCCGCAGACTCATCAGGAGACTTCCATGCACTGGATCGCTTTGCAGTGGCCGCCTGAAGAGGCAAGCAGTGAAGCTGCGGCACTGCCCATGCGTGAGGCCTTGGGCTGGTGGGCGCTGGGATTCACTCCACGCGTGGCCTGGGTGGACGAAGCCTTGCTTCTGGAAGTGTCGACCAGCCTGCGGCTTTGGGGCGGTCGGCAAGCACTGTTGAACCGCATGCTTGAATCCACCCCTGCACCGAGCCAGATGCGGCTGGCGCAAGCTACCAGCGGCATTGGCGCACTGGCGCGTTTGCGCCTGCGTGTGGCTGGTCTTCCGCTGCCCACTGGAGGCATTGGTGCACTACCGCTTGCAGCATTGACTGCTGCACGGCCGCACCTTGATTTGCTGGCGCGCCTGGGTTGCCGTACTTGGGGCGATGTGGTCGCGCTGCCGCGCGGGCCCTTGGTACGGCGTTTTGGGGCTGAACTGCGCGCTGCACTCGATATGGCGTGGGGCTCAGCACCTGAGGGTTACCGCTGGCTTGAGTTGCCTGACATCTTTGACCAGTCATTGGAGCTGGCTGCCCGGGTAGAAAACGCACAGGCTCTCATGTGGTCGGCCAACCGTTTGCTGACGGCCCTGCAGATCTGGTTGCGTGCACGACAACTGGGGGTGCTGGCTTTCGAATTGATCTGGGATTTGGACTTGAAGCGTCTGGACGGCAAGCCATTGCCACCCAATCAGTCGTTCATCATTCGCACGGCAGAGTCTGCGCAGTCCATGGAGCATTTGAGGCGCTTGCTGGCTGAGCGCCTGGCCCAGGTGAAGCTGATGGCGCCCGCCGTGCATTTGCGCTTGCGTTCTCTGGAGACCGCTCCATGGTCGGGCGGCACCACCAGTTTCTTGCCTGAAGACCAGCGCAACGGAGATCCGCTACACGCTTTTCTTGAACGCGTCAGTGCGCGCCTGGGGGCAGCGCAGGTGTTGTCTCCTGCCATGCGTGCCGACCACAGGCCCGAATGCGCGCAAGAATGGAACGAAGCCGTAGGGGTGTCTGTTGCCTCAGGCAGCATGCACACGCGGCAAAGCCGGGGCTCAAGTGGTCGGATATCGGCTGCCACTGGCAGAGGCCCGAGCGTGAAAAGCGCAGACACAAAAGAGTCCAAACGACCGTTATCGCCCTCTGGTTTCAACTCTCCTTCAGAGAAAGGCAGTGCCACCTACCTGCCTGACGCCCTGGCGCCCACCTGGCTGCTGCGCGAACCTTTGTCGCTGGAAGTAAGAGACGACCAGCCTTACTACCGAGGTAGCTTGCGTTTACTGACGGGCCCGCGCCGAGTGGAGACCGGCTGGTGGGGGACTGCCATGCAGGGGCAGGGGGTACCTGCTGCGCGTGATTACTACATAGCCCAGAACCCGGGGGCTGAGTTGTTGTGGGTGTACCGCGAGCGAGCCAGCTCTCGCCATGAGGGGAATGAACCTCGATGGTTTCTTCAAGGAATGTATTCATGACCCCCCTGAGGCGCTTACGCGCCTTCCCCTACGCCGGGCGCCCCCAGGGGGGACGCCACTGGCGGCCGGGCGGAGCCCGCTCCGCGGTGGCACCGCTATGGCCTGCTCCGCAGCCTTTGGTTTTTTGCCTCCTCTCCCGCAAGCGGGAGAGGTTGGGCGGGGCTGGCCAACCGGTGAGGGGCAGGCGGCGTGTCCATGATCGCAGGGGTGAATCTCCTCAAAGTCGCTTGCTTGACTAACTGAAATGAGCATCGCCATCATTCTCCGGCTCCCAAAGCGGCAAAGTGACACTGCGCTGCACAGTTTTCCCACCATCTCATGGTTTGGCACGATGCTCGCCTTCAATGGTGTGATTGGGGCTGACATTGTTTTAGAACCCTCTCCCGCATGCGGGAGAGGGCAGGGTGAGGGGGAGCCCCCGTCTGAGGCTGCCCGCCTGAGATCGAAAGTGCTCGCCATCACAGCAGGTTAAGCCTCTAAAAATGTCATGAGCACCGCCACCATTCTCCGGCTGCCAGAGCGTCGACGCGAAGCTCCAAGGCAGAGCGTTGCTTCTGCCCCTTTGGCTGAGACAGGGCTGCCTGGCTACGCTGAGCTCCATTGCCTGACCCACTTCAGTTTTCAGCGTGGCGCTTCCAGCCCTGAGAGCCTAGTGCGGCGCGCGTGGGCGCTGGGGTACGAGGCGCTGGCGATTACTGATGAATGTTCAGTTGCAGGTGTGGTGCGGGCCTGGAAAGAGCTAGGTTTGTGCGAAACCGGTAGCGATGCCTATGACGAAGAGTTAGGGCGAATTCGGGCCGCGCGTCTTGCGCTTGGTATGTCTGAACCTATGCGCCTGGTTTACGGCAGCGAATTTCTTTTTGAAGGGCTAGGGACTTTGGTGGCGCTGGCACGCAACCTCAATGGCTGGGGGAATCTGTGCGAAACCATCACCAATGCCCGCAGGGCCACGATCAAGGGGCAATACCGCATGGGTTCGCTCTTGCACACGCTGGCCGCGCTGGGCGACTGCGAACTGCTGTGGTCACCTTGGCGCTCCGCTGTGAGTGTTTCTCACGGAGAAGCCTGTTCTTTCCTGTCAGAGCAAGAGGAAAGGGCGCTTTCTGATTTGGGTGTCTCGCTGCTGGTCGAGTTGAACGGTGCAGCCGATGACGCCCTGTGGCTGTCTTTCATGCGGCAATTCAGCCAAGCCACGGGTTGCCCCTTGATCGCTGCGGGCGACGTGCATATGCATGTGCGCTCTGCCAAGAGGCTGCACGATGTGATGACCGCTATCCATCTGGGCAAGCCTGTTCATGAATGTGGCTTTGAATTGCAGCCCAATGCGGAGCGCCACCTGCGTCCGCGCACGCAGTTGGCGGAGGTGTACCCGCCAGAGTTTTTGATCCGTACCTTGAACGTAGCTGAGCGCTGTAATTTCTTGCTGAATGAGGTTCGCTACAACTACCCGAAGGAAAGCGTTGTTGAAGGGCTGACGGCTACAGAGACCCTGGCGAGTCTTACTCAAGAAGGGGCGGCTTGGCGATTTCCTCACGGAACGCCACCAAAAATCCAGGGCTTTATCGACACAGAGCTGGAACTCATCGCGGATTGCAACTATGAGATGTTTTTTCTCACTGTGCATGACATCGTGCGCGAAGCACGCCGCATGGGCATTTTGTGCCAAGGGCGTGGCTCGGCTGCCAATTCCGTGGTGTGCTATTGCCTCGGAATTACAGAAGCGGATCCCCGTGTGTCACACCCTTTGCTGGCGCGATTCATCAGCAAGCAACGACGCAACGAACCCCCCGATATTGATGTCGATTTCGAGCATGAGCGGCGCGAAGAGGTTATTCAATACATCTATGAAAAGTACGGCCGTGACCGCGCTGCCCTCTCCGCCACGGTTATCTGCTACCGCCGGCGCAGCGCGCTGCGCGATGTTGGCAAGGCGCTGGGCATTGATGAGCGCCTGATCGACGCTTTTGCCAAAGACCACCACTGGTTTGACACTGACCTGGCTGCCCACAGGCTGAGCGCAATGGCCCAGGATGTTGGTGCGAGCCTGACGCAAGAGTTGGCTGCCTTGTGGCTGGAATTGACCAACCAATTGCGTGGTGCGCCCCGGCACTTAAGCCAGCATGTAGGCGGATTTGTTTTGACCGAAACCCCCTTGCACCGCCTGGTGCCCTTAGAGCCGGCCGCTATGGAAAAACGCCAAGTCATTCAGTGGGACAAGGACGACCTGGAAGCCTTGAGCATGATGAAGGTCGACGTGCTGGCGCTGGGCATGCTGACCGCAGTTCGGCGTTGTCTGGAGATGGTTTCTGCCCGGCGTGGCAAGACTTTTACTTGCTCGGATATCCATCAGGAGTGCCCGGACACCTACAAGATGATTCAGAAGGCCGATACGGTGGGCACTTTTCAGATTGAGAGCAGGGCGCAGATGTCCATGCTGCCGCGTTTGAGACCTTACACTTTTTACGATCTGGTGGTGCAAGTGGCCATTGTGCGACCCGGGCCTATCACCGGCGGCATGGTTCATCCATACCTCAAGGCGCGTGAGCGACGTAGGCAAGGTCTGCCCATTGAATACGAACGCTCTTCCAAAGATCCACCCCTCAACCTTGAGAATCCCAATGACCCGAATAGCCAGCCACGTCTGGGCAAGGCACTGGCGCGAACCCTGGGAATTCCTATTTTTCAGGAGCAGGTCATGGAATTGGCCATGCTCGCGGGTAACTACAGTGCTGAAGGGGCCGACCGACTTCGCCGGGACATGGCCGCGTGGAAGCGAAAAGGTGGCCTGGGCCCGCACCGTGAAAAGCTGATCTCCGGCATGCTGGAAAACGGCTACCGACAGGAATATGCCGAGCGCATCTTCAAGCAGATAGAAGGCTTTGGCGAATATGGTTTCCCTGAAAGCCATGCTTACAGTTTTGCGCTGATCGCCTACCAGAGTAGCTGGCTCAAATGCCACGAACCCGAAGCATTCCTGGCGGCCATGATCAATTCCCAGCCCATGGGGTTTTACGGCCCCTCACAGCTGATTCAAGATGCGCAAAGACACGATGTCGTGGTGTTGCCACCAGATGTCACGGTCAGTGACTGGGATTGCACGCTGGAAAATTTTGCGCCTGGTTCTGATTCGCGCCCCGGGGTTCGCCTGGGCTTGCGGTTGGTCAAGGGACTTGCCGAGAAGGCAGGCAAGCGGGTAGTGGAGTCGAGAATACCCTCGCCCTTTGCCAGCGTGAACGACCTATGTCTGCGCGCCGATCTGGAGTCAAAGGACATCAATGCCTTGGCCTCTGCGGATGCTTTGCGCTCTCTCAGTGGCCATCGCCGCCAGCAGGTCTGGCAGGCTTCTGCTGAGCGACGTGCGCCAGGTTTGCTGCGTGAAGCGCCGGTGCATGAGGCTGTGCTGGCCTTGGCAGAGGCGCCTGAAGGTGAGGAAATCGTTCATGACTACGCCACTTTGGGCCTGACCTTGCGCAAGCATCCATTGGCCTTGTTGCGTGAGCGGCTGGCTGGGCGGGGCGTGCAAAGTGCTGCCCAGTTGAGTGAGCTGCCGCATGGCCGTCGTGTCACGGCTTGTGGGCTGGTCATCGGGCGCCAGCAGCCCAGTACGGCCAAGGGCACAATTTTCGTGACGCTGGAAGACGAAACCGGCCCGGTGAATGTCATTGTCTGGAAAAGTGCCCGTATCGATGAAGATCAACGAAACGCCTTGCTGCGCTCTCGTCTGCTGGCGGTAGAAGGCGAATGGCAGAAAGATGCCGGCAGTGGGGGCCTTGTGCGGCATCTGATTGCCCAACATATGTATGACCTGACCCATTTACTGGGACGCCTGGCTGAATCCACCTCCAGTCGGGATTTCCATTGATGGCCTGGCAACGTGCACTTTTCGGCGCTAGCGAGCGTTCCTGAAGGCGGGCAGCTCTGTCTGAGGGTGAAACAGCTAAAATTTGAAAGATTCAACCTAACTCCCCAGAAAGCCCGAGGTTTTTCGCCTTGCCACGGTTTTGCCCGTGGCAAGAAAAACTGTTGACGCTTGTGACCGTGCTCGAATCGGTCAAATAATATGAAAACAAATCGTCCTCCCATTTCTGTCGCTGAGATTCGCAAGACCTTTCTGGATTTCTTCGAAAGCAAAGGCCACGCTGTAGTGCAGAGCAGCCCGCTGGTGCCGGGCAATGACCCCACGCTGATGTTCACCAACAGCGGCATGGTTCAGTTCAAGGATGTTTTTCTGGGTACGGACAAGCGCCCTTACGTTCGAGCCACCAGTGTGCAGGCGTGCTTGCGTGCAGGCGGCAAGCACAACGATCTGGAAAACGTAGGCTACACCGCACGCCACCACACGTTTTTTGAAATGCTGGGTAACTGGTCTTTCGGTGACTATTTCAAGAGAGAAAGCATAGAGTGGGGCTGGGAGCTGCTGACCAAGGTGTTTGGCCTGCCTGCCGAGCGCTTGCTGGCTACCGTCTATGCAGAAGATGACGAAGCCTACGGTATCTGGACCGAAATCATCGGCCTGCCACCAGAGCGCGTGATCCGCATCGGCGACAACAAAGGCGGCCGCTACAAGAGCGACAACTTCTGGATGATGGCTGACACCGGCCCCTGTGGCCCTTGCAGCGAAATCTTCTATGACCATGGCCCGGAAATTCCTGGTGGCCCACCCGGCTCGCCCGACGAAGATGGCGACCGCTTCATCGAGATCTGGAACCACGTGTTCATGCAGTTTGAAATGCATGACGACGGCAAGCTCACCCCATTGCCTGCGCCGTGTGTGGACACCGGTATGGGCCTGGAGCGCCTGGCGGCCATCTTGCAGCATGTGCACAGCAACTACGAGATTGACCTCTTCGACGCACTCATCAAGTCTGCAGCTCGTGCAACCGGGTGTGAAGACTTGGCCAATCCGTCGCTCAAGGTCATCGCAGATCATGCGCGGGCCACGGCGTTTTTGGTCAGTGACGGTGTCATTCCCAGCAATGAGGGGCGTGGCTACGTGCAGCGACGCATCATTCGCCGTGCCATTCGCCACGGTTACAAGCTAGGGCAGAAGAAGCCTTTCTTCCACAAGCTGGTGCCTGACCTGGTCCAACTCATGGGCGAAGCCTATCCCCGCCTGGCCGCTGACGAGCAGCGCGTAGGTGAGGTCCTGAAGGCCGAGGAAGAGCGCTTTTTCGAGACGCTGGCCAACGGCATGGAAATTCTGGATGTCGCATTGGCCAACGGCCAGAAGTCCTTGCCGGGCGAAGTGGCCTTCAAGCTTCACGACACCTATGGTTTCCCGCTCGATCTGACGCAGGACGTCTGCCGTGAGCGCGACGTCACCGTGGATGTGGCTGGTTTTGACGCCGCCATGGAGCGCCAGAAGGCTGCCGGCCGGGCCGCAGGCAAATTCAAGATGGACAAGGCCGTTGAATACAGTGGCACGTCCAATGCATTCACTGGCTACGACGAACTCTCACACACCAGCAAGATCGTTGCCCTGTATGTGGACGGCACACCAGCTAACGAACTGAAAGAAGGCCAGACTGGCATCGTGGTGCTGGACTCCACGCCTTTCTACGCTGAATCTGGCGGTCAAGTCGGTGACCAGGGCGTGCTGGTCGGCGAGGGCGTCGAGTTCGGCGTGCAAGACACCCTGAAGATCCGTGCGGACGTCTATGGTCACCATGGCGTAATGACCCAGGGCGCGCTCAAGGTGGGTGACGTGATTGATGCGCGGGTAGACCAGCAGCGCCGCGCGTCCACCATGCGCAACCACAGCGTGACTCATCTGATGCACAAAGCGCTGCGCGAAGTGCTGGGCGCCCACGTGCAACAAAAAGGTTCGCTGGTTGATGCAGACAAGACGCGCTTCGACTTTGCTCACAATTCGGCGGTCACGCCGGAACAAATTGTCGAGATCGAGCGCCGCGTGAACGAAGAAATCCTGGCTAACGCCGCTACCCAGGCGCGCGTGATGGATATAGAAAGCGCGCAAAAAACCGGCGCCATGATGCTGTTCGGTGAGAAATACGGTGAAAACGTCCGTGTGCTGGATATTGGCACCAGCCGCGAACTGTGCGGCGGTACCCACGTGGCGCGTACGGGCGACATCGGCCTGTTTAAGATCGTCAGCGAAGGCGGTGTGGCGGCTGGCGTGCGTCGCATTGAGGCTATCACTGGCGCCAATGCACTGGCTTATCTGCAGGGCCTGGAGTCCACTCTGCAAAGCGTGGCAGCCACCTTGAAGACCCCTTCATCAGAAGTGCAAAGCCGTCTTGGGCAAGTCCTGGATCAGGTCAAAGCGCTTGAGAAAGAAATTTCCCAGCTCAAAGGCAAACTGGCATCGTCCCAGGGGGACGAGCTGCTCACGCAGGCCATTGATATCAATGGCATCAAGGTCCTGGCCGCCAAGTTGGAAGGCGCTGACGCCAAAACCTTGCGCGAGACCATGGACAAGCTCAAGGACAAGCTGAAATCCGCGGTTATTGTGCTGGCCGCTGTGGAAGGTACCAAGGTTCAGTTGGCAGCAGGCGTCACAGCAGACAGCGTGGGCAAGGTCAAGGCCGGAGAACTCGTCAACTTCGTGGCGCAGCAAGTCGGCGGCAAGGGCGGCGGAAAACCGGATATGGCCATGGCTGGCGGAACCGATGCCAGCGGCTTGCCGCAGGCATTGCAATCTGTTCAAGGCTGGGTCGCCGAGCGGGTTTAAGGACGGTCTGAGATCTGGGACAGAAGGTCTCAGTTTTATTTTCCCCGCAGGGGAAACCGGGCAGTCGAAGGCCGAGCGCAGCAATGGCCCGAGTCAGGCTCCCACCCCTTTGGCCGTGCCGAGGAGCGCAGGGCAAGGGGTGGGCAAGAGCACTGCAAGATGCTCTTGCTTCGTGAACTAGCTTGCTGCGGATGTCTGAGCGGCGTGAACGAAGTGAACAAAGCGAGTTCCGCAGCGCCGCCCCTTGCGCGAGTACCGCAGGTTGCCCGGAGCGAAGCGTAGGGACACGGCCAGCGGGGCCGCCTTTTCTTGCGCCAGGTTCTTTTGGCGGACCAAAAGAAGGTGGCTGCGCTGCCGGGCGCACTCCCCGGCCTCCGACGTCAATAGAAGAGCAGAAGGGAATTAGCAACCGCAGCGCTTCAATCAACCGCCGCTTGCCCTCACCCGGATGGCCGGCCCTCCCAAACCTCTCCCAAACGGAGAGGGAATAAGAGAAGACACGCCTGCATCAGTCTCTCTCATAGAGGGAGAGCGTCAAGACAAACCGCGCTCAACCCATCCTAAGAATATTCAATCCCCGTTCAGCACATGCGTGGCATTGCGCCGCAGCACGCCCTTGCTGAACAACGGCTCCAATACCAATTCCAGCCAATCGCTCCAAGGCACATCAGGACGATGCTGCTGATGCAACACAGGCAGCAAGGGCATCGAATTCAGCCAGGCGTCAAATTCCGCGCGCGGAATGGTCTCGAAATCCATCATCTGGTACTTGACCATCACCTTGGCAGCATGCGCTGCGTGCTGCGCCGGATTTTCCTTGAAGTACTCTATCCGCTTGCGAGCCGAAGCAAAGGCAGCATCAATGGCACCGTCGTCCCGAGCAAAAGGCGCTCCATGCCCAGGAATCACCACGCGGGGTGACAGCTTCTCGATCAGCGCAAGAGTATCCGCGTAAGTGTCGAACCCTCCTGTGCCCTCGATGTGCTGGAAGATGACTCCGACGCTGTTCTCCCACATGGCGTCTCCAGAGATCAAGAGGCCGTGTTCGGGCTCGAACAGCAGAACGGCCAGCGCGTCATGGCCGGGTGCGGCGTGAATCTCCCAGTGGTGGTTGCCCAATCGCACCGTGTTGCCGGGAATCAAGGCATCGCTGGCCGTAAAGACATCACAGCGCTGGCCCGTCCCGCCGAAGGTCAGGGCGTCCTGGTCCCAAGTCTGCACATGCGACAAGGATGGCAGTGGCACCCAGGTGGAAGCATCTGGCCAGGCCGCCTGCAGCGCCCCCGTGCCACCACAGTGGTCACTATGGAGGTGAGTGTGAGCGATGGTGGTCAGAGCCTGTTCGCCCAGGACTTGCCGCAGCAGGGACACCGTTTCCCCCGCATGCTTGGTGTGCCCGGTGTCGATTACGCAGGGCTCGTCGCCCAGGCATACGACATTATTTGAAGAGAGCCAGCCACGCTCCAGGACGCGCATGTCGGCAGGCAAGAGTGTTGAGGCCAGGTTCATTTCAGATCGCATGGTTCAGATCCCTGATTGTTGCAGCTTCAAGCCTGAGCTGAATTCGCGGCGTTGTCCCGTCATGGGGTCTTTGAACGCCAATCGACTGGCTAATAGCTGCAAAGGATGCTCGGTATCGTCGGGCTCGCCAGGACCCCGCAACACCTGGGGGTAAAAAGCATCACCCAGAATGGGCACGCCCAGCGCGGCCATATGCACGCGCAGTTGGTGGCGTTGACCCGTGACAGGGTACAGTTTGTAATGAGCGATCGCACCGCGCACCTCAGCCAGTTCTATACGCGTGTGGCTATTGGCTTCACCCGCTACTTCGCGGGACAGAAAGAAGCGCTCAGGATCAGTTTCCAGACGGCTGATGTGTGTGCGAGGCAGTGCAAGATCGGGCCTGAAAGGCGCCACGGCTTCGTACATTTTCTCGACCGAACGATCGCGAAACAAGGCCTGATAGGGCGCACGAGCGGCGGGTTGAACAGCGAAAGCGACCAAGCCCGCAGTCTCCCGGTCTATTCGATGAATTGGGCTCAAATGCTCTAGCCCCAAACGGCGCTTCAAGCGCACCACCAAGCTTCTGTGAAGATAAGGCCCACCCGGGATGACTGGCATGAAATGAGGTTTATCCGCCACGACCAGCCATTCGTCCTGGAAAACGATGGCTTCGCTTTGCAGAACTTCAGGTTCATCGGCTTGACTGCGGTAGTAGTGCAGGCGCTGTCCAGGCTGACAGGCGGCGTTGGCGGCAATAGCTTGCCCATCGTCACCCAGTACCTCGCCTGCACGCAACCGCGCGGCCCAATCGTCTCGACTCAAAACAGGAAAGCGCTCCGACAAGAAGTCCAGCACCGTAGGCCATGAGGCGGTGGGTATGGCCACTGTGCTGGCACTCACACCTTCGCGCAAAGGCAAATTGAGGAGACGCGGAGCGTGGGCCATCAGGGGACACCATTCTCGTCATGCCCGGGTGGCTGAGCGTACGCACAAGGCAGTCCAGCGGGCATTGAAATGCAGTGATGAGCGCCACGTCGTTGAGAAGGCCCCGGATTCAGCGCGACGCAAACAAAAGCACGCCAGTTCGCGGCACTTTTTAACCAGCGCCGGGGCGATCCGCAGGTACGCTGTGGTGACCATGCGGAGCACTCGAACGTGGTCTTTGTCAGACCTTGCGAAACACCAGGTCCCACACTCCATGTCCCAACTTCAGTCCGCGCAGCTCAAATTTGGTAAGGGGGCGGTATTCGGGCTTTGCCGCATAGCCTTCAGCGCTATTGGCTAACAAAGGCTCTGCTCCTAGCACTTCCAACATTTGCTGCGCGTAAGGTTCCCAGTCAGTGGCGCAGTGAATATAGCCGCCAGGCTTCAGCCGGGTGGCAAGCTCATGAACAAAGGGCGATTGAAGCAATCGCCGCTTGTTGTGACGCTTTTTGTGCCACGGGTCTGGAAAGAAAACATGAATGCCGTCCAAGGAGGCCGGTGCGATCATTTTGGCAAGTACTTCCACCGCATCGTGCTGCAGGATGCGGATGTTGTCCAGATCTTGCTCGCCCATGGACTTCAGCAACGCACCTACGCCTGGCTCATGGACTTCGCAGCCAATGAACAAGGTGTCCGGCTGCAAGCCCGCGATGTGCGCAGTGGCGGCGCCCATTCCAAAACCGATTTCCAATACGGTTTTTTCATAGGCTTTTCCTTGCGCCTTGGCTGATACGGCACATGCCGCAACCAGATCCGGTGTGCCAGGGTCATAGGCAACTATGTAGCGCGGGCCCAGATCAGCCAGAGCGCGGGCTTGCCCGGTGGTGACACGCCCTGCTCGGGTGACGAAACTGCGAACCGCGCGAGGAAAGGGCACGCCCTCGGCCGTAGGCTTGTGCTCTTCTGCCTGCTCGTTGTGTTCAGCAGCGTCGCCGTTTTCGTGGCCCACCATCATTTTGGGTCAGTTCCACGGTTTGGCTCCTGTGTCTCAGCATTTTGCTCAGCTTTGCTGGAGATGGTGCCTCGGGGGGCAACGCCCTGAAACTTGGAGTATTGGCGCAGCAGTGCGACCAACTGGGCGTAGATGCGCGGGCTGGCAGCCAGGCACTCTTCGGCTTCCAAAAACTCGGATTCGCCAGAGAAGTTGCCGATCAGGCCGCCGGCTTCGGTCACCAGCAGAGAGCCTGCAGCCGCATCCCAAGGTTTGAGACCTGTTTCGAAGAAGCCATCAGTAAAGCCAGCAGCCACGTAGGCCAGGTCGAGCGCAGCAGCGCCCGGGCGGCGCAGTCCGGCGGTGCGCTGCATGACGTCGGACATCATGCGCAGATACTTGGGGAAGTCGTCGCCTTTGCGGAACGGGAATCCGGTGGAGATCAAGCACTGGTTCATCTCGGTGCGCTTGCTCACACGAATGCGGCGATCATTCATGTAAGCGCCGCGCCCGCGGGTAGCGGTGAACAGATCGTTGCGGGATGGATCGTAGACCACCGCCTGCTCGATACGTCCGCGCACGCTCAGGGCGATGCTGACGCAATAGACAGGAAAGCCGTGAATGAAGTTAGTGGTGCCATCAAGCGGATCGATGATCCAGATGTGGTCAGACTTTGGGTTGCCGTGGGCGCTACCGGATTCTTCAGCCAAGATGCCATGCTGGGGATATGCGGTGAGCAGCGTTTCAATAATGGCGGCTTCACTCGCGTGATCAACCTCTGTGACGAAATCATTGACCTGCTTTTGGGAGATGCGAACCGCCTCCACGTCGAGCGCGGCACGGTTGATGATGGCGCCAGCGGCGCGCGCGGCGCGTACGGCCACGTTGAGCATGGGATGCAGGGTAGATGTCGTCATAGGTTGTAATAAGAGCAAAGCCTGCCAGCCCGCGCGATGGCAGGGGCAAAAGAGATATTTTCCCACGGATAAGGGTTTACGTCACTATGGCCCGAAAAATGAGCGCTTCCAGTGGTGCTCAATGCGACATCAAGGTGGCGTTGGCCCCTCAGTGAGAGGGTGGGATCCATGGCGAGCACTACCATGCTCCCAGGCCGCAAGATAAGTTCTCTGGTCCACTCGTGGAGGTGGAGCAAGTGCCTGCACCACTTGCCGTTTCGAACATGCTCGCCTGCCAATTCATCCGCGCTGTCTGCCCTGCAAAAGATGTGAACCGCCCGGGGTGATATCGTTTGAGAATATGAGCAAGGCATTTACACGAGAATCAGACGCAGAAGACGATGACGACGACGCTGGCGGGTCACAGCCGCCATTGCCGGCGGGCACCCGCAACTACATGACTCCCGAGGGGTATGCCCGGCTACGCGACGAACTGCTGACCCTCCTGGATGACGAACGCCCCAAGGTTGTTGAGGCGGTGCATTGGGCTGCCAAGAACGGGGACCGTTCTGAAAATGGCGACTATCTCTACGGGAAAAAGCGCCTGCGTGAAATCGACCGGCGAGTGCGTTTCCTGACCAAACGCCTGGAGATTGCCGAAGTCACAGATCCCAGCGCGCACCACGGCGGAGAGCAGATATTTTTTGGCGCCACAGTGACCTATGTGGAAGATGACGGCACTGAACGAACGGTCATCATCAAAGGCGTCGATGAGGCGCAAAGTCAATTGGGCGAGGTCAGCTGGGTTTCGCCTATTGCCCGCACACTGTTGCGCGCGCGCGTGGGCGATGTGCTGAAACTGGAAACGCCCGCGGGTGCGCGGGAGATTGAGGTGCTGAGCGTGGACTATCCCGCACCCCGTCGATCTTCTTGAGCGATCAGGGCGCGTGCACGGCCACGGATCTGACGTTAATGTGCGGCAGGCGTGATGCGAGAAGCTCTGAGTACTGAATGAGTGCGGCGCAGGTTACGCAGCACCGCGTCCAGGTGAGCTTTATCGCGTACGGTAATGACGAAGCGCAGATCAATGGCATCCTGCGCGGCCTCGTCTGCCATACCCAGGTGGATGATGTCGGCCTCAGCTTCGGCCAGCGCCACCGCGACCCGGGCTAGCACGCCTTTTCCATTGACGACGGTGACCACAAGACCCACCTCGAAAGCACGAACAGGTTCGTCGGCCCAAGCTACGGTGATGAAACGCTCTGCGTCTTTATGCTGCAGTCGGCGTGCTACGGCGCATTCATCGGTATGCACCACCAAGCCTTCACCGCGTCCCAGGTAGCCGAGCACGCCATCACCAGGGATGGGACGGCAACACGTGGCGTATTTGACCGACGTGTTTTCACCACCATCGAGCATGACTGCGCCTTGCGACAGATTTTCGTGCGCGGTGTAGCGTTCTCGGGTAAGCAGCAGTGCGTCAGGTTTGTGACCCTGCGCGGCAAGCATGGTCACCAAGCGCTTGGCCACCATATTGGCGCTGCGTTTTCCCAGGCCGATGTCCGTCAGAAGCTCTTCCCGCGTCCGGTTGCCCGTAAATCGTTGCAGTTTTTCCCAGATAGGCTTGTCTACAGGGTCAAGGCCTGGCAGATGATCAAGACCTTCCGCCCGCAACGCCTGCGCCAGCAATTTTTCACCCAGCTGGCTGGACTCGTTGTGAGCCAGGGTCTTCAGGTGGTGCCGAATGCTGGACCGTGCACGCCCCGTCCGAACGAAGCCCAGCCACGCCGGGTTGGGTGCGGACACGGGCGCGGTGATGATCTCGATCACGTCACCGTTGGCCAGCTCACTGCGCAGGGGCACCTGTTCGCCGTTGACTTTGGCCGCCACCATGTGGTCGCCAATATTGCTATGGATGGCATAGGCGAAGTCCACCACGGTGGCACCATGCGGCAACGCCATAATCTGCCCCTTGGGGGTGAACACATAGACGGCGTCGGGGAAAAGATCCACTTTGATGTGGTCCCAGAACTCCGTGGCGTCTCGAGTTTCGTCCTGGATGTCCAGAAGAGACTGCAGCCACTGAGTGCCCAACTGTTCGCCCTGCGGACGCTCATTCTCGCCCGCTTTGTACAGCCAATGAGCAGCCACCCCCGACTCGGCCACCAGGTCCATGGGCTCGGTGCGGATCTGGAACTCCATGTTGACACTGGCTGGGCCTACGAGTGTCGTGTGCAGGGACTGATAGCCATTGACCTTGGGTATGGCGATGTAATCCTTGAAGCGCCCCGGCACGGGTTTATAGAGCTGGTGTAGCAAGCCTAGCGCGGTGTAGCAGTTAATGACGCTGGAGAGGATCACACGTACGCCATAGAGATCGTTCACCTGCGCAAAGGACAGGTGCTTCTCCGTCATCTTGGTGTAGATGGAGTAGAGCGCTTTCTCGCGCCCTACGATACGCGCTGCCAAACCGGCTTCGTTCAGCGTGGACTCAATTTCGTGTTGGACTTTCTGAATCAAGTCGCGTCGTCGCTGGCGCGCGCGGCCAATCGCCTTGGAAAGAATGCTGTAGCGCCAAGGTTTGAGATGGCGAAAAGCCAGGTCTTCGAGTTCACGATAGGTCTGGTTCAGACCCAGGCGATGAGCGATGGGAGCGTAAATTTCCAGGGTTTCGGTGGAAATGCGTGCCCATTTGCTGCGCGGCATGTCGGACATGGTGCGCATGTTGTGCGTCCGATCAGCCAGCTTGATGAGAATGACCCGCACGTCGCGTGCCATCGCGAGCAACATCTTGCGAAACGACTCGGCTTGATTTTCTTCACGCGTCGTGAACTGAAGCTTGTCCAGCTTGGTAAGACCATCTACCAGTTCCGCCACAGTTGTGCTGAATTGCTCAACCAGATCAGCCTTGGTCACGCCGCAGTCTTCCATGGCGTCGTGCAATAAGGCGGCCATCAAGGCTGGCGCATCGAGTTTCCACTCGGCGCACTGCGCAGCCACTGCGATAGGGTGGGTGATATAGGGCTCGCCACTGTGGCGAATCTGCCCTAAATGGGCTGTGTCAGCAAAACGATAGGCGCGGCGAACCTGCTCGACGTCAGTCGCGTCAAGATAATCCAGCTTGGCTTCCAGCGCCGCAAAACTTGCAGCCGCAGCATTGGCCGCAGCTATTTGAGGGGACGGGGTAGGGCCAGACGGCATAGGGTGGGTCGATAGCACCGAACTCATGCCCTTAGCTTAACCCGGTTGCGCAAAAAACGTGCAAATGCTGCATAAAAGTGCATATCCCGAAGTAGTCATCGTTGCACACTGACCAATACAGAAAAGTGGCTGGTCTGCCATAGACCGCCGCATGAAGCAACTATTCCCAAAGAATGGGTCAAACTCCGAAAATTCAAATAATTTGCTGACTGGGGGAGGCTCGCGAACTGACCATCTTAATCGCGTCCGGCTGCGGTTTAGAGGCGCAAACACAGCCCGAGCCTAACATGGGTACTGTTTGTCGGAACAGTATCCCTGAACGCCTGAATGCAGGCTTGCCTGCAGGAGCTTGAAATCAGGTGAATCAGGCACCCCTCTTGAGCGCATATTGCGCGCCCTGTGCTGTTTACGCTGGATATCTTGCCTGCTGGCCTAGTAACCCATCTTTGAGCGCAGCATCTGCCGGTGAGTCACCCAGCCAGATCTTCAGCACCATGGAGAAAAACTCTGCGTCGCCGAGTGGAGCACCTTGTTGTTCGTCACCTACGAAGAACATGGAACCTTTGCCGGGCAAGAAATGCACGCTTATTCGGTCTCCTGCCACGAGCTTGCCGCGGCTGGAAAAGATTTCGATCAATCTTGTCATGGCCATTAGGTGGCGGGAGGTTTGTTCCTTGGTAGCGTTCGCACGCATACCCTTGACCATGGCCAGGCCCAGGTCTGTGCTGGTGACCTCACGCAAAATGGCTAGATCAATTCTCTTGGGGCCGGGCAAGGCCAGCACCTCGTCGGTCGTACCCACTTTGCGTGGCAGGTACAAGGCCATATCGTAGACCTTGAACACCACTCTGTAGCGTGTGCCGACCCCGTTGAGCACTAAATTTGCATTGCCCAATTGAGCAGTGGGGGGAAATGTTGTGCTGGGTGGCGCCGTCTGGGCTCGCGCTGGGGTGGAGCAAGCCAGGAGCAGGGCGGTATTGCAAATAGCCAAACGACGGGAACATGTAGTGCGATCAACTGACTTAGCCATAGTCTCCTCCAAGAAAGCTTTACAAAGTCTAGGTACAGCGGAGTCGGCTATGTAGTCGCGTCAGGCACAAAAGTTTCTCAAATGTGAAATATGACGCCCATGTGTCGTCAATTCATAAATACGGTGCCATTCAGCGTTGTCAGTCGTTGGCGTTGTTCAGGTGCAGGGCGAGTTGCGAGAGCGCCTGGTCGCATGGCGCTTGCAGTTTTGCGTCCAGATCAGCGTCCGCCCGTGTCACGCCCAGGTTGATGGCAACCACAGGTATCTGTCTGGCTTTGGCCGCATGGACAAAGCGCAGACCGGAATAGACCATCAGGGAGCTACCCACGACCAACAGAGCGTCGCTCTGCTTGAGGCGCTCCATTGCAGCATTTACTCTGGCTAAGGGCACGTTTTCACCATAGAACACGACGTCAGGCTTGATGACTCCGCTGCATTCAGGGCAGTGCGGTACGACGAATGCGGAGAAATCCACGCCTTCGAGATCTGCATCGCCATCTGGCGCAGCATTGGCAGATTTGGCGTGCCAATGCGGATTCGCTTGTAAAAGTGCCTTCTGCCAGTCAGCCCGACTGGACCGAGCCGCGCACCGCATGCAGATCACAGTATCCAGGCGACCATGCAGGTCAACGACATGAGGGCTGCCGGCTTGTTGATGCAAGCCATCCACGTTCTGGGTAATGATTTGGGAGATACGCCCCAAGCCTTCCAGCTGTACCAGCGCATGGTGGGCGGCGTTAGGCAGAGCTTGGCGAAATACGGGCCAGCCAATAAGGCTTCTTGCCCAATAGCGCTGCCGCACGGCAGCACTGCCCATGAAGTCCTGGAAGGTGACAGGAGAAGGGCGTTTCCAGGCGCCTTGTTCATCGCGGTAGTCCGGAATGCCGCTGCCTGTGCTCAGGCCCGCACCGGTCAGTACGGTCCATGTGGGACAGGGTGCAAGGAGTCGTAGCAGGGCAGTGGGCATGGCATGTATTTTTGCGGAAAGAAAAAGCGCGGTCGTTCAGCTCGGGAGCGGGCTGGACTCGGGGCTGAGTCTTGACGTTCACCCTGATCAGGTGACGCCAGTTGCCATCAATTCAATGCAGGCGTGATCTTGTAGGCACAGCGGCGCGCCTGCTGGAGTATGTGTTCTACCCGCTGCACCCGCGCTTGCAGCACTTGCTCAAACACAGCAAGTTCGGCGCGGCAAAAGCCCTGGCAGGCCGTAGCCGCGGCACAAATAGGGCAGTGGTTCTCGATGAACAGTAAGCTGCCGTCTTCCTGAATCTCGTACTCCGCCATGTAGCCTTCGCTGGAACGTAACTGAGCCAACCGCGCTACTCGGGCTGGCAGGTCTGGCTCATGGCGCAGCTCTTGCAGATACCACTCACGGCTTTTTTTCTCACGCATGTCGATCAGGCGGTCTATAGCCTGTTCGCCGAAGGCCTGGCGAACGGTGTCAAGCAGTTGAACCGTCAGCTCGGAATGCGTGTCCGGAAAACGCTGATGTCCCTTGGGAGTCAGTTTCCAGAACTGGCTGGGACGGCCCACGCCTTTGACCTGCGAGTAAGCCTCTACCAAGCCTGCAGCCGCCAGTTTGGTGAATTGCTGGCGCACCGCCTCAGCGGTCATGGATAGCTTGGCTCCCACATCGGCCGCTTGCTGCGGCCCACGTGTTTTGAGTAGATGAAGCAGACGCTCTGCTGTAGAAGACGCGGATTCCTTTGAATTTTCCAAGTGTTTGCTTGACAAATTATTTGCCTCGGTTTTAATATGCAAAGAATTTACTTGTTTTATTAATGTAGCGCATTCAGGTGTCGTGGGCAACGAGGTGCGCGAGTTGGTTTTTGGGTGGAGGCTTATGTCTGGACAAGAAGGAAGCTGGGGAGATCTGCTCTCCGGAAAAAATTTAGGGCGATCCATTGCGCTGTCAGGCGGAGTGGCATTGCACGCAATCAATATCTATATCGCGACCACGGTACTTCCGTCGGTAGTCAAAGAACTCGGAAGTCTTGAACTCTACGCCTGGAACACGACGCTCTTTGTGGTGGCCTCCATACTTGGTTCAGCTCTGACGGCCAAATTGCTGGCTGCCGCGGGCTCCCGGGGTGCCTACGCCACGGCCGCGGTGGTTTTCATAGCAGGCAGCATGCTTTGCGCTTTGGCGCCCAATATGCCCAGCATGCTGATGGGCAGAGCTTTACAGGGTTTCGGGGGCGGATTCCTGTTCGCACTTTGCTACGCCATGATCTACGCGGTGTTTGAAGAGCGCTTGTGGCCTAGAGCCATGGCGCTGATCTCCGGCATGTGGGGTGTTGCAACCCTGCTGGGTCCGGCAGTGGGCGGCGTGTTTGCTCAAATGGATGCTTGGCGCGCGGCGTTCGGTTCCCTGGTGCCGGTGACCGTAGCGTATGTACTTTGGGTCTGGTTGGTGCTGCCCGCTCGCGAACGCGATGGGGTTGGCATCGCCGGCAAACTGCCCTTCGTGCAGCTTCTATTGTTAACGGGCGCAGTCATGGCCGTCAGTGCGGGCAGTATCTCGCCAGATCCCTTGTGGAACATCTGTGGTGTGTTGTCCGCGGTGGTGTTATTCATTCTCTTGGTGCGCAGGGAGCTGAACAGCAAGACGCGCTTGCTGCCCGAGAACGCGTTGCGCCTTAATTCACCATTATTGCCCCTCTACATCACTATCGGGCTGCTGGTTGTAGGCATGACCAGTGAAACCTTTGTGCCTTACTTCCTGCAAGTACTGCATGCCCAGACACCTTTGGTGTCGGGTTACCTGGCCGCCCTCATGGCCGCAGGCTGGACGGTGTCGGAGATATGGAGCTCGGGGTGGAAGGGGCGTGCAGTCGAGCGTGGCATTGTGAGTGGGCCGGTACTGGTATTTGCAGGCATGGGGCTGCTCGCCTACAGCGCCCCTTTGCATGCGCCCGGGAACACTATGGTGTTGGGTGTGATATGCCTGGGGCTTGTCTTGGTGGGGTTTGGCATTGGGCTGGGTTGGCCCCATTTACTGACCCGGATTGTGCAGGTGGCGCCCAAGAAGGACCAAGACTCCGCCGCAACCTCTATCACCACGGTGCAGCTCTTTGCGACCGCCCTGGGTTCTGCGCTGGCGGGCATGCTGGCCAATCTGGGGGGGCTGAATCAACCCGGTGGCATCTCGGGGACTTCCAATGCAGCGTGGTGGTTATTTTTCGTGTTGGCTGTCGCGCCATTCCTGGCCATCTTCAGTGCGGTGCGTGTGTCGGCTGCTTTGAAGAAAAATGCAGCCCAGGCAGACTCAGATATTGACCGCCAGTCGAGGGCGCTTTCAGCCGTGCTTCCTGATTGATCAGGCCACTCGAATGGACAAATCGGCTGTGCAATGAAAAAGGCGCTCCGTGGAGCGCCTTTTGATCGAAAGTTCTTTAGTGCCGGGTCAGGCGTTCAAGGAACTTTCTTGAGCATTTCAATGCCAACCTTGCCCGCCGCAATTTCGCGCAGAGCTGTGACGGCAGGTTTGTTGCGGGTTTCGAGCTTGGGCGTGTGGCCTTGGCTCAGCATGCGAGCGCGGTAGGTGGCTGCCAGCACAAGCTGAAAACGATTAGGAATCTGCTCAAGGCAATCTTCAACGGTAATGCGGGCCATCTTGGTAGTACTCCGGGATCAGGTAATGTTGAGCGCCTTGAACGTATCTGCGCGAAGCGTTTTCTGTGCGCTGAATTTAAGGCGCTGCGCGTGCACAATGGCTTTCAGGTCAAAGAGTGCGCGTTCAAATATCTCATTGATTATAACGAAATCGAAACTACTGGCCTGGGCCACCTCCAGGCGCGCATTATTGAGCCTGAGCTCAATCACCTCGGGAGAGTCTTCTCCGCGTCGCAGCAGCCTTGCGCGAAGTTCGTCCAGACTGGGTGGCAACACGAAAATGAGGATGGCGTTGGGGAACAGTCGCTTGATCTGCAACGCGCCTTGCCAATCAATCTCCAGGACGATGTCGCCGCCACTCCCAATGCGCTGCTCAATGGTCTGGCGTGAAGTTCCGTAGCGATTCCCATGGACATGGGCCCACTCCAGGAAGTCACCCGCCGCGACCATGGCGTCAAATTCGGAGTTCTGCACAAAGAAGTATTCACGGCCATGCATTTCCTGGCCGCGTGGCGCGCGCGTGGTGTGCGAGACAGAGGGCGCTACACCCGAGTCGACCTCCATCAGGGCTTTCACCAGGCTTGATTTGCCCGTTCCGCTGGGCGCGGCGACAACGAAAAGATTACCGGGATAGTCCATGCGAATTACGCTGAGCGCTTCGGATTCAGGTGAAGGGCGGACATTTTAGCCGCACATTCGCCTGCTCATAGGGGCCCTTGGTGACGGCCCGCCAGCCTTGGCAATTCCCAAGCCAGGCTCCGCCGAATGTGAATGCCTTCGTCATACGACTGACATCAGGTGCACGGGGCCTGGTTGATGGTGTCTCCGACGTCTGGCCGGCAAGGGCCTGGAGCGTCAGTGATGCGTTCGCGCACGACGATGCCGCTATGGTCAGCAGGCGCGCCGTCGGAGGACATGGCATCGATTCCCGCGCCTATCGCCTTGCCTGTGAGGACGACACCGGTAGATACCACGGCGCCCCCGACACTGATGGCCGCACCCGCAGCTGTACCAGCCACCGAACAACCGGTGACCAGAAAGACCGAGCTGAGGCAGGCCAACCCAAGCAAGCCCATCATGCTGCCGTAGCTGCGCCAGGAACCAATTCACCATTGCGCACGGACATGGCGATGTCCAGGGAGCGAAGGCGCAAAGTTGGGTCGAAAACATCACAGACCAACATCATTTCGTCGCAACCCGTTTGCTCTGCCAAGGACTCGAAGCCCGAGCGAACAGTTTCGGGGCCGCCCACCACGGCGCAGGACAGGAAGTCGGCAATGCCCGCTTGCTCCTGCGGGCTGAGCCGTTCGAAAAAATGCTCGATCGGAGGGGGCAACTTACCGCGTGCACCGCGCAGAATGCCCAGCACGCGCTGGAACACGCTGCTGGCCAGATAGGTGGCTTCGGCGTCGGTTGGTGCGGCGACCAGAGGCACCCCGATGATCACGTAAGGCTTTTCGCACTGGGCGGAAGGCTTGAAGTAGCGCCGATAAAGATCAACTGCCTGCAAGAGCAGCGCGGGCGCAAAGTGGGAAGCAAAGGCATAAGGCAAGCCCCGCTCTGCGGCCAACTGCGCAGAGAACAGGCTCGAGCCCAAAATCCAGAGAGGCACCCGTGTGCCTGCTCCCGGGTTTGCCACCAGTTTCTGGTTGGGCGTGGGAACATCCAGGAAATGCTGCAGTTCAGTCACCTCACGGGGGAAATCATCTGCGGTTTCGACCCGATTGCGCCTGAGGGCACGCATGGTCATTTGATCGGTCCCAGGGGCTCTTCCCAGTCCCAGATCGATACGTCCAGGGTAGAGTTCTGCCAGTGTGCCAAAGGCTTCAGCGACCACGAGAGGTGCATGGTTGGGCAACATGATGCCCCCTGAGCCCACGCGGATAGTCTTGGTGCCTCCGGCAATGTGACCGATCAACACAGCGGTAGACGAGGAGGCAATCCCCATCATGTTGTGATGCTCGGCCAGCCAATAGCGTGTAAAACCCAGGCGCTCTGCATGTTGAGCGGTTCGCAGTGCTACTGCCAATGCGTCTGCAACCGTGCCTCCCTCGCGCACGGCCACGAGGTCGAGCATGGAAAAAGCGATGTCATTCAGCGGTTTTGTCATGAGGGGATTTTGCGCTGAGTGGCTATTTTTTTCAGCGCAGCATCACAGTGGCCGTTTGCGCTAACGGTTTTTTAGCGGAAATGGCTGTGTTGGCCCTCACCAGGCAATGGTGGGTGGCGCAGGCGAATTCAGGTGGAAGTGCCGTCATCAGGCACGGCGGGAAGCCAGATCCTTGCCTGTAAACCCGGAAAAAAGTTTTCGAAATCCAGGCGGCCACCATGAAGTTGCACTATGGCCTGCACGCTGGAGAGACCGAGGCCATACCCATGCTGGTCTGATCGCGCGCGATAGAAGCGGGTGGTCATCTTTTCCAGCACTTGCGGTTCCGCGCCTGGCCCGTGATCTCGCACCACGATTTCTACTCCGAGAGGGCTGCCAGGCCCTTGCTCCGGAGCTTGAGAAGATCTAAGAACAATATCAGCCGCGGGTGCCTCGTCAGGGGTGGCGCTTTGGACTCCTCCATACTTGAGCGCATTGTCTACAAGGTTCGCCACCGCGCTGGCAATCAGGTCGCCATCGCCCAATGCGAAGGGGGAGCCGATAATTTCCGAGCGCAAACTGCCGCCACTGTCTTCCGCGACAGGCGCATACAGGTCCACCACATCCACCAGGAGTGCTCGCACGTCCACTTGCGCAAAGCTGTTGCGGCTGGTTCCGCTTTCCACTTCAGCGATTTGAAGAAGCTTTTCAAAGATAACGCCTAATTCTTCGACTTCCTGCGCCACGCGTTGCACAGTGGTGCTTTGTTCGGACGCCGTGGCGTTTTGCGCATTGCGCAATTGCAGCAGCATCCGGGTCAGAGGTGTTCGCAGGTTGTGCGCAATCGTATTGGAAACATGGCGAATGCCTTCCATAAGCTGTTCCAGCCGGTCCAGCATGCTGTTGATATCCCGGTTCAGCTGGGTGAACTCGTCTTCCGGCCCTCCCTCGGGAATGCGTTGGCGCAAATCTCCCGCGGCGACTCGGGCCATCGTAGAGCGAATTTCGGAAGCCCGGTCACCCACCACACGGCGAAAGATGAGAGCTCCGGCTACCGCCAGTATCAATGCCACCAAAACCGCCATGAGGGAGGCGCGGCTGATGAGCTCCTCCATGTAATGCACCGCCTGCAGGTCATTGCCTACGGCCAGGACTTGACCATTGGGAAGCTCGGCCACGGCTACGCGGGCCAATGCCACCTCTGCGCCCCGTCGCACCTTCAAGTCTCGCACGCCCATGCTGCTCAGCTTGCGCAGGGGCTCGGCCTTGGCGTTGCCCATGAGAACTTGTCCTTGAGCATCGGCCAGGATCACAATTTCAGTGTCTGTGTCTTGGCCGTCTTGCAGCATCCAGCGAATTTCGTCTTCCAATGCAGATTGACCATTCTGCGTGTGCTTATCAAGCAGGCGGCGCAGATGCGCTTCGGCTTGCCTGTCGGCTCGCAGGTGCAGAACGCCCACGGTTTGCACATAGAAGACCGCCAATACCGTGGTCAGCGTCAGAATCAATAAGGCGCTGTAGCTAAGAGCCAGACGGAATGCTAGCGAGCTCCATGGGCGCAGACGTGCCATCAAACACCCAGAGGCAATGACTGAGGCTGGTCGGTCAAGCTGTAGCCCACACCACGTACCGTATGGATAAGCGATGGTTGGAATCCTTTGTCCACTTTGCCTCGAAGACGGCTGATATGAACGTCGATCACATTGGTCTGGGGATCGAAGCGGTAGTCCCATACGGACTCGAGCAGCATGGTGCGCGTGACAATCTGGTGTGCGTGTTGCACCAGAAAACTCAGCAATCGAAACTCTCGTGGCTGCAGGGCCAAGGGTTGACCAGAGCGTTCAGCACTGCGGGCCATGAGGTTCACGCGCAGGTCGGCCACGCGCAAGTCGCGCTCCGGCGCTGGAATGCGCGCCCGTCGCATCAGCGCTTCCAGGCGCGCGGAGAGTTCAGAGAACGCAAATGGCTTGGTCAGGTAGTCATCGCAGCCGGCCTTGAGCCCTCTGACCCGCTCGTCCGTAGCCGACAGGGCACTCAGCACCAGCACAGGAGTTTGTTTGCCGAGCGAGCGCAAGGTCTGAAGAATTTGCAGGCCGTCGAATCCGTTGGCCAACATGCGGTCAAGAATGATGACGTCCCACTGCTCTCCCACAGCCAGGGCAATGCCCTGGACGCCTTCGCCGCATACCGTGACCTGCGCCCCCTGTTCGCGCAGGCCGTCCGCGATATAGCGCGCGTTGAGGGCGTCATCTTCTATGATGAGGTAACGGTACATGCTGCGAGACTTAAAGCGTGAGTCTAAGAGAGGCCTTTGTAAGCGGCCACTATATCCAAGATCCAGCACATCTTGCCTTGCCTGCGGTAAGCCTGCCTCGCAGCTCAAGGCCGTATGTCGGGCAAATTGCCACTGGCCACTCGAAGTTTCCACTCTGCGTCCAGCAAATCCTTGACAAGGTCCAGGTATTCCACGCGGTGTTCGGCAATGGACTCAAGCGCGTCGATCAGGTCCAGGATGCCGCCCCGGCCTAGTTGATAGGCGTCCTGTGCCATTTGGCGCAGCGGCGCGATTTGAGCCAGGCCCTCGCGCTCGTAGGTCGTGACGTTGGCGTGCCGGAGTGTCAATTGCTGCAGGGCTGTGCGAAGCTCAGACTGCGCGGCCAACACGGCTGCGTCGCGGCGCAAACTGGCTTGTTCTGCTTCCACAGCAGCGCGGTCTATGGTTCCGCGTTGGCGATCAAACAAGGGGATCTCTACGGAAATACCCAGTTGCGTATAACTACCGTCGAAGCGATTGGTGACCCTGGTGACGCCTACGGAAGGCGTGGGCAAGGCTTCACGGCGAGCCAATTCCACCTTGTGCCTGGCCTGGTCCAGGTCTGCTTGAGCGGCGCGCAAGGGCGCTAACTGCACGCTTGCGGTTTCCCATAGCCTATCGAAGGCATTGGACGGGGGGATGTCTCCGGAATGCAAGCTGCCTTCAACGCGGGGAGTCCAGCCGGGCAAAGCCGCTTGGGCTGCTACTCGAGACGCGGCTTCCTGCATGCCTGCGTCCGCCTTGGAGACTTCCATGGCCATTCTGGCTTGTTGCAGACTCAGGCGTGCGCCGTCGTAGCGGCTACGCGCGCCTGCCTCTATCTGGCCACGCACAATGCGCCCGGCCTTGTCCAGCTCCTGGGATGCTTCCTGCCAGATTACGAGGCGGCGCTGCGCTATCAGCAGATCATTGAAGGCCTGCGCAGCATCATCCAGCGTGGTGGCGACCGCCGCACGTGCATGTTCAGCGGCAGAAACCTCGCCCCTGCGCGCATTTTCTATGCGAGCGCTGCGTTGCCCAAAGATAGGCAAGGGCTGTTGAACGCTCCATTCACGCTCACCGGGCTTGCTGGAAACCGATACGGACGGGTTGGGAAATGCTCTTGCGGTTCGGGAATCCGCGCGGGCCAGGCCCACTTGCATTTGCTCCGCTGCCAGCGCTGGTTGATTGCGTACGACCAGGCGGAGGTACTCCTCTAGCGTCACCGGATGTTGCGGTGCGGTTGATTGTTCCGCAGTGACAGGTGTTGTTTGCAGGGTGGCCGGCATTTGGGGGGCTGGCGCAGACTGCGCGAAGCTCGTGGGAGCGCTCAAGCCCCAGGCCACTGCAACCGCTGCGCACAGTCCCAGCAGTTGGTGGGTGCGTGCAAGAGCGCCTTGCTCTGGTTGGGTTTTTTTCGCAATGGGGTTTTGAGTTTCAATCATTCTGAGCAGCCTCATCACGTTCTTCTTGCGTCATCATGTTGCGGGGGCCAAACATTGCATAGAGCACGGGCAGCAGCACCAGCGCCACTATCGGCAGCACCACCATGCCGCCTACGATCACGGACGCGAAGGGGCGCTGTGTTTCGCTGCCAACGCCTGTGGACAAAGCCATAGGCAGCAATCCCAGCAGTGCCAGCAAGGCCACCAGCACCACGGAGCGCATGCGCTCGGCCGTTCCTTCCACCAGGGCTTGCATCAAAGGCATTCCCTGGCGGCGCAATTCCTCAACGGCTGAAATCACCAATAGGCCTGCCAACGCTACTTGTCCCAGTAGCGCAATGAATCCAATGGCTGCGCTGATGGATAAATCGATTCCTGCCAGATGCAATGCGGCAAGGCCTCCGACCATGGTGAAGGGGGCGCAAAGCAAGATGACGCCCGCACTGCGCGCCTGACCCAAGGCACCGAACAACAAGGCATACACCACCAGCAAGGACAGTGGAACCACCACCTTCAGGCGTGCAGCAGCGCGCTGCTGGTTTTCCCATTCACCACCCCAGATGGCCTGGTAGCCTTCAGGCAGCTTCACGTTCTGGTTGAACAGGGCGAATGTTTCCTTGACGACAGAACCTATGTCGCGTCCTTCCACGTTGAACTTGAGCGCCATATAGCGCGCGTTGCCTTCACGGAAGATGGATGAGTTGCCGATCTTGACACTGACCGTTCCAACCGCATGCAGGGGCACAGAGCCACCGTTCGGCAGAGGTATGGCGATGTTGCGTATGCGCTCCTCATCCATGCGATCTATGTAAGGCAGGCGCACGCGCACAGGAACGGGGTATTCGCCCTCCCACAGCGTGGTAGCCAGATCACCTGCCAACGCTCCGGCCAAGGTCTTTTGAGCGGTCTCCATGGCAATACCCTGGCGTGCCAAGGCGCGGCGATCGAATTCCACATGCACCTGCGGAGCAGGGGCATCGCGGTACAGGTCCAGATCCACAACCCCTTCGATGTTCTTGACAACGCCCAAGGTTGATTGAAGGATCTGCCGGAGTTGCGATATGTCTGGCCCGAAAAGCTTGAGCACAACTTGCCCGCGCGCGCCAGATGTAGATTCTTCCACGCTGTCCCGGATAGGTTGAGCGAAGTTGAACGCCACCCCTGGGATCTCACCCAGCGTTTCACGCATTTGCTCGATCAGCTCGGGCTTGCTCACGCCTTTGCGCCATTGCCCATGTGGTTTCAGGCGCACCAGGGCCTTGGCCAAGTTCAGCGTTTCGTTATCTGTGCCGGATTCGGGACGGCCTTGCTCGGTAGTCACCGAGATTACTTCCGGGAAAACCTTAAGGCGCATACGCACGTCGCGCAGCACTTCCTGGCCTTTTTCAAGAGAAATCGAGGCAGGCATCTGCACCAGCACATAGGCGTCGCCTTCATCGAGTGCGGGTAAGAACTCTGTGCCCAGAAATTTGGCGGAAACGCCGCCGATTAGCAGAATGACCAAGGAGGTGATGAGCACGCCGGCACGCTTGCGCCCTGTGGTCAGCACGGCGCCTATCCAGTGTTGATAGCCGTGATGAGCCTTGTCAAAAATCTTGGGCTCATCGACCATGACATGCTTGGGCTTGAGGAAGATGGCGCACAGTGCGGGCACCAGGCCCAAGGCAAACACCAGCGCCCCCAGCAATGCAAAACTGTAGGTCATGGCCAGCGGGCGAAAGATGCGACCCTCAATGCTTTGCAGTGAAAATACGGGTATCAGAGCCGCAATCACGATGGCCATCGCGAACAAGGTGGGTTTTGCCACCGCGACCGCAGAGTCAATGATGATCTCCCTCATCTCGCGGCGGTTGGTAGGCTTGCGAAGCCGCGCGTTCCGGATGATGTTTTCTGCAAGAACCACCGCGCCGTCCACCATGATGCCGAAATCAATCGCCCCCATGGAGATGAGGTTGGCCGGCATGCCCAGCAGGTACAGGCCTATGAACGCTGTAAGCAAGGAAAGCGGGATCACCGTGGCCACAATCAACGAGCCACGCAGACTGCGAAGGAAGAGCCACAACACACCCACGATCAATGTGGCACCAAACAAAAGGTTGTGTTGTACAGTGGCGAGCGTGTGGCCGACCAGATCGGAGCGATCGTAGTTGGTGACCATGCTCATCCCTTCGGGCAAGCCGCCGCTGTTGAGCTCCTCCACTTTGAGGTGGATGGCGTCCAGCACCACGGAAGGGTTCTCACCGCGTTTGAGCAGCACGATGCCTTGCACCACATCGTCGTGTTCGTCTTGGCCGACCGACCCTTGGCGCGGTGTGTGTGACTGCAATACGCGCGCCACGTCCCCCACGGTTACGGGTGCGCCGCCGCGCAGAGCAATCACCACCGTCTGAATGTCCTGTGGAGTGTTGAGCAGTCCAATGCCGCGGATGATGAGAGACTGCTCACCACGCCGCATCAGGCCGCCACCCACGTTCCGGTTGGACTTGGAAATGGCTTCGCTCACGTCGTCCAATGTGAGTCCCATCGCGTAGAGCTTGTCTGGGTCAGCCTCTACGTGAAACTCTTTGACAAACCCGCCGATGCTGACGATGTCTGCTACGCCTTGAACTTGCTTTAGCACGCGCACGACACGCCATTCCTGCTCTGTGCGCAGTTGGGCGAGGGTGTGGCGATCGCTTTTGAGCTGGTAGTAGAAAATCTTGCCAAGCGGCGTGTAATCTGGCGCCATCTCAGGCGTCACGCCCTCCGGAAGATCTGCTTGTGGCAGGCGCTGCGCCACTTCGGCGCGCGCCGTGAAACTCTTGGCGTGGTCATCAAAGACCAGGTTTACCATCGCAAGTCCGAAGTAGCTCTCCGAGCGAAGCGATGCAAGGCCCGGGGTTCCATTGAGAGCGCGCTCCAATGGTTGGGTAATCTGCCGTTCCACTTCCTCCGGTGCCAGACCGGGTGCTTGGGCGATTACGCCGACCTGGACGTTGGTGACGTCAGGGTAGGCTTCGATGGCAGTATGCAAGTATGCATACACGCCGAACACAGCTATGGCGAGTGTGGCGCACAGGGCGACCATGCGCCTGTGCACGACGAACGCAATCAGAGAGCGCAGCATTTCTTAGCTACGCTCAGAGCAACTGGGCGGCTGCGCCGTCCAGGAGCATGCCGCCCTTGACCACAATTTTCTCTCCGGGTTTGAGGCCGGAGATCACGGGCACCAAACCGCGCGTGGGTTGGCCCAGCTCGATGGCACGGGCTTCAAACACGTCGTCCGAACGCTGTACATAGACCACACTGCGGCTTTCGTCCTTGATAAGCACTGCCGTCACGGGAATCAACATCTGGTTCTGGTTCGACACCTGTATGCCGACCCGTGCATGCATGCCGGGGCGAAGCGCTGCGTCCTGCGCATCGAGACCAACGATCACGTTGGCACGTCGTGAATCCTTGTCCATGGTGGCACCGAGGTAAAGCACTTTGCCTGTGAGCGGCTTAGACAATTGGGGGACGATCACCTCCACTGCGCTGCCTTTGCGAATACCCGGCATGTCGCTTTCAAACACCTCTGCGACGACGTTCAGGCTTTGCGGATCCCCCACTGAAAACAGTTCCGCACCGGGGTCAACTGCTCCGCCAAGGATGGCTTTTCTCTCAGCCACTACACCTGCACGGGGTGCGCGGAGCACCAGCCTGTCACCGCCTCCTTCGCCAAGCAAGGCTGCTGTGCCTCTGGCACGGCTCAACTCCTGCGTGGATTCACGTAGGCGGGCCTGTGCGGCGCGCAGCTCAACGTCCACGCCCACGCCTTTGTCGACCATGGTCTGTTGGCGCCGCTCTTCGGCTGCTGCCACGTCCTGCGCAGTCAGGGCCGCAGCCATTTCGTGGCGAGTGCGCAATGCATCAGAACTGACCAATGTGGCCAACACGTCACCTTGTTTGACCACGTCACCTACATGAGCCTGTATGGTCAACACCCTGGCCGCCACGGGAACGGAAATGGAAGTGACTCGATCTTCCTTGAAGGCGACTCGCGCGGGTGCCCACGCCATTTGAACGCCTTGAGGGTCTGACACAATCGCAATGTCCAACATGCGGGCCGAAGCCGCTTGAATTTTGACTTCGTTCTTGTTTGTGTGAACTGCTGCGGCAGCGGTTGGTTTTGGCTGGACGGGGGGAGGGGAGTCAGATGCACCGCAACCCAGTAGGGCGCACGCTGACACCCATGTTCCGAAGGCAGCGGCCCAGGGTCGGCTGTAAAAACTTGGGCCTATCCGCTTGGCGCGGAACTCACTATCAATACGCTTGTTCATTGCATCCCTTTATCCTGGCTTGTCCTTGCAGCGAAGCGCGCTTGGCTTCGAGCTCTGGTTACAGGGTGCGATGCTAGAAACGCAGGTGAGGTCTTGGGGTGAAGCTTAGGTTACGGTTTGGTAATGTGAGACGATGGCACTGGGGTGGAACCGATGCAGAATAATTCAAAGGTATTACTGTCTCCTTCTCACGGTATTCGCCCTTAACATCAGCGGATGCTTTCTCATTCTTTGCCGAAGTGCGTTTAGTTATGAGCTCAGCTCGCACCTTCTTTCGTGTGAGCGACCTACATCACTGAAAGCGTATTGGTACTAACTTTATCGCCATGACAGATCTTTCCCCTTTGCACACCCTTGAGTTCGAAACCGGTCCTGAGCCTCGCGCCGCCATCGTGGTGATGCATGGACTTGGTGCTGACGCCAATGACTTTGCGCCGTTTGTGAGCGAGATTGATCTGAGCGCGGTGGGGCCGGTGAGATGGATTTTTCCGAACGCGCCGCAAATTCCTGTAGCCATCAATGGCGGTTATGTCATGCCAGCCTGGTACGACATATTTCCTGATCGCTCTACCGAAGACGTCGAAGGGCTGCACCGCTCCCGCGTGGCCATTGACGCGGTGCTGGCTCGCGAGCAGTCCAGGGGTATTCCTGCTGAGCGCATCGTAGTGGCCGGCTTTTCGCAGGGGTGCGCCATGGCGCTGCTGACCGGCTTACGCTTTCCCGAACGGCTAGCGGGAATCGCGGGACTTTCAGGTTATCTGCCGCTCGCAAGCCGGTTGTCTGCCGAGCGCACCAGCGCGAATGCCGATGTGCCCATTTTTCTGGCTCATGGCCGTCAAGACGAAGTGGTCGTGCCCCAACGTGCCATGGCCTCGCGAGATGCTTTGCAGGCACTCAAATATTCCGTTGAATGGCATGAGTACAACATGCCGCATTCTGTTTGCGCCGAAGAGGTAGGCGATCTGAAACGCTGGTTGCTGCAGGTTCTGGCGCCCAAGGGCTGACTAAGAGCCTGCTCACGGTCTCCTCGTAGAGACATTGAACAGGCTTTAAGAGGACTGCGTAAGAGTACTGAGTAAGGGGGACACTCCTCTGTCTGACAGCGCACACGCTCAAAGGCGTGGATGATCTCGCCATGCGAATGCTATGGAAGTACCTCAAACCTCAGTGGCGGCTGGCAGCGATGGCTTTGCTCCTTGCGGGCCTTAGTCAAATACTCGCGCTGGTCGATCCCATTATTTTTGGCAAGCTGATCGATGAATATGCGACTCAGAAGGGGATCAAACCCGACGACGAACTGGTACGCGGCGCATTGGCGCTGCTGGCGCTGGCAGTCGTCGTAGCGTTGGCTTCGCGGGCCGCCCGCGCGCTGCAGGAATATGTGACGCGCATGGTGGTGCAGCGCTTTGGTGCGCAGATATTCAATGACGGACTGCGGCAGACCATGCGCCTGAATTTTCAGGAGTATGAGGATGTTCGCTCGGGCGAAACCTTGTCACTTCTGCTGCGTGTGCGCCAGTACACCGAACGCTTTATCAATGCGTTCATCAACGTTCTGTACGCCTCCGTAGTGGGGCTTGGGTTTCTTCTTTGGTATGCCGTGACCAAGAGCTGGTTGTTGGTGCCGGTGTTCCTGATTGGTTTGCTGGTGCTAGGTGGCTTGAGTGGTCTGCTCAGCCGGCAGATTCGTACCCAGCAAAGATCGATCAATCGAGAAACGACGAAGAATGCAGGGTTCATCACAGAATCGCTGCGCAACGTGGCGCTCATCAAGAGCCTGGGTCTCACCTATAGGGAGATTCGGCGCATGCAGGCAGAGACCGAGAAGATATTCGCGCTTGAAATGACCAAGGTCAGGCGCATCCGGTGGCTGAGCTTTCTGCAAGGCTCCACGCTGAGCATACTCAAGCTCTCAGTATTGTTTACGCTCCTGTGGCTGATCTTTCGAGACGTGCTTTCCACGGGCGAACTGATCGCCATGCAGTTCATCTCGGTGGCCATTCTGGCGCCCTTGCAGGAGTTGGGCACCATCATTCTCACGTGGCGCGAGGCCAGTTCCTCTATGACCAATTTTGAGGAACTGATGGCCAAACCGGTAGAGCGCCGTCCGCCTGATGCGGTCCAATTGGGGCCCATAGAGTCATTGCGCTTCGAGCAGGTGGTATTTCGCCACCGCGGGGCGGGGGAGAACTCCATCGATGGGGTGAGTTTCAACGCTCGGCGAGGTGACACCATCGCCTTTGTGGGGCCCTCGGGGTCCGGAAAGTCAACCTTGATCAAGCTGTTGCTCGGCTTGTACAGACCAGACGAGGGTGCAGTGTTATTCAATGAAATCAACGCACGCCGTTTGCGCTACAACGAAGCGCGGCGCCAAGTTGGCTATGTGACGCAGGAAACCACTCTTTTTGCCGGTACTGTGCGTGAGAATCTGCAGTTCGTGCGTCCGGAGGCGAATGACGAGCAGATTCTGCAGGCGCTAACGCAGGCTAAAGCCGCGCAAATCATAGAGCGGCTGCCGCAAGGCTTGAATACCCTGATAGGTGAATCGGGGTACAAGCTTTCAGGTGGCGAGCGCCAGCGGCTGTCCATCGCGCGTGCCCTGCTGCGTGAGCCTCGTTTGCTGATATTCGATGAAGCCACTTCGGCGCTGGACTCACTCACAGAGCAACAGGTCACCGAAACGGTACGCGCGCTATCGAGCAGCCATTCGTGGATCAGCATCATGATTGCGCACCGACTCTCCACCATCATGCATGCAGACACCATCCATGTGTTGGAGCGTGGTCGCATTGTGGAGAGTGGGAACCACGAGGAGCTGGTGGAGCAAAAGGGCTTGTACTACGCCATGTGGCGCCAGCAGATTGGGGAGCGCGAAAGCATCGCCCCTCTGCTGCGTCGGGAAGTGACGGATATCCCTGAGTTCGGCCCTTCAACGGAAATTTAAAGAATGCGCTTGCTGAAAAGTGTTTACCAGCTACCCGTCTGCCGGTGAGGTTTAAGGCATGCGCCCTAGATTTCCCAGTGGGTGATTTGCCAAGGAATCGGGGGATGTCTTTAGCCTTGGCTCCACAGCAGTTTTGGCCACATCCAGCTCCGTGTTTCGCCAAAGTAGCCAACCGCAGCCTAAGCTCAGTAGCCAAGCTACTATCATCCCAGCCACGTGGACTGCGGTGGAACCCGGGAACAGACGTATAACTAAGCCGTTGACTGCCAGGCTCACCGGATAGTGAATCAGAAAAACCGAGTATGAAATCTTGGCCAGCCACTCCATCAATGGATTGATCGGCGAGCGGACCAGAGCCCAGCGCCCCGGTTGCCAAAGCAAGACCAGTGCGGCCAACCCCGCCAGGGCAATGCGTTCACGCCACTGCAGCGTCAAGCTGAGCGCTAAAAGCGCGCCAATCAACAAGGTAGCGCCCACCTTGTTGCCGGGCAATGATTTGTTCGTGCCCCAGGCCGCCAGTACGCCCAAAGCGTAGGCGCCAAAGAAATAGGGTGCCCAGATATCACCGCTGCTATTCAGATTGAATACGCACAGTGATGTGAGCGCAGCGCTCAACAGAAGAATGAGCGGTAGGTAGGCACCAGGGGAGAGCCTGTCTGGCAACTTTTTGGTCTGCGCATTGGGTTTTTTTGCTATCAAACTTGCTAGCAGCGCTAACAAGGCAAATAGCTGCAAATCCATGGCTACGTACCAAACGCCAGCGCTAAGTGCAGGCTGATTCAGTACGTCTTGCAGCATCAGGGCGTGCGCCAGTGCCTGAGCGACGGTGGGCGCTGCGGGCGTGTCGACGTCTTTCATCAACCCGCGTGCCAGCGCTGAGCAAAGTATTACCACCATCAATGCAGCGAGATAAGGAGGCGCCAGCCTGCGATAGCGCTGCCACACTCGCCTGGGCCATTCGGAGAGCACCACGCCGGGAGCGTCAGGCCGTGGCCAGAGGCTCTTGGTGGCCAGAAATCCGGCAATGACCAGAAAGACCTGTACCGCCATGAGAGCCTGGGTATCTAGCCAGTTCACGAAATCCGGCAAGATTCGCTCTGCTCGTTCTACCAAGGGACCGTAGTGCACCAAGTGGTGCCAGACGATAAGTTGCGAGGCTCCTGCCTTACCCCAGGTGATCCAGGGTAGAGGGGCCTGACGAGCAGGAATCGGCATAAGCTGGAATCTAAATCAGGCAATTAGGCTAGAAACAGCGCCGGATCAACCATGACTCTGTTCAGGCTGATGGACCAATGCAGGTGCGGCCCAGTGACGCGCCCGGTGGCTCCCACCGCTCCTATGCGTTGGCCACTTGCAACTTTGTCCCCGGCTTTGACATCGGTTCGGCTCAAATGGCACATCATGCTGAGCAGGCCGCCCCCATGATTGAGCCACACGGTGTTGCCATTGAAGAAGTAATCACCCGTATCGATCACCGTGGCGGGCAGCGGTGAGACCACCGGCGTTCCTGTCGGCGCGGCAATGTCCATCCCGCTGTGGGGGTTGCGAGGCTGGCCATTGAAGACCCTCCTCAAACCGAACGAGCCGCTGCGTCTACCGGGGGTGGGCTGTTCCATCTTGAATGTGCTGGGCAGCGGTTCTGTGAATGTGGCGATCACTCCAACCTGATGCGTGCGTTCGCGTTCATGGCGGCTCAAATCTTCCGGAGAAAGATCGACTGTCTTGGGCGAAACCTTCAGACGCTGTTCGCTATAGCGTTTGCTTTGAATGATGTAGGCCTCGGAACGCGTGGTTCCTGTGTGGACATCGATGCTGGCTTTTCCTGGCGTGGCAGAAAGTGGAATGCCTACCACTGCAGTCCAGACTATAGGGTCCCCCACTACCAGCAAAGGCACGCCGTCAATCGTTGCACGAGGGCGTTCCGTGGCGGGCCCCAGATCGATTCGTGCGACTCCTCCAGGAACAGCCGAGTGGCGTGGCCAAATCTGGGGGTCGGCTGCGATTGCGGCGCGTGGCAGGGCAAGACTCAGTCCCCCTAGCAACATGGTGCGGCGCATGGATTGTGGAAAAAGATCCTGGGGTGGGTTCATTTCAGTTTTTCACGTTGCTGCACATCATGAGTGCAACAACTCATAGAGATTTGCCATAGTCGTCGCCAAGCGGAAACTCAGGTCAGGCGTACGGAATGAAGCGAGTATCCGCGTTTCAGACGCACCACACGTAGCTGTTGGTGACTGACTCATCAAACAAATTCTAGATCCGCAGAGCAAGCCGCCTATGCCTCGGTATCTTATGGTTCCAAGTCTCGGTTTCGCCAGTCCTTGACATGAGTCAAAACGTTTTACCTGTGACACCTTGATACTCAGCCTATCTTAAAAAGAAGGTCTGCACCATGGGTATTCTTCATTGGGTTCCGGAACTGGACACGGGTATTACCGAGATTGATGTTCAGCACAAGCGGATCGTGGATTACATCAACAAGCTGCATGAGCTCAAGGGCACCCATGACCGGGAAGTACTGGGCGACGTGATCGCCGAAACGGTGGACTACACGATTTCTCACTTTGCCTTTGAAGAAAGCATGATTGAAAACGCGGGCTACATGTTTGCCGGGCCACACAAGAAGGTGCATGAACTCTTTACCCGCAAGGTGGCAGAAATGCAAAGCCGTTTTGATGCTGGTGAGGACGTCACCAACGAACTGCATGGGATGCTCTCAAGGTGGCTCTTCAACCATATCCGCAATGAGGACCACGGCTACATAGACTCAGTCAACACCTATCTGCGCATGGTGACTCACAAGCGGGATATGGACAAGGAGCGCATGCGCGCTGAGGTCTTGCAGGAACTGAGCGGGCGGAAGAAGAAGGGTTGGCTGTCTCGCCTGTTCAGCGCCTGAAGATCAGGTTCGTACCGACAAGCGTCCGTACCTCTCAATTAGCGGCTTCCAGGCCGCCTTGCATATGAATACGCATGCATGCGGCTGCTCTGGCGCCGTCGCGCGCGGCCAAAGCCGACATCAGCTCACGGTGTTCTGCCAAGGATTGCTCAGGCCGGCCGGCTTTCTGTAGCGAGTTCTGGCGGTGCAGCTTCATAAGTTTGCGCAGGTCTTGCACCATTTGCAACTGCCACTGGTTATCAGCCAATTCCAGCACGCGAATATGGAATGCCTCATTCAGCGCGAAAAACCGCGCAGTGTCTGGCAGGCTTGCCTCCAGCTCCTGGTGCAGAGCCGCTAGCTCCGCCAAGCCTGCTTCCGAAGCCTGGCGGGCCACCGTATCTACAGCATCGGTTTCCAGCAATGCCAGGAGGTGGTAGACATCGGCGAGATCCTTGGGCGTAGCTTCCGTCACGTAGGCGCCGCGCCGCACTTTCATCGTGATCAGCCCCTCTGTGGCCAACACCTTGAGAGCCTCGCGAAG
>JAECRA010000063.1 GCA_015999985.1 Comamonadaceae bacterium
GAAAACTGTCCTCGCTGGGGCCTTTTCTCGCTATCGGCGCTCCAAGTCCGACAGCTTCCTAGCCAGAGCGAATCTGCCACTGGGGTTAACGCTAGGAGCGTTTCAGCACCCGTTGGTTAGGATGACCTGTACCGATCGGTCGGTACAGGCTGAATCAACACCAACCACACCCCAAGGAGATGCAGTGATTGATGAAAAAGATGCACAAGTCCTAATGCGAGCGGCATCGGCGGAGTTGACCTCTCGTCAATCGATTTCCCACCCCCAGCAGCCTGCGCGCCGAGCCGCAATGGCACGAACGGCGGCTGTCGCTGCGGGCATGGTGGCAGGAGGTGCTAAAGCGGCATCCCTCGCCGTCCCCGACTCCAATCGGCGGCCGGGAACCCCTATTCCGGAGAACGAATACGGATTACCTTCAAAGTTCGAGGCCAAGGTCAAGCGCCACCGGACCAACGTGTTTGTGAATAAGCAGAATTTTTCTGACTGGAGTTTCACGCCTCTGGCTCAGCAGCATGGCATCGTGACGCCCAACGGCCTGATTTATGAACGCCACCACAACGGCGTACCCGAGATCGATCCCGAACAGCACCGCTTTGCCATACACGGCATGGTGCGCCAACCTCTCGTGTTCACGATGAGCGACCTGATGCGCTACCCCTCGGTGTCGCGCTTCTATTTCATGGAATGTTCTGGTAACGGCTTGGCCGATTGGCTCAAGCCGGCCTCCAAAACGGTGCAACAAACGCATGGGATGCTGTCTTGCACACAATGGACCGGGGTTCCATTGTCGGCTTTGCTGGACGAAGCGGGCGTGCTGCCGACCGCCACCTGGGGCCTGGCAGAAGGGGCAGATGGCTCCGCGCATTCCCGCAGCATCCCGATGAAGAAGCTGCTCAATGATGCCCTGCTGGTCTATGCTGCCGGCGGTGAAATGTTGCGTGCAGAAAATGGGTACCCGCTACGGCTGTTTGTGCCCGGATGGGAAGGCAATGTCAGCATCAAGTGGCTGCGGCGTCTGAAACTGGGGGACCAGCCTTGGAACCTGCGCAGTGAAACTGCGCGCTATACCGACCCCATGCCGAACGGCAAGTGGCGCCAATTCAGTTTTGAAATGGAGGCGAAGTCGGTCATTACCGCGCCCTCGGGCGACATGAAGGTCAAGCCAGGTCCAATGGAGATCGTCGGGTTCGCGTGGTCGGGCGTGGGCAAGATCAAGGCTGTGGATGTCACGCTCGATGGTGGCAAGACTTGGCGCCAAGCCACCTTGGAAGAACCGGTGATGGACAAATGCCTGACCCGTTTTCGCCTTCGCTGGAACTGGGATGGAACCCCAACCAAGATCGCCAGCCGAGCCGTCGATTCGACAGGGTATGTACAGCCCACGGTAGAGCAGATTCAGAAGGTGCGCGCCATCACCGGGTTCGTCCAGCACCACAATGCGATCTTTCCGTGGTCCATCAACGCTGCAGGGGAGGTTGCCAATGCCATTGCCTAAATCGCACAAACTGCTTGCTCTTCTCGCATTCTGCAGCGCGCTCTCCTACGGTGGCGTGTTGGCGGCGGAGCCGTCCAAAGCCAACCGGTCGGCGGTGGACGGTGTGAAGCCAGCTTATGGTCAGCACATCACCGAGGCCGATCTGGCTCAATGGAACATTGACATTCGGACCAAGGATGGCGCAGGGCTACCATCGGGTAGCAGCACGATCGCACAAGGCAAGAACGTCTACGAAGCCAAGTGCGCGTCTTGCCATGGAGAAAAGGCCGCGGGTGGTGCGATGTTCGGCACCATGGTGGGCGGCATCGGGTCTTTCACCACGAATACGCGAGTGTTGACGCCAGGGAGCATGTACCCCTATGCGCCGGCATTGTTTGACTACGTTCGCCGAGCCATGCCGCTGTTGGAGCCACAGTCTCTTAGCAATGACGAGGTCTACGGTGTGAGCGGGTACATCCTGCATCTCAACGGCCTCATACCAGCGGACGCGGTGGTGAATGCGAAGCTCTTGTCTGATCTCAAGATGCCCAACCGGGATGGTTTCATCGTTGATGACCGGCCCGACGTCAAGGCTGTTCGTTGCATGAAGAACTGCGCTGTCCTTCGCTGACATTAGAACGACGCTGGCCCACGAGTACAAACTCAAGGCGGACGAGGGCCTGTAGTGCCCTCCGTTCGGGCCAGCTCCATATGGGCTGTGCCTGGCTTAGTTACCCCTTCCTCAGGCAGTCCGGCCTCCCTTTCGAAACGCCAGCGTTCACCTCGGCTGAAGTACTGCTGCACTTGATCGGCGCCGGTAGCTCAATCCGCAGTGGCCAGAGAAGGACGTTTGGCATCAATCGCTCAGGTAAGTCCTGGCCTCCACGGCATTTAGAATCCGGGCGAACGGTCGAGGTCATCACTCAGGGTTGGCGCCTCATTCAAACCGATTTAGCAGCCCTTTCCGAAATGACTTTGTAGATGTCAGAACCAGTGCAAGCTCGCTTTCGGCTGACCGAACGCGATTATGTGAAGGCGGGTGCCCTGTATGCACGCCCTACGCGGCGGGTGTGGTTTTTCTTGGTCCTGCTGCTGGTGTTGGCCATGGTGTGTTTGCTCCTGGGTTCGCCTCGGCTAAGAGTTGCTGCGATGGGTGGAATGTTGGCCGGATTGCTCGTTGGTCTGGGCATGCACTTCGTCATCAGTCCCTGGCTTTTGAGACGGCATTACCGACGCTACAAAGCCATTCAGGAAGAGCAGGTAGTAAGCTTGCATGACGACTATGTGCGGTTTTCATCACCAGACGGCGAAAGCCGCCTGGCGTGGAACAAAGTGCTCAAGTGGCGGCATAACGCAGACTACGTATTGATCTACCCGATGCCGCGACTTTTCTATGTGGTCCCGACCGTTGTCGCCGGACAAGGATTTGACGTGGATCGACTGAAGGCGGTGCTTAACCAGAAGGTGGGGGCGGCGAAATAGATGAGATCCCCTACTGCCACATGTTCTGAAAGCAGCTCGGCCAGGCGCCCGGCCGGCTCTTCGCCAATGCCTGAAGCGGCAAGGGCAGACGAGTCTCATGCAAACTTTCTGCGCGAGGGGGATAATAGAGTCCTATGAAAATTCTCACCAACGTGATCAAGGCATTGTTCGCCACCTAGTTGCGCCCCTCGATCGCGTGTCGGAGGGCTGTGTGCCTTCCGGTCCAAAGAACCCCGGAAGGCCCCTCCCTCCGGGGTTTTTTGTTTTCAGAACTACTTACTGCCTCATCAACCTATGCGTACCTACGACAAGCTGATCGCCACTATTTCCGACCGCCGGAGCTTGAGTTCCGTGCGCCCGGGCTCCGGCGACAGCACAACACCCATTCAACGCTAGCCTGAAGGCGAATCCATCTCGCCGGGCTGGCAGACAAGCCAACCAGGCGGCAGCTGTTCGCACAGTCGAATACAGCCGCATGAAAGATTGAAAGATTCGCCATGAGAAATTCACGCAACAACAACGTCCATCTGCGCAACCTCGGTGTCATCGCCCACGTCGACGCGGGCAAAACCACCACCACCGAACGCATCCTGTTTTACACCGGCGAAAGCCATCGAATCGGCGAAGTGCATGACGGCACGGCGCACATGGACTTCGACCCGCAGGAGCAAAAGCGCGGCATCACCATCAACAGCGCGGCCGTCACCGTGCACTGGAAGGGCACGCAGCTCAACCTGATCGACACGCCCGGCCACATTGACTTCAACATCGAGGTGAATCGCTCGCTGCGCGTGCTCGACGGGGCCGTCGTCGTATTCGACGGCGTGGCTGGCGTGGAGCCGCAGACCGAGACCAACTGGCGCCTAGCCGACAAGTACCACGTGCCACGCATCGCCTTCATCAACAAGCTCGACCGTGTGGGTGCCGACTTCCACCGTGTGGTGGCCATGATGGAAGAGCGCCTGGGCGTGCGCGTGGTGCCGCTGCAGATCCCCATTGGCGCGGAAGGCGACTTTCGCGGCGTGGTGGACCTTTTGAGCCTGCGCGCCCGCATCTGGGACAAGGACGACGCCAGTGCTCCGTACCGCGAAGCCGACGTGCCCGCCGACCTGGCCGAACCCGCCGCGCGCGCCCGCGCCCGTCTGGTCGAAGCTGTTGTGGAGCAGGACGACGCTGCCTTGCAGGCCTATGTGAACGGCGACGACATCGCCGTGGACGTGTTGCGCGCCGGCATCCGCAAGGGTGTGCTGGCAGGCGCCTTCGTGCCCGCTTTGGCTGGCTCGGCCTTCAAGAACCGCGGCGTGGAGCCCTTGCTCGACGCCGTGGTGGACTACTTGCCGTCGCCAGATGACATCGTGCGCGAAGGCCACAGCGATGGCAAACCCGCGTCGGCTGAAGACCCGTTTGCTGCCTTGGCGTTCAAGGTCGTCACCGACGACCATGGCGCGAAGGTGTTCGTGCGCGTCTATAGCGGCCGGCTGGGCCGGGGTGACGTGGTGCTCAACTCCAGCACCGGCAAGACCGAGCGCGTATCGCGCCTGTACGAAGTGCATGCGGACAAGCACATCGAGCGCGACGAACTGGTGGCGGGTGACATCGCCGCCGTCGTTGGCCTCAAGGACACGCTAACGGGGCACACCTTGAGCGACCCGGCCCACCCCGTGGTGCTGGAGCAGATCAGCGTGCCCGAGCCGGTGATCCACGTGGCCATCGAGCCCAAGGCGAGTGCGGACCAGCAAGGCCTGTCCAAGGCCCTGCAGGCTCTGCTGCGCGAGGACCCGAGCCTCAAGCTACAGCACGACGCCGAGTCTGGCCAGACCATCCTGTCCGGTATGGGCGAGCTGCAGCTCGAAGTCTCGATCGAGAAGCTGCGCGCGCGCCATGGCGTCAACGTGTCGGTGGGCCGCCCCCAGGTGGCCTACCGCGAAACCATCTCACGCAGTGCGGAGGTACACCACGTGCACAAGAAGCAATCGGGCGGCCCCGGCCAGTTCGCTGAAGTGACGCTGCAGCTCGAACCCCTGCGCAGGGGCGAAGGCATCCGCTTTGACAGCCGCATCGTCGGCGGCGCGGTGCCGCGCGAGTTCATTCCCGCCGTGGAGGCCGGCATCCGCCGCGCCGCCCAGGCAGGGGTGCTCGCCGGCTTCCCCGCCGTGGACTTCGTGGCCACGCTGGTGGACGGCAGCTTCCATGAGCGCGACTCCTCCACGCTGGCATTCGAGCTGGCGGCCATGGCCGCCTTCCGCGAGGCGTTTGCCAAGGCCGGGCCCCAGGTGCTGGAACCCGTGATGGCTGTCGAGGTCATCACCCCGGCCGAGTATCTCGGCGACTGCATCGGGGACCTGAACCGCCGCCGCGGCATCGTGCGCGGACAGGGCCAACGCGGAAATGCCGCCACGATCGAGGCTCAGGTCCCGCTGAAAGAGATGTTTGGCTACATCGGCAACCTGCGTGGGCTGTCTTCGGGGCGCGCGCAGTACTCAATGCAGCTAGACCACTATGGGGTGGTGCCGGCGGGAGAGATGGCTGCGTTGGCATCTTGAAGTGAAGTGGAGCGTGGTGGGCCAGGCTTGATGACCTCTGCCTGGCAGTATCCAGAAGACGGGAAGGGCGCGGACGGATAGTCTGCGCCCTTTTTTTGTCTGTGATGGACGCGTGGATGGCTGTGGCGGTTCAGTGGGTCCTGAGTGACTCGAACACTCGACCTATGGATTAAGAGTCAGCTGACTCAGAAGAACTCGTCCAACAGACAATAAAACTTAAGGCGCTGCTCGTCCGCTGCGATACCATCCTCCTGGAAAAACGGGGCAACCCACTCCGCACCAAGGTTGCGCTCAATGCTGCGGGCCGCCTGCGCCAGGTCTTGAAATCTGTCGCTGACGCCGAGTCGGCCGCAGTCAATAAAGCCTGTGAAGTGATCGGCGTCTGCCATCATGTTGGGCAGAGAGATCGTTCCCACTTCTGCTGCGAACGCGGAAAACGTCCGCACTTGACTCCCCTATGGTCTGCTATTCAACGGATGCTTCTTCGAGGTTCTCGAACCATTCGTTTGGAATATGCATGTCGTTATGCCCGCTTGCGCGTCAGTTAGTTCTCAAGCATTGAATGAACTACTTTACCGGTGCCGGGCGGCCAAGCTTCGATTTGTCTTGAAGCTCGCTATTGGCACGTTCCGTGCTTGGGTTCAGTAGATGACCAGCAAAGTGAAAAGCAGCAATATAATGAATTTTTTTGCGCGGCATCTTAGTTATGAAGAACAAGCAAGGCGACGCTGGCGAGACAAAGGCTTCTCAGTCAGGGGGCGAGGGCCCAGAGCAACTCAGCACCCGACTGCGTCAGTTGCGCCGCCAAGCGGGGTTTTCGGTCAAGGAACTGGCCGAGCGCTCCGAGGTGTCTGTGGGCATGATCAGCCAGGTCGAACGTGGCCTGGCCAACCCTTCGGTGCGCATCCTGGAGCGACTGCGGATTGCGTTGGATGTCCCGCTGACCACGCTGCTGGAAGGCGATGCCGACGCAACGCGGGGCGTACCCGGACCCGTGGCAGATTTTGTTCGGCGAGCTGCTCAACGTCCGCATTTCAAAGTCACTGCGGGTGGCTTGAACAAGGAATTGTTGTCTCCACACGGGCAGCACGATCTGCAGTTCATGATCATCCATATCCCTCCGCATTCCCGGTCCAAGGAAATCCTGGTGGGACCTGGCGAGAAGGCTGGCTTGATCCTGGAAGGACGTATCACGCTCGCTGTGGGGGACCGGCGTGAGACGCTGGATCTGGGTGACAGTTTTCAGTTCGACAGCAACATCCCGCACGGAGTAGACAACCCGTTCGAAGCGCCCGCGCGGGTGTTGTGGATCATGAATACGCGTCCTCCTGTCGTCCACTTCTAGGTCTGCTCGCCGGCCCCTCGGCCGGGCTATGCGTTTGGTGAGACGGCAACCATCAAGACAGTGTCGGATTGCGCTCGAATATTCAATATATTGCTTGACGATGTTCATTTATTTCAGAATAATGAAATCTATGGCGAGGTTGAAGGCAGCCTCACATGAGCGGATAGCGAAACTCCATCAGGACTGGACGGTATATGGGACTCAGGGTAGGCGTTGATATTGGCGGCTCGTTCACTGACTTCGCAGTGCTCGACGAAAAAGACAACAGTGTGCGCACCCTCAAAGTGCTCTCCCGGCCCGACAAGCCGGGTGCAGAAGTCACAGAGGGCTTGTCGGTTCTCGCCAAGCGAGACGGCATCAACCCGGCGGACATCGGCTACTTCACGCATGGCACGACGGTGGGCATCAATGCGGTAATCCAGCGCAAGGGCGTGAAGCTTGCGCTGCTGGCCACCAAGGGCTTTGAGGATGTGCTCGAAGTGGCCCGCCTGAAGATCGCGCCCATCCACAACCTCTATGGTCGCAGGCCAGAGCCCTTGATCCCGCGTGACCGCGTTTTCGCCATTGACGAACGCATGGACCGCGATGGTCAGGTCGCTCGCGAGGTTGATGCGCAGAGCGTGCGTGCGGCGTTGGCGGAAGTGCAAAAGCACGGCTGCGACGCGGTTGTGATTTCGTTCCTGCACAGCTACCGCAACGGTGTCAATGAGCGCGCGGTCAAAGCGCTGCTGGCTGAGCTGGCACCCGGCTTGCCGACATTTTGTTCCAGCGAAATCTGGCCCATCATTCGTGAGTACGAGCGCACCATTACCGCAGTCATTAGCGGCTATGTTCAGCCGCGCGTAGATCATTACATGACGTCGTTTGAAAAGGCCTTGGCCGACATGGGCGTGCCTGCTGCGCCTCGCATTACCAAGTCGAACGGTGGCGTGATGGGCGTGGCCCAGGCACGCGCCGAATGTGTGCAGATGGTGCTCTCAGGTACCGCTTCAGGCGTGATAGGTGCCAGCTATGTGGCAGCGCGTTGCGGCATGCCTCGGGTTCTCAGTCTGGACATTGGCGGCACCAGCGCGGACGTTGCCGTCATCATGGAAGGGCAGCCGCAATACGGCACCGGCGAAGTGGTGGGTGAATTCCAGATTCACATCCCTTCAGTCTCTGTGACCTCCATTGGCCAGGGTGGTGGCTCCATCGCCTGGGTAGACCACCATGGCGTGCTCAAGGTCGGCCCGGACAGTGCGGGCTCCAATCCGGGCCCGGCTTGTTACGGACGGGGAGGCGAGAACGCCACCATCACAGATGCCTATGCTGCGGTGGGCCTGATCGGCCACGGCCAGCTTGGCTACAACAGCATTCACGTAGACCGGGAAAAGGCAACTGCCGCCATTGGCCGTCTGGCCGAACCGCTGGGCATGTCGGTTTTCGAGACGGCCGAGAACATCATGCGCATTGCCAACTCGGAGATGTACGCCGACGTCAGTGCGCTGCTTTCACGCTTTGGCATTGATCCTCGAGAATTTCAGTTCCTGGCGTTTGGCGGCGCTGGCCCGATGATGGCCTGCTACCTGGCCCGTGAACTCAATATGCAGGGCGTAGTGGTGCCACCTACACCCGGTGTGCTCAGTGCATTGGGCGGGTTGATCGCTGACCTGAAAAACGATTTCATCCACACCGTTTACCGCGAGGTGGATGCATCTGTCGCGCCCGTGTTGCGCGAAGCCTTCAATGATCTCAAGCAGCGCGCCTTGCACTGGCTGCAGGGCGAGCAGGCCTTCGAAGGCGATCACACCTTGACCTTCAGCGCTGATCTGCGCTACCTGGGACAGTCGTTTGAAATTGAGACTCGCATGGAGCCCAGCTGGATTTCCGACGGCGATGTGCAGGCAGTGGTGGCGGCCTTTCACAGTGAACACGAACGCCTGTTTGGCCATAGCGACACCACTGCGACGGTACAGCTCATCAACTTGCGCCTGGTGATTGCCGGCGCCACGCCAAAACCTGTTCTGCGCGAACTGCCTGATGCCACTGGGGCCGCCAAACCGGCTGGGCAAATTGAGGCTTATGTAGACGGCGCAATGCGAACCATGCCGGTCTATCACCGGACGGAGCTGTGCGCAGGCCACCGCTTTGATGGTCCCGCCGTGGTCATGCAGGACGACTGTACGACTTGTGTGCTGCCGGGAATGGCCGTAGAGGTCGACCGTTGGGGCAATCTCATTATTTCCTTCATTCCGTCTTGAGCAGAGGGCGCAATCATCATGGCATTCGATAAACGCAATCTGCAGGTTTTGGCCAACTACTGCGCGGCAGCCGCCGACGCCATGGCCTACACACTGCTGCGAACCGCGTACTCGGCTTTCGTGAAGGAAACCGAAGACTTCTCATGCACCATAGTGACCAGAGACGGCTTGGCGTTTGCATCGCCGCGCAGCTTCGGCGCGCCTTGGTACAGCGGCATTGACTACTCCCCGGTGCTCGACATGATCGAGTCTTACGAGCCGGGCGATATTTGCATCACCAACGACTCTTACAGTGGCGGCGTGGCCACCCACAGCCCAGACATCCATATCTGGAAGCCTGTGTTCTACCAGGGTGAGATCGTCTGCTTTGTCGTCGGTCACATCCACAACACTGATGTGGGTGGTGCAGTGCCGGCATCGTTGTCCCGCTCGCTCACCGAAATCGTGCAAGAGGGCATTCGTGTGCCGCCGCTGAAGATCATGAGGGCAGGCAAGCTTAACGAAGACGTGGCGGCCATCATGCGGCTCAACGTGCGGGCGCCACGCCAGAACTGGGGAGACTTCAACGCCCAGATCGCTTCGGTGAATATTGGCGAGCGCAAGATTCTCGAGATCATTGACCGCTTTGGTGTGGATCAATTCAAGGAAGGCGCCTATGCCATTCTTGACTACGCCGAGCAGCAGGCGCGCAGTGTGATCGAAAGCGTGCCGGACGGCGAATACTTTTTTGCCGACTTCGCCGATGAAGACGGCGACAGCAAGTACCCGTGCCGCGTGGCATTGACCTTGCGCGTGCAAGGCGGTGCAGTCGAGCTTGACTACACCGGGAGCGATCCGCAATTGGCGTCTTCTCTCAACATGCCCACCGGCGGACGCGAGCGGCACCCGCTGGCTCTGGTGGGACTGACCTATGTCCTGTACACGCTGTACCCCGGCATTCTCCTGAACGCTGGCACCTTAAGGGTGGCCAGGGCAGTGCTGCCCAGGGGCACGGTGGTCAACTGTGTCGAGCCAGCGGCTGTAGGCATGCGTTCGCTGACCTGCATGCTCACTCAGATTGTGACCTTTGGCGCCTTTGCGCAAGCTCTGCCCGAAAAGATGCCGGTTTCTGCGCCAGGCGGAAACGCGATCATGAACGTCAAGACCAATGATAGGAATGACCGTCCCGTCATGGCCTCGATCGGTCCGGTGGGTGGCGGCGGGGGCGGAACGCCCTTCGCGGACGGGCCAGACGGTATGGGCGGCTCCTCAGCCTTTCTGAAAAACACGCCCGTTGAAGTCAACGAGGTAGAGGTGCCCATACGCTTTCTGCGCTATGGGCTGCAGCCCGATACCGCGGGTCCAGGTCGGTACCGCGGCGGCTTGGCGACTGTGATGAGCTTTGAGGTGTCCTCACCCAACACGGTGGTAACAGCACGCAACCGCAACCGTTCGCGCTTCAACTCCTGGGGCGCGCAGGGTGGGGGAGTGGGTACGCTGTCCCGATTCACCAAAAATCCTGGAACCGACCGCGCCATAGAACTTGGGAACATCGACGTCGTGGCTTGCGAGCCTGGGGATGTGATTCAGGTCATTGGCCCCGGGGCGGGTGGCTGGGGCAACCCTTTTGAGCGCCAGCCGCATGCAGTTCTACGGGATGTCCAACGCGGATTTCTGTCCGTTGAAAAAGCTCTGGAGCAATATGGTGTGGTGGTGGCGAATGGTCAAATTGACGAAGAAGCCACCCGGCAGCGCCGTGCCGCTCAGCACAATGATGCAGCCGAAGCCGCGCTGTTCGACTTCGGCCCTAACCGCACTGCGTACGAACGCGTCTGGACCCCAGCACGCTATGCCCTTCTGACAGAGTTCCTGTCGCAAATGCCCGTGTTGTGGAGGCACTTTCTCAAGCACAAAATCTTCGCTGCCGTCACACAAGAGGCTGCAAGCGACGCCGCGATGCGCTCTGAAATGGAAGAGGTCTTCGCTATTCAGCGCGCTCGGTTCGCGGCGCTGACGCAGGTTGCAGCCTGAGAGAACCACTAAATGCTTGCAACTTTGAAACCTAAATCCGTGGACCAGCCAGTCGCTGACCCGGTGCAGGATTTTGACCCCACCTCCGTTGCTCTTCCAGCCGGCCACTTTATCGGCGGCCGTGTCGTGCCGGGTGACGGCCCGGCGATCGAGGTGCGACGCCCCTCAGACGGTCTGGTCTACGGGGACATTCCTGAAGCTGGGGAAACAGGTGTGGATGTCGCGGTTCGCGACGCCAGTGAGGCCCAGAAAAATAGCGGCTGGGGCGATTGTCCACCTCGTGAGCGCGGGGCAGTACTGCGTCGCTGGGCTGACCTGATCATGGAAAACCGCCTGGAGTTGGCGCAACTGGAAGCAGTGGGTTCTACCCGCGGCATCGCAGAGGCCTACACCGGCGAAGTGCCTTTTACCGCGGAAGCCATCCGCTTCTTTGCGGAATGCGCTGACAAATACGCAGGCGATGTACTGCCCACACGCAGCCGTAGCCTGGGAATGCTGATGCCCGAGCCTTACGGTGTGGTGGGCGCTATCGCACCTTGGAATTTTCCCTTGTCCATGGCTTCGTGGAAATGCGGACCGGCCTTGGCCGCAGGTAACGCCATCGTGCTCAAGCCGTCGGAGTTGACGCCTTTTTCTACCGTGCGTCTGGCCGAGTTGGCGCTCAAGGCGGGTCTTCCGCCCGGTATCTTCAATGTGGTGCAGGGCTCAGGCCAAGCCACAGGCTCTGCCCTGGTACGCCATTCTTTGGTGCGCAAAGTGTCTTTTACTGGCTCTACCCTGACAGGTAAGAGTGTGATGACGGACGCAGCCCATCACGGCATGAAGCCAGTCACGTTGGAGCTGGGCGGAAAGAGCCCCCAACTGGTCTTTAACGATGCCGGCGATGTGGATACCGTGGCCCAGCGCATTGCTCGAGGCTTCATGGCCAATGCAGGCCAAGCTTGCGTGGCAGGCACCCGCTTGATCGTGCAACGCGGCATCGCCGATTCGCTGGTGGCGGCCATCGTGCACCAAGCGTCTCAGGTAGTGCCTGGTGTCACATGGAAGGCTAAGTCACGTTTCGCACCACTCATCAATCAGCTGCAAGCTGAAAAGGTGCACACGGCGGTCAGCAAGACTGTGGCAGCGGGAGCAGAGGCACTGTGTGGTGGCGAATTTTTTGAGGGGTTCGGTGGTGGCTTCTTCTTTCAACCCACCGTATTGACTGGCGTGCAAGCTGGCATGCCTGCAGTGGACGAAGAAATCTTCGGCCCAGTGCTCACGGTGCAAGTCTTCGACGAAGAGGAGGAGGGCATCGAGCAGGCCGGCCATGCCATATATGGACTGGCCGCTGGGGTACACACCATGGACATCGGTCAAGCCATGCGCGCTACCCGAGGTATTGCTGCGGGCACCGTCTGGATCAACCGTTACGGCCGCACGACGGACTTCATTGTGCCTACGGGCGGCTTCAATGGTTCTGGCCTGGGCAAGGATCTGGGTCGCCAAGCCTTCGAAGCCAATCTACGCCAAAAGAGTGTGCTGCTGGATTTCTAAAGCCGAAAGAGCAGCACCACCTCCACCTACACCGCTGAATACCGATCATGGTCTCCAACGTCCCTCCAGGCACCGCCGCAGGTCGCCACCGCCCTGGCGCACAACTCGTACGCGTTGCGGAAGCTGGCCGCTCGCCCGTAGGCATCACCATTGACGGGCTACCTGTTCAGGTCATGGAGGATGACACCGTACTGACGGCCATCCTGACGCAGCAAACACGCCTGAGAGACAACGAGTTCGGCGGCGGGCCGCGTGCGGGCTTCTGCCTGATGGGAGCTTGCCAGGAGTGTTGGGTCTGGCAGGCCGATGGCACGCGGCTGAGAGCCTGCAGTGTCCTGGTCAGCGAAGGCCTGGCCGTTTTCACACGCTCACCTTTGACGCCATGGCAGATCCAGTCGCTGTAATTGTGGGAGCCGGACCCGCTGGCACGCGCGTCGCGCAAGTGCTGGTGGCCCACGGCATACGCCCCACCGTGCTTGATGAATCGCCGCGCAGTGGTGGCCAGATTTACCGGCGTCAGCCTGCATCTTTCAAGCGAAGCTATGAGAAGCTCTATGGTTTTGAAGCGAGCAGGGCAGACAAGCTGCACAAGGCCTTCGACAGCATCCGGGGTGATATCGACTACCGTCCCGGCACACTAGCTTGGGCCGTTGCTGATGGGAAAGTCCATACCGCAAGCCATGAAGATGGCAGTACGAGCAGCGTGCCCTACGACGTGCTATTTCTGGCCACCGGCGCGATGGACCGCATCATTCCGGTGCAGGGCTGGACGCTCCCCGGTGTGTACACGCTGGGTGCGGCCCAGGTGTCGCTGAAATACCAAGGCTGCGCGATCGGCCAGCGCTGCGTGTTCATGGGAACGGGCCCGCTGCTTTACCTGGTGGCCTACCAGTACCACAAGGCTGGCGCAGAGGTGGCCGCTGTGCTAGACACTTCTGAGTGGTCCACTGCATTGCGCCATGGCGCGGGATTGCTGAATGCGCCAGCCGCTATGGCAAAAGGGCTGTACTACGTCGCAGCCCTGAGGGCCGCCGGCATTCCCATGCATAAAGGTATCGTGCCACTTCAGGTGCAGGGCAATGACCGGGTTCGCGGCATACACTACTCCGACAGTGGCGGTCAAGAAAAAGCCATAGAGTGCTCTGCAGTGGGCCTGGGCTATGGCCTGCAATCAGAGACCCAGTTGGCCGACCTGGCCGGGTGCGAGTTTTCGTTGGACCCACTCTCGCGCCAATGGCTGCCTCAAACCGACGTTGACGGACTGTCTTCAGTACCTAATGTCTACCTGTGCGGTGATGGCGCGCGCATCCGGGGTGCCGACTACGCTGAAGCGGCCGGTGCATTGGCTGCTCTGTCTTGGCTCAATCAACGAGGCCGGCAGATCAGCGAACAAGCTCTGCAGCCCTTGCGCAGCAAACTTCAGCGCGGACTTCGCTTTGCAACCGCCTTGCAACGGGTATTTCCTGTGCCGCACCATCTGCTCTCCCAACTGCCCGGCGATACCGTCGTGTGTCGATGCGAGAACATCACCATGAGCAGCGTCTGCCAAGCGCCGCATGGCTCGGAAGATAACGACGTCAATCGCACCAAGGCTCTGGTGCGGGTGGGCATGGGCCGGTGCCAAGGCCGCGTTTGCGGGCTGTCAGCCGTCAGCGCCATGGCCCAGCGCCAAGATGACACCGTGCCTTTGACTCCGCTTGCCGAACGTTTGGCGCACATTGGCCGCATAAGAGGGCAGGCGCCGATCAAGCCTCTCCCAGTGGCGCCAGTTGGGGGTAAGGCTCCATGAATCCCATTCAGCGTTTCGACGCTATCGTCGTAGGGGGCGGGCTGATGGGATCTTCAGCCGCCTTGCATCTGCGCAAGTTCCACGGCATGTCTGTGGCGCTGCTGGAGCGTGGCTATGTGGGCGCGCAAGCCAGCGGTGTCAACTTCGGTCACGTGCGCCGCCAAGGCCGATTCTTGCCTCAGTTGCCTTTGGCACACCGTTCTCGCCGCATTTGGGGTGCGTTACCGGAATTGGTCAGCCACGACTGTGAATTTCTCCCTTCGGGCAGTCTCAAGCTGGCCTTCGCGGAAGAGGAAATGGACAAGCTAGTGTCCTATGCCCAGGAAGCCAAACACTGGGGGCTGGAAATCCAGGTGCTTGGTGCTGCAGAGTTGCGTGCTGAATATCCCTGGCTCAATCCTAATGTGCTGGGTGGTACTCGCGTGCCGGACGACGGCCACGCCAATCCGCGACTGGTCACCCCCGCGTTCGGACGAGCAGCGCATGCTTTGGGCGTGGTGGTGCGTGAATCATGCGAGGTTCTGGTCATAGACCACGACCCCTCTGGCTTTCGCGTTCAGGCTGCCGATGGCCAAACTTATCTGGCGCCTCGCCTTCTCAACACCGCTGGCGCCTGGGGTAACCGGATCGCAGGCTGGTTCGGCGAAGCAGCGCCGCTGGAGATCAAAGGTCCACTCATGGCGGTGACCGAGCCTCTGCCGTACTTTCTGGCTCCAGCGCTTGGTAGCGGTAATGGGCCTTGCTATCTTCGGCAGGTCCAGCGCGGCAATGTGATCTGGGGAGGGGGCCGCTGGAGCCAACCTCAACTTGACCCGCCACGTGCCAAGGCAGATGCCGAGCATCTCACCAAACAGTTTGAAGACATCGTACGTCTGGTGCCAGCCCTGCGCGGAGCACAGGTTATCCGCACCTGGAGTGGGGTCGAAGCCTACGTAGCAGACGGCATACCCGTGATGGGTCCCAGTGCGACCACACCTGGGCTGTTTCATGCCTATGGATTTTGCGGCCATGGGTTTCAACTGGGCCCAGCAGTAGGTGCTGTGGCCGCTGAATACCTCGCGAACGGGGAGAGCGAAACTCCCATCGCTCCATTTTCCATTAGCCGATTTTCGGGTGCAGCGGCTATCGTTGGTGAGCTCCATGAGCATGAAGACTGATTCAGACTCCATTGCTAATTTGCTGCCCGAGCTCATCACTCTAAGGCGAGATATACACGCCCACCCAGAGTTGGCCTACGCGGAACATCGCACCGCCGGCATTGTGGTCGCGTGTCTGCGGATGCTTGGGCTCGACGTGGAGGAGGGCATAGGCGGCACAGGGGTCGTGGGCCGTCTACGCTTGGGAAGTAGCTCTAAAAGTGTGGGCTTGCGTGCAGACATGGACGCGTTGCCCATGGTGGAGTTGGGGCGCATGGCGTATCGTAGTCGGAACGATGGTGTTCATCATGGCTGTGGCCACGACGGGCACGTAGCAATGCTGATCGGCGCCGCGCGTGAATTGGCTCGCCGTCGCGACTTCGATGGCACCGTCAACTTTATCTTCCAGCCCGCAGAAGAAGGCAAGGGCGGCGCCAGGAAGATGGTGCAGGAAGGACTGTTCACACGATTTCCCTGCGACCGAGTCTTCGCCCTGCACAATTGGCCGGAACTGCCAGAAGGCGCCGCGCAGACCAGGCCGGGCGCCATCATGGCAGCCGCTGACCGTTTTGACATCACCATCAACAGCCAAGGCGGGCACGCAGCCCAGCCTCAGCGCACGGCAGATGCGCTTTTGGCTGCCAGCCACCTGGTAGGGCAGCTTCATACGATTGTGTCGCGCCGCGTCGATCCGGTGAATTCTGCAGTGCTTTCGGTCACGCGCATCCATGGCGGCCACAGCCACAACGTGCTGCCTGCTGAAGTGACCATCACGGGCACGGTACGCACTTTCGACGCTGCAGTTCAAGATGCCATTGAAGCCAGCATACGGGACATGGCGCAAGGTGTAGCGATGTCCTTTGGTGTCACTGCGGAACTGCGCTACGACCGCTACTACCCCGCCGCCATCAATTCAGCGAAAGAAGCGTCCATCGCCTTGCAAGCAGCCGAGTCGGCTGGCTTGCACGCGAGCGAGGCGCCACAAGGGGCCTTCACCTCGGAAGACTTTGCTTTCATGTTGCAGCAAAGGCCTGGTGCCTATCTTTGGTTGGGCCAGGCCCGCACCGACGGCAAGCCTTCGCAGCCGCTGCACAGCCCTCACTACGACTTCAACGACCAAGTGTTGGGCCGCGGCGTGGCCTGGTTGTCCGCCGTCGCCAGGCTATCCCTGCAGCAATCAAGCCAAAAAGCCTCTTCCGATTCCCCTTTCACCCTTCCTTCAACCTAACCCACTACCACAGGTCATCATGAATCATCAGCGACGCAGCGTTATCAAGCTTGCCACCTCATTCTGTGCGGCGAGCGTCATGTCGCCCTCATTGAGAGCGCAGAATCAGATGTACACCAGTGGTACGGTGAGCGTCATCGTGCCCTTTGGCGCGGGCTCCAGCACTGATGCGTTTGCGCGCATCGTGATTGCAGACATCAATACAAGGCACCCCGGAAAATTCATCATTGAGAACCGCGCCGGTGCGGGCGCCACCATAGGCTCACGTGCGGTGGCTAACGCAGCGCCTGATGGGAAGACGTTGCTCTACAGTACAGCGACGCCATTCTCCATCAGCCCCTACGTCTACCAGACGGTACCGTACGACCCTCTGAAGAGTTTCGCGCCCGTCGCGTTGACCATCAATCTGCCCACCTTCCTCTACACCAGCAAGGAATCGGGTTTCAAGACTATTGATGAGTTGATCACCTACCTGCGCCATAACGAAAACAAAAGCAGCTACAGCTCCTACGGCAAGGGAACGTCCAGCCACCTCGCCGGCGCGCTCTTCGTCAAACGCATAGGCGCCAATGGCGTTTTGCACGTGCCCTACAACGATGTGCGCTCCCTGGCAGACCTCGTAGCAGGCCGCAACACCTTCCAGACCGATGCCTGGAATCCACCTCTGCCTATGGTGACCGCCGGGAAGCTGACGGTCCTGGCCACATTGGGTCGTGAGCGCATGCCCTGGGTGCCCGATGTGCCCACCATGACCAGCGTACTGGGGCAAGACTACGATATGTCCACTTGGCACGGCTTGTTTGCGCCGGCTGGTACGCCCACTGACATTCTTGATTTTCTCAACGAAGAAATCAGAATCACCATGGCCAAGGACAACGTGAAGAAGGTCGCTCGGGAGCAGGGCTTCAAGCCGTACAACCACACACCTCGTAAAGACATCGCCTCCTTCATGGCCAGTGACAACTCACGCTGGAAACAATACATCGAGATTGCTGGTGTAGAAAAGCAATAACCAGAGCTTTGGGGCGCCGACGAGGCCGGCACGCCGTTCCAATGAAGAGTGCCAAGTCAGGCAGGTCGGCGCCCAAGATCAAGAGTTGGTCTTGATCCATTGCGCAGGGGCCTGGTTTGAACGCATCCGCAGAGCTATTTCCAGTTGGTCTAAATTTTTTTTTGAGAAAGTGCATCCAAACAGCCGTGTGGCGGGTAGTACCTACAGCAGCACTTAAAAAGCGCTGCTGGAGTTCACCCAATCAACTGTCTGGAGAAGCAAAAAATGACCACAATCCGCAACGCACCCCGTATTGCAACCATCGCCACTGCCGCCGCAGCCGTGGCCCTGCTCACAGCCTGTGGATCAATGATGCCCCAGGCCAGCACCTTCTCACAGGCTTCGCTGCCTGCCCCCATTCAAGTGCCGTCGGGTCACAAGGTGGCCTGGGAAACCGTCGGCAGCGGAGACATCACTTACGAATGCCGCGACAAAGCAGGCGCTGCCGGACAAACAGAATGGGTCTTTGTAGGCCCTGACGCCATGCTCAAGGACCGCGCTGGCAAGCAAGTGGGACGCTACTACGGTCCCCCAGCCACCTGGGAAGCCAATGACGGCTCCAAGCTGACCGCCACCCAACTCGCTGTCGCCCCTGCGGGCCAAGGAAACTTGCCCTACCAACTGGTCAAGGCCAACCCTGCGATGGGCAGTGGTGCGCTGGTGGGGGTAACCCACATTCAGCGCGTCGCCTTGAAAGGTGGCGTAGCGCCTGCCGACAAACCTTGCACGATGGCAACCAAGGGCCAAAAATCGGTGGTCAAGTACCAGGCCGACTACATCTTCTGGAAAGCGATGTAATAAGTCGGCATTAATGGCGGCATTCATGCGGCTACACTGTGAGTGGGGTCTTCCCAGCTTTCACTGTTCTGCATCAATTATTCGTGCCGCCTGCCGACAACCTCGCCGACGACAGTTTCAATCATGACGCCGAAATCCAGGCCTGCGGGCTTGGTGACCGCGATGCTTTGCAGCGAATCTACAAGCGCGAATCGCGCTACCTGCTTGGCGTAGCTCTACGCATCTTGCGAGACCGCGCTGCAGCAGAAGATGTTCTGCATGATGCATTTGTGGCCATTTGGCGCCGCGCCTCCAGCTTCGACCCCAGTCGAGGTGAGGGCAGGGGCTGGATTTTCAGCGTGGTCCGCCATGCGGCCCTCAACCGAGTGCGTGATGGCGCTCGGGAGACGCCTCTGGATGACTCGGCAAGCACTCAACATGAAGCTCAAGCCGCATTTGCGGCGTGGCGAGAGGGCGGTGATGAAATGGAACGGCAGGCCGCGCTTGGTCGTTTGAGACATTGCTTGGACGAACTCGAACCAGAACGCCGAGCCTGTGTGCTGCATGCCTATGTGGATGGTTGCAGCCATAGTGAAATTGCAGAGCGGGTGCAAGCGCCTTTGGGCACAGTAAAGGCATGGATTCAGCGCAGTCTGCGCGTCCTCAAGGAGTGCATGCAATGAGCGCCAACGACCATTCAGCGTCGCCGCTGAACGCTGGCGACCCAAACGACCTTGACTCCCTCGCCGGTGAGTATGTGCTCGGCACCCTGGACGGTGCGCAACGACGATCCATTGAAAGTCGTATGGAGCATGAACCTGCATTGCGCGCGTCGGTGCAGGCATGGGATGAACGCCTGTTTCCTTTGACAACGCTTGCCCCACCAGCCAACCCCAGCGCTGAGCTTTGGCCGCGTATTGCCGCAAGCGTTGCGCCGGCTCGTCGCGCCCAGCCCGATCAACCTGTTCGCCGCTGGTGGAGCTGGGACAGCCTTCTGCTCTGGCGCGGACTGGCCGGCGGTGGTTTTACGGCTGCCGCAGTGCTCGCCGCTGTTCTGTTGGTGCAACAAGCCACACCGCAGCCCGCGGCACGCTATTTTGTTGTCCTTGCCGCACCGCAGAACCAGGCGCCTGGGTGGTTGGTGCAAGCTCAGGCGGCAGGCAAGCTGCGCTTGGTGCCCCTGGGGATAGACAACGTACCTGCTGAGAAATCTCTGCAGTTCTGGACCAAGGCTGACAGTTGGAGTGCTCCCGTATCCCTAGGGCTGGTCAAGCCGGGTGAGGCCATCGAAGTGCCGGTAGATCAACTGCCGCCACTTCAGCCCAACCAACTGTTCGAGCTGACGCTTGAGCCCGCTGGGGGTTCTCCCATCGGTAAACCCACCGGACCCATACAGTTCATTGGGCGCGCGGTACAGATTTAGCGATCTACAACGTGCCAAGATCATGAACACGTTCTAACGGACTTAACGCGAAGCGACTCCGGTCCTGACTGATAGGGTGAGACTCACCCCCACTTCATCTCGCCCTTGGCAACCTTGGCGCCGATCTGAAGCGCAGGGGCCAGACCTGCGTCTGGGTAACGCTTGTTCATTGCAGCGATCAACACGTCTGCGTTGGCGGCTTTGGCCAGTTCCTCCTCGAAAGCCAAAAGATAGTCGCGCGTGTAGGTCACGGCAGAAACATCGAGTGCCCCGCCTGCAGCCAAATGTCCCGGCACCACCACTGCAGGCTTGCGCGCTGCGATAGCTTCCAGGTTCTTGATCCAGGCTGCACGCGATGCAGGCGTGGGGGAGTCAGCCGTCCAAACGTGAAGGCCGGAGAAAATCAGCACGCCGCCGAACACAGCCTTTAGCGAAGGCACCCAAAGATAGCGGCGGTTTTCCAGGCCCTGCGCCGTCACGATCTCTATCAGCTTGCCTTCCAGCGTCAGTGATGGACCGTCGAATGCTTCCGCGAAGACGACGTCTTCCAGCTTCTGCGGGCCATTTTCCTTGAGCTGTGGGGCCCAGGTGTCTATTTTTTTCTGTACGTTGGCCCGAATTGCGGCAATGGTTTCAGAGGCAGCGATGACCTTGGCACCAGGGAAGGCGGCTTTGATTGGTGCAAGGCTGAAGTAGTAGTCTGGGTCGCTCTGGCTGATGTAGATGGTGGTCAATGTCTTGCCCGAGGCCTTGATCGCCTCGACCACAGCACGGCCATCTGGCAGCGAAAAACCACCATCGATGAGGATGGCTTCTTTTGAACCTGAGATCAGCACGGGAGCGCGGAAGAAGCCTTTGTCGTTAGTGGGGAAGTGCTTCCACTGCAGCGGTGTGGCAGCTATGGCGCTAGCGCCCGTGGAGGCAAGTGCGGCTACTGCGCCTGTGGCTGCGGCGGTTTGAACGAAATCTCGACGAGTCATCATGATATTTCTCACTTAATGTTTAAAAGACAGAGAGGAGGAAGAAAGCGAAAGCCAGAGCCTTAGGCCCCAGCCAACTGTTTAGCCGCAGAGATGTTGAAGGCGTAATAAAAGGTCTTATTCATGGCAGTTCTTTCATTCATTGGCTCGATGGTAGGAGCTAAGGATTGACAGATAAAGGCAGATGGAATAGATAGACCGTATGTCAAAAGCAAACAATCACGATGAGTCAGGTCTGGGTAACTTCGCCAACCTCAAGCGCCTGGCCTATTTCGCGGCAGTAGTAGAGACGGGCAGCTTTACGGGCGCGGCCAACCGTCTGGGCATTACCAAAGCGGTGGTCAGTCAGCAGGTTGCGCGCCTTGAGCGGGAATTCAGGACAACCCTATTGACCCGCACCACCCGAAAGGTGACTCCAACCGACACGGGCCGATCCTTTTATCAGCGTTGCGCCTTGATCCTCAAGGAAGCTGGCGATGCCTTCGACGAGTTAGGGGAGGTGGCCGAGGCCCCTTCAGGCACGCTGCGTCTCACCGCGCCGCTTGACTATGGGATCAGCGCCGTGGTGCCTGTCATCACGGAGTTCACACGTCTGTATCCGCAATGCAAAGTGGATGCGGTGCTCAGCGATCAATCACTTGATCTCATGTCAGGTCAAGTTGAGCTGGCGATCCGGGTCGGCTGGGTGACTCAATTGAATGTGCAGGCGCGCCAGATTGGGACTTTCAGGCAACTGCTGGTAGCGGCCCCGGCCTTGCAGAGGCAATTAGCGAGATTAGAGACGCCGCAAGACATCAGTGCGCTGGCTTTCGTGGCAAACACAGCATTGCGCGATCCCGTCCATTGGAGCTTCTCGCGCAGCGAGGTGGAGCGCCAGAGCGTTGTGGTGCATCCGGTGATCTCGTTGGATGCAACCCTTGCCGTGCGCGAAGCCGTGCTCCACGGCGCTGGCTTGTCGGTGTTTCCAGAATATGTAGTTTCAGCAGACCTCAAAGCGGGTCGGCTTATACAGGTCTTACCAGAATGGGCGCTACCGTCAGGAGGCATCCACGCGGTGTTTCCAACCGCGCGGTTTAGACCTGCGAAGGTGAGAGCGTTCGTCGAGTTGATGCATCAACGAATGTCCTCTGCCATCAACTAGCTGCGCGGCGCTAAGTATCTCGCTGGAATGCGATAGATCACGGAGTTGTATTTCTGAGTGGCATGGTGCCCGATCACGGTTCCACCAAGTGATTCGGCGATACGCCTGCTAGACATATTCTCTTCTGCGACGGGATAGACGAAGCTCGCCACATGGAGAGTTTTCGCTGCCCAACTCGCGAGGGTTGTGACCGCCTCACGCCCGTACGCATGACCGTGTTCGTTTTCTCTCACCCAGATTCCAAGCTCGGGCTCAGGCTCCTGGACGCGATGCAAGCCTGCCAAACCTATAAAACCATTCAGGGGCCGGGTCCGGATAGCGAACGTGAAGTCAATGCCTGCCTCGATTTCGTTCAGCCAGCTCTGCCAGATAGCCTCAAATGCCGATTTCGATGTCGGTAGTTCAAATGACATATAGCGCGTGAGCGTAGGCGTTATGCAAGCGAATGCTTCGTCTGCGTCCTGCGGTGAAAAAGGTCGAAGTGACAGTCGGGCACTCTCAATTGAAATCGAATTCCGTTGCATGGGGTGTACCTGTTTGCAGCAGTCAGGAAAGTTGCTGTGAGCTCGTCACCCACTACCGATTAAACGAAAGCTCAAGAATTTCGTCACCAGCCTCATCGAGATTTCCCGTAGACGTCCACCCCAAGTGTCGATAAAAACCGTATGAACGCATCTTCGGATCGTTGGAACAAGCTAAAAACAGGCGATTGAACCCTTGATTTCTGAAGGTATCGCTCATCATCTCCAGTAGTTGCTTGCCGATGCCTTGCCCTTCGTATGCAGGAAGCAGGGCCAGGACGGTGATCTCGCCGCTATCTCTGTCACCAAAGCAGTAGCCAATTATCTGGCCATCCATGCAGGCTACGAAGCCGGGAGAGCTACCGTCGGAGATGCCGGCGCTCCATGAATCGACAGTGATGCCTAGTGCGCTCAGGTCGTCTTCTGTGAATGCATTTTCTCTTGTCAAGCCGCGCATAGCGATGCAGGTCGAAGCGTCGTCAGGTATGGCAGGTCGGAAAGTTGGATTTTTCATAGTTGGAAGCGGATTCGATCGCGTAATCAAATCTACAACATCAGTGATAATGAGAAGAATTCTTATCTGCCCTGAGCGTACTAGGTTAGCCATACAGCCATATCTCGACGCCAAATCCCAGAGGGAAACGCCGCGTTTCCCTCGTCCCTATTTGGCATTGGCTGGTTTGTGCTTGAGCGCTACTATCGAGAACTGCTGAGCTTTCTTTCCCGCGCTTTGAAAGACCGCGATACGGCGGCCGATCTAACGCAGGAAAGCTACGCCCGCGTGCTGGCCGCCCAGCAAGGTGGCCGACACGTGGAAAATCCGCGCGCACTGCTGTATCAGACCGCTCGCAACCTGGTGATAGACCACCAGCGTCATAGCTATATCAGAGCCAGCGTTGAGGCGGTCGATGCACAGTCCGAGGCCGACGAAGCGCAAGGCTCCCGAAACTGGGAGCCTGAGACTGCCGTGTCTTCACAGCAAGGTGTGTTGGCGTTGGTCAAGGTGATAGACAACTTGCCGCTGCGCTGCAGAGAAGCATTCATACTCAATCGCTTTGAAGGCTTGACTTACCCGCAAGTTGCGCAGCGCATGGATATTTCAGTGAAGGCGGTGGAGCAACATATCAAGCACGCTCTGGATGCGTGCGAACGGGCTCGGGCCCAGTCTGCTGGCGAAAGTGAATCAATTGGCGCGGTGAGAAAAAAACTAAATCGCTCGCGTCATGATTGAGTACAGCCTTCATTCAGAGCCGCCGACTTCCAGGCCGGGTAGCCTAGGAGCGTGCGCGGCAGAAGGGACGCCGGCTGCAACGCGCGAGAAAACGGTCCATTGCGGTACTACCTCCTGCACCCA
>JAECRA010000064.1 GCA_015999985.1 Comamonadaceae bacterium
CGTTGCGCGAGGCTTCGACAGGCTCAGCCCGAACGGCTTTTCTAGTTGAAATGTCACTTCCGCTTGACGAACTCCGTAGAACCTCAACCCGAACGGCTTTATTTAGCTCAAACACCAAATTCGACTTGGCAAAACCATAGAACTCAGTCCGAACGTGGTCGGGTGTGTGAAGCCCTGAACAATAGTCGGCCTGTTGAATTCAGAACACGCGTTTATCTCGGAGAAATTTCTACTCATGACCAATAACACTGCTCCGTCTGCAGCAAAAGCTTACAAGGTGGACCTGCTCATCAATAACCAGGTTCTCACCGGCGAAGGCGAATCACTGAGTGTGATCAGCCCCACTACCGAAGAGGTTGTGACAGAGTTTCGCGGTGCGTCAACAGCGCAGGTAGACGCCGCGGTGCAAGCCGCAAGGGCAGCGTTCGACAGCGGCGTATGGACCGATCCCGTCAAGCGCAAGGCTATCTTGATCAAGTTCGCAGACCTGATAGAAGCCCACCGTGACGAGCTCATGGAAGCGCTGATGACGGAAGTCGGCTCGCCGGTCAACCTCAAGGCCAATCACATAGACACGCCGGCCAACTTCATCCGCTGGTTTGCCGAGGCTGGCACGCGTGAACGCACGGTCAACCTGGGCTACAACAATACGCACACGGCAATCAGTTCCGTCGCATACCGCCCGGTAGGCGTGGTGGCGGCCATCACAGCTTTCAATTACCCCATTCTGATTGGCGGCAGCAAGGTCGGCGCTGCATTGGCCGCTGGTTGCACAGCGGTGCTGCTCTCATCGCCTCAAGCCCCCATCGCAGTGGCCTTGCTGGGCAAGCTTATTCTGCAAGCAGGTTTCCCCCCTGGCGTGGTCAACATCATCTCCGGTGCGGCAGAAGCAGGTCGTACATTGACCGAGCATCCGGGCGTGGACAAGGTGAGCTTTACGGGATCAGTCAACGTGGGCCGCATCGTCATGCAGCAAGCCGCGGCAGGTCTGCGCAGCGTGGTACTGGAGCTGGGTGGAAAATCAGCCGCCATCATGTTGCCCGGCGTGGACTACGAAAAATATGCTCTCTGGCTGCACGCGCGCTATGCACGCAACGCGGGCCAGGGCTGCGGCTCACCTACGCGCGTTCTGGTAGAAGAAAGCCGTTACGACGAATTCGTGGAAATCAGCCGCAAGGCATATACACAGATCAAGGTGGGAGACCCACGCGATCCAGCCACCATCGTCGGCCCTGTCATTTCCTCCGCACAACGTGATCGCATAGAAGCCGGACTGGAGCGCGCAGTCGCGTCCGGAGCGCAAATCCTTGCGGGTGGCGGCCGTCCCCCTATGGAAAAGGGCTGGTTCACCAACCCCACACTGGTGGGCAACCTGGACAATCAGGCGCCCCTGGCACGCAATGAGATTTTTGGGCCGGTCTCCGTGGTGCTGACCTACCGTACCGTAGATGAGGCGATACAGATCGCCAACGACTCGGAACTGGGCCTCAAGGCCTACCTTTTTGGCGCCAAAGATCAGTGCCTGAAACTTGTGCCACGCCTGCGGGTAGGCACGGTTCAGATCAATGGTGGCAGCCCTCTCCGGCCGGACGCCCCTATGACCGGATACAAACACAGTGGTGTCGGTGCCGAGTGGGGCGAAGATGGTTTGCGTGAATTCATGCTGCCACAGCACATTGACTGTGCATTGAACTAAACAAAGAGGCCCCGTGCTCTTGGGGCATCACAGACAACCGAACCTCCACTTTCAAGAAGCTGGGGCTTTCGTCTTTTTGGTTAATGTTTCGTTCCTGCGGTCTACTGCGCTTCCATTCCGGCTTGTTTAACCCATTGCTGCCATGAGGCAATCTGCTCCTTGTTGAACTCTGCCAAGGCCTGAGGTGTGGAGGACCGACCGATCATGCCCATGCGACGAAAATTCGCCTGCGCATCAGGGGTGTCGATGGCTTTGACGAACGCAGCATTGAGCGAGTCAATCACTTGCTTAGGTGTGCCGCGGGGTGCATAGATCGCTGTAAACGAAACATAATCGTAGTTTGCAATGCCCGCTTCCGCCATGGTTGGAAGCTCCGGCATGGACGGCAGGCGAACGGAAGAGCTGACCGCCAAAGCGCGTATTTTTTGCTGCTTGATGAAAGCATCGGCCACAGCGGGATCGACGAACATGAAGTCCAGCCGCCCTGCGACCAACTCAAGCATGGCCTGCGACGTTCCAGAGAACGCCACATCTTGCGCTTCTATACCGGCAGCCGACTTCAGCAGTTGCACCGCTACCCGCCCGCCCGCATTGCCGATGCCGTAGTTCATCTGCCCAGGTCGCGCCTTGCCGTACGCTACCAACTCAGCGACGGATTTGATAGGCAGGTCTGATCGAACCACCAACACCAATGGGTTGAGCGTGACAAGGGACACAGGCTCAAAATCTCTCAATGGGTCATAAGACTGACTTTTGAGCAAGAATTTATTCGCGGCCATGATCGTGTTGCCCGCCAGCAGGATGGTGTAACCATCAGGCGGGGCTCGACGCACAAAGTCTGCAGCAATCACGCCCGTCGTGCTTGCCTTGCTGACAATCACAAACGGCTGCTCCAGCGTTTTGGCAGCTTCATTTCCCACATAACGCATGATCACGTCAGAGGCTGAGCCTGCCGCTGTGGAGATGATGGCCTGAATTGGCTTTGTGGGGAATTTCTCAGATTGCGCAGCTGCGAACTGCGCACCCAATGCGAGGGTGATGGCAAGCGATGCCCGAACGATCTTGATCATGAAGTCTCCTGGTTTTAATTGAGAACGCGACCACGGTTGAGCCTGACCGACTTTGGCCGCTCTTTTTATTCTGGAACCGCGAGGCGAATCGCGTCCATGGCGATTTATGAGACTCCGCCTACGGGAATCCCGCAGACCAAGGCCACCAAAGAGCGGATCGGGTTTCGCAAATTTGGGACACGGACTTTCGAAAAACCTCATGGACGCTCAAAAGCACGGCTCTTACACTGCTTTTTTGTAGAGCGTTTGGCATTAGCAGCGTATCTGTTTGATTCAAATTGGAAGAAAAATCACATGAGTCGAGACAACAGCACCACCAGCCCGGAGCAAATTCGGATGCGAATTGGAGGCCAGTGGCGCGACGCGGAGCAGGTAGCGGAAGTCAAGAGTCCCTATACGGGCCATGTGGTAGCCCACATGCCCGTATCAAGTGCACGCGACCTGGACGACGCGCTGAATGCCGCGAGAGCTGCACGGTCCTCCATGGCAGACATGCCTGGCTATGAACGCGCTGCCATGCTGCAACGTGCGGCGGATGAGGTCGCCAAACGAGCGGAGGATATTGCGCGTGCCATGTCGCTGGAAACCGGCAAGGCCTTACGCGACTCACTGGTGGAAGTGCAGCGGACTTCCGGGGTTTTGCGCTTGTGTGCAGAAGAAGCAGTGCGAATTCAGGGTGAACACGTACCCATGGACGCCAGCGCCCTGGGCGCCGGAAAAATCGGCATGGTCATGCGCTTTCCTGTGGGCGTAGTCGCGGCCATCACGCCCTTCAACGCGCCGGTCAATCTGGCCGCACACAAACTGGGGCCTGCCCTGGCGGCGGGCAACAGTCTGGTACTCAAGCCATCACCTAAGGCACCACTTAGCGTACACAAGTTCATTGAAGCAGTTTTGGAATCTGGCGTTCCAGATGGCGCCGTCAACACCCTCTATGGTGACGCGGTGGCACCGCAGCTGATTTGCGATCCAAGAGTTGACTTCGTCAGCTTCACTGGATCGATCCCTGTCGGCAAGATCATTCGCGACCGGGTAGGAATGAAACGTGTCGCACTCGAACTAGGAGGCGTTGGACCTACCTTTGTGCACCATGACGCGAATTGGAAAGCTGCGGCAATCGCCTGCGCACGCAACGCTGTGGGTCTAGCTGGTCAGAGCTGCGTATCGGTGCAAAACGTCTTCGTTCACAAAGCCATCCTCGAAGGGTTTACAGAAGCGATTTGCCGTGAAATGGACTCGATCCGTTTTGGTGACCCGATGAACATTGCCACTGAAGTGGGTACCTTGATTGATGAACAAGCCGCCATCAGGGTCGAAGGAATGATCACAAGAGCGTTGGAGGCTGGAGCCACCGCACTGCGCGGAGGCGCACGCGTCGGTGCTCAACTGCCTGGGACCATTTTGACCAATGTCAAATCCGACATGAGCATCGTCTGCGATGAAATCTTCGGTCCGGCCATGAGCATCCAGCCTTATGAGCAGGTAGAACCCCTCTTCTCAGCCATCAGCGACAGCCCCTATGGCTTACAGTGCGGCATCTATACCAACTCACTGGATCTGGCGTTGTCAGCCATCAAGACAATCCGAACCGGAGGTGTGATTGTCAACGGCACCTCGCGCTGGCGCTCGGACCAGATGCCTTACGGCGGTGTGAAGGACAGCGGCATGGGTCGCGAGGGTCCCAAGTATTCGATTCGCGACATGACGGAAGAGCGGCTTTTTGTGTTGAACTGAGACTGGGCTTAGATGCCTTGGTCCTTGACCATTGACCTGCCGAGCTCTGCCCGAACGGTATGTAGAGCTTGGCCTATGCGATAGGACCTCAGCCCGAATGGCGACGGAGTTCGAGCCCTTTCAAATACGGTTTGCCCGCTGCTGACGGGAACACGCTGACCTTAAGTCAAACCATAAATGCGCCGCGCCGTGCCACTGAAAAGCTGCTCGCGCTCACTGGACGATAGCCCCGCTGTCGCCCGTTTATAGGTGTTCCAAAGCGCCCGATAGCTGCACGACTGGCTATCGACAGGGAAATTGCTCTCGAACATGCAGCGGTCCGCGCCAAACCGCTCAACGCATTCCATGATCAAAGGTTGCCAGACTGGCAGGAGTTCGTCAGACGTCGCAGGGCGTGCAGCTTGCTCAAAGCCGAAGCCGAACACCGCCATACCCAGCCCGCCAATCTTCACGACCACATTGTCCAGTGCCGCCAATGCGTCCAAACCCGCGCGCCAGTCGGCCAACGTCTCTTCGCGTCGATCGCGAAACTGCTCTACACCTACCAAACCACCGACATGGTTCAGCACAACCGTGGTCTCAGGAAAAGCCTTCGCAAGCTCTGCCAGATCCTTGAGCTGGTGATGAAACAGCCAACTCTCCAGGTGCAGTCCCCTCGGCGCTAGCTGTGCCACGCCGCGGCGAAACTGCGGATCAGCCAATCGATCGGGTGGAGACTTGTGTTTGATGAAGCTTCCGATGACCCCAGCGTCATAGGCCAGTTGATAACGAATGCCACGCAGCCTGCCGCGTCCGGCGATGAGCTCTTCATCAAGCACGGCACCCACCGCTTCACCCAGCATCAGATCAGCATGCCCCACCATGGCAGCGGCAATCTGGCATGGGCCATAAGTGCCACTGGCTCCGATGGCACCCAGGCCCGCTGCAAACTCAATCTCTCCGACCGGCCGCATTTCCTCCGGGCCGGTTTGGCGCCACATGGAGTAGTAGGCTTCTACATAGACCGTATGGGTTATACGGTGCCCCTGCCCGATATCAGCCAGCAGATCGGGCAGCATGTACCGGCTTCCTCTGACAGGATCTTCGTACAGGTGGTGGTGCGGATCCACAATGGGCAGATCAGGCTCCAGCACAGGCTCTGGCTCCGCAAGCTTGTGCCAAGCTTGGAGTTCAGACGTGGATTTGGGCTGATTGCCCGCGAAAACTTGTGGAGATGCAGCCATAGTGGGTTACCTCATGGCATTGATGATTTTCTGACGACCATTGAGCCACCAGCCATACTGTTCGGGCCAGTTATGAAACGGCGCTGCAGGGTCGTTGTGCCCCAAGGTTGCCTCCGCGTGCAATGGCCAGTTTGGATTGACCAGCGCCTGCCGGCCTATGGCGATCAAGTCGGCTCGTCCTTCCGCAATAACAGCGTTGGCTAGATCCGGCTCGGTGATCAAGCCCACCGCCATGGAAGCAACCCCTGCTTCACGTCGAATGCGCTCTGCATAAGGTACCTGGAATCCATACCCACGCGGCCCCCCTCCTCCGGCTGTAGAGGCCGAGTGCCCACCGATGCCACCTGAAGAACAGTCAATCACATCGACACCAACTTTCCCCAGTTCGTGGGCAAACGCCAGCGTTTCGTCGAAAGTCCTTCCACCGTCAACGCCATCCAACGCAGACAGGCGAGTGAACAACGGCCGCTCGGCAGGCCACGCGTCGCGAGTGGCAACGACGACCTGTAGCGGAAATCGATGGCGTCCGACAAAGTCGCCGCCAAAGGCATCTTCACGGTGGTTGGTGCTGGGCGACATGAAGCTATGCAGGAGGAAGCCATGCGCCAAATGCAGCTCCACCACGTCAAACCCGGCAACATGGGCCCGCCGCACGGCGTCCACGAATTGCTGGGTGACCGTGGCCATGTCTTGCTCACCAAGTGCAGACGGAGTGTCATAGTCAGGACCGAAAGCAATGGCACTGGGAGAAACCAGTGGCCAACCCGTTTCCCCACGTTGCTGAAGATCCTCATCGCCCAACGGGCCGTTGCCATGCCAAGGCCTTTGCCGGGCAGCCTTGCGGCCGGCATGGCACAGCTGGATACCCACCGCCCCACCTTGCGCCTTCACCAAGGAGGCTATGCGTGCCAAGGGCGCGATCTGCGTGTCATCCCAAAGGCCAAGATCTCCGTGACTGATGCGTCCCTCTGGTGCGGTGGCAGTAGCTTCAAGCATGACCAGGCCGGCGCCACCGAAGCCGAATCGGCCGTAATGAGCCAGATGGAAATCATTGGCCACGCCCTCCTTGGCCGAATAGGTGCACATCGGCGAGATGGCGATGCGGTTGCGCAGCGTCAGTTCACGCAGAGAAAGGGGTGAAAACAGGTGCGTCATGGCGTTGCCGTCATGCGCTGCCATCAGACGCTGCCATGTGGCAGAAGAATCTGGCGCACCACTTCGCCGCGGTCGAGCAGATCAAGGCTGACATTCAGTCGGTCAAAGCCAATGGCTTCGCTTTTGAGGCGATCCACAGGCAAGCGCCCTTGCCGGTACATCTCGATGTAGGAAGGAATGTCCCGCTCGGGTACGCAACTGCCCATGAAGGAACCGCGGAAGGACTTTTCCTCTGTCACCAATCCAGCGTGCGCGTACTGGAACTGCGCATCAGTCGCCCCTAGACCCACGCAGATGATCTCTCCGCCTCGCCGTGTGATGGCATTGGCCATGGTCATGGCCGGGAAGCTGCCAGACATCTCGAAGGCAATGTCCACACCCCCATTGGTAATGGAACGCACATGTTCGACGGCCTTCGGATCACGCGCATTGACCACGTCGGTGGCACCAAGTTCACGGGCCAGCGCAAACTTGCCTTCGTTGATGTCGATACCGATGATCTGGGAAGCCCCTGCCACCTTGGCAGCCATCAGGCCGTTCAGGCCAATACCACCAAGACCCAAGATCGCAACGCTAGAACCTGGCGCAACCTTGGCCGTGTTAAATACCGAGCCCGCCCCGGTCACCACGGCGCAACCGAACATGGCTGCGACATCCAGCGGCACGTCATCAGGAATACGCACCAGCGACTTGGGGGAAGTGATGGCGTATTGGGCAAAGGCTGAGATGCCGCTGTAGTGGTAGATAGGCTCGCCTCTCAGGCTAAGCTTGCAAGCGCCGTTGGCCAGCAAACCCTGGGTGCGTGGCAAGGTCACACTCTGGCAAAGCGCAGGGCGCAAGGTAAAGCACGTACGGCAATGCCCACAACCCGACACCACGGTCATGACCACATGGTCGCCGGGCTTGAGGTCTGTGACGCCTGCGCCGACTTCACGAACAATGCCGGCACCTTCATGGCCACCGACTACGGGCAGCTTGCGCTTGCGCAAGCCTGCAACCTGAGAAAGGTCTGAGTGGCAAAGGCCAGCAGCACGCACTTCAACCAAGACTTCACCGGGACCGGGTCCTTCCAGATCCACCTCTTCAATATGAAAAGGGTGAGAGTCGGCATAGGGCGCGGGCAACCCTTGTTCATACATTACCGCAGCCTTCATTCGCATGGTGTTCCTTCGTAGACTTGATTCGTTGGGAAAGACGGAAATAGTGTTTGAAGCCAGACTTAAGCCAGAATGCGCTCGCTCCGGTAGTGGGCAAGCTGGTCGATGATCATGTCTTCGGTGTCCACCATTCTGTGAAACCCCGCCTTGCGGATCTTGGTGGTGGACGAGATGATGTCGAAGTCGCAGCCCAGCAGGAAGTCGGCGAACCCCCAGGAAGCCACATCGTCAATGGAGCGGGCCTGCAGACCCCCTTTCTTGACGATTTCGTCCCAGACGGGGCCTTTGTCCGCCATCCATTGCACCAGGGGAAAGTACCTGACGGTGCCCATCTTCATGCCGTAATGCTCAGCGATGCGGGGCCAGATGCTCTCCCAGCGGAACAGATCGCCATTGACGACATTGAACGCGTGGTTCTCCGCCGCCGGGGTCTGGCACATCCAGAAAATGGACTCGGCCACCTGCTCTGCATCCGACAGCTCCATCAAGCTCTTGAATGCGCCAGGCTTACCCGGAAAATCCAGCGGCAAGCCAAGATGTTTGCAAATAAGAGCGTAGACGCCCAGGGTCGAAACCAGGTTGGGGCCGCTGCCCACATTCTTGCCGTTGATGGCCGCTGGCCGGCTGGTCGACCATGTCCATGGGCCACAGGCCGATTCGAGGAATTTCTGTTGATCAAAATAAAAGTTGGGCGGCATGTGCCCGGGAGCTGATTCACGCGCAGGCGTCGGGTAAGGACCCATGTGAAACCCATACCACTTGGATCCCTGAATCACATGGACATGCTTCAGGGATGAGCCTTCGCACGCAGCCACCACGTTACGAAGCATGGTGATGTTGGGCTCCACGTTTTCGACCCCTACCTTGGCACCTGGCGCCATGGAGGTGTAGAGCTTGTGCTTGGCACGAGCAGCGAAAACCAGGTGCGTGACATCCACATCCTTCAGCGCACGTTTGCAGGCTTCGGCATCCATCATGTCCGCTGCAATATGCTGTACAGAAGGAGGCAGGCTCGCAGGCGGAGTGCGGGACAAGCCAATCGCCTTCCAGCCCTTCGCCTGGCGGACGATATCAATCAAGTTCTGAGCCGCGACGCCGGTCGCGCCCGCCACCAGCATGGTTCCACCTTCTATTGGCATGTCATCTCCGTTTTAGTATTCAAGTCAAACCACTGCCGCCCCCTTCAGGGACAAGTCTTATCCGCCCAGATAGATTCGTTGAACGGCTTCATTTCCCAAGAGCTCAGTGCTTGAGCCGCGCAGCGATACTTCACCGTTTTCGAGCACCACCCCTCGGTCAGAAATGCGCAGCGCCAGGCGTGCGTTCTGCTCCACCAACACCACGGCAATGCCTTCGGCATTGATCAGCTTCACTAATCTGGCCACCTCATGAATCATCTTGGGAGCCAGTCCCAGTGTGGGCTCGTCCAGCAGCAAAAGCTTGGGCTTGCTCATCAGTGCCCTGGCGATGGCCACCATCTGCTGCTCACCGCCCGACAGGCTGGATGCCGTCTGCTCTGTGCGGTCCGCCAGCTTGGGGAACATCTCATACATCTGCTCCAGGCGCTGCTTGAAGGCCGCGCGGTCGCGCGAGCTGTAGGCCCCCATGCGGATGTTCTCCAGCACAGTCATCTCAGGGAACAGGCGGCGCCCCTCCGGACACAAGGTGATCCCCAAATCCAGGCAGCGCGGTGGCGACGAGCCACGCAGGTCCGTGTCTTTGAAGCGCAACTGACCACGCTGCGAAGGAACCAGGCCCACAATGGCTTTGAGCAATGTCGATTTGCCCGCGCCATTGGCGCCCAGCACCGTCACCACCTCGCCTTCGGAGACCGTGAGGTCGACAGATCTCAGTGCAGGCACTCCGTCATAGGCCACATCCAGTTCGCGTACTTCAAGCAAGCTCATGGTCGCCCCCCAGATAGGCCTCGATCACCGCAGGATCTGCTTGCACAGCCTCCGGCGTTCCTAACGCAATCCTTCGCCCCTGATTGATCACCAGAATTCGATCTGACAGCCCCATCACCAAACGCATATCGTGCTCAACCAGCAGGATGTCAATGCCACGTTCATCACGCAGGCGCCGGATAAGCGCGCCCATCGCGACCTTCTCGGTTGAATTCAAGCCGGCCGCTGGTTCGTCCATAAGCAGCACGCTAGGCGAAGTCATGAGGGCCATGGCAACGCCCAGCATCTTCTGCTGGCCGTAGGGCAATGCACCGCCGGTCTGGTCAAGCTGACCCGTGAGTCCTACGAAGGCTGCCACCTGATGGCTACTCTCCTCAATCTCTGCCTCGTTGCGCCCTCGGGGACCCCAGAAATGCACCCACGGCCCGTACGAGCGCTGCAGCAGTGCGGCACGTCGGAGGTTTTCCCGCACCGTTTCCAGCTTGAAGGTATGCGCAGCCTGAAAGGTACGGCCGATGCCTCTTCGGGCGATGACATCAATGCCCTGCCCTGTCACATCAACGCCATCATGCAGAACCTGGCCGTCAGAGGGTTTGTGCACCCCCGCCACCAGATTGAACAAGGTGGTCTTTCCGGCGCCATTGGGGCCAATCAACCCGAAAATCTCACCGCGTTGCACCGAAAACGACATGTCCGACACAGCGTGCAAACCACCAAAGCGCTTGCTCAGGTTGCGCAGTTCAAGGCGTGGTGGCGTGGTCATGAGCGACCTCCTTCATGTGCGGGCCGGGGCTTTGGGGGTTCGTTGGCCATTGGCGCCTTGCGGGGCGGCCGCCACACGAACTTCTGCACCAGGCCGACAAGACCGTCCCGGAAGAACAGCAGGAAAACAATCAGCACCACGCCGTAGCACAGCAGCTGGTACTCCTTGGCTCCTCGCAATAGCTCAGGCAGTGGCACTATCAACATGGCTCCCAGAAGCGGACCCCACGCAGAAGCTGCGCCGCCGATCACGTTCATCACCACCAGGTCTACCGACAGCCCGAAGCCAAATGGCGCGGGCGAGAGAAACCCGATGATGTGCGCGTAGAGGCTTCCGGCCACGCCAGCCATGGCTGCCGTCAGCACGAATACGGCGATACGCCACGAGAGCGCGTCCACACCAAGCGAACGGCTCAGGGGCTCATCCGATTCCAGCGATTTCATCAAAGCGCCGATGTCTGATCGCAATACTGCGCGTACCAGCAGGAACGAGCCCACCGCAAAGAACAGAGCAACTCCGTAGATCATGGCCGGATCGGTGAGCCTGTAGCCAAATGCCGAGAACTTAGGAATGCCATGCAAGCCACCGTTACCGCCAAACAGACCCGTCCATTCCTGAAACACCAGGTTGACAATCTGACCAAAGGCATAAGTGAGCAGCACAAAGTGCACCCCTTTGATGCGCAGGAACACTGGCCCCAAGGCCGCAGCCAGGATGGCGCAAACAAGCGCGCTGAGCGGCAACGCCAGTGCGGGCGATAGACCCAGTCGCATCGACAGCAGCGCAGACGCATAGGCTCCTATACCCATGAACGCGCCATGCGCCATCGACAGTTGGCCGATCTGCAGCATCAGGTTCATGCCCAGAGCCAGTATGCTCATGATTGCAATCATGGTGGACACATGCAGTACATACCGCCCACCAATGACCCAAGGCAGGATGGCCACCACAGCCAGCAAAAAGAATGGCAGCCGCTTCATCGCCCACCCCTCGCCCACAGCCCATTGGGCTTGACAATGATGACCGCGAGCACAATCACGAAAGAGGCAATAAGCGCAAGCGTTGTGTTGAACATCGTGGAAAACACGGATTCAGACAAACCGATCAGCAGACCACCCAGAACCGCACCAGGCACACTGCCCAATCCGCCAAGAATGACGACCACGAATGCCTTGAGCATGGGCAATTCACCCATCGTAGGAGCCACCGTATAGACCGGTGCCATCAATGCTCCGGCCAGCCCCGCCAGTGCGGCGGCTATCGCAAACGAGCGCAGGTACACCGAACCCGCCTCCACACCCATGAGACTGGCGGTCTCGCGGTCCTGGGCCACCGCTTGCATGGCCAGGCCCATTCGGGTGCGTCGCAGGAAAAGCTGAAAAATGACCAAAGCCACGACCGCGCATACGGCAACCAGGGCGCGGTCCAGCGGAATCACCGCCTCATGAACACGCCATATGCCCGTCACCGGACGGTCTACTGAGAGATCGGCGGGGCCGAAGAAGATGAGCGCGAGCGCTTGCAGGGTGATTCCCACTGCCAGCGACATGATCATTCCGCCCAGTTCTCGCCCAACAAATGGCCGATACAGCACGCGTTCGACCGTTGCGCCAAACATGGCGGTAATGACAGTCGCCAGAATCACCGCAGGAAAGTAGCCTAAGCCGAGCTGGCTATTGAGCGCCAGCACGGCAAAGGCTCCGATCATGTAGAACTCGCCATGCGCGAAGTTGACCATACGCATGATGCCAAACACCAGCGTAAAGCCCAGTGCCATCAGCGTATAGACCAACCCGGCCATCAGGCCGTTGATGGCCATCTGTTCGATCAACCCGATCATGAGGCTAAAAGCAAGCGCTGATTACTTGGTCTTGCCGATGACCACTGGCTCACCGTTGCGGATAGAGCCGATGTAATTGATGGTCATGACTTGTGCATCCACGCCATACGTAGACTTGCCGCCAAAGGTCAACTGGTCGCCCTGAACCGACTTCATGGGAAGTGCCTTGGGGAAGGCCGCAATCACTTTCGAGGTGTCATCGACCGTGCCTGCTTTCTGCATGGCGTTCAGCAGCACATTGGCACCGTCGTAGAACGACACAATGATCTCGTTCGCGTCTTGGCCGCGTGCTTTCTTGTAGGCTGCGGCCAAGCGCTTGTAGCCTTCGTTGGCCGGGTCAGCGTAGAGCATATTGATGGTGCCCTCAGCAGCCTTGGCGCCAGCACTGGCCACGATGTCTTTCGGACCAGCACCACCTGTCTTGCTGAACAGCTTGTCATAGCCCAACTCCCGCGCCTGGCGGATGATGAGCCCGGCGGTGGCAGGAGAAGTGCCGCCCAGTTCAATCACGTCTGGCTTCATGGCGATGACCTTGGTCATCATGGGCTGAAAGTCCTTCTGGACCCGTTCGAACAACTCACTGCCCAGCACCTCAAACCCGTTGGCTTTGAACACGCGTGTCGCCAGTTGCGTCTGGTCCCAACCGGTTTCGTCATTGGGGTTGATGATGGCAACGCGCCGGCCCTTGACGTTGTCCTTCATCCAGGCGATGAACGAGCCGATGTAGTCGTCTGGCGGGCTGTACAGGCGGATCATGTACTTGGAACCCTTGTCGAGCGCCTTACCCGTGTAGGAGGCGGTCAAGGCCACCACCTTGTCGTCTTCTACCTGCTGCTTCAGGGCCATGGTGGCGGCTGATCCCATGATGATCACGTACTTGACCTTGTCCTGGTTGACCAGGCGGTTGTAGGCGGCCACGGCGTCCGCGGCTTTGTACTGATCGTCATAAGCGACGATCTCGACCTTATGCTTTTTCCCCGCGACTTCCAGGCCGCCTTTGTCGTTGATTTCCTGGGCGAGAATTCGCGGGCCCTCAGCCGCGGCCAGCCCCCAAGGTGCGCCACCACCGGTGAGCGCCGCGATCACACCGATCTTGACGGTCTGCGCCGATGCAACGCTGAGAGTCATGGAGGTCGCCAGAAGCGCCAGCGCACGGGAAATGTTCAGGGTCACGAGATGTCTCCTTCTGTGATGGGTCTTCGCAAAAAATGCGTTATGGCCTCTTGATCCAGGGAGCAGCCTCGATATCCAGTCTTGATATCCAGCTTAGACGGCGCCCCAGAAGGAATTCAGTTTAGGACCGCCCATCCCGCGGTGTCCATTCTGATTTCCGGGACACGGAGTCTTCAATTCACGAAGAATGTATGCAAGCGTACGTAAGAGAGGTTGAGAGCATTGGTTCGCTCAAACCTTCGTTCGCCCGGTATTGAGGTGCTCTGTGAGTCACCTCTGGTGGCCACCATGGTGCAGTGGCGCCGTGCATGACGGGACAGAGACCAGGAGCAAGGGATGACAGCGACGGGATAGGAAGAACCAAGTCGGTTGTAGTCATTCCCAGGCAGTCAAGGCCCCGGGCATCCGAGGAGCCGGAGAAACTACCAGCAGTGCAGCGGCTTCTTTTAAAGCACGTGAAAACGCACCGGCGAACAGGTTCCTAAACAATCCGATTGCGCAGGACACCCAAACCCTGAACCTCGAGTTCAATCACATCACCACGGCGAAGCCATCGATCCAGCTCAAGGCCGCATCCGCCCGGAACAGTCCCTGATCCGAAAAACTCCCCAGGATATAGCGTCTCGTCCTGGGAAACGTGCGCGATCATGTCTTCAAAGCGATGGGCCATCTCGCCAGAATTTCCTCTCGACCACTCTTCGCCGTTCACACGTGCTGTGAGCACCAGGTTGTAAGGATCTGGTAGTTCATCAGCGGTGACCAACCACGGGCCAATTACGTTGCCTGTGTCAAAGTCTTTGCCTTTACATGGGCCGAGCTGGCCGTCTGATTCGCGAGCTTGAGCGTCGCGGGCACTGATATCGTTGAAAATGGAAAAGCCGAAAATGTGCTGATGAGCGTTCTCGCGCGAAATGTTCTTCCCGCCGCGACCGATGAATATCCCAAATTCAAGTTCGTAATCGAGCAGCTTCGAATAATGAGGCCAATGGATATCATGTTCATGCCCTATGACTGACATACGGTTGCCCTTGTAATAGATGGGCTGCTCATACCAGACAGGCGCGAGTTTCAATCCACCCGCCGCAACAAATGTCTCCCATTGCTGCTCGGCATCCGGCATTCCTTTTGTCCGATGATTGAATCGAGTGGTTCGGCAGCCTTGCACATGGCGCTCAAAACTCAAGAAATCTCGCATTTGCGTTGGCCGAGGAACTGGGGCAAGCAGTTTGAGACTCGCTAGCGGTAGCCGCAGAGAACTGTTCTCGGGTGTAGATCCATGCTGCAGTGCCGCCTTGGCCAGAGCAAGGCCAGCTTCATCGGATTCGATGAGCGCAAGCATGGAAGTGAGCGCCTCATTAGCCTGGCCTAACGCCTTGGCGGAGTTCACCAGGTCCACAACTTCGCTCAAATCTGCCGTAAGGGCGCCCACTCGGGCAGCACTGGTTTCAGGATGAAGATAGGTGACAAGTTTCATGGTTGCTGTAGCGCCCCGGTCAATGAAGATGCATTCAACTCCAACCATGCATGCAGAGACTCGGCAAGGCTGCGTTCAACATGCACGTCATAGATGGAGTCTGCAGCTCGGTGGATGAGTACCGCAAACGGCCCTAACCGAGTCTGCGCAAACTGGTTGACTGCAAACCGAGCAGGCCGCAAATCCACGCCGCAGCCCGAACCCAACAGCTCCCTGGCACGATCGCCTTCCAGCCGCAAGACAAGCTGTGCGCTGGATACATCAATGATGAAAACATCCGGTCCAGAGGCCTGCTGAACGCTCATGGCGTCAGATCCTTCAGGCAAAAAAAGCTGCTCGCCTGGAGCCAGAGCAAAGCGCGTCCCAGCATCTGACCAGGCAGCGATGTGGCGATCACCTTCCGGGAAGACACTCCGCTCGTCATAACTACGCAAGAGGTATCTAGGATGCCAGGGCACCCATGAAATACTCGCCAGACTTGAAGCTTGCTCGCCAAGATGCGAATGTGATTCGAGGTCAAGCATGAAGTCGCTCCCCTGCCGGGTCTACAAAACAGCTATCTGTTAGCCGGATGGCCACGGATTCGTTGGCCACAGGTGAGACCGCATAAAGCGACTTCCCAATTTGGCTGCGACCGGATTGCACCATGGCCAAGCCGATGGATCGACCCAAGGTAGGGCTGTAACACTGTGAAGTCAGATACCCTAGCGAGTCCTGGATGGCAGCTTCGCCGCCCGCGACGATGTGCGCGCCGGGTGGGAGCTTGGCATTGGGATCCAGGCATTGCGCCCCCACCAACTGCAGACGATCTGAATCCGTGTGTGCGGGAAGTGCCAAGGAACGTATGCCGATGCAGTCTTTGCTGGTATCCAGAAGCCCGCCCAGACCGAGATCATCCAGCGTGGCGGTTCCGGCGGCCTCCCGGCCAACCACGAAATGCCCTTTCTCGATACGCAGCACCCCCATCGCTTCAGTCCCGTAGACGACCAATCCCAAAGGCGTACCCACATCGATCAATGCAGTCCAGAGTCGCATGGCGTCAGCGGCCGGCACACTGATTTCGTACGAAAGCTCTCCGCTGAAACTCATGCGGGTAATTCGCGTCTTGATATCGAGGAGCCGACCGACCCGAACCGACATGTGAGACATCGCCTTGGCAGAGAAGTCAATATCAGAATCGAGTTTCTCGAGTACGGCGCGCGCGCGCTGGCCGGCAAGCGCAAAGGTAGCCCATTGCTCGCTGACCGGCGTCACGCACACGCGAAGATGCGGCCACATCGTGTGCATGCAGTAAGCGATGTGCTCCGGCACGGTTTTGCTGTGCGCGGTGCTGGTGCTCATCACATAATGGAATTCACCGATACGGGCCACCACGCTATCGTCCAGGACCATTCCGTCTTCACGCAGAATCACGCCAAACTTGGCTCGGCCCACTGCCAGTTTGTCCCACCGATTGGCATAAATCCGGTTGAGAAGTTCAATGACATCAGGGCCGTGCAGCTCAACTTTCCCCAAGGGAGAAACGTCTATCAATCCAACCCCATTGCGTACAGCGTTTACTTCTCGATTGACCGCTTGCAGGTCCGTCTCTCCTGCCTGGCGATAAAACTGAGGTCGCAGCCAGGGGGCGGATTGCGTGAAGAACGCGCCGTTCTTCACCTGCCAATCATGCGTGGCCAGGCGACGAACAGGATGAGCTGGGTGGCTGAGTACAGGTCCGGCTGCAGTGGCCATGTCAATCGGGACATACGGCGGGCGAAAAGTAGTGGTTCCGGTCTGGCCCGGGGTTTGGCCCAACTGACGAGCCAGGATCTCAAGACCGTTGAGGTTGCTGAGCTTTCCCTGATCGGTGCCCATGCCCAAGGTGGTGTAACGTTTGAGATGCTCGACGGATCTGTACCCTTCACGCGCGGCTTGCAGAACGTCGTCCACGGTGACATCGTTTTGGAAGTCAACAAACGACTTCTCGCGCCCGTTGAGTTGTTCAACATTTTCAATTCCAAGCCAGGTGTTCTCGGTGTCCGATAGGCCTGTGAACTTCACAGGCGATCCACCCATGATCATCTTCTCAATCTCTGGCGCGCATTCGTATCCAGAGGCTTTGCTCGCCGCAAGACCCGCCTTTACGCCCTCGCCTATGCATTGGGCGGTATCGAACTGGCCATTGCAGGCCCCTACGCTGTGATTTCGTCCTCCGGGGGCATTAGGAACGAAACTAGCCAGCTCTGGCGCATAACGCAGCGTGCCACGCGCTTGCGAGAAAAGATGAACCCGCGGCGTCCATCCACCAGATACGGCCAATAGGTCGCAGGTCGCTGTGCCGGTGTCACCGCCCGCACGTTCCCATTGGATGCCGCTGATCGCCGTGCTTCCACGTGTACCCACAATTCGCGCACCCGCAACAACTTGCACCCCCTTAGACAAAAGCGTCTCCCCGCATGGGCTGAGAGAAGCCCGTGCGTCGACGACAAGGCGAATAGTGGCGCCCGCAGCCTGCAAGGCGGTGGCCAAGCCATATGCGCTGTCGTTATTGGTGTAGAGGACAACCTCTCGGCCGCACAGCACGCGGTACCTTTGCAGGTAGCTCGCGACGGAAGCGGCCAGCATGACCCCAGGACGATCATTTCCCGGGAAAACAAGTGGGCGCTCGATGGCTCCAGTGGCAAATACCACCTGCGAGGCGCGGACTTTCCAGTACACCTGCGCAGATTCTGAGACGTTTGCGGTGTTGGTAGCGGCAGTGTCCAATGACTGCACCATCGTGAGGTATTCGTGGTCGTAATACCCAGTGACGACGGTACGCGGCATCAACTGAACGTTCTTTAGTTGTCGCAACTCATGCAGGGTCGTGGCAAGCCAGTGCGCCTTCGACCCCGCTGCGGTGTTGATCGGAGCATCGAGCAAGCTCCCACCGAGGGCAAGACCGTCGTCGGCAAGAATGACTGCGGCGCCTGTACGCCCGGCTGCGAGGGCCGCAGCGAGTCCTGCGGGCCCTCCGCCTGCGATGAGAACGTCAATGTGTACGTTCTGCTGAGAGGTGGTGGCTTTCTCTTGCGACGTTGGAGGCGCGCCCAAGCCGGCGGCTTTCCTGAGTATGTGTTCGTACCTGGGCCACCAACGGCGTGGCCACATGAAGGTCTTATAGTAGAACCCGGCCCCTAGAAAACGCCCCAGCCAATTGTTGACTGCGCCGATGTCAAACTCCAGACTTGGCCAATGGTGCTGGCTTTGCACCTCAAGTCCTTCGTGCAACCTCACCAGCGTGGCTCGGGCACTCGGCCTGCCACCGCCGGAGCGATCCAGAAGACGAACCAGCGCGTTGGGCTCTTCCGAACCGTGGGCCATGATTCCGCGTGGGCGGTGGTACTTGAAGCTTCGGCCTAATAGCCGAACACCGTTGGCGAGCAACGCTGATGCCAAGGTGTCGCCTTCGAACCCTTGATAGGCGCGACCATTGAACTTGAAATTCAGGGGGGTGTTCCGGTCAATGAGGCCTTCACCTTCCACGCGCCATAGCTGAGTCAAGGCGTCTCCTTCGGTGTAACGATCGGTGTGAGGGCTATCGTCGTGTGATCCAGCGTATTTCGCTCAAGCTCGAACCATTGGCGGCAACCGTAACGGTGGTTCCAGTGCTCGCGATGCATACCGCGCGGGTTGTCTCTCAGGTAAAGATACGAAGTCCAGTCTTCATCACTCGCGGCGCTTGGGTCCAGAGGTCTGAGGACCTTCGCATCGCCTTGATAAATGAATTCGTTCTCGTTGCGCGGGCCGCACCATGGGCAAGGTATGAGCTGCATCTTGAAGTCAATGCGCGTTGGGTTGAGGGCCGGCGCCGCGCTCATTGAGCAGGCGCCCGGTCTTGAAGCGGTCAAGCGAGTGCTCTACGTTCAGCGGGTGCGGCTCGTCATTGGCGATCATGTGGGCAAAGCAGTATCCGGATGCAGGCGTGGCTTTGAAGCCTCCATAACACCACCCACCATTGAAATAAAAGCCTGAGACAGGTGTTTTCGAGATGATCGGGCTACCATCCATCGACATATCTACCGCACCAGCCCAGGATCTCATCAAGCGTGCCCCTGCCAGCTTGGGAAATAGTGCAACCGCGCCACCAAGCACCTCCTCCAGTGCCGGCAGGCTTCCTCGCTGGGAGTAGGAGTTGTAGCCGTCGAGTCTGCCTCCCATCAAGATTTCGCCTTTGTCGGTCTGGCTGACATAGACGCGCCAAGCCCCGGTAGACACCACCTGATCGATCATGGGCTCCACTGGTTCAGTGACTGCAGCCTGAAGCAAGTGCGTCTCAACGGGCAGACGAAGGCCGGCCATCGCAGCGACGCGGCTTGAGTGACCCGCGACGCAACAACCCAGTTTTCCCGTTTCGATAGGTCCCAGCGAGGTCTCTACTCCGCAAACTTTTCCGCCCTTGGTCAAGATACCAAGCACCTCGCAGTTTTGAATGATGTCTACGCCCTCGGCATCGGCAGCCCTCGCATAACCCCAGGCAACGGCATCATGACGCGCCGTGCCTCCGCGTGGCTGAACGACCGCTCCAACCACCGGGTAGCGGCCATCGCCTGCAAGGTCCAAGCCGGGAATACGCTCGCGAAGCGCTTCAGTGCTCAAAATTTCTGCGTCAATGCCCCGCAGTCTCATCGAGTTGTATCGTCTCACCCAATTCTCGCGTTCATTGGATGAGTGCATCAGATTGATCACCCCGCGTTGACTGAACATCACGTTGAAGTTCAACTCCTCGCTGAGACGTTCCCACAGCTTCAATGAGTGCTCATAGAAGTGGGCATTGGCACGCAGCGCGTAATTGGAGCGGATGATGGTGGTATTTCTGCCTGTGTTTCCACCACCCAGCCATCCTTTTTCGAGCACAGCGATGCGCTTGATTCCGTGATTTTTTGCGAGATAGAAAGCGGTGGCCAACCCGTGCCCACCACCGCCTATGATGACTACGTCATAGCGACTGCTCGGAGTAGGCTGGCGCCAGGCTGGTTGCCATTCAGGGCGGCTCTTAAGCCCCTGAGCGAATAAAGAAAGCGCACTGTAACGCATGAGTTTCCTCAGAGAACTTGCCTCAGAAACTCCTGCGTACGAGGGTCTTTCGGGTTGCTGAAAAACTCCTTCGGATGGCCAGACTCCACAATGCGCCCTTGATCGGTGAAGTGAATCGAATCAGCGACTTCGCGCGCGAATCCCATTTCATGGGTGACCAGAATGCAGGTCATCCCTTCATCAGCGAGATCGCGGATCGTGACCAACACTTCCTTGACCGTCTCCGGATCAAGTGCGGCGGTGACCTCGTCGAACATCATGACTTGAGGGGACATGGCCAAACTTCGTGCAATAGCCACCCTTTGCTGCTGCCCTCCCGAAAGTTGGCCGGGGTAGTGGTGCTCCTTGCCGCTCAGTCGAACACGCTTGAGTAGAGCGAGTGCCACCGCCTCCACCTTGGCTTTATCCTGCTTCAGAACATGAATGGGCGCCATCATCACGTTCTCAAGCGCGGTCTTGTGGGGGAACAGGTTGTAGCTCTGGAAGACCATTCCCACGTTGCGGCGGAGTGCAAGCTCATCGAGCTTCGGATCGTTCACTTCAATGCCTGCCACCTTGATGGTGCCACTATCGATGGGAATCAAGGCATTGATGCAGCGCAGGAGCGTGGATTTTCCAGAACCAGACGGGCCGATGATGCAAACAACCTCGGAATGGCGTACGGACAGGGAAATATTCTTTAGCACCGTATTGCTGCCAAAGGACTTGCATACGTTGTCAACAACTACTTGGAGATCACCCAATTGCTTCGCCACGTTTACTCCTTAAATGCCCACTTGCGTTCAAGCCACAGCGTGAGCCGGCTGATCGGGAAGATGTAGATAAAAAACCAGACCAGGATGTATCCGTACATTGGAAGCAAGAGATCCGAACGCCGCTCCGAAGCCAGAATTTCGCGTGTCATCGTCATGGCCTCAGATACCCCCACCACATTGGCGAGAACAGTAGCCATGGTCAGGATCGAATAGAGATTCATCCACGGCGGAAGCATGCGTTTGGCGCACTGAGGAAGGACGATCATCCAGAGTGTCTGACGGCGGGTGAAGGCCAATGACCGAGCTGCTTCCCACTGCTGGACCGGGATCGATGAAATGCCTCCACGCACGATCTCCGACACATTAGCGATCACCGGAAGCGAAAAGCCCAATGTGGCCTTCAGCCAATCTGGGATCTTGATGAGAACGCCGCCTACATGCACCTCGTAAGGAAGCATGTACATGGCATAGAAGATCGCCACCAACCAGGGAGCATTACGCAGAATTTGGGTCAGCAGGCTTGCAGAACGCCTTACCGGGCCCAGCAGGGAGACCTGCGCAAGCCCTACAAAGACGCCCACGACGGTTCCGCCAATCATGGCAAGTGCACTCATGAGCAAGTTCAGCAGAAAACCATCAAAGAGCATTGGCGTCCACTTCCACATGACGCTCCACACGCTGGGGCGCGATGGGTCTATCGCTTGTGCCTGTGCAAAAACAGAGCCACCAACCAATAGAAAGGACACTGCTATCAGCAGGGCATAGCGCTGGCCGGGTCCAGCGCCTGGAGTGGAACTTGATCCTGTCATACAGAGTGCCCCGGTATGCGCAGCCAACGTTCCCACCGTTTGAAAAGTAAGACGAAGAAGCCAACCAATGTGAGGTAGGTGACGAGCACCACGTTCATCATCTCCGTGACATTGAGGTTGTCCGTCCAGATTTGATTGGCGACGTATAAAACCTCAGGGACGGCTATCGCATACGCAATGGAAGTGGTCTTGACCAGGTTCACGAGATTGTTGCCGAGCGATGGCAGGCAAATACGCAAGGCCAGGGGGAAAATCACATGACGGTAGGCTGCGACCCGGCTATATCCGAGAGACTTGGTGGCCTCCACCGTAGAGTGCGGAACGGCTTCTATGCCAGATCGAAATATCTCCACATTGAACGCCCCCGCGAACAAGGACAGGGAGATGATTGCCCAATGTATGTTGTTGAACATAGGCTCCGCTACTCCGGAGGCATTGACAACCCGAGGCATCAAAGAACCTATTCCGAAGTAGAGAAAATACAGTTGCGCCAGAGGAGGCGTGTTGCGAAAAATCTGAACATAGGTATACACCACTGCCCGAACTGCGCGCCACCGTGACATCTGCATCCCAGCCCCGACGATGCCCAGCACGAGCGAAATCAGAATTGACAGCGTGGCGAGCATCAGCGTGTAGCCAATGCCTTCCACATAACGAGCACCATCCCATGAGTCGTAGAAGATGGTCAGATTGACGCCGGTGGTCTCGTACAGGCGCAAGAACCACTGCTGAATTGGGGCAAGAAGTTCCATTCAGATTGACCGAAAAGGTTTCGGACTACTTACTTGGAGTTCTTGTACTTTTCCTGCATTTCCTTGACGAAGGCAGTGGGTTGCAGCTCCCACTTCTTCTCCAAGGCGATCAGGGTGCCTTCCCGGTGCCAGGCAGTGATCGTGGAGGAAAGAAAGCCAGCGAACTCGTCATCGCCGTATTGAGTGGCAACACCCCAAGGCTCACGGTCCTGAACGGGCAGTTTGATTTCGAAATCACCCCAAGTTGCAGTGTCCAGAAGGCGAGAAGCCGCGAGAGCGTCGTCCGTCAGATTGCCGATGCAACGACCGTCCTGCAAGGCTTGGCCCGCTTCAGCGATCCCTGCGAAAGCTTGCAAATCAAGATCGTAGCGGCGTTGGTATTCTTTGTTCCAAAAGGCACCCTGACTGACGCACAGTTTTTTCCCTCGGATATCGTCCCACGTCTTGATCGGAGTGGATTTCCGTGCAATCACCGTGATGCCTGACGAGTAATAGTTTGGCTGAACAATATTGATGACCTTTCTGCGTTCAGCGTTGTCGGTCATTGTCCCTATAAGCACATCACATTTGCCTTGTTGCACGAACTGAACGCGATTGGCCGCAATCACGGAGATTTTTTCGACGGTAATGGGCTTATTGAACTTCTGTCCGAGTCGCTTCGCCAGATCCGCTACCAAATCATGCTCCAGTCCTACTTGGTCGCCATTGGGAGCGCGGTAGCCGAATGGTCGATAGTCGAGCTTGATACACGCTGCAAGCTGCCCTCGCTCGTTGATCTTGTCCATGACCTTGCCGGCCATAGCCGATGGTGAAGCCAAGAGCGTCAGCGCTGCGAGGGATGCTGATGCAAAAAGTCTGATCATGAAAGCTCCTTATATAAGTGTCGAACCAAGAGGATCTATCGTCTTCCAGCGAGAGCGAATACTGCTCGCGCCGCTAAGAGGCTGCTGGACTTGGAAATCGCCAGCTGCTATTGGCCCTCAGCCTCCTGGCTGCGTAGGGCATCACAGGTTCGGTGCCGGAGCGCAGGCACGGGTGACGCCATCCAGCCATCACATTGGATACAAAGGTGCGACCTGAGGGGTGGGGGGTGTTAGCCCAGCCACACAAAGCTCGGTCCGCATGCATAAGGTAATTGACGCGTTTGCGGTGGCCTTGTTGCTGCACTTCAGACGCGCCTGGAGGTGACGCCGATCGGCATGACTTTGTAGGTGCCTGAATCTGTATCGAAGGCAATACGCTCGTCCAGAATCTCCAGGGCTTTTCCATACATGTGCAGGTGGCGAATAGCTCGCTCCCCCTGGATCTGAACGGCATGAATGTCATCGGGCATCAGCGCGATGCCCGTTCCAGGCTCAACAATCACCAGCTCCCGTTGCCTGACTTCGCCTTTACCCTGCACAGTGGCATCA
>JAECRA010000065.1 GCA_015999985.1 Comamonadaceae bacterium
TGCGGCCCATTTGGAGCCGGCGATTTCCAAGTCCGACAGCCTCCTAGACCGTCAGGATGGTCGAGCCTGTCGTTTTCCGTGCCTCAAGCGCTCGATGCGCAGCCTGCACCTCAGCCAGGGGGAAACGCTGTTCAATGTGGATCTTCACTTTGCCGGAACCCACCACATCAAACAAATCGTCCGCCATTTTCTGGCAGCCTTCGCGGGTGGCAATGTGGGTAAACAAGCCTGCGCGTGTCACGTACAGGGATTTGGCCACCAGGATAGCGGGCGAGAACGGTGGCACGGGACCACTGGCATTGCCGAAGCTGGCCATCAGTCCGAAGGGGCGCAGGCATTCGATTGACTTTTCCCAGGTATCTTTACCTACGGAGTCGTAGACCACCTTGACGCCCTTGCCGCCAGTGATCTCCTTGACACGCGCTGCGAAATCCTCGGTTCGGTAGTTGATCGCGTGTGCTGCTCCGTTGGCCAATGCCAGCTTGCATTTTTCTTCCGAGCCCGCTGTGGCAATCAGTTGGTAGCCAAGGGATTTGGCCCATTGGCAAGCAATCAAGCCCACGCCACCGGCAGCGGCGTGCCACAGAATGTGATCGCCTGCGACCAGTCCCTCACTTGGAAGCGTCTTACGCAGCAGGTATTGTGCGGTGAGGCCCTTGAGCATCATGGCCGCACCCGTTTCAAAGCTGATGCTATCGGGCAATTTGCACACGGGCAAAGCGGGCATCACGCGCACTTCGCTGTAACTGCCGGGAGGATGCCCGGCATAAGCCGCGCGTTCGCCCACCTTCAGATGGGTCACGCCTTCGCCGACAGCCTCAATGATGCCGGCACCTTCCATACCCAGAGTCAGCGGCATGGGCAGAGGATATAAGCCAGTGCGCTGATAGACGTCGATGAAGTTGAGGCCAATCGCCTTGTGGCGAATCCGGACCTGGCCTGGTCCCGGTTCACCCACAGGCAAATCGACCAATCGCATTTCTTCCGGGCCACCTGGCTGGCTGATCTGAACGGCTAAAGGCATGGCAACGCTACTCCCTCAAGGACACTGAAAATCGGATGGTGCCACGCTTTTAGCAAGTGCGCAGGCCAGGGGGCCATAGCACTTGGCAGTCGCCGGCGGCAAACATGGCAGGATAGAGGGGTGCACAAGTTCGACCGCCTCACGCCTCTGACCATCTCCCTCCTGGTCCTCTCGCCTTTGCTATGGGCGGGCAATGCGGTGGTGGGGCGTTTGGCTGTGCCTCTGATTCCTCCGCTGCTGCTCAATTTCTTCCGCTGGACCATTGCGTTTCTCATTCTTCTTCCTTTGGCAAGTTGGGTATTGCGGTCCAACAGCGGGCTTTGGCAGCACTGGCGACGGTTTGCCTTGCTAGGGCTGGTGGGCACGGGCTTATACAACGCGCTTCAGTACCTGGCCTTGCACACCTCAACGCCTCTCAACGTAACGCTTGTCGGCTCCAGCGGGCCGTTGTGGTCTTTGGCATTGGGTCACTTTTTTTTCGGCATGAAAGTGAACCGCTGGCAGATGGCAGGAGCCGGGCTGTCTATTGCCGGAGTCGCCACCATCCTGGCTCGGGGTAGCCTGAACCAACTGACCTCGCTTCAGCTGGTGCCCGGCGATCTGTACATGCTGATGGCCACGATTTCCTGGGCTTGGTACTCCTGGCTCCTGGCCAGGGGAACGGAACCCAAGGCCATTCGAGGCGACAGCTCCGCGTTCCTGCTGGCTCAACTGGTTTTTGGCGTCGGCTGGTCCGGACTGCTGGCTGCTGGCGAGTGGGGCCTGACAGACACGAAGGTCGATTGGGGATGGCCTTTATTGGCGGTGCTGCTGTTCGTGTCCATTGGCCCTGCGGTACTGGCCTACCGCTGGTGGGGTATGGCCGTACAACGCGCCGGCCCTGTGGTGGCTGGCTTCTTCTCGAATCTCACCCCGGTATTTGCGGCCGTGCTCTCCACACTGTTCCTGGGTGAAGCGCCTCGGGCATACCATGCGGTCGCCTTTGTCCTGATAGTGGCGGGCATTGTGGTGTCTTCCCGCAGGTAGCCCCAGATATTGCTCCACTCGCTTGCTATTCGCTTGGCAAGTTAGCCAACTTCAGTCCGCACCATTTCATGCCACGCAGCGCAGCCTGACGGGCCTCGCGGAGAGACGCCTTTCGTGAGGACATGCGGAGCATCGTCCAAGGGCGGCGCAGGGCTCCTTGTCAGTTCCCACGCACCTGCCCCAGAAGTCCGCGCAGACAACACGCACACAGCAGTTCAAGTTCCCCTGTCCTCCAGGATGGCCGGCCGAAGGAAGGCGTGCTCGATGGTTGCTAACTTTTGACGACCTGGACCAACCCCCACTTGCGCTTGCCAGCGCTCTCTCGCTACGGGAGGCCACTTCCTTTTTTTCCTCCTGTGCTCACTCCCTGCGTCGTTGATGGAGGGTTGAGGAAGATTTTCTTCGCTAAAAACTTGCCATATTGTTCCAATGAACGATACACTATCACTGTCAACGAGACAAAAACAAGGAATCGATCATGTGGAGACAAGTCAACGGCCTGTTGAAGTGCGCGCTTATTGCGGGCTTCGGCACCCTCGGGATCACAAATTCAATCGCGCAGAGTTTTCCGAGCAAGCCTGTCCGCTTGGTCGTTCCGTATCCCGCGGGCGCCCCGGTCGACAACTTTGCGCGCGGTCTCGGGGAAACTCTGGGCGCCCTGTGGAAGCAACCGGTCATCATCGACAACCGTCCCGGAGCCAATGAAATCATTGCGGCGCAGGCAGTCACCAAGTCACCGGCAGACGGCTATACGCTGCTATTGGGCTCGGAAGCGGCATTCACGCAGAACGCCTTCCTCTACTCCAAGATGCCTTATGACGCGGACAAGGATCTGACTCCCGTCACGCGTGCCGTTTACTTCAACATGGTGCTGATCACACGAAGCGCGCTCGAGACTCCGACGCTGAAAGACTTCGTGGCGCTGATGAAAAAAGAAGGCGGCAAGCACAGCTATGGATCGGCAGGTGCGGGCGGCACAACCCACCTGGCCATGGAGAGCGTCAAGAAAGAAGCCGGGTTTGAGATGCTCCACGTACCCTACAAGGGCATTGCCCCCGCCATGCAGGACATGCTGGGCAACTCCATTGACGCCATGATTGCGGGTGCAACGGCGGCCATCTCGCAGATGCCCACTGGAAAAGTCAAAGTTCTCGCGATTGCAGGAACCAAACGCGCCAAGTCGCTGCCGGATGTTCCGACATTTGCAGAAGCAGGCTATCCCAAGGTGGTCGCCAACCTCTACCTGGGTCTGGCCGCACCTGCCGGAACGCCCAAGGCAGTGGTAGAAAAAATTGCAGCGGATGTACGCAAGGCGCTCGCGGACAAGACTTTCCTTGAGAAGAACGTGGAGCCTTATGGCTACGAGACCATTGGCGATACGCCAGCGCAGTTCCAGGCCTACATGAAGCAGGACAAGGAAATCTCCGGACGGCGCATCAAAGAGCTGGGGATCAAACTTGACTAAGCCTTCGTTTCGCGTTGCGCTCCAGACCAGGCAGCCCCTGATGGGCACCTTCGTCAAGACACCAAGCCATCAAGTAGTGGAAGTTTTGGCGTCTACGCCGCTGGACTATCTGGTGCTTGATGCGGAACACGCTCCTTTCGACGCGCATGCACTGGATGTCTGCATGCTTGCGGCCAGAGCCCATCACAAGCCTGCCCTGGTCCGCGTCAAGGACAGCCAACCGGCCACGGTGTTGAGTGTTCTCGATATGGGTGCGACCGGCTTGATCATTCCTCACGCTGTGAACCCTGACGGTATGCGCGAAATTGTTCGTAGCGCTCGCTACCTGGGCGGCACAAGAGGCTTTTCCAATTCACCGCGTGCGGGTGCTTACGGCATGACCAGTATGGGAGATTTGATCGCCGAAGCCGACCGTGAAACGACGTTGATCTTTCAGATAGAAGACGCCTCGGCGCTGGACTGCCTGGAAAGCCTGGTCAACGTGGAAGGTGCCGATGGCTTTCTGATCGGGCGCGCAGATCTCGCGGTCTCGTTGGGAGTGAGCGACATCAACCACCCCAGCGTCAGTGCAGCTACAGAACGCATCTGCAGCGCATGCGAGGCAGCCGGGAAACCGGTCGGCATTTTTCTGCCGGATGCAAGGGAGATTTCTCGCTGGAGAGATTGCGGCGTCAGCCTTTTCTTGATCGGCTCGGACCAGTCGTACCTCCGCGCACAGGCCGCATCCATGTCTTCTCAATTGCTACCCAACTGATTTTCACCAGGAATGCAACTATGACCCAGATGATTGATTGGAACACCTTGCCGCGTGAGTTTGTTCGCGAAGGCATCGAGCGCTGCGGATTCCGTGGCGAAAACGTGATCATGGTGATGAACTGGGTACAGCCCAGGATCCAGGTCCGTCCGCACCAGCATGACTTCGAACAGATCGCCATCTGCGTTCAGGGGCGCATGAACTACCACGTCGGAGACGAGGTGTTTGAGATGACCCCCGGCTGCATTGTTCGGGTGCCCGCACACACCATGCATTACGTCGAACCGATTGGCGATGAAGTCGCACTCAATCTGGACATCTTCTCCCCCATCCGGGACGACTACCGCCATCTCGTCGAGTACCAGGCGGCTGAGTTCAAAGACTGATATCCGGAAACTTCAACATGTCAAACCTCACCACCGAAGCCAACAAACAATGGCGCCAGACGGACCCCACGCTGCCAGACCGGTTGCTTGAAGGCGCCGTTGACCTTCACTGTCACAGCGGCCCGTCCGTGATGCCCCGCTACTTCGATCATTGCGACGCGATGGAAGAGGCGAGCTCGGTTGGCATGCGCGCCTTGCTGATCAAAGACCATTACTACTCCGCGACCCCCGTGACCGAACTGCTCAACAAGCGGTTCGCCCATCTCAAGGTCACGCTGCTCTCTGGTGTTCCTCTCAACAACACCTCCGGTGGGTTGAATATCTATGCAGTCGAGCATGGCATCAAACTGGGAGCCAAGCTGGTGTGGATGCCCACCTTCTCGTCTAAGAACCACCTGGACCATCACAAGCAGGACGAGAAGTTCAAGGACAAATTCCCTCAGACCAAGAAGACGATGCTGGACCCCACGCCTCTGACCGTGGTGGACAGTCAGGGCAAGCTACTGCCTGAGGTGTTGCCCATCCTGGACATGATTGCGGAGAACGACATCGTCCTCTCATCTGGCCACCTGCACATCTCCGAGATCTGGCCACTGTTCGAAGAAGCCAAGCGGCGCGGTGTCACTCGCCTGCTTTGCAATCACCCCACGTATGTAATTGATGCCACCCTGGACGACATCAAGCGCATGGTGGGCATGGGCGTCTATGTTGAACACTCCATGTGCATGTTTGTGCCGGGGTCCAAGTTCAAGTTCTACGATCCAGTCGAGCTCCAGGCGATGATTGTTGCCGGAACTGTTGACCGGACCATTTTGGGCTCCGACCTGGGTCAACTGGGAAACCCGCGCCTCGTGGATGGTTTCCGAAATGTCATCGAAACCTGTCTGGATTTAGGCTATGGGGAAGCCGACGTGCGCAAGATGGTGTCGACCAACGCCGCTAAGCTCGTGGGCCTCGACTTATCCACTTAAGAAAGACGCCAAGCATGACAGACTCCGAAGGCCCAGCTCCCCTTGATTCAGTTGCACTTATTGCCAACTTGCTGGACGAACTGGGGGCCGCTTCTGGACCTCTCGGAGTCACTGAGCTGTCAAGACTTCTTGGCCAGACCAAGGCCCGTGTTCACCGTAATCTGACCTCGCTGCGGCAGTTCGGGTTTGTGGATCAGGAACAGAAATCGGAGAAGTACCGCCTGGGCTGGAAGCTGTTTCACCTGGGCGAGCGCGCCGGAGTGCAATTCAACATACGGGCGATTGCAGCTCCGTATCTGCATCTGCTGCGCTCTTGCACAGGCCAGAGCGCGCTGCTTTCTATTCCCTTGAACGGGGAGGCTCTCGTGATTGACGCTGTCGACAATGAAAGCAGCGTCAGCATCACGGTCAAGCCTGGTAACCGGCCGCTTGCGCATTGTTCTGCGCAAGGCCGCATTGCACTGTCCTACGCCAGTGCGGCCCAAAGGGCCCGGCTGCTCAATGGTGCTCTAGCCAAGCCAACCCCAGCGTCGATGACCGACGTCGGCGCGATTCAGGAACGAATGGCGCTCATTCGAAGCCAGCTTATCGAAGAAGCGCCAGATGAAGTGCTGACCGGCATCAATGCGGTCGCAGCGCCAATCTTGCGCTCGCCTGACGAACTGATTGGCATTGTGTCCATCGTCGGCTCGGTACAGCACCTTCCTGCGCAATCGACGACAGGCGAAATTTCCAGCCTTCTGAGAGGTTGCGCCGCCGCACTGTCCGAACAATTCGGATGCTCTATTTATGCAGATCACGGTTTCGAAATGCCCAAAGCGGTGAGACAACTGGCTCGTGGAAAGTCTTCCAGACCGTCCCAGGAAAGCCAGAGCCGCCAGAACCTATAACCTATCCCCTCGAAAGAAAGCGAAATGAAAATATCACGCCCCGCCCTGCCTTTGGACTCCGCTGAGACCACTCGAGTTTCAGCCCTTCCCGAGGGGCAAAGCAGCAGCAGCCAACCAGCAGGCCGCCATCGGCGGACAGTGGTTCGCACGCTGGGCCTTGCCCTCGCCTTGGCAGCCGGCGGAGTGAGCACGTCAGCGCTTGCACAGTCCTACCCGTCTCGACCCATCAAGATCGTCGTACCTTACCCAGCAGGCGGACCTATCGACGCACTGGCTCGGGCATTTGGCGAGCGCCTTAGCGCTACGCTCGGACAGCCTGTCATCATTGACAACAAGGGCGGCGCCAACGAGATCATCGGCGCGGATGCGGTTTCCAAGTCGCAGCCAGACGGCTACACCATGCTTTTGGCCACAGATGCGGCCTTGTCGCTCAACCCATTTCTGTATTCCAAGCTGCCCTATGACCCGCAGCGTGACCTCATTCCAGTGTCGCGCATCGTCAACGTCAATATGGCGCTCATTGCCAAGGGAAGCCTTCCTGCATCGAATCTGAAAGAGTTCATTGCTCTGATGAAAAAGGACAGCAGCAAGCATAACTATGGGTCTTCAAGCCCCGGCAGCACGACACATCTTTCTTTCGAGGCATTGAAGAAGGCCGGTGGTTTTGACGTCAGGAACATTCCCTACAAAGGGATTGCCCCCGCCCTGCAGGACTTGCTGGGAGGAAACATTGACGCCATGTTTGCCGGCGTCACTGCCGCCACACCCTATGTCAGCAGCGGAAAACTCAAAGTTCTCGCCATCTCGGGACAAAGCAGGATCGATGCCTTGCCAGACGTCCCAACGTTCAAGGAATTGGGCTTCCCCGATCTGAATGCGGGGTTTTACATGGGAGTGTCCGTACCCAAGGGCACACCAAGGCCCATCATTGATACGCTTAGCCGGGCGATCAAACAGATCAGCAATGACAAGGCCTATGTCTCGAAATTCGTACAGCCTAACGGGTACGACGTCATCGGAGAAACGCCTGAGGAATTTGCCAAGTTCCTTGAGCGCGATCGCGTCGTCTCGCAGCAACGCATCAAGGATGCTGGCGTGAAGCTGGACTAAGACGCGTAGCGCAAAGTGAACGCTGCTTTTTTGGAGCAGCGGGACCGCCGCGCACAGCGCAGAGGGCGCCGAGGCGCCCCCTGCACCGCCTATAGCAAGGAAACATTACCGTGGCAGATCTCCATATCCGCATTTCCAGCCTGGAACTGAAAAACCCCGTCATCTGCGGCTCTGGCGAACACACGATGACGGCCGAAGGCATTCGTGCCGCCATTGCCAGTGGCGTAGGTGCAGTGGTCGCCAAGTCGGTGAACGAGTCCATGGCAGCGAAGTCGCAATTGGACAAAACAGATTACCGCATGGTTGGGACCGACTGGAAGCCCGTCCCCTGGGATTTCAATGCACCTCAGGATGCGTCCATCTTCTGCCGCTCCGGCTTGATTCAGAAGTCGTTTGAAGACTGGATGCAAGAACTGATTGTTCTCGATCAGCAAGCCGCCCGCGAAGGCTGCTACGTCATCCCGAGCCTGATATTGAGCGACCTGGAACAATGCGCCGCCTACGCCCAAGTCGTCGAAAAGATGGGTTTTCGCGTACTGGAAGTCAACATTGGCGCGCCTCACGGTGACGAGGCAGCCAAGGGCGCCATTGTGCTGGAGCGCGATGCAAGCCGGATCGAGACCATCGTCACGCGCCTGCGTGCAGCCGTCAGCCTTCCTCTTTGGATAAAGCTCACCGGGCAAAGCGAAAACCCTGCCCTATTGGCAGAAGCCGCCAGAAACAGCGGCGCCGATGCCGTTATTCTCATGGGCCGCTTTATGGGTTTTCTACCCGACCTGGACACGCACAAACCGCTGCTGAACACCTCTGCGGCCTTGGGCGGCGCGTGGGCTCTTCCCCTGACCGCGCGATGTGTGGCCATGAGTAGAAAACGACTGGGCCCGCAGTTCCCCCTTCTCGCCACCAATGGTGCTCGGAGCGGGCTGGACGTGGCGCGGTTCCTGCTGTCCGGGGCCTACGCCGTTGAGATGACTTCGCTGGTGCTCATGCGCGGCTATGGTGCATTGACCGAGTCTGTGAACGAACTGAACACTTACCTTGACTCCCAAGGAAAAAGCGCGAGCCAGCTGATCGGACTGGCAGCAGACCAGCTTCAGAGCTATGCGGAGCAGGATGATCGCCCCCAGATCTGGCGGAAGTTTTGCCCCCCTGCCCAGCCAGGCACGCCCTCAACCGAATTGCCTTACTAGCTGTAGGTAATCTCCACCCTCCACCAAGCTCAGGCAGGTTGATCTCAGGGACACTGTCTGGCCTCGCGATTTGCAGGCGTGAGAGCGCCCCCCCAGGTCAGAAGGTTTGGCTGGCAATTCAATACGCGCCGGGGTACAAGCCCCCATCCGGCAGAATGTTCTGACCAGTGAGATAAGCGGCTTGCTGGCTGCACAAGAACGCGCAAATAGCACCAAACTCCTCCGGCGTACCAAAGCGGCGTGCCGGCACCTGCTTGGCTGCATCGGCACGAATCACATCGATGGGCTGGCTGGTTTTGTCAGCAGTAGCCTGGTAGATGCTTGCAAGGCGATCGGTGTCAAATTTTCCGGGCAATAGATTGTTGATGGTCACGCCCTTGGACGCGAATTGCGGATTGCGCGCCAGTCCGGCCACAAACCCCGTGAGGCCCGAGCGCGCACCATTGGACAAACCCAGAATGTCAATCGGCGCCTTCACCGCACTGGACGTGATATTGATAATGCGGCCAAAGCCTCGCTCGGCCATGCCGTCCACCACGGCCTTGATCAACTCGATAGGAGTGAGCATGTTGGCGTCGATGGCCTTGATCCATGCATCACGGTCCCAATCACGAAAATCACCTGATGGCGGTCCTCCTGCATTGGTCACCACAATGTCGAAATCCTTGCGAATGGCGAACACGGCCGCACGACCCTCGGTCGTCGTGATGTCCGCCGGTACTGCGATGACTTCAATGGCCCGGCCGGGCGCCACCTCCTTGCGCAGCCGCCCAGCGGCGGCGTCAAGGGCCTCCCTGCCACGGGCCACCATCACGACGTTGACTCCTTCGCCGGCCAGCGCTGCCGCGCACCCCAAGCCAAGCCCTTTGCTGGCGCCGCAAACCAACGCCCATTTACCTGCAATACCTAGATCCATCTGAGCTCTCCTTCTCAATAGATTGACAGCAAGCCTTCATCGCCTGGTGCGGGTGAACATGTAGATGCCCACCATCACCAAAACCGTACCAGCGGCCAAGGACGGCGTGAAAGGCTCGCCTAAAAAAACGATTCCCATGCCAATGGTAGCCAAAGGGCCAATCATGCCCACTTGCGAGGTCAAATCAGGCCCTAGCCGCTCAACGCCCATCATCATCAACAACACAGGCAATGCCGTACACAACGTGCCATTGAGAAGAGAAAGCCACAGGACTTCGGGGACGACCACCGCAGCCGACAAGGGCCGCAGAATCAGAAATTGCACTATGCAGCAAAAGCACGCTACTGCGGTGGCCAAGCCTACAAGTCGAAGCGATCCCAGGCGTTTGACGAACTCGCCACTGTAGAAAAGATAGACGGCATAAGTGCAGGTGGAAAGAAACACCAACAGCGCGCCGAGCGCCGTGCCCGTACCAGGGACCAAACGCAATTCCACACCGAAAACCATCAAGGCGCCCGCATAGCTCACCAGCGCGGCCAGGATTTCTGGCATCGTGATGCGACGGCCCTTCAGTATCCAATTGAGCGCCATCACCATGGTAGGCGTGAGGTACAAAATAAGCCGCTCCAGGCTGGCTGTAATGTATTGCAAGCCCATGAAGTCGAGCATGCTCGACAGGTAGTAGCCAGAAAAACCGAGTCCAACGACGCCCACCCAATCGCGTCTGGTCAAGGGCTCCTTATCGCGCCCTGACCACCAGACCATGATGATGAAGAACGGCAGCGCAAACAGCATGCGGTACATGATGAGCGTGACCGGATCCACGCCATAACGATAAGCGAGCTTCACGATGATGGCCTTGCCGGCAAAGCCAATCGCGCCTATCCCCGCCAAGATAAATCCTGTCATCAGGGCAGCGCTCGCCGGTGCGTCATTTTTCAAAGCGGTCATTTCATCCAAACGTGGGAACGGCAGTGCCACACTGTGCTGACCAAACTTTGGCCGAATTCGCCAAACGATCAGGGCCTGCGAAGGCAAGGCATTCAGTATTGCCGTGGACATTGAGCATATCAAGCGGTCCACGGCCGTTCACAGGATCCATCCGGACTTTTCGCGTAGAGGGGCAGCGCGAGATGAGAAGCCCCAAAAAAAATGGCACCCGAAGGTGCCATTTTTCTGCATCAAGCCTCGTCACTCCTCGACGAAGGCTTCCTCGCGTTTGGATTTCACCGAAGGTAGCAACACGATGACCAAGAGCAGGGCTGCGACCGCCAGCAAACTTGCCGACAAAGGCCGCGTTACCAGCACGCTCCAATCGCCGCGCGATAGCAGCAGGGCTCGCCGCAAGTTCTCTTCCATCATGGGGCCCAGGATGAAGCCCAGCAGCAGTGGCGCAGGTTCCATTCCAAGTTTGATGAAGATGTAGCCGATGATGCCGAACCAGCCCACCATCCACACGTCCCATGTGTTGTTGTTGGTGGAGTACACACCGATCGCGCAGAACAGCACGATGGCAGGGAACAACCAACGGTAAGGCACGGTCAGCAGCTTGATCCACATGCCGATGAGCGGCAGGTTCAAGATGATCAGCATGGCATTACCGATCCACATGGAAGCAATCAGACCCCAGAACAGCTCTGGGTTGCTGGTCATCACCTGTGGGCCAGGTTGAATGTTGTGGATGGTCATGGCACCCACCATCAACGCCATCACGGCGTTAGGAGGAATACCCAGTGTCAGCAGAGGAATGAACGAAGTTTGCGAGCCTGCGTTGTTAGCCGATTCAGGAGCAGCAACGCCGCGGATGTTGCCCTTGCCGAACGGTACTTCACCGGGTTTGAGCTTGGTTTTCTTCTCCAGCGTATAGGCCGCGAAGGCTGACAGCAGAGCACCGCCACCAGGCAAGATACCGAGCGTGGAGCCGATAACTGTGCCACGCAAAATGGCTGGCGTCATGCGCTTCCAGTCTTCCTTGGAGGGATACAGATGGCTCACTTTACCCGTGAACACTTCACGATTTTCGTCAGGCATGGACAGGTTGGAGATGATCTCTCCGTATCCAAACACACCCATGGCGATAACGATGAAGCCGATGCCGTCAGTCAGTTCAGGAATGTCGAACGAGAAGCGGGCGACCCCGGAGTTCACGTCTGTGCCTACCAAACCCAGCAGAAGACCCAGGACGATCATACCGATCGCTTTGATCAGAGAGCCGGATGCCAAAACCACAGCACCAATCAGACCCAAAATCATGAGCGAAAAGTATTCGGCAGGGCCGAACTTGAAGGCCACTTCAGTCAGTGGAATCGCAAACCCAGCCAGAATCAGTGTGCCTACGCAGCCTGCGAAGAACGAACCGATGCCTGCTGCAGCCAGCGCCGGGCCCGCTCTACCCTTGCGGGCCATCTGGTAGCCATCAATGACGGTCACCACAGACGACGATTCGCCTGGCAGGTTCACCAAAATAGCGGTCGTGGAACCACCGTACTGCGCGCCGTAGTAGATACCCGCCAACATGATCAGCGCGGCCACAGGTGGCAACGCGTAGGTTGCAGGCAGCAACATGGCGATGGTGGCCACTGGGCCCACGCCGGGGAGCACGCCGATCAGGGTGCCGAGAACACAGCCAATGAAGCAGTAGATTAGGTTTTGCAGCGTAAACGCAACGCTGAAACCCAGTGATAAATGTTCGAAAAGTTCCATTTCGTCGACCCTTTCAACCGCCGATGAAGCTCGGCCAAACCTGGAACTGAAGCTTCAGGCCCCATACGAATGCGAACCAGCTACCGATCGCCAAAACTGTGCCAAGGATCAAGACCTCGCCCCATTTGAACTCTTTGCTCGCCATCGCTGACACGATCGTCAGAACGTAGATGGCTGCAATCATCCCCATGGCCGGGATACCCAGGCTTGGCATTCCGCCCAGCAAGATGCCGAACAAGAAGTTGGCCATGATGATGAAAACCAGAGGCTTCCAAGCAAACTTCCCAACGGGCTCACCATCAGCGGTTTCGACCACCATAGCCTTAAAGGCTACGACGGCTCCAATAACGGTCAGTACTATGCCCAGCAGAAGCGGGAAATAGCCTGGACCCATGCGGGCACCATTACCGATGGTGTAGTTGGTAGCCCCCCAAGCGAAGGCTATGCCGATCGCCATATACAGAAGCCCAGCGAAAAAATCTTTCTGACTCTTAATTCTCACGAGTCGTCTCCCCTATGAGGTTGCACGAAGCCGCATTGTGACGAATGGATACGCCCGTCACCATGTGGATTCCACCTACAAGGCCCCCGGGGATACCCTAGGACTCGAATTCATGCAAAGGAACATGAATACGAAGTTTTGGCACAGCAGGGCCCGCGCAATCACGAACACGCGCCTTGCGAATCCCGCCAAAATTCATGACAAAGGCGGCGTTGCAGAGATCACTTCCTGCAATGTCGTGAAGCCTTCCGCCGCACGACGCGCACCGGCCAGACGCAAGGGACGCATGCCATCGGCTATGGCCTGCTTGCGCAACTGTGCAAGGCTGGAGGAGTTTTGAAGTTGCTCCTTGAAAGCCTCACTCACCGTCAGCAGTTCATAGATGCCCATGCGTCCGCGAAAGCCCGTCATGCGGCATTCCACGCAACCTGCGGGCCTGTAGGGCTTGTAGCTGCCTTGATTGGGCTTCCAGGGCTTGATGGCTTCAGCCAGCGTCTGTGCTGAAGCCTCTTCATCCAGCACGCGGCATTCCTTGCAGAGAACTCTCACCAGGCGCTGCGCGAGCACACCCAACACCGTCGCACTCAGCAGGTAGGACGGAACGCCCAGCTCCATCAGCCTTGTCAACGCGGAAGTCGCATCGTTAGTGTGCAAGGTCGTGAACACCAAATGCCCCGTGAGCGCGGCTTGCACCGCCATCTCTGCGGTTTCCAGATCGCGAATTTCTCCGATCATGATGATGTCCGGGTCCTGGCGCATCAGTGCCCTGACGCCTTCGGCGAAACCAAAATTCAGCTGGGGTTGGACCTGAGTCTGGTTCAAACGCGGGTCTATGTTTTCGATCGGATCTTCGATCGTGCTGACGTTCACCTCTTCAGTGGCTACGCGCCGCAACGTGGAATACAAGGTGGTGGTCTTGCCCGATCCTGTAGGCCCTGTCACCAGGATAATGCCGTAGGGACGTTCCACCAGGGCTTGCCAGCGCGCAGCATCATGTTCAGTAAAGCCCAGCGCCGACAAATCCTTGACCGCGGTGTCCGGGTCAAAGATGCGCATCACCAGCTTTTCGCCGAATGCGGTCGGAAGGGTCGACAGACGCATCTCGATTTCATCGCCGCGTGGATTGCGCGTCTTGATGCGCCCGTCCTGGGGGCGCCGCTTTTCAACCACATCCATGCGGCCCAACAATTTGATGCGTGCAGTAATGGCACCCATCACGCCTGAGGGCACTTGGTAGACCGGGTGCAGTACGCCATCTATGCGAAAACGGATCACGCCCTGTTCTCTCCGCGGCTCAACGTGGATATCACTGGCTCGCTGATCGAACGCGTACTGCCAAAGCCAGTCGACTACCTGGATCACGCCTTGATCGTTCGCATCCAGTTGGCGACCGGATTTTCCGAGTTCCACCAATTGTTCAAAACTGGCACTGACCGCAGAGCCGCCGCTCTTTTGAGCCGCCCGCACCGACCTGGCAAGCGCGAAGAACTCAGCCGTGTAGCGCTTGATATCGGCCGGGTTGGCCACCACCCGGCGAACTGGGCGCTTGGCTTGCCGCTCAACCTCCGTAACCCAGTCATCAACGAAAGGCTCGCTAGTGGCCACCACCACTTCGGTAGCCGCCAGTTGCACTGGCAGAATCTTGTGGCGCTCCGCGTAAACCGAACTCATGGCTTCAGAGACCTTGCCTGCATCCACCTTCAGTGGATCTATGCGCAAATAGTCCAACCCTGCGCGTCGGGCCAGAAATTGCGTGAGTTGTTCGACCTCCAGCGGCCTGCCGTCGGCAGCAGACTCAATTCCCACGGCCGCCAGCCGCACAAGCGCAGGCTGCGCACTCTCGGCCTGTGAGCAACGCGCGATCGTTTGTTCAGCCACTTCAGCAGTGATCACCCCGTCTTCCTGCATCCACTCGACCAACTGACGCCAATGCACGAAACCGCGATAGGCCTGTTCAGCCATGAGAGCCTCCAGAAATAAAGGGAGAACACAAGGGAGAATTCACCCTAGAAACGGCAGTTGACCGCTTGCGATCATAAGGAGAGCCGCATGAGCACTCAATGCGCCTGCTTCGATCACATTCACCATGGAGGTGAGAGCGCTACGCACCCGAGCAGACCGCCCTCGGGCGCGTCCAACTACCGTTTCCAGGATCATTTCTCCAAAGCCTTGAAGACCTTCAACCACTTGCGTGCCGGCAAATGCCAACGGGCTTCGATGAGCTCAGCGCGAGCCGCCAGAACGTCCCGCTTAGGCCTCGAAGGTGTACGCTGGGCAAGAATCACCGTATTGCCTTCACGCGTTGGCTTGAAGGCCCAGACAGCTTGCGCACCAAAGGCCTCCGAGATGCGAGCCAGGCTGCGCTCGAAGCTGGAGGAACGGCCAAACAGATTCACCGTCATGCACCCCTCTTCGGTCAAAGCGCGACGGCAGTCTGAATAGAAATCCACACTATCGAGCACAGGCGCTGCTGCGTCGTCGTCGTAGAGGTCAACCGCCAGTGCATCCACGGTACCGATCCATTCATCGCTATTAATTTCATGGCCGGCATCGGCAATCACTACGCGAAAACGCGGCCCCTCCGGTGGCAATCGGAACCAGGCAAGACAGACGTCGGCTACGCGTGGATTGATTTCTACAGCGGTACAAGTCATGCTCAGCTTTTTATAGCAAAACTTGGAAATAGCGCCCGCGCCCAAACCCAGCTGCATGGCATGGCGGCCGGCCACAGATTCTGGCGGCACAAACAAAAGCCACGCCATCATGCGCTGCACGTACTCAAGATCGATGTCGTAGGGGGTAGCGATGCGCATCGACCCCTGGATCCACTCAGTGCCCAGGTGAAGATAACGAATACCATCGCTCTCGGAAATATTGACCTCGCTGGAGGCTGCTGACTGTTTCGATTTCACAATACAAACATTATGGCCCGGGCCCTCTTCGAATCCGGGGGAGATTTAACCTAGAAACGGTAGTTGGACGCGCCCGAGGAGGTCGTCATCGGGTGCGTTGGCAAGGCGTGAGGACGCGACAGGCTCGCGCCTGTAAGGACGAACAACGCCGCCAGCGTGCCCGAGGGCGACCTCCTCGGGTGTGTAGCGCTCTCACTTGAATGATGAACGTGATCGGAGCAGCAAAATTGCGCATTCATGCGGCTCTCCTTATGATTACAAGCGGTCAACTGCCGTTTCTAGGTATTACTCAAGAAGCCTGCGCAGGCGTGGAGGTCAGCAATTCGACGAATCGCTTTAGAAGGGGCGTCTCGGAATCCGCCCTCCAGATAGCATGGATAGGTGTATGGAGCGCCATGTCCGGCACCGTCACCAGACGCACTCCTTTGGGCACCCGTGAAGCGGCACTCTGCGGCATCACGCTGCACCCCAGGCCAGCCGCTACCAATGCCATCACGGTGTAGTGGGAAGTCCCGACTTGCACGATACGAGGCGTAAATCCGCGATCGTGGAAATGAGCCATGATCATGTCGTGCATGCGGGGCGACTGCTCACGGCCGAACAAGATGAAGTCCTCCCCATCCAGTTCAGCCAACCGCGAAGGCGGGAACCTGCAGAACCGGGAGTCCGCGGGGACTGCCAGCCGATATTCATCTGTAAACCACGGCACATGGCGCAGTTCTGATTCATCGTCTATCTGTCCGCTGTAAGCTACCGCCAGATCCAGGTGACCCGCTCTCAAACGCTCCGTGATGGCGCCTGAAAGCATGGTCTCCAAGGTAAACGTGATGCCTTGTTCCTGCGCTCGGCATTGACGCAATGCCGCAAGGGCCTGCGGATGCCAAAGGTAGATTTCAGAAAATCCCACTTTGAGGTGGCCCAGCCGGCCGCTTGCCGCTAAACGAGCGCGCCGCAACGCTTGTTGGCCATCGGCCAATAAACGCTTGGCATCGGTATAAAGGCTTCGACCAGCTGCGGTGAGTTGCATGCCACGCGCCGTGCGCTCAAAAAGGGCCGCGCCAATCTCTTCTTCCGGCAGCTGCATCTGGCGAGACAAGGCAGGTTGCGCCACATGCAAGCTCTGCGTCGCCCGCCCAAGGCTGCCGGCCTCCGCCACACGAACGAAGTAATGCAAACGACGGGTATCCATATCCATCATTTAATTGTATGACTTGGTTCAAAAATTGATATTTGTTCAAACACTTCGAAGGGCTTAGAGTTGCAAAAACGAAGTGAGACCCCATGCCGCGCATCCAGCACCTCAACTCCCCTGCATTCACTCAATTGGGGCTGCCGTTTTCTGAAATCGTCCGCGTAGACGACACCCTGTATCTATCCGGTCAGATGGGCACGTTGCCGGGCAGCCTGCAACTTGCGCCCGGAGGAATCGAAGCCGAATCGGTACAAGCGCTGCGCAACGTTCAGCAAGCGCTGGAGCATCATGGTTTTTCCATGCGTAATGTGGTCAAGTGCACCGTCATGCTGGCCGACATGAACGACTGGCCAGCGTTCAACGCGATTTACAAGCAGTTCTTCCAGCCGCCCTATCCCGCCCGCAGCGCATTTGGCGCCAGTGGCCTGGCTCTGGGCGGACGCCTGGAAATCGAGGTGATGGCCGTCGTGGGAGACCGATCATGAGTTTGAGTTTCGATGACTACCGAGCTTTTGACGCCTTAGGCCTGGCAGAGGCCATCCGCAGCGGTACCCTCCAGCAGAGCGAGGTACTGGAGGCGGCACTCGAGCGGCTGCATGCGGTCAATCCGCAAGTCAACGCGGTCACCTACCTGGATGAGGCAGCCGTGGCAGAGGCGCGCAATGCGCCAGCCTCAGGGCCGCTGGGAGGCGTGCCCTATTTCATCAAGGATCTGCATGCCCCAGTTAAAGGCATGCCGCTTGCACACGGAAGCCGTCTATTTGCAGGTCAATCATTTGACTTCGACAGTGAAACGGTGGCACGCCTGCGCCGCGCCGGTCTCCGGATTCTGGGACGCACCGCTTCCTCGGAACTTGGGATGAGCCCCTCGACTGAAACGGCGCTGGCCGGCGCCACCCGAAACCCATGGAACTTGAACCGGATCGCTGGAGGCTCCAGTGGCGGCGCAGCGGCGGCGGTCGCAGCAGGCATTTTGCCGGCGTCACACGCCACAGACAGCGGCGGCTCCATCCGCATTCCTGCGTCGTGCAACGGTCTGGTTGGACTCAAACCCACCCGCGGCCTGCTACCCACCGGCCCACACCGCGGGGACGCCACCCACGGCTTGAGTCATGAGCATGCGGTGACTCGGTCTGTCCGCGACTGCGCGGCCTTGCTCGATGCCACCGCCGGGCCAGATGTGGGAGCACCCTACTACACCGCGCGCCCCGCTCAAACGTTCCTGGAACTCATCAACAAGCCGCCGAAAAAGCTGCGGATCGCCTTTACAACCCGCACTTTTCGGGACGAGCCTGTCCATCCAGAATGTGAAGCTGCCGTGTTGGACACAGCCAGGCGTCTGGAGGAGATGGGTCATGTGGTTGAACCCGGAAGGCCGGACTTTTCTCCAGGGGCTTTGGGTGCTGCCACCGGGATTCTGCTGATCACGGGGCTTGCGGCCCAGTTGAGGGCCCGTGAGGCCGTACTCGGGCGTCCTGCACGCGAGGACGAACTGGAAGCCGTGACCTGGGAAGCCATCCGCCAGAGCCAAAGCATCACGGGTGTGGACTATGCAAGCCAGTTCCCCAGGATCAACCAGGAAGTGCGCAAAATCGCGCAATTCTTCGAAAACGTGGATGTTTTGCTCACCCCCACAATGGCTTCTCCGCCAGTAGAGCTGGGCACGCTTTCCACGCAGACTCTGTCGCTTTCTGAGTTCAAGCAAGCAGCTGGCGGCTTGGTTCCCTTTACGGGAGCATTCAACGCGACAGGTCAGCCGGCCATCAGCTTGCCGCTGCACTGGACACCCGATGGCTTGCCTGTTGGCGTGCAATTGGTGGGCCGCTTTGGCGAGGACTCGACGCTGCTGCAGCTGTCAGCCGAGATCGAACGTGCGTGGCCCTGGTTTCATCGCACCGCACCGCTGTAGCCAGTTGAATCGCCCCTATTCCCTCCTTGAAAGACCTCCCCATGCAACGACGTCATTTGCTCGCTTCTGCACTGCTCCCGCTGGCGTCGGCCGGCTCTGCTTGGGCGCAGATCCCGCCAGGTCGCGGTCCCTTGCGACTGGTGGTGGGGTTTCCCGCTGGCGGATCCGCGGATGTACTGGCCCGCACCTTGACGGACAAACTCAAGAACGAGCTTGATGTGGCGGTCGTGGTAGACAACCGCAGTGGCGCAGGCGGAGCCATTGCGGCAGACTATGTGAAGACGCAAGCTGGCGATGGCTTGACTATCTTGCTCGGCACCACCCACATGATGGTGATGGCTCCACTCACCATGAAAAGCGTGCGGTACGACGGTGCGAAAGATTTCAAACCAGTCGCGCGTTTATCCAGTTTCAACGAAGCGATCACTGTACCGATTTCCAGCCCGGCCAACACACTGAAAGAGTGGCTGGAACTGGCCAAGGCCGATGAAAAGCATGCCAACTACGGTGTGCCCGCGCCTGGTAGTCTGCCGCAGTTCATCGGTTATCGCCTGGGTGAAATCACACGCACCAAGCTGGTATCGGTCCCCTATCGCGGAACAGCCCCGCTGACTCAGGACTTGTTGGGTGGCCAGATTGCAGCCGGCATTCTGCCCGTAGCCGATATGGCGCAGTACCATGGCAAGCGCGTGAAAGTACTCGCGATCAATGGCACGCGGCGTACCGATCGCCTACCCAATGTGCCTACCTTGCAGGAGCTTGGCTACAACGAGTTCAACCACCTGGAATGGACTGGTCTGTTTGTGCCCAATGCAACACCGGAGGCCACTGTGCGGCAGTTGGAAGCTGCTGCCATCAAAGTCTCTGGCGCCCCTGAAGTGCAGGAAGCATTGCAAAAGCTCGGTAGCAATCCTGACCCGTCGCCAGGCTCAAGCTTGGCGCAGGCCATTCGCGACGATCTCGGCCGCTGGGGACCGGTAGTGAAGGCGTCCGGGTTCAGCGCCGATTAACGCAGCAAGGCAAGGCTTTCACCACTTTGCCCAACTGAATTCAGACGTCCTGAGGCTATCTTGGAACGTGTTCATGATCTTAGAGCGGACGTGCACAGCATGAGCGTGCGTAAAAGGGCGAAGAACGTCTGCCTCTAGATTTTTTTCTGCCACATCATGGCCTCACCCCATGCAGGATCAAGCGCGTAGGGTGCAAAGCCTTGTTTTTCGTACAAGCGCCGGGCAGATGTATTGCCCGCCAGTACTTCCAGAGTCAGCTTGCAGGCGCCGCGCCGCCCGGCCTCACGCTCCACGAAGTGGAACATGGCTTGTGCAATGCCTCGCTGCCGATGGCTTGCGCTCACGACCACATCGTGAATATTTATAAGGGTGCGCGCCATGAAAGTGGAAAAACCCTCTACGCAATTGATAAGCCCCACGGCTTGCCGGGCCTCACCATCGCCCACCCACGCCAGAACCGAAAAAAGATGTGGGCGCGCGGCCATCTCGCTTACCAATCGCTCTTTCACCTCCGGCGCCAGGGGTTCTGCGCCCCCCGCCGGCTCGCTGGCGTATGCATTCAGCAATGCAACGACGGCTTGTGCATCGACGGAGTGCTTGTAGTTCACTAAAGAAACTTCTACGCTGGTTGGCATATTCACCTTCACCGATCAGTACTTTCTTTTTTATTTGAACGGCAGGTGGAGCTAGGGCTTTGAAACTGCCCTATTCCCTGTCGTTTGCCCCTCTCGTTTGCTCCTCTCGACTCTTAGTGCCCTACAGGAGCGGAAACACTCTTAGACTGGACCGTCGCTACCAATCGCTCGGCACACGACTGTGCCTGTGCCGCCTCCTGTGCTTCGACCATGATGCGCAGCAATGGCTCTGTGCCACTCGGACGAATCAGCACGCGCCCGCGATCGCCCAGCTCGGCTTCCACTGCGCGTGTTTCTTCCGCCAGTTGCTGATTGTTTTGCCAATCCTGTCCTGCTCGCAAGCGCACATTGATGAGCACTTGGGGAAAGAGTTCAACGCCTGCCAGAAGCTCGGCTGCCGTCTTGCCGCTGACCACGCACGCCTGCAGCACCTGCAGTGCAGACACAATGCCGTCACCTGTAGTGTGCTTATCAAGCACCAGCAGATGACCTGAGCCTTCACCGCCCAATATCCAATGGCGGCGCGAGAGCTCTTCCAGCACATAACGGTCACCCACCTTGGCACGCACGAACTCAAGGCCCAGCTTTCTGAGTCCCATCTCGACGGCTTTATTGGTCATAAGTGTTCCCACCACCCCCGCCAATTGAGGACTGCGTGTGGAGCCCCTCAAAGAGGCATCGCGTGCAAGCCGGTCGGCTGCCAACAGATAAACCAGCTCGTCGCCGTTATAAAGGCGACCGGAGGCATCAACCAACTGCAGGCGATCTGCATCGCCATCGAGCGCAATGCCATAGTCGGCCTGGTGAGTGGCCACGGCCTCAATCAAGGCCTCTGTATGCGTGGCACCAACGCCATCATTGATATTCAAGCCATCAGGCGAACATCCAATGGCTACGACATCGGCCCCCAGTTCATGAAACACCATGGGCGCAATCTGGTAGGCCGCACCGTGTGCACCATCCACCACGATCTTCATACCGCGCAACGTGAGATCGCTGCTAAAGGTGCTTTTGCAAAACTCAATATAACGGCCCGCCGCATCCGCCAGGCGTTGCGCACGCCCCAGATGGGCTGAATCGACCCACTCGGCGGGCTCTTCCAGCACGGCTTCGACTTCGCGTTCCCATTCGTCTGGCAGCTTGGTGCCACTGGCACTGAAAAACTTGATGCCATTGTCGGGATAGGCGTTGTGGCTGGCACTGATGACGGCACCCAGGCTAGCCCTTTGAGCACGCGTGAGATAGGCCACGGCGGGGGTAGGCACAGGCCCCAGCAGCACCACATCTACACCGGCAGAATTAAGTCCTGACTCAAGAGCACTTTCCAGCATGTAGCCGGATATCCGCGTGTCTTTGCCAATCAGCACGACGGGGTTGGGATGATGCCGTTTGAGTACCCGACCTACGGCATGTCCCAGCCGAAGCACAAAATCCGGTGTGATGGGAGAGCGACCCACTGTGCCTCGAATGCCATCGGTTCCAAAGTATTTTCGGCTCATTCTTCTTGTGCTGCCTCTTAAAACAGTTATTGATTCGATAGCTTTCGCGCCCCCTGATTATCCCGCAAGGCTATCGGAGAAAGATGTGGGTCAAGTCACGGAATCCAGAATTCTGAGCGCCTGCACCGTCTCCTTGACGTCGTGCACACGCAGTACATGAGCTCCTCGTTCCGCAGCCAGAAGCGCAGCCGCCACGCTGCCGATCACACGCTCAGATGGCACAGGCAGTTCCTTCGCGTCGCCTTGCAAAGCAGCTGCGATGGAAGATTTACGGGACCACCCCACCAGCAAAGGAAATCCAGCGGCCAGTAGCTCTTGTTGCCTAGCCAGGAGGGAAAAATTCTGAGCCACGGTTTTTCCAAAGCCAATACCCGGATCCAGCACGATTCTGCGCCGGTCTACACCGCCCATCTGAATCGCCTCTGCGGCTTGCACCAGGAACGAGCGTACTTGGGGCACGGCATCCCCTTCCATAGGCGCCACCTGCATGGACTGCGGGTCCCTATGCATGTGCATCAGGCAAATTCCGCAATTGGGGTGAGCTGACACCACCTCCATTGCACTGGGGGGGCCTGCGGTTCCCAGCCTGCGCAAAGCCCAGATGTCATTGATGACATCTGCGCCCAGATCCAGCACGGCAGCCATGACCTCAGGCTTGTAGGTATCCACAGAAATCGGCACCCCGAGCTTCACCGCTTCTTTGACCAACGGCACCACACGGAGGAGCTCCTCTGCCAGAGGTACTGCCGGGCTCCCCGGTCTAGTGGACTCACCGCCAATATCCAGCAGATGAGCCCCCTCGCGCAGCATCTGCTCACAATGCTGCAGAGCGGATCTGGTGTCTGAATGCTGGCCACCATCAGAAAACGAATCCGGCGTCACGTTGACGATGCCCATCACCCGTGGTTTGCTCAGATCTATTTCAAAGCGCGTGGTTTGCCACTGCATAACAATGTCTCAAAATAAAAAGCGGGGCCAAAGCCCCGCTGCATCTTCAATCGCCAAGTTCTCGATCAGGCCACGGTAGGTGCCGGATCAACCGGCTTAGCCGCTGGTGGCGTACCGCCGCTGCCTGGCGCCGACGGCGTACGCGGCGTGAAGTCCTTGGGCGGACGCGGCTCGCGCCCAGCCATGATGTCGTCAATCTGCTCGCGGTCAATGGTTTCCCAATCCAGCAGCGCTTTGGCCATCGCGTGCATCTTGTCTTGGTTGCCTTCGATCAGGCTGCGCGCCAGCGTGTATTGCTCATCAATGATGCGGCGCACCTCGGCATCCACCTTTTGCAAGGTCTCTTCCGAGATACTGGTGGTCTTGGTCACGCTGCGGCCGAGGAACACCTCACCCTCATTCTCCGCATAAACCATAGGACCCAGCGCCAGACTCATACCGTATTTCATGACCATGTCGCGTGCCAGGTTAGTGGCGCGTTCGAAGTCGTTGCTGGCTCCGGTGGTCATCTGATTCATGAACACTTCTTCAGCGATACGGCCACCAAAGAGCATGCTGATCTGGTTCAGCATGTATTCTTTGTCGTAGCTGTAGCGATCCTGCTCTGGCAGACTCATGGTCACACCAAGGGCTCTACCACGAGGAATGATAGTGACCTTGTGCACAGGATCGCACTTGGGCAACAGTTTGCCAATGAGAGCATGTCCGCTCTCGTGGTAGGCCGTGTTACGACGCTCTTCCTCGGGCATGACCATGCTCTTGCGCTCGGGGCCCATGAGGATCTTGT
>JAECRA010000066.1 GCA_015999985.1 Comamonadaceae bacterium
TTTGGCCTACATTTCTTTGGCGGAGCAAAGAAACGTAGGTGCGCCGCCGGGCGCACATCCCGGCCTCCGACTTCAAGAGATACGCAGAAGGTAACTATCACGCGCTACCAACAAATCAACCGCCGCTTGCCCTCACCGGTTGGCCGGCCCCGCCCCACCCTCTCCCGCACGCGGGAGAGGGAGTTAAAACCCTGTCTTGCCCGGGGTGTGTGACGGAGCCCCGTTACTTTCGTCACTTCACTGACGCGCTCATAGCGCCTAACATGCGCGCATGATGCCTCCAGAGTCTCTTGTCATGCCAGATCGTCCGCGACTTCTGATCGTGGATGACCATGAACTGGTGCGCCTGGGCTTGAGTTCCCTGATTGCGTCCCAGGCTGCAGGCCGCAATCAGCCGGGGACGCTGGAAGCGAGCAGCTTGGCCGAGGCCATGGACCTTTACGCCCGGCATCAGGACAGCTTGGCGCTGATATTGCTGGATCTGCACCTGCCCGATGCGCACGGCCTCTCCGGTCTGCGCCAGCTCCTCACGCGCTTTCCCGAAGCGCCGGTCGCGGTTCTCTCTGGCGACGCAGACCCCGCACTCAAACGGCAGGCCCTGGAAACCGGAGCCCGTGCCTATCTCCCCAAGTCCGGCCAATTGGTCGATGTCATCGCTTACCTGCGGGCACAGGGACTGTTGGGCTTACCCGCCGCCTCCGGGCCCATTCCAGGGCTAGCAGAACCCGAGAGCCGCCCCAGCGAAGCCGCTCGCATGGTGCAAACCCGGGATGGGGAGCGTGTGCGTCTTACGCATCGCCAGGCAGAGATGCTCGATTGGGTACTGGCCGGACAGTCCAATCGAGAAATCGCCGAAACAGCCCATCTTTCAGAAGGCACGGTCAAAAATCACGTGTCGACACTGCTTCTGATGTTCGGTGTGCGCTCACGTGCGCAACTTATCAGCCGGTTACGATAAGACGACCCCACGATCTTTGGATCAGATGAACTCGCTGCCTCCCGACGCTGCCGAGCGCGTACTGGCCTCGAAGGTCGACGCGCAAGCTCGCACCGATCGTGATGCGCGCTGGCTGGAAACGACCGTCAATGCGCTCGTTGCCTCATTCTTCTTTTGGCAAACGGGCTCGTTCCTTGCCGTGGTCTGGGTCGGCCTGCGCATACCCACCCATTTGGTGGGAAGGTGGATATCCCGGGCCTACTTCGCGGATCCGCAGCGGGAGCGGCGCAGCGCCCATTGGGTACGCCAGTTCACCACCTCCACTGCGTTGGACAGCACGCTCTGGGGCCTTGCCTGTTGGCTTTTACCGCCCACGGGAAGCCCGCTCCTTCACGGTTTGCTGGTGATTCTGGTGGGGGTGGCCAGCAGCGCTGCCGTATATGGCACCCAACTGTGGACTGTCGTGCTGGGTTGGGTGCTGCCAATGAATATTGGGCTGCTGACTGCGCTGATTTGGCAAGGCGAGCCCCTCTTCCTGTTCATGGCTGCCTGCGTCGCGATCAACCTGGGGATCGTGCTGTACTTTGGTCGCCAACAACAACAGCTCATGACCCAGACGCTCATGATCCGATACGAGAAGGAAGACTTGGCCGACCAATTGGCGCGGCAGGTGAAGATCGCGCGCCAGGCCAGCGAAGACAAGACACGCTTCCTGGCGGCCGCCAGCCACGATCTGCGCCAGCCCATGCACGCGATCACCCTGTTCGGTGCGGTACTTGAAAAGGAACTGGCAGGCCATCCCCAACATGCCAACGCCCAGCGGCTGATGCGTGCGGCTGACGCATTAAGCGGCTCGCTGGGCACCATGCTCGACACATCGCGCCTGGATGCAGGCGCCATCGAGGCGGCAATCGCCCCGGTGGCACTCAACTCCGTTCTCCGTTCACTCAGCCAGACCTTCGTACCTGACGCTGAGCAGCGGGGCCTGCAGCTGCGCGTGCGCGCCACACCACTGTGGGCCATGACGGACGCAGACCTGTTGCAGCGCATGCTGAGCAATCTGCTGGAAAACGCGCTCAAGTACACCCCGCAGGGTGGCGTGATTGTTCTGACACGGGCGCGAGGCCAAGAAGTCTGGATCGATATCGTGGATACCGGCATTGGCATTGCGCCCGAACACCAAGAGCCGGTATTTGCCGAGTTCTACCAGGTGGACAACCCGGGCCGTGACCGTTCGCGTGGCCTGGGCATGGGTTTGTCCATCGTGCGGCGGCTCTCGCATCTGCTTGGGCATCCGGTTCAACTGCACTCCCGCCTGGGGCGTGGCAGCCGCTTTCGCGTGGTGCTAGGGGCTGCGCCCCCTCAAGCCGACGCATTCCCCACTCTAGAGGCACCTACCGCGCCTCCCCTTGCGCTCACCCAAACGCCCAACGCGCGGGTGCTGCTGCTGGAGGACGAGATGGACATCGCGCAAGCCATGCAGGCGCTGCTAAGCGCACACGGGATCGAGCTGGTGCACGCCACCACTACGGCGCAGGCCCATCAATGGTTGGAGCAAGGGCGGGCTCGCCAACAACCGTTCAACGCTCTGGTCTGCGATCTGCGGCTGGCGGAAGGTGCCGATGGCCTGGATTTTGCGCAGTCGCTCCACGCCCATGGCATAGTGCCACCGCCGACACTGCTCATTACCGGAGAAACAGCCCCCGGCCCCCTGCAGCGCGTGCGGCAAGCTGGCCTGCCTGTGCTGTTCAAACCAGTCACAGCACCGGCGTTGCTCGAAGCCCTCGCCCAAATGCTGAGTACGCCTGAACCCGCGTCTTCACCTGCGCCATGACTTTCGGCACTGGCGGCAGGCGCCTTTGCACTTTATCTTTCATTGCATACGGGCCACGCAGGCCCACCTTGCTTTGGAGTTCGCATGCACACCCCGCTTCGTCTCGCTCGCGCCATGCTGGCACTTGCCGCCAGCCTTGCCGCTTGGCCAACACTCAGTGCCACGCTCAGCTATCCGGGCGCGGCACCTTGCAACGGCACCCTTCAAGCGTGCATTGAGGCGGCAGATCCCGGCGACTTGATAGAACTGGCCTTTGACACCACTAACGCTGAAGCTCTGGACATCCGAAAGTCAGTCACGCTGCGCCCAGCGGCTGGCCGCACCCCCACCGTCACCTCCGCCATGGCCTACGCCACCGACGAAAGCATTGATGTGACGATTCGCTCCCTCAACTTCGCGGGAAACGTGCTCGGACTGCTCGGCGAAGGCGGCGGCAACCTGCGCTTGCAAGTCATAGACAACACTTTCCCCGACTCCCAAGGCACCAAAATCGAAGTGCGCACCACGACCGCCGGTGAGCTCTACGGCAGCATCTCCGCCCTCATTGAAGGCAACCGCCTGGGTATAAGAGGCATCAGCGATTCCTGCTCTGACGGTGTGTCCGTCGCTCTGTATCAAGCGGGAGAAGCTCGCTCAGACGTGGTGATACGCCACAACGACATCACAGCAAACGACCTGGATCAATGCGGTGCCATCTTGGTCTACCAGGCTGCCGGCGGTCTGGACTTGACGGTAGAACGCAATCGAGTACATGGGAGCATGTTCAACAACGGCATCGAACTGCGTACTCTTGGAGGAGAAACGCAAGCGGGTATCTACAACAATCTGGTGTATGGGCAATCGGGCAACAGAGGCGGTCCGGGCGCTCTAGTGGTGTATGCCACGGGCATCAGCAATGTCACTGCGCATCTCGCCAATAACACGGTGGCACACAACAGAATCGGCATGTGGGTTGGCGCACGCACTGACGAAGGCGCGCAGTTGCGAGGAAGCATGCGCAACAACATAGCGGCTTTCAACACGCTGTACGGTCTAAGCTATCAAAGCGACCTTGCACCCGGCTTCATGGAATCACACAACCTGATCCATGGCAACGGCGAATTGGAGTCTCCACTGCCCCCCGATCCGTTTCGACGCACGGGCAATCCTGCATTTGCCAACGCCGCTGGGGGCGACTACACCCTCACTCCAGCTTCCGATGCCCTCAACCGCGGCATGAACAGCGCCCTGCCTGGCTCGTTCAACCTGGACCTGGCCAACGCGACGCGCATCATCGGCAGCGCCATCGATATAGGTGCTTACGAGTATCCACGGGCGATCGCCTTGCCTCCATCCCCACCCAGCGTGACTGCCGTCCCGACCCTCGGCCAATGGACCTTGCTTGCGCTCTGCGCTGGCTTAGCTCTGATGGGAATGGGGCGCTTGCAGCGCCTACGAGAAAAGTAAAAGCGCTGAACGGACGTTAACGCCCCCTGTCCATCACTTGAAGAACGCGTAGGCCACCACCACCGCAGCGACAATGCCAACCACATCGGCGAACAAGGCACATGGGAGCGCATGACGGGTATTTTTGACCCCCACGCTTCCGAAGTACACCGCCAACACGTAGAAGGTCGTCTCGGTGGAACCTTGAATGATGGCTGCAACCTTGGCCGGGAAGGAATCGACGCCGTAGGTCTGCATCACGTCCACCATCAAGCCACGCGCGCCGGAGCCAGAAAGAATTTTCATCAGCCCGACCGGTAAGGCAGGTAGAAAGTCAGTAGGAAGTCCAAGAGCCGCTACGCCAGAGGCGATGGCGTTCATCAGCAACTCCATCAACCCGGCAGCGCGGAAAACCGCAATGGCGACCAGCATGGCCACCAGATACGGAATGATTTGTACCGCGACCCCAAAGCCCTCCTTGGCGCCTTCAATAAAGGTCTCATACACGTTGACGCGGCGCACCATTCCACAGACCAGGAACAGCACCACCACCGAAAGAATGAAGCCAGAGCCGATGACGCCCATCCACTGCGCGGCTTGATCCGGAGGAAAGCGCCCCAACCAGACGACGAGCGCAACCACCGGCACCGCCAGCGCAGCCAGAGGCAGCCAAACGCCAGCACGCCACAAAGGCAGGCGTTGCACCACGGCCACCGCAATCAGTGCGGATAGAAACGAGCAGCCAGTTGCCAGCATCGTGGGCAAAAAGATATCCGCCGCGTTGAAGTTGGTCAGACCCTGCTTGATGGCCATGGTCTGTCGAACGGCGATGACCGCCGTAGGAATCAGTGTCAGTCCGGCCGTGTTCAGCACCAGGAACATGATCTGCGCGTTGGTAGCGGTATCGGGCTTGGGGTTGAGCGACTGCAGCTCCTGCATCGCCTTGAGGCCCAAAGGCGTGGCAGCGTTATCCAGGCCCAGCATGTTGGCACTGATGTTCATGGTCATCGCGCCCTGGGCGGGGTGCCCTGAGGGCACACCTGGGAAGAGATGACGAAAAAGAGGATTCACGCCCCGCGCGAACGCGTCGATCATGCCTGCGCGTTCGCCTATTTTCATGAACCCCAGCCACAGCGCCATGATGCCGACCAGGCCGATGGATATCTCGAAGCCGGTCTTGGCAGAATCGAACATGGCGGTGAGCAGTCTGGGCAATACCGTCAGATCACCGTGCGCCAGTTGAACCAGCGCCACAATGAAGGCGCTGAGGAAAAATCCTAGCCAGACGAGGTTCAGGACCATGTGGACCTCTTGTACCGAGTTGCGTTTAACCGATCAACACCGTTCGGGCTGAGCCTGGCTCAGTCCGAACGGTGCTTGTTCTCGAATGCCGATTAGTGTGAGAGTTCGATCAGGATCTTCCCGGACGATCACTTGCACGCACTTTTGAGAGTGCTACGCCCCACAGCACTTCTTGTATTTTTTCCCGCTTCCACAAGTGCAGAGATCATTGCGCCCAATCTTGAGCTCATTGCGCACTGGGTCAATACGAGGCCCCAAGCTTTTGGCAATGGCATAGAGGTCATAGACCGCCCATACAGCCTCACCAAATTGCTCCAGGCGTTGCTCGCTCACGCTGGGGGGGCCGTTTTCATCGAAAAGATTCAACACAGGCGTTGCGGTGTCGTCCTCGCACAGTGCGCGGATGCAATCGAGCGCATCGGACATGTCAGACGCAATGGCCTTATCGCGAGGGGGTTCCCAGTCTTGCTCCCAGATGTCGACCACGGACATGAAGCCCATGGCCCAAGGGTAGGCAAACGCCGGAAGCACGCCTTCGTCTTCCTCGTCTTCGCTTGAACCCTCCTCTGGAGGCTGAGCGGCGATCAGACCACGCATGTCCATCACAGCCGGATCAAGCGCCTTCTCGTCGTCCAGTGCCTCGACCTGCGCATCCAGGGCCGCGCGAATCTGGGACTCCCTGGCCATCCAGTTCATCAAAAAGCGGGTGCGCTGCGCCTCGCTGGAAAAGCCCTCGGCAGCATCAACCTGATCGGCGTCTAAGGAGAGAAGCGCAGACAGGAATTCACCGACAGGGACCTGCCGGCGGGTACATAGCAATGCAGTCAATGCCCCTTCACAGAACTCCCAGGTCGGAATAAGTTCGTGGTGTTCACTCAACTCAGCCAGCACGTCGTCAAGCGCTTCCAGCGTCGCTAAGATAGGGTCGTCGTCGATGGATGGATTGGCAGAATCAGGTATGGGCGATGAAGTCATGGGGTGAATCCTAATACACGAAAGCTACCCTCGAACGACATTTCAATCAAGAGGCACAGCGCCAGGAGCCGCTAGACCCCGCCCCACCCACACCCCCCCGAGCGAGAGTCTCTTCATTTTTTCCGCATGCCCAGCCATATGACTGCGCCCACCACAATCAAGGCGCCCAGCACCTGAACCGGCGCAATAGCTTGCCCCAATATCAACCAGGCCAGCACCAGCGAACAAACAGGCTCTACATTCATGATGGCCGAATTACCCACCACACCCATACGCGGCAGCACGGTAAAAAGAAGCGTGATGCCGCTGCCGTAGAGCAAAGTCAAAAGCGCCAGCCCCCACCACCCCGCCGCAGCCGTTGGAAGTTGAGGGCCGCCCTGCCAAAGAACACCTGCCGCTGCCAGCGCACTGACGATGGCCATGGTTGAAAACGTTCGCAGGCGGCCATCGAGACTACCCGCCTCGTGCTGGGTCAGCACAAGCACAAGGCCAAATGCTGCCGCGGCGCTGAGTGCAAAAGCCACGCCCGCACCTATTTCACGCCATTGACCCGCGGCACCCAGGCCCGAGCTTTTCCCAAATACATCCAGGGCCAACACCAATCCGATCAGAATGGCGGGCATGGCTCTCAGCAACGCTCGCTCAGGCTGGTGCTTGTACAGAAGGCGGGCCCATAAAGCCGTCCACAAGGGATAGCTATTGAACGCCAGCAAGGCCAGCGCCACTGGCAACCGCGCCACGGCGGAGTAAAGGCACAGGCTTTGAACGCCGACCAGCAGGCCAATCACCAGCAGGCCCTTGCGCTGCCTTGCCGTCAAGGCTACCGGCACTCGCTGCACAAGAAGGAACACCCCGACCACCAGCGCGGTGGCAAAACAACGCACAACCACGGCCGTTGCCACCCCCGTTCCATGGTCGAAAGCCAATCGGGCGGCGACGTGGTTGGCTCCCATCAGCAAGCCAATGGAAAGCAGAATAAAAAACGCCGTACCGCTCAGCGCCCGAGCAGGGGCGCTCATTCAGGTCTCTTCCGGATAAAGCCCATGGACACGCGCATGCAGGCGGGCCAACCCGAGCAGGGCGTCCGTGAAAGGCGTGGGCACTTTAGTGAGTTGTCCCAGTTCACGCACCGCAGAGACCAATGCGTCAATCTCCACCGCTTTACCAGCCCGCACGTCCTGCAGCATGGAAGGGGTGAAGGCGCCCAGTTTGCGGGTAACCACGTGGCGATCTTCCGGGTCCTGGGTAATGGGAATGCCGATCTCCCCCCCAATGTCTCGGGCTTCCAGCATGACCGCGCTGACAAAGCCGCGCACCAGTTCATCGTCCATGATGCGATCAGCGGTAGCTCCGGTGAAGGCGCTGATGGGGTTCACGGTCATATTGCCCCAGAGCTTGAACCAGATGTCTTTTTGGATCTGCGCAGAGACGGTGGCATCGAAACCGGCTTGTCTCAAGAGTTCGGCCAGTGCCACAACTCGTGAACTTTCCCCTCCGGCTGGCTCGCCAACAATCAAGCCGTTGCCGAAGTGATGCCGTATCACGCCGGGTGCATCGACCGAGCAACTTGCATGCACGACACAACCCACGACATGCGATGGAGCGATGGCTCTTTCGATGACACCACCTGGATCGACCGACTGAAGCGTCTGGCCCTCGGCCGTACCTCCAAAGCCTTGCAGGAACCACCAGGGAACCCCATTCATGGCCGTGAGCACCACCGTGTCAGGTCCCAGCAGCGGCGCAATACGGCTCGCCACGTCCGCCATCCCCGGCGCCTTGACGGACACGATGACCAGATCTTGCACACCGAGCTCGGAAGGGTCTTCACTGGCGCGTACCGCGCACGCAGTTTCGACCACCCCCCCATCGGAATCCCGGCCACGCAACCGCAGGCCGTACTGGCGCAAAGCCTCCAGCGTAGCGCCTCTTGCCACTACGCTGAGCTCAGCCCCTTGAGCTGCCAAGCCCGCGCCTAGCCAGCCGCCAATGGCACCAGCGCCATAAATTGCTATTTTCTTGAACATCGTTCCCTCAGCCCCGATTACCGGATTACCTGTCTGGATCAGCGTTTATAGCTCTCATCCATTCGATCCAGCTGCCGCACCAGAGAATTCCATACATCTCGCCCCGCGCCATGCCTGGGGTCGAACTGCAGGGAGTCTCGCGTGCAGTTGGCAGCAATGGTTTCTGGAATCGGAATCACCGCCTGTGCGCCGCCCATGCTGAACGCTGCCAACTGGATTTCGCACGCGCGTTGCAAAGTCCAGAGAATGGCAAAGGTTTGCGGCAGGGTCTCCCCCCAGGCCAGGAGCCCATGGTTGCGCAAGATCACCGCCCGCTTGTCTCCAATGCTCGCCAGCACACGCGGGCCTTCTTCGGCGTGCACAGTAATGCCCTCGAAGGCGTGGTAGGCCAACATGCCATGAAGCTGAGCGCTGTAGAAATTGGTCTGCTGCAAACCTTCTTTCATGCATGCCACAGCCACCCCCGCCGTGGTGTGCGTGTGCATCACACAGTGCGCGCCTTCTATGCCCGCATGGATGGTGCTGTGCAAGGTGTAGCCGGCCGGATTGATCGGATACACGGATCCATCCAGGATGTCGCCCGCCAGGTTGATCTTCACCAGATTGCTGGCAGTAACCTCCGTGTAGTGCAGGCCAAAGGGGTTGAGCAGAAATTGCATCTCCCCACCTGTCGCCTCATCAGGCAAGCGCAGCGTGATGTGGTTGTAGATCATCTCCGTCCAGCCCAGCATGGCGAAGATGCGATAGCAGGCCGCCAATTGCTGCCGGCACTCCCACTCTTGCGCGTTCATGGCGTCGATTTCGTTGGCGGTGCGAACGCGGCAGCCAGCCGGGTGGTCTCTCGCGCGAGACTCAAGGTGTCTATCCCCACGGCAACAAAAGTAGCCCCCCACTCGATATAACGGCGCGCTGCAGCCTCATCCGGGGTCAGGATGCCCGCGGCTTTGCCGGCACGCACGATGCGGCGGATGGCGTCTTCCATGATGGCCTGCATTTCAGGGTGCGCTGCGTTACCGCGATGTCCCATGGAAGCAGAAAGATCGGCAGGGCCGATAAAGACACCGTCTACTCCGTCCACCGCGGTGATGGCCTCCAGGTTGTCAATGGAAGTGCGTGACTCTGCCTGCACGAGAATGCAGACACGGTCATTGGCTTCATGCACGTGGCGCGGATACCTGCCCCAACGCGCCGCCCGCCCGCCAGCCACCCCTCTGATGCCACCCAATCCATCTGGACCCGGATAGCGCGCAGCGCGCACGATGGCTTGCGCCTGCTCGGGCGTATCGACCATCGGCACCAACAGCGTTTGAACACCCAGATCAAGGTACTGTTTGATCAGCATCTCGCCCACGTGGCCGTGGCCCATGGGCATGCGCGCAATGGCATGTGTACCGGGATAAGCGGCAATGGTTTGCAACTGGTGGAGGATAGTTTGTAAGCTGTGTGTGGTGTGCTCGCCATCAATGAGCAACCAATCAAACCCGGCGCCGGCGCAAATTTCTGCCGTGGTGGTGTTGGGTACGTTCAACCAGAAGCCGATCTGCTGGCGCCTTTCCAGCAAGGCTTGTTTGAACGGATTGAGGGGGGTTTGCATTTTTTTTCTTTCAAACGAACTTGAATTGCATCTTGCCAAGCGGGCCGTAATCAGCCTCGAATTCATCGCCCGCCTTGGCCGCTACAGGACGCGTGAAAGAACCCGCCAGAACAATCTGCCCTGGTTGTAGCGACTCTCCCCATGGCGCCAACTTGTTGGCCAACCAGGCGATACCCACCGCCGGATGCCCCTGCACACCTGCGGCCAAGCCGGTCTCTTCCACAGCGCCATTGAGGCGAAGAATGGCGCCCACCCAGGGCAGGTCTATGGATTTCGGATGCACACGGCTGGCACCCACCACAATGGCCGCATTAGCGGCGTTGTCGCTGATGGTGTCGTAGACCTTGCGCATCACTTTGGTGTGGCGGTCAAACTGCTCTATGCGCGAGTCGATGATTTCAATGGCGGGCGTGACGTATTCCGTGGCTTGCAGCACCTGCTCCACATCCACGTTCGGGCCCTTCAAAGGCGATTTCAGTACAAAGGCCAGTTCCACCTCCACACGCGGTGCAATGAAGCGGTTACTTGGAATCTCAAGCACATGGCCGGGTGGAGCGGTATACAGCATGCTGTCCAGCAAAGTGCCGTAATCGGGCTCGTCGATCTGGCTGCTGATCTGCATGGCGCGCGAGGTCAGGCCAATCTTGTGGCCAATCACCTTCCGCCCTTCAGCCAACTGCAACGCAACCCAAGCTCGCCCAATGCGATAGCCGTCGTCCACAGCCATCTCCGGAAAGCGTTTGGAAAAATGCTCCACTTGCACGCGGGTCTTCTCAGACTCTTGCAGCTCACGGGCCAGTTGGTTGATTTGGTCAGGAGTCAACATGGCTCAGGGCTTCTTGAACAGGGGATGCAGAGTGCTGTGCTTGGCGTCGAACACTTCCGCACCTTCGTCCACGTTGACAGTCAAGCCAATATGGTGGTCTTTCATGAGGGCATCGATGCGCTCTCGAGCTGCAGCCAGCACGGCCTCTCCCGCTCGTTGTTGCGTGGCTGCGCTACGTCCCCGCGCCATGCGCAGATTCAGATAGATGAACGCATAGTCGCCATCGCCTCCGGCAGCCTTGCCGGCGGCTCCGCCGTCCGCCACCGCGTAATAAGGAGCAGGATAGGCCAGCACTCTTGTGCCGCCTGTGGGGAAAACCTGGGCGCCTGCTTCGTCCTTCACGGTCAGCATGGCATCAGCGAGGCCCCGGCAGAGCAAACTCATATCAGTGAGCTTGTCGAGATTACCGGTGTAGAGAACAACAAGATGGGGCATGAAAATATCCGTGAGCTTCAAATTCTGGGAAAAGCGCGGTAGCTGCCCGCGCGCGATGCCTCCGGCTGGGGCACAGCCTGGCCGTCTTGAGGCGTAACTGGAAAGACAGCATTGATCTGCCCTGTGCCAGAAGCCGCGAAGTAGGGGGTGACGATGTCGGCCTTGCCATCATAAGCAGACCAGCCCAGTGATCCGAGCAGCATGGCGGTGTCATGCATGAAGCCTTCACCATGGCCCTTGGTGGCGTACTCCGGCAACATGGCACAGAAGTCGCGCCATTCGCCACTCTTCCACATGCGGACGACTTCGTCGTCCATTTTTCCAAGCAGAGGGCTCCAGATCTTGAAGGCGAATTCCGGCGCCAGTCCATTCTGCGCAAAGCGGTGCGAAAGCGATCCACTGGCCAAGAAAGCGACCTTGCCCTCATAGTGCTTTTCCACAGCCTCCCGCATGGCCCAACCAAGGCGTGCGCTGTCGTTCAGGTAGTGGCTGGTGCACAAGGCCGAGACAGAGATCACCTTGAAATGCTTGTCGGCATTCATATAACGCATGGGAACCAACGTGCCATATTCCGGCGCCAGGGTGGTGGCATCGTGTGCCAGCGTTTCCACGCCCTGCTCGCTACACGCCTTGGCCAGCAGGCGCCCCAGCTCAGGGTTGCCTGAAAAGCCATATTCCATATTGCTGATGAAATGCGGCAATTCATTGCTGGTGTAGGTGCCAGACCACTGCGGCGCGCAGTTGAGATGGTAGTTGGCGTTGACCAACCAGTGGGTGTCGAACACCACGATGGTGTCCACGCCCAGTGCACGGCAGCGGCGGCTGATTTCGAGATGCCCGTCTATGGCATCTTGCCGCGTGCCATGGCGATCGCCCGGCAGCTCACTCAAATACATGCTGGGCACGTGGGTGACCTTGGCAGCGAGGGCAAGTTGGCCCATGGTTTGTCTCCTTCTTGGCTACCGGCAGTGACGATCAACTCTCGGATGTTATGCCGGCTTTCTTGATGACTTCCGCGTACCGTAAGATCTCGCTGTCAATGTAGTCCGAGAACTGCGCCGGGCTGCCGCTCTTGGCTGCAATGCCGCCTTTCTGAAACGCTTCCACCAGGGTGGACGATTGCATGGCAGCAATGACTGCCGCATTCATGCGCTGCACGATGGCATCCGGCACGCCAGCAGGAGCCAACAGGCCGTTCCATGAGTTGGATTCGACTTTCAACCCTTGCTCAGTCAGAGTAGGAATATTGGGTGCATAGATAGAGCGCTGAGCCGTCGCCATGCCCACCGCCACCAGCTTGCCCGCTTGCACGTGGTTGCGGAACTCGGGCCAGTTGCCAAACATGATCGAGACTTGCCCGCCCAGCAGGTCCGCCAAAGCTGGCGCCTGGCCCTTGTAAGGGACGTGAACGATGTCCACGCCCAACTGCGTCTTCAACATCTCTCCGGCCAGGTGCGCTGAAGTTCCGTTTCCGAACGAGGCATAGCTCAGCTTCTGGCCGGCCTTGGCCTGCGCCACGATGTCTGCCACGGTCTTGATCCCGCTCGCCGGGTGAGTGGCTAGCACGTGTTCCGACAAGCCCATCAAGGCCACGGGGCGAAGGTCCTTGCGCGTGTCGTAAGGCAGTTTTTTGATCAGGGTCGCATTCACGCAGAAACTATTGGCCACTGTGACAAAGCTGTAGCCGTCCGGCGCAGATTTGGCCACGCTGTCGACACCAATCACGGTACCCGCACCGGGCTTGTTCTCCACCACGATGGTCTGGCCAAGCGACTTGGCAGCTTCTACCGCCACCAGGCGCGTGACGAAATCCGTGGTGCCACCTGGCGTGAACGGCACGACGATGCGAATCGTCTTGCCCGGCCAGGCTTGGGCGCGTACAGCCAGAGGCAGTGCGGTAGCGGCTGTAGTAGCTGCAGTGGCTAACAAAAGTTGACGACGTTTCATGTTCAAACTCCCCAATGCGGTATGTGATGTGAACCCATGGACACCGCCACGTTCTTGGGTTCCAGGAAAACCTCGTAGCTCCATGTGCCTCCCTCGCGCCCAGTGCCGGAAGCCTTGGTTCCGCCGAAGGGTTGGCGCAGATCGCGCACGTTCTGGCTGTTGACAAAGCACATGCCAGCCTCAACGGCTGCGGCTACGCGGTGTGCGCGGCCGATGTTCTCTGTCCAGACGTAGCTGGAAAGTCCATAGTCAATGTCATTGGCTTGTCGAATCGCATCAGCCTCATCCGTGAACGGAATCAGGCACGCCACTGGGCCGAAGATTTCTTCTTGCGCAATCTTCATGCGGTTGTCGACATCCGCGAATACCGTGGGCCACACATAGTTGCCATTGGCCACACGGCTGGGCAATTCAGGCGCATAACTCGGGCGGTCCAGTCCGCCGCACAGGAGCGTGGCGCCTTCTTTGGGTCCCAGCTCAATGTAGCTACGTACCTTGGCAAGGTGATTCTTGGAGATCATGGGGCCGATGATGGTGTTCTCATCCTGCGGATCGCCGACTGTGATCTTCTTGGCTCTTTCGGTGAACTTTTTGGCGAACTCAGCGTAGATGCTTTTCTGCACCAGTATTCGGCTACCTGCCGTACAGCGTTCACCGTTGTTGCTGAAGATCATGAACACCGCGGCATCGAGTGCACGGTCAAGATCAGCGTCGTCGAACACCACGAAGGGGCTTTTGCCTCCCAGCTCCATGCTGAATTTCTTCAGGCCCGCCGAGCGGACGATGCGGTGGCCCGTGGCCGTAGACCCGGTGAAAGAAATGGCCCGCACATCCGGGTGCCCCACCAGGGGCTCACCGGCTTCCTTGCCAAAGCCATGAACAAGGTTCAGCACGCCCGCCGGAATTCCGGCTTCCAATGCCAATTCCCCCAGCCGCGCTGCGGTCAAAGGAGAAAGTTCGCTCATCTTGAGCACAGCCGTATTGCCAAAAGCCAGGCAGGGAGCAACCTTCCAGGTGGAGGTCATGAAAGGCACGTTCCATGGACTGATCAAGGCGCAAACGCCCACCGGGTGGAACAGCGTGTAGTTCAGGTGGGTGGGCGTTGGATATGTGTGGCCATCCACGCGCGTGCACATCTCTGCAAAATAGGAGAAGTTGTCAGCCGCGCGCGGCACCAGTTGCTTGCCGGTCTGGGCGATGACCTGTCCGGTATCGTCCGTCTCGGTCTTGGAAATCTCCGGCACATGCTTGGCAATGAGTTCTCCAAGAGCGCGGATTTTCCGGGCACGCTCCGTGGCAGGCAGGCCTGCCCATTTGGGGAACGCCGCCTTGGCAGCCGCCACGGCGGCATGGACCTCCGCCTCGCCGCCAGAGGCGACCTCTGCCAGAGTTTCCTGGGTAGCCGGGTTTACGGTCTCGAAGTAGTCAGTGCCGGCAACCGGCTTGCCATCGATGAGATGATCGATTCTCATGGTTGTCTCACTCTTTTCTAGGCGTGGCGCCACTTAAGGTTTTTGAAAGCTCGGATGAACAATGGAGCTTCCCAGCGCGCCTATACCTTCGATCTCGCACACCACGTGACTGCCCGCAGGGCAATCAACCACGCCGTCAGGCGTACCAGTGAGGATGACGTCGCCAGGGTAGAGCGTCATGAAACTGGAGAAATACTCAATCAGCGTAGGTATGTCGAACACCATGTCTGCTGTGGTGCCCTGCTGGGTCACTTGGCCGTTCACCGTAGTCTTGAGCGCCAGCTTCATCGGGTCAGCAATATCAGTTGCATCCACCAACCAGGGGCCAATAGGTGTGCAGGTGTCCCGGTTTTTCACCCGCAGGTTAGGGCGATACCAGTTCTCCAGGTAATCGCGAATGGCGTAATCGTTGGCCACGGTGTAACCGCGAACGAAGTCATAAGCGTCGCCCTTCTTCACGCGCCGCGCTTCACGCCCCATGACCACGGCCAGTTCGCACTCGTAATGCATGTTGGTTGCATCCAGAGGCCGTACGGTGGAGGCGCGATGGCCTATGAACGAGGCATCACTCTTGGGGAAGGCCAAAGGCTCTTCGGGCGGTTTGAACGCCAGCTCCTTCGCATGATCCGCATAGTTGATGGCCAGCGCCAGCACAGAGCGTGGTCTCTGCGGCGGCATGGGCGCGAGAGGCGGTAGCCAGACCACTTCACCAAAATCCAGTCGCTTGCCTCTGAAAGCAGGCGTCATGAGTTCGAGCTGACCATCTTGCAAGATTGCTTCGTGCACGGCGCCAGCCCAGGCAATGCGGGCGTGTTTCATGCTCCCTCCGCGATCAGGGTATTTGTGAGAGGCGTAAAGCCAGACGCGGTGATCTCAATACGGTCACCCGCTTTGGCCCTTGGCCGAGCACCGCCCTCCAGGCAGTCAGTGCCAAGCATCAACACGTCGCCGGGCTGCAAGGTCATGAATTCGCTCACGTCATTCAGTAAGCTGGCAGCATTTCGCACCAGGGTAGATAGATCGACCCGCTGTACCAACCGGTCGTTGATTCGAACCTCAAGCGTGAGCGCAGCCAGATCACCCACTTGAGCAATGGCCCGCTCTTCCCCACCACACACAAGAAAGCCATCGAGATTTCGAAACCTAAGCGGCGGCCTGTAGTAGCTGGCATGGGGCAGGCTCAGATCGTTCAGCAGCACACAGCCTCCCACCCGGCTCCATGGCTCAGATGAAGATGGACTTCCCGCATCTGCCATCACCAGGCCGAGCGTGGCACCCACATCCACTTCACCCGGCACAGCCACCCCCGCGCCGCAGGGTGCGAAAGTGTTGGCGGTCTTGATGTAGAGAACGGGTGCTTTCGGGGGCGCCTTGTAGGGAGCTTCATTCATCTTTGGTGCCCAAAGATCAAATTCGCGCCGGAAATTAAGCAAGGTGCCGTAGACCGTGCCTTGCGGCAACCAGCTTTTGGCGACACTCATAAATCGTCCTCGGTCATTGAAATCCCCTCTTCTTGGTCTATTTGGTCTAACTGCTGCAAGGCAATCAACTCATCCAGCAGCGTGTATAGCTTGTTCAACTTGGGTTGGCCGATAGTGGCTTCCAGATCGCTGTATTGCGATTCGATGACCACGGAAAGCGAGCTAGCCAGTCCATCTCCCACCTCGGTGATGCGAACCACGCTGCGGCGCGCATCGGCCTCGCTGCGCTGACGCAGAACCAGCCCATCGCGCTCCATGCGGGACAACACCCCCGTCAAGCTTGGCCCGAGCAAATGGGCTTCGCGCGCCAGGCGACCGGTCTCTATTCCCGAAGCATTGACCGGATCAGACAACACACGCAGAACGCGCCATTGCTGGTCTGAAAGCCCGTGACTACGCAGCGCCGGCCGACGGGTCTCCATCAGTGCTTCGCGCGCCTTGAGCAGCAGCAAAGGCAAGTTACGGTGTTTGAGAGCGGTTGGCTTAGCCATTTATTTAATATATTAAATATTTTGAGAATGCGCAAGCCCCAGCGACAATAAGGGCATGAATACCTTGACCGAACAGCTTGGCGTTTCCCATCCCCTTATTCAGGCTCCTATGGCCGGAGTCCAAGGCAGTGCGCTCGCCTTGGCTGCCAGCAATGCCGGTGTGCTGGGCTCTCTGCCCTGCGCCATGCTGGCGCCCGATGCCTTGCGCGGTGAACTAGAGAAGATGCAAGCCGGGGGAGTGCCGTACAACGTCAACTTTTTCTGCCACAGCTCTCCTACGCCTGAGGCGACACGTGATATCGCTTGGCGCCAGGCGCTAGCACCTTATTACGTGGAACACGGGCTGGACATGGCCGCCATTCCCACCGGGCCTGGGAGATTGCCGTTCAGCGCTGAATCGGCTGCGTTATTGGCCGAGTTCAAGCCCAAAGTAGTGAGCTTTCACTTCGGCCTTCCGGCGCCTGATTTGCTGGCCCGCGTGAAGGCCTGGGGAGCATTCGTTCTCTCATCGGCCACCACGGTAAAAGAGGCGATTTGGCTGGAGGCCAATGGAGCCGATGCGGTGATCGCACAGGGCTTGGAAGCTGGTGGACATCGCGGGCATTTTCTGAGTATGGATCTGACGCAGCAGATGGGTACCTTCACCCTGCTGCCGCAGATAGTCGCTGCCGTGCGCGTGCCCGTGATCGCCGCCGGAGGGATTGCAGACGCTGCCGGTGTACGTGCAGCCATGGCATTGGGGGCCGCCGGCGTGCAGGTTGGCACAGCCTATCTGTGCGCCAACGAAGCCACCACTTCAGTTGCACATCGCGCTGCCCTGCAAAGCGAAGCGGCACGCCACACAGCCCTTACCAACCTCTTCACCGGCAGGCCTGCTCGCGGTATCGTCAACCGCGTCATGCGCGAACTGGGCTCAATCAGCGCCGCAGCACCTGAGTTTCCGCTGGCCACCAATGCCATCAGCCTTCTGCGCGCTGCGGCCGAAAAAAAGGGCAGCACCGATTTCTCGCCGCTTTGGAGTGGACAGAATGCCAGCCAATGTCGTTCGGCATCGGCCGCAGCCATCACTCTTGGTCTCGTTGAAGGATTTACCTCGAATTAGCCCGGTAGATCAGGGCGTGCCAACACAACCTGGTTGCCGCCCCTCCAGATTGACCGTGCTTCTCATCAACGCGCAGGTCCATGCGAAACCCGACCCAGTCGCAACGACGCGCGCCTATTTAGCCAGAGCCCGCAAAGCCAGCTTGATCCCGTCGCTTACACCCACCCCGGCAGGCAGCGCCTTCATGCTGGCTGCGGCTTCGCGGTCGTTGTAGCCCAGCGCAAGCAGGGCTTGCAAAATGTCTGATTCCGCATCGCTCTGGGGGTTAGCGGAGGCAGTTGCGATATCGGCCCCCAGTTTGCCTTTCAGCTCAAGAAGCAAACGCTCAGCGGTTTTCTTGCCGATACCAGGGACTTTGACCAATCGGCCAGCTTCCTGAGTGGTGATGGCTTGGCCCAACTCTGCAACGCTCATGCCAGAAAGCACTGCCAGCGCGGTCCGCGGCCCCACGCCACTGATGCGAATGAGCTGACGGAATGCTTCGCGCTCAGGCGCGCTCGAAAAGCCATACAGAATTTGCGCGTCTTCCCTCACCACGAAGTGGGTGAGCAGCGTGATCTGCTCACCTACAGCAGGCAAGAGGTAGAACGTGCTCATGGGCACATCGACCTCATAGCCCACGCCATGGCAGTCAATCAGCAGTTGCGGTGGATTTTTTTCGGCCAGCAAGCCGGCAAGGCGTCCGATCACAGGATTCGCTTTCTATTGAAACACGTCGCGTGAAGGCACGCCACGGCAGTGATGATAAGACGCCGCGCCCTAGACAACTGGACGACGCAGAGGAATTCTTTTCCCGTGAAAAGTTTGGACACCCTCGTGCCCATCTCTCTTCATAACGCCCCAACAGAGATGGGAGAAACCTCAGACTTGGTCACGACGTTGACTAGACCCACCCACGCAAACTTTTGTACGCAACTTGATACAACTTATACAAAATCCATTAATATTTAGCAGAGGTGCGCTGACGCCCGGAAACTGGACGCGAATAGGAAAGAGACAACGTATTAAGTAGCTCTTTATTTCGCTCGTTTTGAACACCGGCCTACAGCTTCTGCAGTTAACTCACGTTAAAGAACTATGGTGTTTAGTCTTTTGAGCATCCAGGCAAAAAAGCGGCAATCAATTCGCGCATTGAATTGGGCGTCTTGCCTCATGGCTATTTCACTATTGGCAAGCTGTGGCGGCAGCGATGTCGATGTGGGCGGCGATCGAGGCATCCGCGTGCAGAAATATGCAGCAGCAGCCAATCGCCAGCATCACTCTCAAACTCTGGAGGCACTTCCTTCCCGGCAACGCCACCACCCAGGTTTGCTTGGCGGCGCTACTAGCTCCTATCCGAGCACTGTCAGAAAACACGGACGGGTCATCGACGTCATCCAGGCCTGGCCTAGAAACCATGCTGAACTGATGGTGACCTACGTCATCTATGGATTTCTTAGTCCCGATTTCTTTCAAACCGGCTCCATTCCCGCATCGGGCTCAGCTACCACCGAGATCTGGCGCTACTCACCCGGGGGTGGAGGCACCTGGTGCCCCATCATTACGGCAGGCCTCGGGTTTTCGACTGCAGGGGTGCAGGCACTGCCTGCAGTGAACGACCCGCTCTCCAGCACGGTAGATATCAGATTCATCAGCGGGTCTGCGGACGGCGTGGTAGGTCGAGTGGAGTTCAGAGACACCAATCCGTTGGCATCCAATTGCGATAACGTCGCCGAGGACATTCAACTCCTACCCAACAAGACCAGCTTCTATTCGATGATCCAGCCTGCCGAAAGCATTGGCTCCGTCGAAAAATTCAAACTGGTGGATATTGATGAAGGAAAGATACCGTCTTCATCCAAAAAGTACACAGGCTACCAATATCTTTTCAGTTGGGGCCTCCCAGCATGCGCAGGTTCCTGGGCGATCGGAAAAGACGGCAAATGCAACACATTCGGGGTCTCTCCCTTACGAAGTCTTTTGTTGAAAAATGGGGAGCCAGTTCAAGCAGCAACCCACGTGTTTCAAGACCCACATGGCAATCGAGGGTCCTATTTCGATGTCAACACGCTGACTGACTTTGATGCACAGGCCAAGGCCAACGCCAAGGGTGGTATTGACTTTTCTTACGCTGCGGGCTTTCTGAAGACTACAACCGACAGCACCCACTCTGACCGCTTGCGGATCGGTAAAACGTCCATCGGTGCGTTGACTGATGCCATTGGAGAGCCTGCATGGATTGACTCACTCGATCAGTCTCTGGTCGGGGCACATGCTATTCCTCTACAGGTGCTGGTAAGTCCCAGCAGCGCCGACCTTGTGTACGTGGCCTATCACGGCTTGACGGCACCCGACAAGGCGCAGGTGTTATGTGATGTTTCAGCGCGCAATTGCAAAACGCTCAATCCTTTGACCAACAACCGGGCTTTTCCGGCGCTGGAGTCGAAGTTTTCAAGCATCCGATCCTTTATGGCGGACGATTCTGCAGTGACCCAGGCGTTCAACCCACGGGATTACGTACTCCGCTCGATACCGCACTTCATCAACGTGCCCATTCCAGTGATAGACAACCAGGCACTGCCTTCGAATTCAACCAACGCCTATGCGAGCGCAGGCGGAACGCAAATGCTGTTCGATCAAAACATGCTGTTTCAGTACAGACCAGGTAACCCTGACACGTCTTTTTCGTCCATCACGGCAATGGCTATCGGCCAGTTTGAAAACGTCGCAGTGTTGAACGCCAGCAAGTCACAGGCCGTCGTTCATCAGCTATTCCAGTTCAACGACTACGGCGGTTACGACCAAGACAAGACCCAGCATCAAGACACTCACGGCGGCATTGGCTACTGCGCTTTCCCCGTGAATGCGGATGGCAGTCTCAACATGGCAGCCTGCGGAACTCCCCGGTCCAAGCAAACCGGCGGCGTCGGGTCTGCCTACTCCTTGGCGACTCAAATCGCCAAAGGAGGGTCTTACATGACCAGCCCCAGCATGATCCGGTATTCGGTTTCACCTAACGGCACCGTCCAAGTCACCTATGTTTCGAAAGCTGGCGCCATTTCCATGATCGATGCCTCGGAAAGCACGACCGACTGGAGTGGTCCAAACGCCTGGACCACCATCAGTGGCGGCCAAGCGGCCGAGTGCAATGCCGTATTGCTGAAGCCAGCCATGCCTGACCCTATACCGCCCGACAACTTCTGGGACAGCCTCAAACACAAGGCGGTAGAAGGCACAGCGTCCTATTTGGTTAAGTCAGCCGTGGGGGGATCGGTTGGTCCTGTAGCCGCGTTCGCGGCTGGCAAAGGCGTGGACTACCTTTTCAGCATGGGTGAACGCGCTGCACTGGAAAAGAGAGAAGCAGAACAGTATGAGGCCTGGACCAAGGTCTACGACGCCACCCAACTACAAACCAAGTGCCGCATCTGAAATCTCACACTCATCTTTCAGGTGACCCCTAAAAAGCCATACGAAAGCAATGCCGGGACTTGGTGGACAATGCCCAGAAACGCCCAATATATCTAAGTGATCATTCGCCACAACTTTACCCCTCACAACAACACCCGCATGTCCAATCTGTGCGGCCCGTTGGATGACCATCTGCGCACCATTGAGACTGGTTTGCAGGTCTCCATAGCCCACCGACACGAGCAATTCAAGATCGACGGACCCAAAAAGCAGGCGGAGCGCGCACTTGAAATACTGCAGGCGGTCTATGAACTGGCCGACAGGCCTGTCAAAACCGAGACTTTGCAACTGATGTTGGCCGGAGACGGAGCCCCCCTTTCGGAAAACGACGATGGGTCTCAACGCCTTCAGACGCGGCGGGCCGATCTGAAAGCGCGCACTCCCAACCAGAGCGTCTACCTGGAAAATATCGCCACGCACGACATCACCTTTGGGATCGGGCCAGCAGGTACCGGTAAAACCTACCTGGCGGTAGCCTGTGCAGTGGATGCACTGGAGCGCAGCGCTGTGCAGCGCATAGTTCTGACAAGGCCCGCCGTAGAAGCCGGTGAGCGCTTGGGATTTCTACCTGGCGACCTCACCCAGAAGGTAGACCCCTATCTTCGTCCGCTGTATGACGCGCTCTACGATCTGATGGGCTTCGAGCGCGTGATGAAAGCCTTCGAGCGCAATCAGCTTGAGATCGCTCCGTTGGCTTTCATGCGGGGGCGCACGCTCAACAATGCTTTCATCATTCTGGATGAAGCGCAAAACACCACCGCCGAGCAAATGAAAATGTTCCTGACGCGGATAGGATTCGGTGCGCGTTGTGTGGTCACAGGCGACGTAAGCCAGGTGGACTTACCCAAAGGTACAACGAGCGGGCTGGTAGATGCAGAACGCATCCTCAAACGAGTCAAGGGCATTGCCTTCACACGCTTTATCTCCGCTGACGTAGTCCGCCACCCGCTGGTGGCACGCATCGTGGACGCGTACGACGCCCAGACAAAGCGCGTGCGCGGTGGTGACTAGCCATCGCATCTTGTGTGCGCCCCGATTCTCTTAAGTACCTAGTCTAAAAGTACCGCGTTCTGACATGTCCCTGCCACCCCTGGACTTATCCTTGCAATGGGCCCGCTTCGAAGGCGTCGCCCTGCATCGCGCCGCATTGCCTCGTCACCGTGCCGTGCGCTGGATACGCAATGCCCTGAAAGCGCCCGCCGAAATCACAGTGCGTATCGTCGATACCGAAGAAGGCCGGGCTCTTAACCTGGCTTACCGCGGCAAGGACTACGCCACCAACGTCCTCACCTTCGACTACGCCCGCCCGCCTGATGCACCTGTGGTCAGTGCCGATCTGGTGCTTTGCGCACCGGTTCTTGAGCGCGAGGCCGCAGAACTTGGCAAACCGTTGGCCGAACACTATGCCCACTTGCTGGTGCACGGCACACTGCACGCGCAAGGCTGGGATCATGAGACCAGTGTAGAAGACGCGCAAGCGATGGAGTCTCTGGAGACTCAGATCATGGAAAGCCTTGGACTTGCGGACCCCTACGGAGCGCCGGAGTAAGTTTTCTTCGCGACGGGAAACTGAGTGGCGGCAGCAGAGGTGACCGCTTCTGCCGCCGCCACTCACTTCCCCATCACGAAATTTTCATCGGGATGGTCACCGGACCGTCGTTGATCAAGTGCACACGCATATCGGCCCCATATTCACCGGTGGCGACCGGCGCATGCTGAACCCTGGCCTGCGCGACAAAATAGTCATACAACTCGCGCCCCTCTTGCGGCGGCGCCGCGCCGGTAAAGCTGGGACGATTCCCGCCACTCGTATCGGCCGCCAGGGTGAACTGGCTCACGATCAGCAGGCCGCCTGCGGTGTCGAGCAGGCTAAGGTTCATTTTGCCGGCGGGGTCCGAGAAAATTCGAAGCTTCAGGAGTTTGGCCAGCAACTTATCTGCCTGCACCCTCGTATCGCCGCGCTCAGCACAGACCAGCACCAATAGTCCTGGCCCAATTCTGCCGGTCTCTCGGCCATCCACTGTCACATGTGCTTGCGAAACTCGCTGGATCAATGCTTGCATTTGCTCTATCTTTGTGGGGGCGCGGCGAGGGATTCGTGGGCCGAGCCACACGAGATGGTGCCCAAGCAGCACTTAACGAGGAAAGCGCACGTGCTTTCCTCATCCAAAAAGAGGAGTATTGCATGAAG
>JAECRA010000067.1 GCA_015999985.1 Comamonadaceae bacterium
GGCTGCAAGCCGACGCTGCGGATCACATGGCGCGTGTAGCCGCTCAAGGGGATATGCGTCCCATGGCCGCCAGCCCAGAGGCCATGGAAGATTTAAAGCGCATTCTGGCGGGCAGATCGGCCTTCTACGCCAAGGCAGATCTGCGTTTCGACACCAGCCACTATGCGGATGAGGACGCTGCTTTCACGGCGTTGCAGAGTTTGGTGCGGACCTCCGTGTTCGCCTGAACTTGGCTTTTAAGGGGTTTGCAATAAAGTGCATTGACTCGTTCGGGTTGATGCACTATTATTCATGTACTGGCTTTTCCGGCGCTCTTGATTTACCCCACGAGCCAGCGAGCGCCGTTCATTAGAAAAAATTCAGCCTACAAGGATTCTCATGTCGCAAGATTTGACCGTCGATTACCGGACCGAACCCAGCCAATACCACCACCTCAAGCTCTCGTTTGAAGGCAGCACGGCGCATCTGGCAATCGATATCGATGAAAACGCCGGCCTGCGTCCTGGCTACAAGCTCAAACTTAATAGCTACGATCTGGGCGTAGACATCGAATTGCATGATGCTGTGCAGCGCATCCGCTTCGAGCACCCAGAAGTCAAGTCGGTCATCGTGACCAGCGCCAAGGACAAAGTGTTCTGCTCCGGCGCCAACATCTTCATGCTGGGCGTTTCCAGCCATGCATGGAAGGTGAACTTCTGCAAATTCACGAACGAAACGCGCAACGGCCTGGAAGACAGCAGCGCGCACAGCGGCCTTAAGTTCATCGCCGCGGTCAACGGCGCATGCGCAGGCGGTGGCTACGAACTGGCCCTGGCTTGCGACGAAATCATCCTCGTGGATGACCGCAACTCTTCCGTCAGCCTGCCGGAGGTGCCTCTGCTGGGCGTGTTGCCTGGCACCGGTGGCTTGACCCGCGTCACCGACAAACGCCACGTTCGCCATGATCTGGCTGACATCTTCTGCACCAGCGTCGAAGGCGTGCGCGGTCAGCGCGCAGTCGATTGGCGCCTGGTCGATGCCATTGCCAAACCCCAGGTGTTCAAGGAAACCGTCGCAAAACGTGCGGCCGAGTTGTCCGCCAGCAGCCACCGCGGCAGTGGCAAAGGTGTGGCGCTGACGCCGCTTGAGCGCAAGGTGGAAGGCGACAAGGTCAGCTACTCTCATGTGGAGGTGGCGATTGACCGTGTCAAACGCCAGGCCGTCTTCACCGTCAAGGCGCCCGCAGCGACACAGCCCAAAGACATCGCCGGCATCGAAGCCGCTGGCGTGGCCTGGTGGCCCCTGGCCATGGCGCGTGAACTCGACGACGCCATCTTGCACATGCGTACAAACGAGCTGGACATCGGCACCTGGGTGCTTAAGACCACTGGCGATGCTGCCGCCGTCCTCGCTGTGGGCGAAGCGCTGGAAGCCAACAGCAGCCATTGGTTCGTCAACGAAACCATTGGCATGCTGCGCCGTACCTTCGCGCGTCTGGACGTCACATCGCGCTCCATGTTTGCTCTGGTCGAGCCTGGCTCTTGCTTCTCGGGCATCCTGGCCGAATTGGCTTTCTGCGCAGACCGCACCTACATGCTGGATGACGAACAAGCTGCCAGCATCACACTGGATTCGTTCAACTTTGGCTTGCTGCCCATGGTCAATGGCCAGTCGCGCCTGGCGCGCCGGTTCTACGAAGAGCAAAGCCCCATGGATGCGGTTCGGGATGCCGCAGGCAAAGCTTTGGGTCCGAAGGAAGCCTTGGCCCTGGGGCTGGTCACTGCTACGCCAGACGATATTGACTATGCGGATGAGGTCCGCATCGCTTTCGAAGAGCGCGCCGCCATGAGCCCGGATGCTCTGACTGGTCTGGAAGCCAACCTGCGCTTTGCACAGCGCGAGAACATGCTCACACGCATCTTCGGCCGACTGACCGCCTGGCAGAACTGGATTTTCCAGCGCCCCAACGCCGTGGGTGAAAAGGGTGCACTCAAGGTGTACGGCAAGGGAGACAAGGCTCAGTTCGATCTGAACCGCGTCTGATTTCCAACAGCCTCACACATCCAACGCGAAACTTTTCCTAGAGGAGTCCCACCATGAGCAGCATCGATTACAGCGAAAAGATCCCCAACAACGTCAATCTGTCGGAAGACCGCACGCTGCAGCGCGCGCTGGAGCACTGGCAGCCCAACTACCTGAAATGGTGGAATGACATGGGGCCAGACGGCTCGCAAAACTTTGACGTCTATCTGCGCACGGCCATCAGTGTCGATCCGCAGGGCTGGGCCCAGTTTGGCCACGTGAAAATGCCTGACTACCGTTGGGGCATTTTCTTGAACCCCGGCGAGCAGGACCGCAAGATTCACTTCGGCGACCATAAGGGCGAAGCTGCCTGGCAAGATGTGCCTGGCGAATACCGTGCCAACCTGCGCCGCATCATCGTGACGCAAGGTGACACCGAGCCCGCTTCTGTCGAGCAGCAACGCCACCTGGGCTTGACCTGCCCGAGCCAGTACGACCTTCGCAACCTGTTCCAGGTGAACGTCGAAGAAGGCCGCCACCTGTGGGCCATGGTGTATCTGCTGCACCGTTACTTCGGCCGTGATGGTCGTGAGGAAGCCGAGGCACTGCTGGAGCGCAACAGCGGCAACGCGGACAACCCACGTATTCTGCAAGCGTTCAATGAGAAGACGCCCGATTGGCTCAGCTTCTTCATGTTCACTTACTTCACCGATCGCGACGGCAAGTTTCAGCTCTGTGCACTGGCAGAGAGCAGCTTCGATCCGCTGGCCCGCACGACGAAGTTCATGCTGACCGAAGAAGCTCACCACATGTTCGTGGGTGAATCCGGTATCTCGCGTGTGATCCAGCGCACCGTCAACGCCATGAATGAGCTCAAGACCGATGACGTGGCCAAGCTGCGCGCGGCTGGCGTGATCGATCTGCCCACCATTCAACGCTACATCAACTTCCACTACAGCGTCACCATCGATCTGTTCGGTGCAGACGAATCCAGCAACGCTGCCACTTTCTACAGCACTGGCTTGAAAGGCCGCTACGAAGAAGGCAAGCGTCAGGATGATCACCTGCTCAAAGGCCAGACCTACAAAGTGTTGAACGTTGAAGGCGACAAGCTGGTCGAAAAAGAAGTCCCCATGCTGAACGCGCTCAACGAAGTGCTGCGTGATGACTACATCACTGACTCCAGGGCGGGTGTGGAGCGTTGGAACCGCGTGATCGAAAAAGCTGGCATCCCTGTCAAGCTCACGGTTCCGCACAAGGCGTTCCACCGCAACATCGGCGCCCTCTCTGGTGCCAAGGTCTCTCCGGATGGCCGCGTCGTGAGCGAGCAGGAATGGAGCCAGCGCGTCAATGACTGGCTGCCGAGCGATGAAGACCGTGCCTATGTGGGCTCGCTGATGGGCCGCGTCGTGGAGCCTGGGAAGTTTGCCAACTGGATTGCGCCACCGGTCATGGGCGTGAACCGCCAACCGGTCGATTTCGAGTACGTGCGTTTCAACTAAGACTGTGTTTGTTATTCTTGTGCAGCCTTACACTTCCCCTTTTCTCGCCAGCGGGTTGGGGTGAGTGACTTCCTCCCCCGCTGGGAGAGGGCAGGGGGGCCGGCCAACCGGTAGGGGCATGCGGCTTTTCCACTGGGTGCGCTGCATTCCCTGACTCTGCCCTCTCCCAGAGGGCGAGGGATTGAAAGTTAGCGCCCCCACGAAAAGACCGCCATCATGGATACCTCTACCGACTCCGCCGTTCTCAAGCAGCATCTGATCGATCCAGAGATCTGCATACGCTGCAACACCTGCGAGGCTATCTGCCCCGTCGGTGCCATCACGCACGATTCAATGAATTATGTGGTGAAGGCAGACATCTGCAACGGCTGTATGGACTGCATCTCACCGTGCCCGACGGGAAGCATAGATAACTGGCGCGTGATGCCACGCGTCAAACCCTACACCATCGAAGAGCAACTGGGCTGGGATTCCTTGCCCGAGGAACTCACGCCAGAACAGCTGGCAGAGCAGGGCGTAGGCAGCGCTGAGGAGCCTGTGGCCGAACTGCTCGCGCAAGAACAAGCTTCCACACCCGCTGCGGATCCCACTGGCGAGGCGACCTTCAATTCGTCCGCTTTTGGTGCTACCACGCCCCCTTGGTCGGCTGCGCATGCCTATGCGAATCTCTACGGCCCCAAGTCGCCTGACAAGTTCGTCACCGCTACGGTGGTGGGCAATGTTCGTGTTACAGAGGTAGGTAAAGAGTACGACACGCACCACATCGTGCTGGACTTCGGCAGCATGCCGTTCCCCGTGCTGGAAGGCCAGAGCATTGGTGTCATACCGCCCGGCCTGGACGCACGCGGCAAGCCCAACCACCCGCGCCAATACAGTATTGCCAGCCCCCGCAACGGTGAACGGCCTGGCTACAACAATATCAGCCTGACCATCAAGCGCGTTCTGGAAGACCACCAAGGCAGTCCAGTGCGCGGTGTGGCTAGCAACTACATGTGCGATCTGAAGGTGGGCGACCAGGTACAGGTGACGGGGCCTTTCGGAACCAGCTTCCTGATGCCCAACCATCCGAAGTCCCATATCGTGATGATTTGCACCGGCACGGGTTCAGCGCCCATGCGGGCCATGACCGAGTGGCGGCGTCGCCTTCGGGCCTCAGGCAAATTCGAAAGCGGCAAACTCATGCTGTTCTTCGGAGCGCGCACCAAGGAAGAACTGCCTTACTTCGGCCCTTTGCAAAGCTTGCCCAAGGACTTCATCGACACCAGCTTCGCGTTCAGCCGCACCCCGAATCAGCCGAAGAAGTATGTGCAAGATCTGATGCGTGAACGCGCCGCTGATCTGGTTGAGCTTCTGAAGGATCCCAACACCTTCATCTATGTGTGTGGCTTGAAGAGCATGGAAGAAGGTGTGGTGATGGCGCTGCGCGATGTGGTGCAGAACGCTGGCCTGAACTGGGATGACATTGGTAGCCGGCTCAAGAAAGAAGGCCGTTTGCATCTCGAGACATATTGAGGACGGGCTCCCCCTGAGTCGCTTCGCGCCTTCCCCCTAGGGGGACGCAGCCAGCGGCCTGGAGAAATTGGCTCCCCCCTGAGTCGCTTCGCGCCTTCCCCCTGTGGGGGACGTAACCAGCGGCCTGGCAAAGCCAGCTCCGCGGCTACTCCCGAATGGCCTGCTCCGCGGCCTTCTGATCTTGGCTCCCTCTCCCGCACGAAACGCGCGCGGTGAGGTCTCTTACTCCTCTCCCGCTTGCGGGAGAGGGCAGGGTGAGGGCAAGCGGCGGTTGATTAGATAGTCGAGCTTCTTAAGGCCTTCTGCGCGCATTGACCACTCAGGATGCATACAGCCGTCAATACGACTTCGGAAGCCCCAGAATATGCTCAGCCACATAGCTGAAGATCATGTTTGTGGAGATAGGCGCCACCTGATAGAGCCGCGTTTCGCGAAACTTGCGCTCCACATCGTACTCACAGGCAAATCCAAAACCGCCATGCGTCTGCAAGCACACGTTGGCCGCTTCCCAACTCGCTTTCGCTGCCAGATGCTTGGCCATGTTGGCCGCCGCACCTGCGTTCTGGTGTCCATCAATCTTCTCGCAAGCCTTCCAGCGCATGAGGTTGGCCGCTTCTAGTTCTATGAGCGACTCGGCAATCGGAAACTGAATGCCCTGGTTCTGTCCAATCGGACGCCCGAACACCACACGCTCTTTAGCGTATTTGGTTGCCCGGTCAATGAACCAATAGCCATCGCCAATGCACTCGGCAGCAATCAGAGTGCGCTCCGCGTTGAGCCCGTCGAGCAAGGTCTTGAAGCCTTTCCCCTCGGGCCCGAGCAGGTTCTCCTCTGGAATCTCCAGGTTGTCGAAGAACAGTTCGTTGGTTTCGTGGTTCACCATGTTCAGGATGGGTTGCACGGTAAGCCCATGGCCCACACCCTCCTTCAAATCGATCAGAAAGCAGCTTAAGCCCTCAGAACGTTTCTGGACTTCAGCCAGAGGCGTGGTGCGCGCCAGCAAGATCATCATGTCGCTGTGCTGGATGCGGGAGATCCACACTTTCTGACCGTTGATCACCCAGCGGCCGTCCTTCCTGGTAGCCGTGGTCTTGAGCTTGGTGGTGTCGCTGCCGGTAGTAGGTTCAGTCACTCCCATGGACTGGATGCGCAAGTCACCACTTGCGATGCGGGGCAACAGATCGCGCTTTTGCTTGTCCGAACCGCTGCGGACAATCGCGTTCATCACGTACATCTGGCCGTGGCATGCACCAGAGTTTCCACCAGAGCGATTGATCTCTTCCATGATGACGGAAGCCTCAGCCATCGTCAGGCCCGAACCACCGTACTCTTGCGGAATGAGCGCTGCCATCCAGCCCGCGCGGGTAAGCGCGTCTACAAATTGCTCAGGGTAGCCTCGCTGCTCGTCAATCTTGCGAAAGTACTCATCGGGAAACTGTTGGCAAAGATGGCGAATGGCGTCGCGGATTTCCTGGTGCTGATCAGTTTCATTGAGCATGGTAGGGTGCTTTCAGTCCTTCACGAGCCAGGCGAACCTGTACTGCTGATTCAGGCGATGCACGGAAGATGTCTATGCCCTCGCGCGCGGCCGCCTTCAGAAGTTCGGGGGTAGCGCGGATGTGCGCTTCAAGCTCCAGAGCAGCACGGAATTCATTGCCCGCCATCGCGGCTTCAAAAATCCCGTGGTGTTCCATGTGGACGTTGCGCCTGTCCTTGCCCAAGTCGATGGCATAGCGCCTGTAGCGCTCACTATGTCGATTGAGTATGCGCAGCAGTCGAATGGTCCACGCGGAACCACAGTTGGCCACCAACAGTTCGTGGAATTGGGTGTTGAGCACTTCCCAGCGCTGAATCAGTTCAGGAAGAATGGGCTGCTCGAACGCTGACATCCGCGTGTAGACCTGTTGCAATTCCTGTCTCCAAGACTCACTGGCATGACGGATGGATTGCCTGAGCGCCTCAATTTCAATCCGCACTCGCAGGTCCGTCAGGTCGTCCAGATCCTGAACTGTGATGGGCGTGACCCGGAAGCCTCGCTGGCCTTCTGCTTCGACCAGTGCATCGCTGACCAGGCGATTGAGCGCTTCACGCAAGGTGCCTGCGCTCACATCGTAGCGGGCACGTAAATGCTCCACGCGCAGTTTCTCTCCCGGTGCAATGCGGCCCTCCACTATGTCGTCACGCAGCTGCGTATAAGCGCGCTCAATCAGCGTGCGTGGGGTGATCGTGTCATCGTTCGGAACAGAGCCTTCTGCAGGCGGTGGGGGAAGGGCGGATCGTTTGACCATGGTTTCGCGTAGCTGACGGGCGCTTGGGCGCTGTAGCACAAGCATAGCAGTCATACACGCCCATAGTTGACGGGTAGGCGCGGTTCTTTATTAAATATCGATAAACAACTAAAAAATTACAGCCTATAGAGCCATAATTTTTCCAATTCTAATAAATTATCGATATTTTTTGTAGACATGCAGCCAATGCAGTTCTAGAATCAGCTCCATCCAAGCAATGGCGCACAAGAGTGCCCGATCAGGGGTGATATGAAAGAGTTTCTCAACTTCATCAACGGCGAATACGTCCGTAACGCCAGCGGCAAGAGCTTCGAAAACCGTAACCCGGTGGACAACAGCCTCATTGGCAATGTGTTCGAAGCCGGTCAGGCCGAAGTGGATGCCGCCGTAGTGGCTGCCCGTGCAGCACTGAAGGGGGATTGGGGGCGGCTCGCCATCGGCGAGCGCGTCAAGCTCCTGGACGCAGTGGCCAATGAAATCAATCGGCGCTTCGATGATTTCCTGCAGGCGGAGATTGCTGATACCGGCAAGCCCTACGACCTCGCCTCGCACGTGGACATTCCACGCGGCGCAGCCAATTTCCAGGTCTTCGCCGACACCATCAAAAGCATGTCGACGGAATCATTCAACATGCGCACTCCTGACGGCAAGACCGCGCTCAGCTACGGCGTGCGTGTACCGCGTGGTGTCATCGCCGTCGTATGTCCTTGGAACCTGCCCCTTCTCCTCATGACCTGGAAAGTGGGCCCGGCCTTGGCGTGCGGTAACACCGTGGTGGTGAAACCTTCTGAGGACACACCCGCCACCGCCACGTTGCTTGGCGAGGTGATGAACGCCGTTGGCATGCCCAAAGGGGTGTACAACGTGGTGCACGGCTTTGGCCCTGGCTCGGCAGGCGAGTTGCTGACCAAGCATCCTGGTGTGAATGGCATCACCTTCACTGGCGAAACCCGTACCGGTACAGCCATCATGCAAGCTGCGGCGGTGGGGGTTCGCCCAGTCTCGATGGAGCTCGGTGGCAAGAATGCCGCCGTCGTGTTTGCAGATTGCGATTTCCAGACGGCCGTGGATACCGTGACACGCTCCTGTTTTGAGAACGCTGGTCAGGTGTGCCTGGGCACGGAACGAGTCTACGTGGAGCGGCCAATTTTCGATAAGTTCGTGGCAGCGCTGAAGGTCAAAGCAGAAACCATGAAGCCCGGCCTGCCGTTCGAGAAGGATACGAAAATAGGCCCGGTCATCAGCAAGGAACACCAGAAAAAGGTGCTGTCCTACTATCAAAAAGCCAAGGATCAGGGCGCCACAGTGGTGACCGGTGGCGGCGTGCCGGACATGCCTGAGGCGCTCAAAGACGGCTGCTGGGTGCAGCCCACCATCTGGACTGGCCTGCCGGAAACCGCCGCCGTCGTGACCGATGAAATCTTCGGCCCTTGCTGCCACATTTCCCCGTTCGATACGGAAGAAGAGGTGCTGGCCAAGGTCAATAACAACCCCTACGGTCTGGCGACTTCCGTGTACTCCCAGGATATTGGCCGAGCCAACCGCATGGCGCAATCCATTGAAGTGGGGCTGTGCTGGATCAACAGCTGGTTCCTGCGCGATCTGCGGACCTCGTTCGGTGGCTCCAAGCAGTCAGGCATCGGGCGCGAAGGCGGTGTGCCTTCCTTCGAGTTCTACACCGACCTTCGCAACGTGATGGTGACGTTCTGACTTCCCGTGTGAAGTGAAGCCGCTCAGCCTCTGCGTGGCTTCATTGCGGCTCGCCGACCTCACGCTCAGGGCCACTAGTCAACCTGAATATTCTTGTCCTTGATAAGCTTGGCCCAGCGCTGCTGTTCCGAAGCGATCTGCGCCCTCATCTCGGCAGGCGTGTTGACGGAAGGGACGGAGCCGATGTCCTTCAAGCTGCTCGCGAGGTCTGGTTGAGCCAGTGCTTTGGCCAGTGCATCATGGACTTTGGCGACCGCATCTGGGGACATTTTGCTCGGCCCCAGAATGCCGAACCAGCTCACGCCATCGACACCTTTGAACCCTTGTTCAGCGATGGTAGGAATGTCTGCGGCCGATGGATGCCGCTCATCCCCCACCATACCGAGCGCTTTGACTTTCCCGGACTTCATCAAAGGCAGGGCTGCGGGCAAGTCCACGAATACGCCCGCAATCTGTCCACCCATCACGTCGGAGAGGGCGGGTGCCACGCCTTTGTAGGGGACATGAAGCAGATTGGTTCGCGAAGAGTCCTTGAGCAACTCCATGTATAGATGCGTGATGTTGCCAGTTCCGGCCGAGCCTATGGCGACCGGGGTGGGAGACTTTTGCGCATAGGACACGAAGGATTTCATGTCATTGGCAGGGATTTTGGTGTTGATCAGAAAAGCCGTGCCATTGGCCACTACGCGGGCCACGGGGGTCAGGTCTTTCAGCGGGTCATAGCTGAGTTGCTTGTAGAGCGCGGGACTGATGGTCAGCATGCCTGAAGTTGCGAACAGCAGTACGGAGCCGTCGCCGGGTGCGCTGCTCACTGCCTGGACGCCGACAGTCCCATTGGCTCCCAGGCGGTTGTCGACGATGACGTTGCCTCCCAAGGCTGGCCCCAGACGCTCAGCGACTTTGCGAGCCACCATATCAGCGGGCCCGCCGGCCGCAAATGGCACCACGAGCCGTATCTGCTGCTGTGCCCATGCACTTGTGGCGCACAGCGACAAAGCAGTTGCGGTCACGAATCCAAACGTATGAACGAACTTTCTCACTGTGTTTCTCCTGGTTGACTTGCTTGCGTCAGGTGCGAATACGCCTTACGCCTACACCTGGGCCTTCTGGTGGATAGAGATAACCGTCCTTGACCACCAGACCTTCGAACGGGTCGTTTTGCAGCTTCTGGAATTCGGCCAGCTCTGAGGCGTAAGTCAGATTGGGCAGGGTGAGCGCCAGGTGAAGTGCATGAGCGGCCAGCAATTGGCTTCCCACGTTGGCGCCCATCCTGCAACCAAGATGGGCCACCTCACAAATGCGCGCCGCTGTCTGCACGGCACGCAGCCCTCCCATTTTGGGGACCTTCAAGCTGACAGCGTTAATGGACTGTGTGGCTGCCAGATAGAAGGTCGATTGGGCTGAATGCGCGCTTTCGTCCGCCTCAATGGCAACGCTGGTTGCTTCTGTCACCTGCTTAAGCCCGAAAAGATCGTGCGCTCGGACGGGCTGCTCGATGATGTCGACGGTAAATTCGGCGCTGCGCTCCGCAAATGCGATGGCATCCTTGGCGTGGTAGGACTGATTGGGATCTGCCACTAGATGGACTCGAGGTCCGACCTGCTTGCGAACCGCGGCCAGACGGGCCAGGTCATCGTACAGATTCCCCCCGACTTTCAGTTTCAGATGTTGGAAGCCTTGGTCGACTAGCCGCTGGGCTCGCTCGGCCATTTCCTCTGGCGCCTTCAAGCCCAGCATGCGGCAGATCGGAATGCGGTCTGCCACTTTCCCGCCCAGAAGTTCGTACAGCGGGATGTTGAGGATCTTGGCCTTCAGGTCGTGCAATGCACAGTCGATGGCCGCTTTCGCAGGGTTATTTCCAACAAGCGAAGCTTCGACATGAACGAGCGCTTTTTCAATGGACATGGCATCCTGCCCCACCAATCCTGCGCATATCCGTGCGAGTGCGCCTTCGATCCCCATAGGCGTAGCCGCCAGGTGAGGAAACGCCGCCGCATAGCCCAGGCCTGTCATGCCATTTTCAGCAGTGAGAACCAGCACGCAGGCTTCATTGGTCGGATAGGCTTGCCCGGCGAATTTCCAGTTGGGATCCTCATCCGGCAGGCTGACGTGCTCAATGGCAAAGGAGGTGATGCGCAAAACAGGCTCCGTGGTGATCAGTTCCAATTCGGTTCACTGTAGCAAGCGCTTGCCTGTTGGCGCATAGCAATTGGGGCAGGAGATAGAACCCTTCGGTTATGTACACTTGGTTCGCTTCGAGGTAGACATGTGACGACGTCTACCTCGCCGACGCACGCAGCGGATACTAGGAGCACTATGACTGCGAGCCGATCGATCGAACGTATCCTGACCTCCCAGGTCAAGCTTCGCCAATTGCTGGTTTTGGAGGTCGTCGCCGAATACGGCGCCGTCTCACGGGCTGCAGAGCATCTGCATATCTCCCAACCGGCGGTTTCCAAGACTATTCGAGAGCTGGAAGATGCTTTGGGGGAGCCGCTGTTCGAGCGCGGCGCCAAAGGCGTGACGCCTACGCCCTTTGGAAGCCACGTCATTCGCTACGCGAAGTCCATGCATGCGGAACTTCGGCGGACTGCGGAAGAACTGGCTGCCTTGAGAGAGGGCGGTGTCAGGCAACTGAGTATGGGTAGCTACATGGTGGCGCTACCGTCGCTGTTGCCTCGCGCGTTGTCGATCTATCTCGACACGGGCGGGACAGCGAGAGTGTCGGTCGTGACTGGGAGCAAGGAAGACTTGCTGCGTGGCCTGCGCGATGGGAGTGTGGAGGTTGTCGTCGGGCGCATGGCAGAGCCTGCCTCACATGGCGACATTCGGCAGATACCACTGTATTTCGAGCCTATCGTGATCGTGGCGGGCGCTCACAATAAGCTCGCGCGACAACCAGAATTAGCAGCTAAAGATCTCGCACAACAGGAATGGATTCTGCCGCCGCCGGACAGCGTTGCGCGGACACCTATTCTCATGTTCCTGGCACGTGAAGGCCTTGCTCTACCGAGCCGTGCGGTGGAAACGCTTGCGTACCCCCTGATCCGGTCGCTGTTGATGCAGCGCAACATGGTGGGAGTCCTGCCCTGGCAGATCGTGCAGGCTGACATCGAACAGGGTCATCTCGTGAGACTTCCGCTCGACATCGGTTATCCGGCCTTACCCGTGGGCATTATCACGAACGCTCAGGCAGAGCTTTCACCAGCTGGACGGCACATGATCGAGTGCTTGCGTCAGGCCGCAGGCCAGTTGCAGTACGCCACTACATAGCCGAGACCCCGAATTCGGATGGGATCACATGTCCTTCGTGGTTGGGAGAATAAAGTCAGTTCCCTTCGGCAGACTGAGGGGCTGCACCTGGATTCCACTGACCGCGCCTCATGCGCGAGATCTTCACGCTCTTGAACAGGCCGGCCCGGCGGAAGGGCTCCTGCTGTGAAAAAGCCTCTGCATCCGCAAGGCTGGGTACGTTGAGAATCAGAACGCTGCCCGTGCGTTTGGCTCCGTCTTCGGCCAGCATGGCGCCTCCCAGTACCAGGATGGACTCGTGCTGATCAAGGTAGGCCAAATGCTGAGGCTTCACTTCTTTGCGTATGCCTGCGGCGACGGAAGCATCGTCCTGATCTTCCTGGTAGATGATGTAGAGCATGTGTAGTGCTGTGGCATGGATAGCCAGCGAGTTCTTGAATAGGCATGGGGATCGTAGGCAGGTTCCTTGCATGGCGGCATCTTTCTTTGGGACGAACCCACAACCTCCTGGTTATGGCTGCTCACCACAATGCTTGGGGCCACGCCCCTGAACTGGACAACAATTCTTGAATGCCTGCTGTATCGACGCAGGGGAGCCATTTGATGACCGAGACTCATGAAGCACGCATTGCCCGTCTGGGCATACAGATTCCTGCAGCCCCCGCGCTTCGAGCGGCCAAGATCCAAATGGCCCGCAAGCTGGGAAATGTGCTGTATGTCTCAGGCCAATTGCCCACGATAGGGTCGGAACTGAGTTTTGTCGGCCGGGTGGGTGAAAACCTGGATTTGAATCAGGCCAAACAAGCGGCCTATCGCAGTGGACTCAACGTGCTCGCTCAGGCACGAGCGGCACTTCCAGGCGGCCTGGATGACGTCATTTCTGTGGTCAATCTTCGTGGCTTCGTCGCCTGCGCAGCCCACTTCACTCAGATCGCAGAAGTCGTCAACGGTGCTTCTGAACTGATGGTGGAGGTGTTCGGCGAAGCCGGCGCACACACACGAAGCGCCCTTGGCGTAACCAACATGCCGCATGGTGTAGTCGTCGAGATCGAAGCCATGTTCGAAGTCAGATAGCTCTCACTGGCTCGATGCAATTTTTTAAAATTATCGATAAAAATTTGCGATCATGTATCTGCTTAGTCGGGTGGCTCGCTATTTTCCTGAAGATAAAGCTTGTTTTGAGTAGGTGTAGTGCCTCTGACTTTAGGTGTTGACAAATATTATCGATATTTTGTAGACGAGTCGCTTTCTGGCTTATAGAATCGGTCTCGAGTTGGCGCAGCGCTGCCTGGGCGAGTTGAATTCCGCGCCACGCAAGATGATGCGGTTTTAATGATCAAGCAAATTGAGGTGACATGAAAACAGAACAGATCAACCAGTTAGGCGATGAGCTCTTTGAAGCGCTCAAGGCCTGCCGTACGCTCGAGCCGCTGACCAATCGCCATCCCGACATCAGCATCGACGATGCCTACGCCATCCAGCAGCGCATGATGAAACGCCGCCTGGACGCGGGTGAGAAAGTCGTGGGTAAGAAGATTGGCGTGACGTCCAAGGCGGTCATGAACATGCTGGGCGTGTTTCAGCCAGATTTTGGTTGGTTGACCGACGGCATGGTCTACAACGAAGGTGAGGCCATTGAGGCCAGCACGCTGATCCAGCCCAAGGCTGAAGGTGAAATTGCCTTTGTGCTCAAGAAGACGCTCCAGGGTCCGGGTGTGACCGCCGCCGATGTGTTGGCTGCCACCGAGGGCGTCATGGCCTGCTTCGAAATTGTGGACTCACGCATTCAGGACTGGAAGATCAAGATCCAGGACACCGTGGCCGACAACGCAAGTTGCGGTGTGTTTGTACTGGGCGATCGCCTGGTGGATATCCGTGATGTCGATCTCGCCACCTGCGGCATGGTGCTGGAGAAGAACGGCGAAATCGTAGCCACCGGCGCCGGTGCCGCTGCGTTGGGGCATCCGGCCAACGCTGTGGCCTGGTTGGCCAACACGTTGGGAGCCCACGGCATTGCATTGGAAGCCGGTGAGGTCGTGCTGTCGGGCTCGCTGGCCATCATGGTGCCGGTCAAGGCTGGTGACAACCTGCGCGTGAGCATTGGCGGCATTGGTTCGTGTTCCGTGCGCTTTATCTGAGCCCCGTCCAGGACATATCGAGGACATCCCCAGGAAAAACCCATGAGCAAGAAAATCAAATGCGCCTTGATTGGCCCGGGCAACATCGGAACGGATTTGCTGGCCAAACTGCAGCGCAGTCCGGTGCTGGAAGCCGTGTGGATGGTGGGTATCGACCCCTCCTCCGATGGTTTGAAACGTGCCAGGGAAATGGGCATCAAGACCACGGCCGATGGCGTCGACGGCTTGATCCCTCACATCAAGCCAGATGGCGTGCAGATTGTGTTCGACGCGACCAGTGCCTATGTTCACGCCGAGAACTCGCGCAAGGTGAACGCGGAGGGCGCCATGATGATCGATTTGACGCCTGCCGCCATTGGCCCCTATTGCATTCCTCCGGTCAATCTCAAGCAGCATGTGGGCAAGGCTGAGATGAATGTCAACATGGTCACCTGCGGTGGCCAGGCGACCATTCCCATGGTGGCCGCCGTCAGCCAGGTGCAGTCAGTCGCTTATGGCGAGATCGTGGCTACGGTATCCAGCCGTTCGGTGGGGCCGGGCACGCGCAAGAACATCGATGAGTTCACTCGTACGACAGCGGGTGCGGTGGAGAAAGTGGGGGGTGCCCAAAAAGGCAAGGCCATCATCATCATCAACCCGGCAGAGCCGCCCTTGATCATGCGGGACACCGTGCATTGCCTGACCGTGGACGAACCGGACCAGGCTGCCATTACTCAAAGCGTCCACGCCATGATCGCCGAAGTGCAGAAATATGTCCCCGGCTACCGTTTGGTCAATGGCCCGGTGTTCGACGGAAACCGGGTCTCGATCTATCTGGAAGTCGAAGGCCTGGGTGACTACCTGCCCAAATACGCAGGCAACCTGGACATCATGACGGCAGCCGCTGCGCGCACGGCTGAAATGTTCGCCGAAGAGATCCTTGCCGGAACTCTGAAGCTTCAACCTCTTGCCGCTTGAAGGAGAAGCGAACATGAACGCACCAACGAACGCCATTGATCTGAAGGGCAGAAAAATCACCCTGCATGACATGACACTGCGCGACGGCATGCACCCCAAACGCCACCTGATGACGCTGGAGCAAATGACCACCATCGCCAAAGGGCTTGATGCTTGCGGAGTGCCATTGATCGAGGTGACCCACGGTGACGGCCTGGGTGGCAGCTCAGTCAACTACGGATTTCCCGCCCACTCAGACGAGGAGTACCTTGGCGCGGTCGTTCCGCTTATGAAGCATGCCAAGGTATCGGCGTTGCTGCTGCCCGGTATTGGTACTGTCGATCATTTGAAGATGGCGCACGAACTGGGCGTGCACACCATTCGTGTGGCAACGCATTGCACGGAAGCGGATGTCAGCGAGCAGCACATCTCGATGGCGCGTGAGATGGACATGGATACCGTGGGCTTTCTGATGATGAGCCACATGCATACGCCCGAGGGCCTGGTAAGCCAGGCCAGGTTGATGGAGAGCTACGGCGCCAACTGCATCTACATCACCGATTCGGCCGGCCACATGCTGCCAGGAGATACCAAGGAGAAACTCAGCCGCGTTCGCCAGGCGCTGCGGCCAGAAACCGAACTGGGCTTTCACGGCCACCACAATCTTGCCATGGGCGTCGCCAACTCTATTGCCGCCATCGAAGCGGGCGCCAACCGTATTGACGCGGCGGCCGCAGGCCTGGGCGCTGGTGCGGGCAACACGCCTATGGAAATCCTGGTTGCAGTGTGCGATCTCATGGGCATAGAAACCGGGGTGGATGTCTTTGGTATTCAGGATGTGGCAGAAGACCTGGTGGTGCCCATCATGGATTTCCCCATCCGCTGCGACCGTGATGCGCTCACATTGGGCTATGCCGGGGTGTACGGGTCCTTCCTGCTGTTCGCCAAGCGTGCCGAGAAGAAATACGGCGTTCCGGCGCGCGAAATACTGGTGGAGATGGGCCGCCGCGGCATGGTCGGGGGACAGGAAGACATGATCGAAGACACGGCTCTCACCTTGGCCAAGGCACGCGAAGCGGCAGTGCGCAAAGCAGCCTGACTGGAGACAAATGACTATGGCACTCGACGAAAAAATTCTAGACCAACTCGCCCTTCATCTGGAGAACTGCCAGTTGGAGTGCAAGGACACGACCAAGGTCACCGATACCTACCCAGACATGGGTTGGGACGATGCGTATGCCATTCAAGATCGCATACTGGCGGCCAAGCTCGCCCGCGGTTCCCGGATCGCAGGGTACAAAGCTGGCCTGACCTCACACGCCAAGATGAAGCAGATGGGCGTGACCGACCCGGTCTTCGGCTTCCTGGTAGACGACTACATCGTTGCCGAAGGCGCAGAGGTCAAGGTAAGTGAACTTATCCACCCCAAGGTAGAGCCCGAGATCTGCTTTGTCACCAAGGTGGAGCTCAAGGGGCCTGGGTGCAGCATCGCCAACGTGCTGGCCGCGAGTGACATCGTTCTGCCTGGAATCGAGGTCATCGACAGCCGCTATCGCGACTTCAAGTTCGATCTGAAAAGCGTGGTGGCAGACAACACATCGGCTTCTCGTTTCGTGGTGGGCGGCCGTGCGGTAGATGCACGCAGTGTGGATCTGCGCACCACCGGCATCGTGTTCGAGAAGAACGGTGAGGTGGTGGGCCTTGGTGCCGGCGCTGCCGTATTGGGGCATCCCGCCGCCGCCGTTGCCATGCTGGTCAATCACCTGGGGCGGCGCGGCAAGAGCCTGCCTGCGGGAAGCCTGGTGCTTTCCGGTGGGATCACCGAGGCGGTCTCGGTGACGGCCGGCGACAACGTCACGCTGCGTGTGCAAGGCATGGGCAGCGTATCGATGCGATTCATTTAATGCCGGAGATGGAGCGCTCCAGTACGGAGCCTCCCGGCAAACCATCCAACTAGATTCGCCGCAGATCTTTTCAGCCTTGCCCTGAAGAGTCTATTCAGCTTCACTCACCTTCCCCTGGGAGGGGGATTTTGCACGCGGGTGCGCGTCCATGGTTCGGCGCGTCTGCTCAGCAAGCCACGCGCAGGCGAATGTGTTCGTAGTTCACTTAAAACTCATTTTTAGCAGGAGACCTCATGAAAAGACGCCATCTGATCGCCGCCGCAGCGGCTACTGCAAGTATCGGTACAGTGCCTACGCTGGCTTGGGGGCAAGCGGCTTACCCTGTCAAGCCAGTGAAACTTATCGTACCGTTTCCACCCGGGGGACCAACGGACATCATGGGGCGCACTGCAGCCAAAGCCATGGGCGACAAGCTGGGTCAGCAATTCGTGGTCGAGAATAAAGCCGGTGCCGGTGGCAACATTGGCACCGATGCCGTCGCCAAAGCAGCGCCAGATGGCTACACCATTGCCCTGGCCGCCATCAGCAGTTTGGCAATCGGCCCGCACCTGTACAGCAAGTTTCCTTTCAACGTCGAGAAGGATCTGGCGCCGATTTCGCTCGTCGGTACCACGCCTTGCGTCGTCGTGATCAATCCTTCAGCGCCGTTCAATGACCTGAAAGGCCTGCTCGCGTATGCCAAAGCCAATCCAGGCAAGTTGCAATACGCCGTCTCAGGCGTTGGTACCAGCAACCATTTGGCCGCCGAACTGCTGCAATCAGTGGCCGGTATTCAGCTTACGAGCATCCCCTACAAGGGCTCAAGCCAAATCATTCCTGATTTGCTTTCTGGAGTGATACAACTGAGCATGGAGAGCTCGCTTGCAACCACCTTGCAGCACATCAAGGCTGGAAAGTTGAAGGCACTTGCCGTCACATCCGCCAAACGTTCCAAGGCCTTGCCGGATGTCCCCACTGTGGCCGAGTCAGGCTTTCCCGGGTTCGAGGTTGAGACTTGGTTTGGTCTGATGGCACCTGCCGCGACACCGCCGGCTATCGTACAAAAGCTTCACGATGCCTGGGCCGAGGGTGCCAAGACTGCCGAAGCGCAATCCGCGTTCGACAATATTTCCGGCAATCTGCGTGTGAATTCCCCGCAGGAGTTTGCGGTCTTCATCAAGGCTGAGAACAAGCGCTGGGGCGACTTGATCCAGAAGCTGGGTATCAAGGCTGATTGATACTGTTGCGACTGGGGCGTGTTAACACTGAATTCACCCCCGCGCCGGATTTTCCCGGGCCTATGCCGGCCGCCTCATAGTGCAGGACGCGCCGCGCAGCCAAGGTACGATCCTTGGCAAGAGGCGCAACGCAGCAATATGGGGCGAACGGAAAGTGGCATTTGAACTCACTAAAACCGTTCGGGCTGAGCCTGTCGGAGCCTTGCGTAATGCCAGCCAGCACGCCAAGGGCTCAGCGAAATCTCATCGAGCATGGCTTGCTCCAAATCCAAGCTGATGTGTTTGGACTGCCGCAGGATCACCGATATACTCCGGTTCATGGTTCGCAATCTGCATCGCCAATTCGCTCCGAATACCCTCGTCGCTTCCTGCGCGATGCTTGTGTCCGCGCGTGAATTGGCGCCAGTCAGTTCGAAATCCAAAGCCAAGAAACAGTCGCTCATCTGACCGGAGCCAGCTGTTCCGTCGGATGAGCGACGGAACAGCAAGCCGGTGGCATTTCTCTCCCCTATTTCCCGGCTCGCTTGTCTAGCGCGCCTCTGAACGGACTTTTTAGTCGGTCGAGTTCAAGGGAAAAACATGTCTCCTTTTTCAGGTATCTGGATTCCACTCGTGACGCCGTTCAACGCGGGCAGCGTCGATTTCAATGCGCTCGATTCGCTTGTGCGCCGCTACGCGTGCACCGGTGTTTCCGGGTTCGTGGCCCTGGGCACAACAGGTGAGCCCGCTGCGTTGGATGAGCGCGAGCAAGATAAGGTGCTCGCGACCGTGCTCGCCGCGGCCGGTGGCCTGCCGGTCGTGGTGGGCGTGAGTGGCAACCATACTGCGCAGGTGTGTGAGCGGGTGGCTGCGCTCAACACCCAGCCGATTGCTGGCGTACTGGTCAGTGCGCCCTACTACATAAAGCCATCACAAGCAGGCATCATCGCCCACTTCATGGCCATCGCGGATGCGAGCCGAGTCCCCGTGATCCTCTACGATATTCCGGCGCGTACCGGTGTGAGGCTTGAATTGAAGACAATCCTGGAGCTCGCAGCGCATGAGCGGATCATGGCCATTAAAGACTGCGGCGGCTCACCTGAAAAGACACGATCACTCATTCTTGATGGGCGCCTTGAAGTGCTCTGTGGCGAAGACCTCGACCTATTCAATGTGCTTTGCGAGGGTGGGAGCGGAGCGATCGCGGCCTCGGCACACCTTTTCACTGAGCGCTTCGTCGCGCTGGCTCGCTTGCTGCGTGAGGGCCATCTGATGGACGCGCGCATGATCTGGCATTCCTTGGTTCCGGTGATACAGGCTGCTTTTGCAGAGCCGAACCCTGCGCCCTTGAAGGCCGCACTGGCCCAACTAGGGAGCATTCGCAATGAACTGCGCGCGCCTATGACACCGGTCAGCAGGGACCTGGAGATCGAGTTGGAGAAGTTGATCGCCTAGAGGAGTCTGCTTGGTTGGGCGCACCCGGGCAGAAGGATCGCCTGTAAGTCAAGCCTGCCTGCGGGGGCTTGGGCGTCAATAGTGCGGCGGAATTTCCTCGCGTGCGTTGGAGGAGGTGTGAGACCCACCTTCGGGAATCCGCCGGCGCAAGTCATCCAGTTCCATCAGCAGCCGGTCAATCTGTTGCTGTTGACGGTAAATGGTCAGGTTGAGTTGGTCGAGCAAGTCTTCGCCATAGCTCGCCTTGATCTCCAGCGCGGTCAGTCTATCGTCGGTGTCGTCAGGGCTTTGCATGGGCGGATCATAGTGCGCCCATCAGTTCAGGGCGCTGGAACGGGAGGAGGATCTTGGCGCTTCAAGGAAGTGCCGGTTGGGCGGATTTGGTGTGGCAATTGGCGCAGACGCCGTGCATTTCTACCGCAGCGGTATTCAACGTGAAGGCATTTTCGCGAGACCATGCCTTCAACCGCCGGTCTATGAGGGGCTCCGAAAACTCGTCTACGTTTCCGCATTGGTCGCATATGGCGAACACGGTGAGATGATGATGGTCGTGCGGATGCGCGCAGGCCACGAAGGAGTTCAGGCTCTCCACCTTGTGCACCAGTCCATATTCCACCAGCTTGTCCAATGCACGGTAGACCTGCTGTGGCGCACGCAAGCCTTCGCCACGCAACTGATCCAGCAGGCTGTAAGCACTGCTTGCATTCTCCTCGCGCGCGAGGGCATCCAGCACCAGTGTCTGGTGCTTGGTCAGCTCGTGGGTGTGCGGCTTGGCAGATTCCGGCATGGCATCAGATAGGGTTGAACGAAGGCAGTTTATCGCGTCTGAGGTCAGGCTACGTTGCGCCAATACCTGGAAGGGTCATTTAGAGTCATTTGCGTGGACAAAAAAAAATGAGCCTCGCTGGCCAGCGCCCCTTGGGCGCCAGCTGGCAGGCTCTTCAATGGCGCCCTGCTGGCGCCTCCCACGATGATCGAATAACGGTCTGTGACCCGGTTGGTTGTGAGGCTTCGGCTTTTCGCCGTTGGCCGATTGCCGCTGGTCCGCGCGTCCGGGTCTTACTTGGTCAGGATCAACTTACCCAGCTTGGTGGCTTGCAGTCGATACACTGAACCGTTATGAGTGATTTCTATTGCCTTGCGTCCTTTGAGCAGGTTATTGCTCGATAGTGGAGCAGGCGATGCACCCGGCTCCACCGCTGACGCCAGATTTCCCATCGGGGTACTGTGCGACTGAGGCGTGTTGGCGGAGCTTGGCATGATGCGTTTTTTCCGTTCAGCGTTTAGGTTCGGTGATGAAGCCGATTTTCTTCAGGCCGGCTTGCTGGGCTGCAGCCATGGCCATCGCGACGCGTTCGTAGCGAACTTCCTTGTCGCCCCGGATATGCAACTCCGGCTGCGGCTCCTTGGTCGACTCAGCAGCCAGGCGTGCAGGTAGCGCATCGTCCGAAATGCGTTCTTCCCCCAGGAAATAGCTGCCATCAGCTTGAACGGAAAGATTCAGCGTCTCAGGCTTGATCAGTTCTTTTTCGTTGGAAACGTTGGGTAATTCCACGTTCACGGCGTGCTTCATGACGGGCACGGTGATGATGAAGACGATCAGCAACACCAGCATCACGTCAATGAACGGGACCATATTGATCTCACTCATCACCTCGTCGGTGTCGTCGGCGGTAAATCCTGCCATTTATTTGCTCCCTGGGCCCGTTCAGGCCTTTTTCATCGGCACGACGCGGCTATCGGTAGTAGGCGCAGTGATGACACGCGCGCCTGTAACGTAGTAGGCGTGCAGGTCGTGTGCGAAGCGGCCGAGCTTGGCGGTGATGTGCTTGTTGCCACGCACGAGGGCGTTGTAACCCAGCACGGCGGGAATGGCGACTGCCAGACCCAAGGCCGTCATGATGAGCGCTTCGCCAATCGGGCCTGCGACTTTGTCGATAGTGGCTTGGCCGGCGGCACCGATGCTCATCAGCGCGTGATAGATGCCCCATACGGTGCCAAAAAGACCAACGAAGGGAGCAGTGGAGCCTACCGACGCCAAAATGGCCAAACCGGCTTGCAGCTTGCCGGTTGAGTTGTCAATGCTGTTGCGCAGAGCGCGTGAAATCCAGTCGCTCACGTCCAATGAATCATGCAACTGCGCCTGGGTGGCGCGGTGGTGAGCAGCGGCTTCCCGCCCTTCAATGGCCAGCTCGCGGAACGGATTGCTATCGGCGGGGCCGAGCTTGTTCAAGCCTTCAGCCATGTCCGTCGAGTGCCAGAAACTCTCCACTCCTGCGGCCAGTCTCTTGGCGCGCACAACATCCAGCGCTTTGATGAGGATCACTATCCAGGACGCCAGGGACATTGCAATCAATGTAACGAAAACGGTGCGGGTGACCCAGTCACCTTGTGACCACACGTGTGAAAGACCAAACTGAGAATCCATGCTTACTCCAAAACGAAATTGATAGGTACGTTGATCCACATGGCCGAGGCCACGCCATCGGTAGTGCCGGGCTTATAGCGCCAGCGGTCGCGTGCGGTCTCCAAAGCCACTTTGTCTAGCCTCTCAAAGCCACTGGAGGCCTGAATTCGGGCATCCTGTGCTCGGCCGTCGGGGCCGATCAACACCCGCACTACGACCCGACCGGTTTCGCCAAGTCGACGGCTCATGGCGGGGTAGGGAGGTGGCGCATTGTTCAAGTAGTCTGCCGTGCTGGACGGCTGCACCACCTTCGGTGGCGGCGGGGGGGCTGGCGGAGCGGGCGGGGCAGGCGGTGGTGGCGGCGCGGGAGGTGCAGGCGCCGGAACGGGGGCCGGAGTTATGGGCGACACGTCCACTGCCGGTGCAGGAGACTCTACTGCCAACGGCTGAGGCGCAGGCGCGGGGCGCGGGCGTTGAACAGGTTGTGGGCGTGGTTTGGGCGGCGCGGGTTGCGGCGGCGTGGGTGCAGGTGGGGGTGGTGCGGGAGGACGCTCTG
>JAECRA010000068.1 GCA_015999985.1 Comamonadaceae bacterium
GCCATTCGGGAGTAGCCGCGGAGCTGGCTTTGCCAGGCCGCTGGCTGCGTCCCCCTGGGGGAAGGCGCGTCAGCGACTCAGGGGGGAGTCATGTCATCAGGGGGGACCAATCGTCTAGGGGTAATCACTGCGGTCACATCACGCCGCCTGTGTACACAATTCGATTCGAGTCATAGCCATTAAAAAAGGAGACATCTATGCGATTGAAGTCCGCATTCACAACACTAGCCACCATGGCCGCCGCGCTGATCGTCACCGCGCCAGCGTTCGCCCAACAGGCCCAGGGCGTGACCAAAGATACGATCAATCTGGGGTCTATTCAGGATCTCTCCGGGCCTCTCGCGGGCTTCGGCAAGCAAGTGCGCCTGGGCATGATGCTGCGGGTGGATGAGATCAACGAACAAGGCGGCATCAAGGGACGCAAGATTTCGCTTAAGGTGGAAGACTCTGGCTACGATCCCAAGCGCGCCGTGCTGGCTGCGCAGAAGCTGGTGAACCAGGACAAGATCTTTGCCATGGTCGGCCATATCGGCACGGCTCAGAACGTCGCCACCTTCCCCGTGCTGTTCGAGAAGAACGTCATCAACTTCTTCCCGGTCACGGCCGCGCGCGAAATGTATGAGCCGCTCAACCGACTCAAATTCGCATTCGCAGCCACTTACTACGATCAGATGCGTTTGGCAGCTCCCAAGCTGTTCAAAGAGAAAAATGCCAAGAAGGCCTGCGTCATTTACCAGGACGATGAATTCGGTCTGGAAGTGCTGCGGGGCGCTGAAGCAGGTTTGAAGACGATTGGGACCGAACTCGGAGAGAAAACCAGCTTCAAGCGCGGGGCAACCGATTTCTCCTCGCAAGTCGCTCGCATGAAGGCAGGTGGTTGCGACTTCGTGGTGCTGGGCACCATCATCCGCGAAACAATTGGCACGGTGGGTGAATCGCGCAAAACTGGCTTCAACCCCACCTTCCTGGGTTCCAGCGCATCCTATACAGACTTGATCCACAAGCTGGGCGGAAAAGCGATGGACGGCGTCTATGCAGCCATGACCGTGCAGAACCCCTACCTGGATGAAGCTTCGCAGCCCATCCGGTTCTGGGCCAACAAGTTCAAGACCAAGTTCAATGAAGACCCAGCGGTCTTTGCGGTCTATGGCTGGCTCGTCGTCGACTCGTTCGCGCGCGGGGCGGAGAAGGCAGGCGCCACGCTGACTACGGACACCTTCATCAAGGCCATGGACAGCATGACATTCCCGCCCGACATCTTCGGTTCGGCAGAACAAACCTTTACGGCCAAAAAACGCCTCGGTAGCGATGCCGCTCGCCTGTCTCAGATTCAGGACGGCAAGTGGAAGGTCGTTTCGGACTATCTGAAATAAAGTTTGATCAAGGAGGCGTGGCCATTTGGAAAGTGGTCATGCCCGCGCAAACTCTGCTGTGGCCCCATGGGGGCCACAGCTTTTTTTGTCTTTAACCGGGGCGCCGTTTGACCATGCCCATGGTCTTGGCAATGATGCCCATCATGACTTCATCGGCTCCGCCACCGATAGATGCCAAGCGGCCGTCGCGGTAAAGCCGGGAAATACGGTTCTCCCACGTAAAGCCCATACCGCCCCAGAACTGCAAGCAAGTGTCAGCCACTTCGCGCATGAGCCGTCCAGCCTTGAGCTTGGCCATGCTGGCCAGTTGCAAAACATCTTGCCCGCTCACGTAAAGATCACCTGCTCGCCAAGTGAGTGCCCGCAGGGCCTCGACTTCTGTCTGCAACTCGGCCAGCTTGAATTGAACCCATTGCTGATCGATCAGCGTGCCACCGAACAGGCTTCGTTGCTGCGCCCATTCAATGGTTTCGCGGATGCACTCATCCAGCGTGACCAGGCTGTTGGCCGCGGCCCAAAGGCGCTCTTCCTGGAACTGCTGCATCTGATAGATGAAGCCCTGGCCCTCCTGGCCAATCAGGTAGCGTTGCGGCACACGCACCTCGTCAAAATAGATCAGACCAGTATCCGATGAATTCATGCCTATCTTGCGGATCTTCTTGGCGACTTCGATGCCCTTGGTCATGCGCCCGCCTGGCCCGTCTCTCATGGGCACCATGATCAGGGATTTGTTCTTGTGGGCTGACCCCTCGCTGGTATTGACCAGCATGCACATCCAGTCGGCCTGCAAGCTGTTGGTGATCCACATTTTCTGGCCGCTGATGATGTAGTCGTCACCGTCCTTGCGTGCCTTGCTGCGAATGCCGGCTACATCGCTGCCCGCACCAGGCTCGCTCACGCCCACGCAGCCCACCATGTCGCCTGCAATGGCGGGCGCCAGGAATTGGCTCCTCAGTTCGTCGCTGCCAAATCGTGCCAAAGCAGGTGTGCACATGTCCGTGTGCACGCCAATCGCCATGGGAATACCGCCGCAGCGGATGTAGCCCAGGGTCTCAGCCATCACCATGCTGAAGGAATAGTCCAGCGCGGCACCGCCGAACTCGGCAGGCTTGGTCAAGCCCAAAAGGCCTAAATCGCCCAGACCTTTGAACACCTTGTGAGCGGGGAATATCTCCGCCTCTTCCCACTCATCTACAAACGGATTGATGTGCTCATCAATGTAGCGCTTGAGGGTCTTGCGTACTTCCTCGTGCTCGTGGGTCAACTGCATGCCTTGTCTCCTTTGGATTTCTTGGACTCAAGATCGAGACCATATCCGAAAGTGGACTTCTGCAATCTAAGTAGTTCCCATCATCTCGCCCAGGCGGACAGGGCGTTCAGCAGACCACTCAGGATTGAAATTCAGGGTATCTTTAGGCCAAAGCATGACCACGGTGGAGCCGAGCAGGAAGCGCCCCATCTCCTCGCCCTGCTGTAGCACCACGTTTTTCCCGGCATAGTCCCAGCGGCGGATGTCGCCAGAACGGGGTGGGTTGACCATGCCATGCCAGACGGTCGCCATGCTGCCCACAATCGTTGCGCCCACCAGCACCAGCACGAAGGGGCCATGTGCGGTGTCGAACAGGCACACCACCCGCTCATTGCGCGCGAAAAGCCCTGGCACCCCTCTGGCCGTCGTGGGGTTGACTGAAAAGAGGTCTCCCGGCACGTACACCATGGATTTCAGGGTGCCGGCGCAGGGCATATGAATGCGGTGATAGTCGCGCGGGCTCAAGTAAATGGTCGCGAACTGACCGTGTTCGAACTCCGATGCCAGCGCCGCGTCACCCCCCAGCAATGCGCTGGCGCTGTATTGATGGCCCTTGGCCTGAAATATCTGTCCTTTGTCCATGGCGCCGAACTGGCTGATGGCGCCATCCACCGGGCAGACATAGTCCGCCTCAGCCAGAGGTCTCACACCAGGACGCAGCGCCCGTGTGAAGAACTCATTGAAGTTGGCATAGCTCTCTATCCTTGAATCCAGCGCCTCGGCCATATTGACGTCATAACGCTTGATGAAACGGCGGATGATTTCATGGCTTATGTTACCCATGCGTGCGCCTGCCACCAGCCCCGCGAATTGCGTCAGTGAACGCTTGGGCAAAAAATACTGAGGCAGAACTGCGAGGCGGCTGGACTTGTCGTTTGGCACGGAATGGGCCGCGAGCGGCGAATGAAAAAAGCGCCTTATTCTAGGGCGTGGCCCCCACCCAAGGGTTCACCCTGATTTTCCAATGTTGCGGTATTTTTGGCCTCAAGACAAAGACCCCGTCGTTTTGCGCTTGGGGGCCATTGTCTCGGTTACTCGGGCTGGCCGATGGTCAGCGCAATCTCGCCCAGGCCATCGATCTTGCCGGTGATCTGGTCACCTGGCTTCACCGGGCCCACGCCTTCAGGCGTGCCGGTGTAGATCAGGTCACCAGGTTGCAAGTGGTAGTACTCAGAGAGGTTGGCCACCACTTCCGGCACGCTCCATATGAGATCTTTCAAGTCAGCGTTCTGCTTGATCACGCCATTGACGGAAAGCTGAATGTTTCCGCTGGAAAGATGGCCTATTTCGCTGGCAGGCACCAGCGGGCTGATGACCGCAGCATTCTCGAAATCCTTGCCGAAATCCCAGGGGCGGCCCATTTCACGAGATTTGATCTGGAGGTCGCGGCGCGTCATATCCAGCCCGCACGCGTAGCCCCAGACGCAATCTTGCGCCTGTTCGGGTGTCACGCGAAAGGCTGGCTTGCCAATGGCGATGACCAGTTCCATTTCATAGTGATAGTTCTGCGTTCCCAGCGGATAGGCAATGGTGCTGCCCGTAGACACCAGATCGATGGGCGTCTTGTTGAAATAGAACGGCGGCTCGCGATCAGGGTCAAAACCCATCTCCCGCGCATGAGCAGCATAGTTGCGGCCCACGCAAAAAATGCGGCTGACAGCATATTGCTGGCTTCCACCGCGCACGGGAACGGCGGCTTGAGGAAGAGGGGCGAAAACATAGTTACTCATGCTGGTTCCTTTTTTTCTCAGTTCAAATCACGCTATGCCCTGCTCCGCCTCCCTATAGGAGAATTTCAGTTCTCCATTTCTGGCGCCAGGAGCATTCAGGATGTTAAAGCCAAGACGCAGCAGCGCTCCGGGATCCAACACTCTTTGTAGCAACTCCATCCGCCCTGCTCTGCCGTTATCATGGATTCTCAGCCATTGGTTTCCCAACAAGGAGTGTGTATGGTCTCGAACAATTCATTCACCCGCCGCGCAGGACTGCTTGCCTGCTCTCTCGTTGCAGGCATTGTGCTGGCGGGCTGCGCAGGCGGCGGTGGTTACCGTGACTATGGTGGTGGGTACGGACGCGCACCGCAGAGTGGCCCCATGTCGAACCAGGAAGCCTCGCGCATGGCCTATGAACAGGAGCTGGAAAGACGCGTGATGTCCGCCCTGCGAGCCGACCCTCGCGTTGGAGCTCAGGGCCTGACCGTGAAGTCCGAAGGCGATGGTGTAGTGGCCATTGGAGGCACTCCGGCCAACGGTGCGGCGGGGCGTGATCTGGCGCTGATGATTGCGCGCAGCGTGCCTGGCGTTCGCCGCGCGGTCAACACCATGACGGTCAACTAGAACCCATCGGCGCAAGCGTCTTTTGGCGCCCAAAAACTCAAGGCTGAAGGATGAACCTGGTCTTCAGCAACTCTTCAAGACCGAATTCTGCAAGCAAAGCCCGCAAGCGTTCGGCCGCCATGCGTTTCTTGTGTCCGGTCCAGCGCGCAATGATGAGTTCATTCTTCATGCTGTGCTCCCAGCCTACCAACTCTGTGACGGTGACCTGATAGCCCTGGGACTCAAGGTAGAGGCAGCGCAGCACATTGGTGAGTTGGCTGCCCATCTCACGCGTGTGCAGCGGATGGCGCCAAAGCTCGGCTAATGGAGTCCTGGCCAATTGCAAGGCCTTGGATTGCCGCAGGCAAGCCGCCACTTCCGCCTGGCAGCAGGGCACCAGCACCATGGCCTGCGCTCGTTTGGCCAAGCCGAAGGCAATGGCTTCATCCGTCGCCGTGTCACACGCGTGCAGCGCGGTGACTACGTCGATGGCTTCTGGTATCTGCGTGTCGTTGGTCGACGCCGCCGCTGACATGGCCAGGAAATGCATGCGATCGAAACTCAGGCGCTCGGCAAGCTGGCGAGAACGCTCGACCAATTCTGATCTGGTTTCAATGCCGTAAATGCGGCCGCTTCCCTGCGCCTTGAAGTGCAGGTCATAGATGATGAAACCCAGGTAGGACTTTCCCGCCCCATGATCGGCCAGCGTGAGTTCGTTTCCATGCGGTTTCAGGTCAACCAGCAACTTCTCGATAAACTGAAACAGGTGATCGACCTGCTTGAGTTTGCGACGGGAATCCTGGTTGAGTTTGCCCTCCCGCGTGAGGATATGCAGCTCCTGCAAGAGCGCCACCGACTGGCCGGGCCTCAGCTCCGGCGGTGGCGCGGAGGCAGCAGCCTTTTGCCTGTCTTTGCCTCGAGTGTTCTTGTCTGCGTTGGTTGCTTTGCCTGTTTGCATGCGCGGAATTTTCTCTGTCTGGTTCATGATTGGCCCTCTCCTTCGCGACCGAGGCGCGCTCCCACATCCAGGGCTTGCCAGCCTTGCTCACCCAGTTTTTCAAGTACATCCATGTTCGCTTCAAATATGGCCTCGGCATCTGGAAAGGCCTCCACCGCGCGGTCAATGCTTTCTTCTCTCAGCAGGTGCAGGGTGGGATACGGCGATCGGTTGGTGGCGTTGGTGATGTCGTCTTCTTCCGTACCCGCAAACTGAAAGCGCGGGTGAAACGGAGCGATCTGAATCACGCCCTCCAGATCAAGCCTGGCCAGCACCTGTTCGGCGTCGCCCAGGAAATCATTGAAATCCAGGAAGTCGTCGAAGCTGCCCGGCGCCACCAGCAACACCGTCTCGCGCTCGGAAGGATCAGCTTCAACGAGAGCTCGAAGCTCGTCTTCCAGAGCGGTCAGCAGCGCGACGCCGCCGCCACTATTGCACACGGCGAAGTGAACCTGACCCTTGACGTGGGGTCCCTTTGCAAAAGGGCAGAGGTTGAGCCCAATGACCGCCCGCTCAAGCCAGCGGCGGGTATCAGCGATCGCGATTTCTTCAGAATTCATGATTAACCTGGAAATTTCAGTTCAAACTTGGTAAAGCCCATGAACTGGCTCGACCTGCAGTAAGCCTCAGGACATCTGGCACCCACGCGAGTGCGTTGAACTGTCAAACAGTTGAACATTCAATCACTCAACTGTTTTCATGCATTGGCGGGCGCCGACAGGCGGCGGGCAATCAGGGCAGCCAGCACGGCACCCAGTACACAACAGCCGCTGGTAGCCGCCCACGTCCATTGCCAACCGCCAACGCGGCTGGCCAGCCAAGCCACTGCAGGTGGCCCTACGAGCTGGCCGGCAGCCGACCATTGCATCATCCAGCCCACCGTGGTGGAAATGGTTCGCTCGTTGGGTGCCATGGGAGCCACCAAGCCAAATAGCGTACCCGGAATCAGGCCACCCACGGACGAAAACAGCAAAGCACCCAGGTAGCGTACCACTGGTGTCCCCTCCGTAGCCACGGAAAACGCAAGCACGGCTCCTGCGGCCATGGCGCCAAACCCCGCCCAGAGAAGGTAGACCGCGGGCACACCACGGTGTAGCAACCTGCCCGCGGCCACGTTTCCGAACATATTGACCGCCGCCACCAAAGCAGACATGGCCGCGCCGAGTGCGCCGGTCCAGCCGGACTGCGCATAAAACGAAGGCAGGAATCCGATCACCCCCAACCACTGACATGAGTAGGCGGCAAATGTCAGGGCAATGAGCCAGGGGCCCGGCGAGCGCAGTGTTTCCGTTAACCGGGCAGGCCAGGCCAAACCATGGCCGCCGGAGCCGGGCTTGGATGGACGCCCGTCTGCCGGCACCCGAGCCTGAACCCACAGCGCCATGGCCCCCGAGAGCCCGGCCGTCAGCCACCACCAACCATGCCAACCCACCCCATGCAGTACCAATGGGCCCAGCAGAAATGCCATAGCCGTTCCAAACGGCATGAAAGCGCTCCAGACGCTCAACATCTTGGTCAGGCTCCCGCGCTCAACAACACGGCGAATCAGACTAGGTGCGGGCACCGTGGTCATCAAAAAGCCGACACCTTCGGCTGCACGAAGCAGCAGCAGGGTGACCGCATCCTGCGCGAAGCCTCCTGCGACACCAGCACAGAACAGTATCCACAAGCCGATCAACACACTGCGACGCAAGCCTATGCTGTCTCCCGCCAAACCAGCACCTATGCCCAGCGCCATGGACGCCAGTTGCACCAGAGAAAGCAGAAAGCCCGCCTGGACGAGCGTAATGCCCAGATCCTGCTGCAACACCGGCAGCGCCGGAGGCAACTTACCTACATGCAGAGCCGCGCTGACTCCGGCGAGAACAACGATCCATGCGGGGTGCAAGCCCGCACTCGCTTGCCCTTGCGCGGAGGAGCGAATCACGCCAGCAGCTTTCTTCCAGTCAGGCGCTCGTGCTCGCGCAGAGCGAATCGGTCCGTCATCCCTGCGATGTAGTCAGCCACGGCACGCTCATGATCTGGGCGCTGCGAAAACTCTGCCCCCATTTCATTCGGCTGCGCTTGATAGGCCGAGAACAATTCTCGCACCACCTGTTTGGCTTGAGTGGTGGTCTCCACGACTTGCGGGTGACGGTACAGGTTGGCAAACAGAAACCGTTTGAGCGCTGCAGATTGGGCGCGCATCTCATCACTGAAACATACCAGCGGGCCCGCCAGGCGCGCCTCGTCAGCGTTATGAGGCTGGGCCTTGTCGATAGCGGCCTGGGTGGCTGCGATCACATCGTAGACCTGGGCGCTCAGCATTCGGCGGATGGACTCATACAGCACGCGCCGCCCCTGAAGATCAGGGTATTCGCGACGCGTGTCAGCCAGGTGCAGCGCAAACAGCGGGACACTGGCCATCTGCTCCAAAGTCAGAAGGCCGGAACGCACGCCGTCGTCAATGTCATGGGCGTTGTAGGCAATTTCATCGGCCAGATTGCACAGCTGGGCTTCCAGGCTCGGCTGAGTGCCATCGAGAAAGCGACGGCCCACCCCACCGGGCTCGGCCTCCTCCAGTTTCCGCGCGTTGACCGGGGAACAGTGCTTGAGAATGCCCTCACGCGTTTCAAAGGTGAGATTCAAGCCATCATGATCCGGATAGCGCTCTTCCAATTGATCGACCACGCGAAGGCTCTGCATATTGTGCTCAAAGCCACCGTAGTCTGCCATGCATTCGTTGAGCGCGTCCTGGCCCGCATGGCCAAACGGCGTATGCCCCAGGTCATGAGCCAGTGCAATCGTTTCCACCAGATCTTCGTTCAGACCAAGCGAGCGTGCGATTGAGCGCCCCAACTGCGCGACTTCCAGCGAATGCGTGAGCCGCGTGCGAAACAGATCTCCCTCGTGGTTCAGGAACACCTGGGTCTTGTAGACCAGGCGCCGAAACGCGGTGGAATGAACAATGCGGTCACGGTCACGCTGGTACTCGGTGCGCGTGGGAGCCGCTGCCTGGGGATAGCGGCGGCCTCGGGAATGCGCGGGGTCGGCGGCGATCACGCGCTCTGCCATCAAGCCGCGCAGCAGCGGTCAATCACGGCGCGCACCAGAGCATCGGGGGCCCCGCGTACCGCCGCTCGGCCCGGGCCATCGATGACCACGAAGCGGATTTCACCGCTTTCGGCCTTCTTGTCCACGCGCATCAATTGAAGATAACGCCCTGCATTGTCCTTCTCATCGAGAATAGCCCCCCGGGTGGGTAGGCCGGCGCGATGGATGAGTGCCTTAAGTCGCTGCACGAAGGCAGCGTCCACCAAGCCCAGCTCGCGCGACAACTCAGCCGCCATCACCATGCCGGCGCCTACGCCTTCCCCGTGGAGCCAGGCCCCATAGCCCATGCCTGCTTCGATGGCATGCCCAAAGGTATGGCCAAAATTCAATATGGCGCGCAAACCCGACTCACGCTCATCTGCCCCCACCACGTCTGCCTTGATCTGGCAGCTTCTCTTGACCGCATGCGCCAGCGCACTGGTATCGCAAGCGCGCAGCGCCTCCATGTTGGTTTCAAGCCAATCGAGCAACTCCATGTCGGCGATCGGGCCGTACTTGATGACCTCGGCAAGGCCGGCAGACAACTCGCGCGGCGGTAAGGTCTTGAGGACGTCCAGGTCGCACACCACGCGCTGAGGCTGGTAGAAAGCGCCAATCATGTTCTTGCCCAGCGGGTGGTTGACCGCGGTCTTTCCACCTACTGAGGAATCGACCTGCGCCAGCAAGGTGGTGGGCACCTGAACGAAGGGCACGCCACGCATGTAACAGGCCGCCGCAAAACCAGTCATGTCGCCCACGACGCCCCCGCCCAATGCATAAAGCGTCGTCTTGCGATCTGCACTGCTGGAAAGTAGCGCATCAAACACCAGGTTCAGTGTTTCCCAGGTCTTGAACTGCTCACCATCAGGAAGCGCCAGCGTACGCACCGCCGAGTGCCGGCGTGCCAGCACGCCTGCCAGACGCTCCGCATAGAGCGGCGCCACCAAGGTATTGGTCACGATGAGTGCCTGCGTGCCTGGCTTGGCGCCCTCATAGACCGCGGGATCGTCCAGCAGGCCGGAGCCAATGAAAATGGGATAGCTGCGCTCGCCAAGGTCGATCGAGACCTGCTGCGCGAATGAAATTCCTTGCATGGGGCGTCAGTGTAGGGCTTGCGACCCAAACCTGTTTTCAAATGCGTTAGCTTACCCTGCTGCCGTGTGCTGCTGGCGTGTGCTGCTGCGAAATGGCCATCGCGAACGAAAACCCAGGGCGTCTACCCAAGGCGTCTAGTCAGTGGGCGTGACGCCTCCAGCCATTTCGATCTGCATCACGATGCGGTTGACCAGCATGGCGACGGAAGGGCCACGCGCCTCCACTACAAAATGCGCGGTCTCGCGATAAAGCGGGTCACGCTCTGCATACAAGGTTTGCAGGCGCTTGAGGGGATCGGCCACTTGCAGCAGAGGGCGCTTGCTGTCGTTGCGCAGTCGCCTGGCCAGCTGCTCTGGGGAAGTACGGAGATAAATCACCGTACTGCGAGACTTCAGGTGTTCACGGTTGGCCGGCCTCAGCACCGCGCCGCCCCCCGTCGCAATCACGCTGGGCGCCTGCTTCGTGAGGTCATCGACCGCCTGCGCTTCCAGGTCTCGAAAAGCCGCCTCGCCTTCTGCTTCGAAGAAGGCTCGGATCGACCCGCCGATTCGCGCTTCGATCACGGAATCGACATCGACGAATGGCACCTGCAATCGCTTGGCCAATTGGCGCCCGACCGTGGACTTACCGCAGCCGGGCATGCCCACAAGGGCAACGTGTGCCGTCAAGGGCAGGCGCCCGTTCCACCCACGATGGTTTGCGTGGCCGTTGCGATCTGACCACTGGCATTGTCCGTCACGACGACTTGGACCTGTCGCGTGCCCGCGCCTATGCAGCGGTTACCGCTGCTGCCTACACCGATGGTGAGCGTAGTGCCTGAGACGCTGGCACTCGCAATCGTGGTGTCGCCTGCAGCCAATGCGGCTACAAATGGGCCGGTACCATGGAGCATGTAGCTCAGCCCCGTGGTGACGTTCTGCTGTACTGCTTGATTGGGAGGGGTGATTTTGAACCCAACTGGCGGTACGTCCGCTGTAGCAGTCACTGTCAAGGAAAGCACCTGCCCCTGTGCATCGCGCACGGTGATGGTGCTGCCGCCCACTGCATTGAGGCTAACGGTCACCGTAGAACCGTTGACACTGACAGTAGAGAGTTGCGGATTGGAGGACACCGCCGTGTACGGTCCAATACCTCCACTCAGCGAAAACACCACCGAACGCCCAACGGTATCAGTCGCCTGCGTGGGGTTGGACGTCAGCGCTGTCGTATTGATAGTAGAGGTCAGCGGCACAGTCGCAGCCTGTCCGTTGGCGTCAACCACAGTCACGTTGGCCGTACCCACTGCATTGAAACTGACGCCTATGGTGTTTCCGCTCGGAGTGACCGATGCCACCGCAGGATTGGAAGACGCCACGATAAACGGTGCCTTGCCACCAATGATGGTCAACCCCATATTGGTGCCGACTCTGCCGCTTGCGCTAGGAGGGTTGACGCTCAGCGTTGGGATGTTCTGGGTCGAAGTCAACGATACAGCCACGAACGAGCCGATCGAATCAATCACCGTGAGCGTGCTGGTGCCGGCTGCCAGGAAAGACGCTGTAATTCGGTTGCCACTGACCGCAGCACCGACAATGGTCGGATTGGACGACACCACCGAATACGGTCCGATACCACCAGAGACCAACAAGATCATGTTGGTGCCCACTTGGCCCGAACCACTTGGCGGGCTCACGCTCATCTCTGCCGTAGCCACAGCGGTAGCTGTGACGGCAACGTTGGTGCTTTGGCCTCTCGCGTCCCGTACGGTCACTGTACTGGTTCCGGCACTCAGCAAGGAAACGTTAAGTGTTGAACCATTGATCGTCGCAGAGGCGATCGACGGGTTGGAAGAGATCGCGGTGAATGGACCTGTGCCTCCCGAAATAGAGAGCACCAAGCCTGTGCCTACCATTCCCGTTGCAGGACTGGGCGTAATGTTGAAGTTAGGTGCGGTGACCGTCACAGCCATCTGCAAGGTCGAACCGATCGAATCAGTAATCAACAAGGCGGCAGAGCCTCCGGCCTGGCCAGTCACCGTAATGACGCCGCCAGTTTGGGACGTCACCCGCGCAATCGAGTTATTGTTACTCTCGACGGTGTAAGGCGCCACCCCACCTGTGATGGTGAACGTAGACGACTCGCCGGCCTGAAGGGAAAGTGCATTCCCGACCGATGTGGCCAAAGCCTGGACCTTGACGGTCACGTCAAAGGAAACAGACGCCTGATTGACGCTCGAATCCTGTATTGCCACCTTGGAAGTTCCAGTGGAGTTACCCATAACCAGGACTGTGCCATCGTCAAGCAACTGAGCACTGACCGATGGGTCGGAAGACAGAATATGGTAGGGCTTTACGCCCTGGGAAATCGTCGTCACAGCCGCGACGTAGCCCACAGAAATCCCGACACTGCTGATAGCCGGAGTCATCCTCAAGGCGTTAGTGGGTGTCGACGGGCCGTCATAGCCACCGCCGCCACCGCAGGAAGCCACCGCAAGCGACAGCAGCACCAAGAATCCCAAAAAGAATTTACGCATTTTTCTCAACCTCTTGAAATAGGCTCTCAGCGCATGGCGCTACGATCACTGATGATTTTCGGGGTAATGAAGACCAGCATTTCCTGCTTGTCAGCGGTTTTGGCCCGGTTCTTGAACAGATTTCCCAACACTGGAATATCGCCCAGAACAGGGACCTTGTTGACGGATTCGGTCTCCGTCAATGTAAAGATGCCGCCGATCACCACGGTTCCGCCATTTTCAACCAGCACCTGGGTCTGAACCTTCTTGGTGTTGATGGACATGGCATTGGCCACCACGGCACCCGGACTGTCGTTGTTGACGATCAGATCGAGAATCACATTGCCTTCGGGCGTGATTTGCGGGGTCACCTCCAGGCTGAGTACGGCCTTGCGGAAGGCCACGGCAGTCGCACCGCTTGAGGTGGCCTGCTGATAGGCAAATTCAGTACCTTGCTCGATGGTGGCCTTGGTTTGGTCAGCCGTCACTACCCTGGGGCTGGAGACAATCTTGCCCTTGCCGTCTGCTTCCATGGCAGAAATTTCCAGGTTCAGGAAGCGGCCCGCAGCAGAGTTGAACAGCGAAAGCGCAAGACTGGGCGCGTTGTAGCCGTTGAAGCCTTGGGCCGGAAGGTTCAGGAAGTTGGTGCTGCCCGTGACGTTACCGCCGGTCGGATAGGTAACCAAGGACGACTGGCCGGGTACTGTGCTGCCAATGACGGCATTGTACGAGCCGCCCAAGGCCACGCGGTTGCCACCGCCAAGCCCGTAGCCTGCGTCTCCGCCATTGACACCACGCAAGTCCGCTCCGCCCAGCTTGACGCCCAACGAACGCCCAAACGTGTCCGATGCTTCCACGATCCTGGCTTCAATCAACACCTGCCGCACGGCAATATCCAGCTTGGAAATCATTTCCTGGATCTGTGTGAGCTTGGCAGGAATATCAGAGACGAAAATCTGGTTGGTACGAGGCTCTGCGATCACACTGCCACGCGGGCTCAAGATACGAGAGGCGGATGTGGCGCCCGCGCCACCGCCTATCCCACCCGCGCCGCCGAGGCTGGAACCCATCAACTGCCTGGCGATATCCACCGCCTTGGTGTAGTTAAGCTGAAACGACTGCGTGCGAAGGGGCTCAAGGTTTTGCACCGCAGCCAAGGACTCAAGCTCTGCTTTTTCCTTCGCGGCCAATTCTTCCTTGGGGGCAATCTGCAAGACATTGCCACTGCGTTTCATGCCCAGACCCTTGGCCTGCAAGATGATGTCCAGGGCCTGGTCCCAAGGCACATCGTTCAAGCGCAAGGTCAAGCTGCCCTGTACCGAATCAGATGTAACGATATTGAAGTTTGTGAAGTCCGCGATCACCTGCAGCAGAGACCGAACTTCAATATTCTGAAAGTTCAGGGACAGCTTTTCGCCCCCATAGCCTGTGCCTTGTGTCAACTTGTCAGGGTTGACCTTTTGTTGCCGAACCTCAACCACCAATTGAGAATCGCTCTGGTAGGCACTGTGTTCCCACGCGCCCTTGGGTTCGATGGTCATGCGAACCCGATCGCCAGACTGCGTGGTCGTGATGGTCTGCACGGGGGTACCAAAGTCGCTGACATCCAGGCGGCGGCGCAAGCCTTCGGGCAAACTGGTTTTCAGGAGTTCGACCACCAAGGCAGGTCCCTGCTGGCGAATATCAACGCCCACCTGGTTACTTGGCAAGTCCACAATGACGCGGCCAGCACTCTCCACGCCTCGCCTGAAGTCAATGTCTCGCAGGGGAAGCACATCTGACTGCGCACGCGTTTCTGCAAACATGGGTGCAGGCGCATTGGCAGGTGCTGACGTCACGGCGGAATCAAGCATCACCAGGAGCGCACGGCCTTGTACTTCTGCCCGGTAGTTGGCTGCACGGGTAAGGTTCAGCACAACGCGCGTACGGTCTCCTGCCTGCACCACGTTGACAGCCCGCACGTTGCCCTGATTGACCGGGACTGTGCTCTTGCCCAGGCCATTGACCACTCCGGGGAAATCCAGCGCAATACGGGCTGGCGACTGAATGACGAAACCTTGCGGAATGGCGGACAGAGGCTGCGAAAGCTCTATGCGCACGACCTCCGTGCCGGCCTGGATCGATCCTGTCACAGATTCGATACTGGCTTGCGCCCACGCGCCACTTGCCGCGACAAGCGCGATCAAGCCCGGCGCCAGGCGGCGCACGGTACCTCGCGCCAAAGAGACCCAGTTCCTCATCTTGTTTTCTCCTGCAATTGCAGTGCGGCGCTTCGCTCTATCCACTCTCCCGCCGCATCCTGCACAATTTCACGCAAGGTGACTTCGCTTTCAGCGATCTTCATCACCCGTCCATAGTTCTGCCCAAGGTAGTTACCTTCTCGTATCTGGTAGAGAAGGTTGTCCACCTTGATCAGCGCAACGCGCTGCCCCTTGCGCTCCAGACTTCCCACCATGGTCATGATGTCGAGCGGGTGGCCCTCAAGCGGCTCCTTGCGTCTGTTGAGTTCGGGCGCCAGCAATGCGGCGCTCGAGTTGGGTGAATCCGAATCACGCTTGAGGGCCTGGGTCAGCCTCAAGCTGCTGTAGGGGTCCGTGGCGGTCAGCTCCGTATATTCCAGCGGAACATATTGCTTGGGCTCGCTGATAGGCGCGACGCGTGGCACTGTCAGACGGCGCTGTTCAGCCATCCATTGGCGCAGATCGTCCTCACCCGCAGATGTGCAGCCGATCAGCGGCAAGATCGCGAGCAGCGGCCAAATGGTTCTGTGCAGGCAAGCCATCACCTCCTGCCTCCCTTTTTGGCAGCGGCAGCAGCCGCTGCGCGCTGTGTCGCCACTTCGTTGGCATCCAGGTAACGGAAAGTCTTGGCCGTGGCCTCAAGCGCCAGTGTGCCGGACTTGTCATTGGTGGGGCCGACCGATATGTTGTTCAGCGTCACGATGCGCGACAGGTGTGCAATATCCGCCGTAAATGCACCCAGGTCGTGGTAGCGCCCGGTGACCTTCAACGCAATGGGCAACTCGGCGTAGTAATCCTTGATGGAAACTTGACCCGGTCTGAACAGATCGAACTGCAGGTTCCGCCCAATACCCGCCTGGTTGATGTCTGAGAGCAAAGCGTCCATCTCGGCCTTGCTAGGTAATTGCTTTTCAAGCAGCGTCACATACTGCTGGACCTGGACACGTTGTTTCTTCAGCTCTTCCAGGCTGACTGCCTTCTGAAGCTTGGTCTTGTAGTCGGCGCGCAGAGTCTGTTCACGGGCCCTGGTGGCTTCCAGTTCTTCGTCCGAGTCCTTCAGCCATAGAAACCAGAGCACCGTGAGCACCACTGCGGCCACGGCCAGCAGTAAAGCGTAGCGGGGTATTGCGGGCCACGAGGAGGGGTCGCGGGTGTCCAAGCCACGAAACTGGTCGCCAACCGCCTTCAGAGAACCTTGAATATCCATGTTTGGAGTTAGTTGCACGCTGGGCGGCCGCTCAGCGTCGAACCGCCGGTCGCGGGGTGGACGCTGGCTGGGCAGCACTGGCTTGTTGCAATTGCACGCGCACAACGAAGTTGTAGACGATGCGCTGCTCACGAGGCGACAAGGCCATGCGGCCTGCGACGATCTCGACGAGCTCAGGCTTGGTCACCCAGTCACTATTGCGCGACAGATTGCGCAAAAGGGTAGATACACGCTCATTCGATTGAGCCACCCCTGCGAGAACAACGTTGCGATTGACCTGCTTGACACTCTTGAGGTAGACGCCTTCAGGTAACTGGCGAACAGCCTCATTAAGCAGATGTACGGGCAAATTACGATCAGCCTGCAAGCCCTCTACAGCCTGTTGCCGCGCTTTCAGGGCTGCAATTTCCTCCTGCAAGGTTGCGATTTCCTTGATCTCGGTATCGAGCACCTTGATTTCGTTTTGCAGGAAGGCGTTACGGTCCTGCTGATTGGAAATAGCCCCTTGGTACCAGAGATAAATGGCCGCAGCTACCAGGGCTCCGCCCATGACCGCGCCTACAAGAGACGCATTGAAACGCTTGCGCGCGGCCAGGCGCGCCATCTCCCGGTGGGGCAGCAGGTTGATCAAAATCACCGCAGAAACCTCCGCATGGCCAAGCCGCAGGCCGTCAGATAGGAAGGCGCCTCGCGCAGCATTTTCTTCTCACGCACTGCTCGCCCGATTTCCATTCCCTCGAACGGATTGACCACGTGGCAAGGAAAGGTTGTGTGCTTGGTAACCGCTTCGGTCAAGCCAAGAAGGCCCGCCGTGCCACCCGCGAGCAACACGTAGTCCACCCTGTGATGCGGCGTGCTGGTGAAGAAAAACTTCAAGGCACGCTCAATCTCCTGAGCCAGGGACTCCACGTAGGGCCGCAGCACAACAGCCCCAAAATCGTCCGGAAGCTCTCCGGCACGCTTCTTGGCTTCGGCTTCTTCGAGTGTGAACCCATATTGGCGAACCAACATCTGCGTCAACTGAGCTCCACCGAAAATCTGGTCGCGTTCGTAGAGAAGTTCATCGTTGCGCAGGGCCTGCAGCGTAGAGGTGGTGGCCCCGACCTCAAACAACGCAATCACGGCATCCTCGCCTCCGCCCGGTAGGCGCTCAATCACCCGGCCCGCAGCAAGGCGGGACGCATAGGATTCAACGTCGATCACGACGGGTGTCAGACCCGCGGATTCGGCCAGGCCCTGGCGATCCTCCACCTTCTCCTTGCGTGAAGCCGCTATGACAACGTCTATGTCACCAGCCGAGGTGGCGCTAGGCCCCGCTACGCAGAAATCAAGACTTACCTCGTCCAGCGAGAAAGGGATATATTGGTTGGCCTCGGATTCAACTTGGAGCTCCATCTCGCGCTCACTCAGGCCACTTGGTAAAATAATCCTTTTGCTGATAACCACTGACGCTGGCAAGGCCATGGCCACTTGCTTGGCCTTGGTTCCACTTTTCGTGACCAATCTGCGCAGGGCATCAACCACTTCATCGAATTTTTCGATATTGCCGTCATTGATCCAGCCCCGCCCCAAAGGCTCAATCGCGCAGCGATCAAGTGTGAGCGTTGAGGAGCGATCATTGCTCAATTCCACCAGCTTCGCACTTGAAGGGCTGATGTCTATGCCAATCATAGGAGCAGGTCGTCGGCTGAACATCGAGGCAATAGTCAAGAAGGCACCTGGTTACTTTCGACCGCACAATTGTGCAACCTTAATACTTCAGTTGAATGCTAGCAGCAAGGTCTTTGCTGCGTAAAGGAAAACCGAGATGAATCCTGTTGCATACGTTGTCAAAAACTAACGATCAAAACGATTCATTATCTTCCGTTTCAATGATGATTCACTTGTTTCCTCGCTCAAAAGAAGTCCGGAACTCACACTCTTGCGCGGAAGTGCCTACTAACTAATCGAAATCGCTGTATGCCCACAGAAAATTCAGGCGCCACGCCGCCCAACCGTGGCCCGGCCGAGCGCGGCCCGACCAAACGCGGCGCCAACAGCCCGAAATGGCTGAGCTGGATGCTCAAGGCCTTTGCGTGGATATTTGGAGCCTTGTTCGCCGCGGTCGCCTGTGCTGTGATGGCCGGTCTGATGGCGCTGGCGATCGCCTACCCGAATCTGCCGGATGTGTCGGAGTTGTCCAACTATCGGCCCAAACTTCCCCTGCGCGTGTTCACCGCAGAAGGCGCATTGATTGGTCAGTTCGGTGAAGAACGCCGCAACTTGACGCCCATCAAGGAAATCCCCCAGGTCATGAAAGACGCGGTCCTGGCCATTGAGGACGCCCGCTTCTATCAGCACAACGGGGTGGACTATGTGGGTGTTGCCCGCGCAGCCATAGCCAACCTGGGCCGGTTGAAGAGCCAGGGAGCTTCCACGATCACCATGCAGGTGGCACGCAACGTGTATTTGTCTTCCGAAAAGACATACACCCGCAAAATCTACGAGATCCTGCTCACCTTCAAGCTCGAACATATGCTGACGAAGGATCAGATCCTGGAGATTTACATGAACCAGATCTACCTAGGGAATCGATCCTATGGTTTTGCAGCTGCTTCCGAAGCGTATTTCGGAAAACCGCTGAAGGACATCTCCATTGCCGAAGCCGCCATGCTGGCCGGGTTGCCACAGGCACCGTCTGCCAATAACCCCATCAGCAACCCTACGCGCGCCCGGTCCCGCCAGCTCTACATCATTTCGCGCATGGAGGAAAACGACTTCATCACCGCCGAACAAGCCGCCACGGCCAAAAAAGAAGAGTTGCGCATCCGTCCGCCCAGCGAGGGTACCCGCGTTCAGGCCCAATATGTTGCGGAAATGGTACGCCAGCTCATGTTCGCCCAATACGGTGACCAGACTTATAACCGCGGCCTGAACGTCTACACGTCCATCAATTCTGCTGATCAGAACGCTGCCTACGAGGCGCTTCGCAAGGGCATACTGGACTTCGACCGCCGCAAAGCCTATCGCGGCCCGGAAAAATTCATCGACCTGCCCAAGGATCCAGCAGAACTGGAAGATGCCATTGATGACGCTCTGGTCAATCACCCTGACACAGGCAACCTGCTGGCAGCCGTGGTGATAGATGCGGAGGCCAAGAAAGTCGTGGCCATGCGCCAGAACGGCGAGAAGGTGGAAGTCACCGGCGACGGTCTCCGGGGAGTGCAAGGTGGCTTGGCTACCAAGGCGGCTCCTGCCATACGCATACGCCCCGGGGCCATCGTCCGCGTCGTCAAAAACGCCAAGGGTGGGTGGGATCTCGCTCAGTTGCCTGAGGTAGAGGGCGCCCTGGTTGCACTCGATCCCCGAAACGGCGCTGTCAAGGCACTCGTCGGAGGATTTGACTTTGACAAGAACAAGTTCAACCATGTAACCCAGGCTTGGCGGCAGCCGGGCTCAAGCTTCAAACCGTTTGTCTATTCCGCTTCGCTCGAAAAAGGTTTTTCACCTTCAACGGTCATCAACGACGCGCCTTTGTTCTTCGACAGCAGCGTGACAGGAGGACAACCTTGGGAGCCCAAGAACTATGAAGGTGGTTTTGAGGGCCCCATGAGCATGAAGCGTGGCCTGGCGCGCTCACGAAACATGATTTCCATCCGGGTGCTGCAGTCCATCACACCACAGTACGCCCAGGACTGGGTCACACGGTTTGGCTTTGATGCAGAACGCAATCCGCCTTACCTGACTATGGCGCTGGGTGCTGGGTCGGTTACACCCATGCAACTGGCAGCTGGGTTCGGAGTGTTCGCCAATGGCGGATACCGCGTCAATCCGTTCCTGATTACCCGCGTGACAGATCACACCGGCAAGATCCTTGTAGACGGACAACCAGCGCAACCTAGCGAGGCCAACCGCGCCATTGACGCCCGAAACGCCTTCATCATGAACACCATGCTGCAGGAAGTCGCACGCAGTGGCACGGCAGCAAAGGCTCAGGCCACGCTCAAACGGCCCGATCTCTTCGGCAAAACAGGTACGACCAACGATTCCATGGACGCATGGTTCGCTGGCTATCAACCCACCTTGGTGGGCGTGGTCTGGATGGGCTATGACACGCCGCGCAACCTGGGCGCCCGGGAAACAGGTGGCGGGCTCTCGCTGCCGATCTGGATTGACTTCATGCAGACGGCGCTGAAGGGCGTACCGGTCGCGCAACTCACTCCCCCTGAAGGCGTTGTCAACGTCGGTAGCGACTGGTACTACGAAGAATATGCTCGTGGCGGCGGTATCAGCCACCTGGGTGGCGCCGGACTGACCCCGCCAGCGGAGGCGCCCCAGGAGACACAGGCGCCCTCTGAGGAACGCAACCGCATTCTGGATCTCTTCAAGAACTAAGGATTTTGCAGCTCGGCAAGAATCGAAGCGTGTTCAATTGGACTCGCTTCGGTTTCTGGCAAACGCCCAAGCTGCGCCTGGGGACCTGCCTCTAATCGAAGACTAGGCTTTCGGTTGGCGATGCGGGCTCAGTTTGGGGCAGTTCAGGCGCTGAAAACCAAAGGCATTCTCGCGTGCTCGCTCACACTGGCCGTGAGCCTTTCAAAGAACTCTTCGTTGGTCTTGGTATCACGCCAGACTTGGCCGTCGTGACGGTAGTGATAACCGCCGGAGCGCGCTGCCAGCCACACCTCTTGCAGCGGTTTCTGGAGATTGACGATCACCTGACTGCCGTCGGCAAATGCCAGGGTCACCATGCCGCCCACTCGCTGGTTGTCGATATCGGCATCCGTGGACTCGTTGAGCTGGTCACAGCGGGCCTCGATGCGGGCCAGCAAGATTTCAGCGAGATTTTGATATTCAAGGTCGGTCATTACAATCGTTTCATATGCCACTGATGCTGCAGCCTCTAAGAATTCTAGCCCTCAGCTTTGCCCTACCCATCATTGCGGTCATATTGACCGGCTGTGGGCAGAAGGGAGCTCTGGTCATTCCGCCTACCGTTCCCGCTGCGGAACGCGCTACGCTGCCGCAAACCGTATTTGGTAAACCCAAGAACGCCACAGGCTCGCCTGCGGCTGCTACGCCCACTGAGCAAGCACCGCGGCCATCGCCCCTGCCCAATCTGCCCGAAACCCAATGAATCACCAGCCTTCAGACTCATCCGCCTTGCCAGGTGGTCCTTTTGTATCCTACAGCGACGGCGAGTTGGTCGTTGAGCAGGTGACTATCCGCGCCCTGGCCGCCCAGTTCGGCACGCCGCTTTTTGTTTATTCGCAAGCCGCAGTCCTTTCAGCACTGGCCGCCTATCAACGTGGTCTGGCCGGGCGAAAATCGCTGATTTGCTATGCGATGAAGGCTAATTCCTCCCTCGCGATCCTGAAACTTCTCGCTGACGCAGGCTGCGGCTTCGATATCGTTTCCTCCGGCGAGCTTGAGCGGGCCTTGGCCGCTGGGGCCGAGCCAGCCAAGATCATCTTCTCAGGGGTCGGCAAGACCCGCCAGGAGATGCGTCAGGGCTTGCAAGCTGGAGTGGGATGCTTCAACGTTGAAAGCCTGGCCGAACTGGACGTGCTGAACGAAGTGGCGCTGGAGTCTGGCGTAGTGGCTCCCGTCAGCATCCGCGTGAACCCCAATGTGGATGCCAAGACGCACCCCTACATTTCCACTGGCTTGAAGGGCAACAAGTTTGGCATTGCCCACGAAGACGCGCTCATGGCGTATCAACGTGCGGCCGCTCTCCCTGCGCTCCGTGTGGTGGGCATTGACTGCCATATCGGCTCGCAAATCACCGAAGAAGCACCTTACCTGGAAGCTATGGAGCGCGTGCTTGACCTGGTGACCACGATAGAGGCGGCCGGGATTCCCATTCACCACATCGACTTCGGCGGTGGGCTGGGCATCAATTACAACGGAGACACTCCACCTGCTGCGGATGCGCTGTGGGCCCGTTTGCTGGCGCGTCTGGATGCCCGCGGGTTTGGCGACCGGACTGTGATGATCGAGCCCGGCCGTTCACTGGTCGGCAACGCAGGTGTTTGCGTCACGGAGGTGCAATACCTCAAACCGGGCGAGCAGAAAAACTTCTGCATTGTGGATGCGGCTATGAATGACCTGCCACGTCCGGCGCTCTATGAGGCGTTTCATCAGATCGTGCCGGTTCAGCCGCGCGAGGCGACTGCTGTGGAGTACGACGTGGTAGGCCCGGTGTGCGAAAGTGGTGACTGGCTGGGCCGTGATCGCAGCTTGGCCGTGCAGGCTGGTGACCTGTTGGCAGTGCTCTCTGCCGGTGCCTATTGCATGAGTATGAGCAGCAACTACAACTCGCGGCCGCGGGCTGCTGAGGTCATGGTTGATGGGCAGAAATCGCGGCTGATTCGTGCACGTGAGGATGTTCAGGATTTGTGGCGGTTGGAATCGATTTGAGTGCTTCGCGGGCTCAGCGCGACGCTCTGCAGGATGGTCATCGCTAGCGTATTCGGGCGGGGCGTCACTGCCCTTCCCCCTCTCCCGCTGGCGGGAGAGGGTTGGGGTGAGGGCCAGCAGCGGTTGATCGATCGCTGCGGTTACTAGTTGGCTTCCGCTCTTGCCTTGAGGTCGGAGGCCGGGATTTGCGCCCGGCGGCGCACCTACTCTTTTTGCTCCGCCAAAAAGAGCTAGGCAGAAAAAGGCGGCCCCGCTGTCCGTGTCCCTGCGCTTCGCTCCGGGCAACCTCCGGTGCTCGCGCAAGGGGCGGCGCGGCAGAACTCCCTTCGTTCACTTCGCTCTCTTCGGTCAGAC